>JAOAUZ010000004.1 GCA_025464625.1 Rickettsiales bacterium | reverse complement strand
TCTTTGGTTCTGGTGCTACAGCTTTTGGTTCTGGTGCAACTGGCAGAGCTGGAAGCTCTGGCATCTTTGGTTCTGGGACTACAGCTTTTGGCTCTGGCGCAACTGGTGGAGCTGGAAGCTCTGGCATCTTTGGTTCTGGCGCGACCTTCGGTGCAGCAGCTTTTGGAGCTGCTTTAGGCTTTGCTGGTGCTGCTTTTGTTGATTTTTCTGTAGCTTTTTTGCCCAAAGGCTTTTCTAATGGTGCAGAAGGAGTTGTTGAAAAAGGGAAATTTGATGGTAACTGAGGTGATGCTTGCGGAACTGCGCTAGGTGCTGCCTGCGGAGATTGTTTGAAAGGATCACGCGCAATCACCCTATCCAAAACTTCAAAATGTATTTCAACAGTAGGCTGCTGATCCTCAGCTGCCATTGCCGACAAAGGAACAAACGCAAGTGCCAGAGGAATGCATGCTACACTGATAGCAAGACTAGAAACTGTGCAATAGAACCTTGTAACATCTGCAATTCGAGACTGGTAAGACATAAAATTCCTTCATTCTTAATAAAAATACGGTTTGCTAGATTAGGACAAAATCACCCATTTAATCAACTAAAATCATACTAATAGACAAAAATCATCAGATCGTTTGCACTGCCAATTTCTGCACACTCTGGTATAAAACGCGATTGCTGGCTAGTATTGCAGGGGAATAAATGCTCGCTGGAGTCCCATCAATATTGGTAAAAACCCCTCCAGCCTCCTGCACCAGAAGCATACCAGCAGCAATGTCCCAAGGCTGGATGCTGTGATACCAACAAGCATCAATCCTGCCCGCCGCCATATAGGCTAAATCCAAGGCACAAGCACCAAAATAGCGGACTATCGCACCGCTTTTTGCCATTTTCTCATGCGCCGCAAAAGCATCACGCGGGCTACCCGTAACCAGCATTGATTCTTCAAAATTCTCACGAGTTGAAACAACCAATTTACGGTTATTAACTTGCGCTCCCTTGCCTTTTTCCGCAGTAAAAAGTTCATTATGGATCGGATCAAATATAACACCCGCCACGATTTCACTTTCACCATTGGTATGGATTTTTTCCAAGCCAATCGAGATACAGAAATAAGGTATGGCATGAATAAAATTGCTCGTTCCATCGAGAGGGTCGATAATCCAACGATAGCTGTGATCTTTGCCTTTAACCTCGCCACCTTCTTCCATCAAAAACCCAAAGGCAGGACGCGCAACCAGAAGTTCTTTTTGTAGTAGTTTTTCGGTACGCACATCCGATTTTGTTACAAAGTTAGACGCGCTTTTGCGGGAAATATGCAATTGGTCAACTTCACCAAAATCGCGCATCAACCCCTTTCCTGCCTTAATGGCAGCAGCAGTCATTACGTTCAAAAGAGGTGATTGCATATGCTTTAAGATGCTTTAGCGCGTTCAACATATTCCAAAGTTGAAGTATCAACTATGATTGTCTCACCAGCAGGAATAAATGGCGGAACCATAACCCGCACACCATTTTCCAAAATCGCTGGCTTATATGATGAAGAAACCGTCTGCCCCTTCACCACAGGGTCAGCTTCAACAATTTTTACCGCAACTTTTGGTGGCAATTTAACTGAAAGTGGCTGCCCTTCATAGGTTTCAACCGCAACTGTCATTCCGTCCTGCAAAAATGCCGCCGCATCACCAAGAAAATCTTTTTGAATAGTAAATTGTTCATAATTTTCATTATCCATGAAAGTGAGCGCATCACCATCAGCATAGAGAAAATTAGAGGTGCGCGAATCAAGCGATACACGCTCAATTTTTTCTGCTGAAGAAAAACGTGGCGTGTTTTTTGTACCAGTTTTAATGTCTTTAAGTTCCACCTGATTGAATGAGCGCAAATTCCCTGGTGTACGAATTTCATGCTTCACCACTAGCCATAATTTATCCTGCCACTCAATAACCATGCCCATACGCACAGCGCTTCCGTCTATTTTCATAAATCACTCGCATCCTTTATCGCTTTATTAAATTCTTCAACTGCCTTTTTTGGTGACTCTGGGTGATTCCACACAGCAGTTATAACCGCTATGAAATCCGCCCCTGCCCGCACCAATGGCAAACAATTCAGCGGGTTAATACCACCAATAGCGACACAGGGCAAGACCATATATGTTTGCCACCAATTTAGTATGTCAGGGGTGGGCGTTCCATATTTCGCCAAAGCCTCAGGACTTTTGCTGGTTGTCGGGTAAAACGCGCCAAAAGCAACATAATCTGCGCCATCCTCCCCAGCCACCATAGCCAGATGTTTGGAATCATGACAAGAAACACCAATAACCGCATCTTTGCCGACAATTTTTCGTGCTGCTTTAACACTGCCGTCACCCTGCCCCAGATGCACACCATCCGCTCCGCATTTTTTAGCAAGTTCTGGGCTGTCATTCATTATAAATGCGATTTCCCGCTCACGGCATATTGGAATCAACACTTCTGCTGCCCGCAATATCCCATCATCACTAATATTTTTAAGACGAAGCTGAAACGCCCCAACATCACCACCATCAAATGCTGACTTCAACTGCTCACTAAACGCTGGAAAATCAATAGCAGGTGGACTGATAAGGTAAAGACGACAATTACTCATACGTCATCCTGAGCGGAGCATAGCAAAGTCGAAGGATCTTTGCAAAAGATAATGACAAGATCCCTCGGCAAGCTCGGGATGACAATCACTAAATCTCACCTTTATAAACCTTGATGATGTTATCAAGAAGGGCAAGAGCCTCAGCACGCGGGCGTTGGAAGGTATTGCGCCCGATGATTGAACCGTTACCACCGCCATCACGGATTGCACGCACTTCATCCAATAAATCTTTTTCACCTTTAGCGTTACCACCAGAGAACACCACGATACGTTTACCAGCAAAGCATGCTTCTTTGATGTGGGCAATACGCTGGGTGAGTGTAGAAATGGAAACTTTTTCCGCTTCATAAACTTTCTTAGCTTCAGCTTGCTCCAGATGTGCGGTTGGTGGCTTTACTTTAATGATATGCGCGCCGAGCAAAGCTGCTACATGCGCTGCATAAGCAGAGGTATCCATCGCTGTTTCACCGTCTTTGCTGATATCTTCACCACGCACATACGACCAGATAACCACCGCCAAACCGTATGCCTTAGCCTCTTCCGCCATATCGCGAATTTCTTCCATCAGGTCAAACATATCATGCGAACCGGGGTAAATAGTAAAACCAATAGCCGAGCAACCAAGACGCAAAGCATCCGCAACTGAAGCCGTAACAGCTTGGTTAGGCGCAGCCGATTTTGGCACAAAACTATTTGAGCTGTTTACTTTTAATATCAAAGGAATTTGTCCAGCGAATGTATCCGCCCCTGCTTCAATCATTCCAAGTGGTGCAGCATAAGCAGAAAGCCCAGCATCTATCGCCAGTTGATAGTGATAATGTGGATCATAAGCATCAGGATTTTTAGCAAAGCTACGCGCTGGTCCATGCTCAAAACCTTGATCCACAGGAAGTATCACTAGCTTGCCAGTTCCACCCAACCGCCCTTGCATCAATATCCGCACTAAATTAGCTTTTGTGCCAGCATTGTCACTTTCATAATGGCTCAGGATTTTTTTAACTTTAGGCGTAATTTTCATGTTATTTTCCTTCATGTTATAAATTTTTGGTGGCAGAACAATACCGTATTATGCGTCAATTTCAATAGAAAACCACCTGTCATCCTGAGCGTAGCGTAGCGAAGTCGAAGGATCTTTTCAAAAAACGATGACAAGATTCCTCGACAAGCTCGGAATGACAAGCCTATGTAATTTCAATAAAATTTACGCCATTCTGCTCGGCAATTGACTTTAATTTTGCCCGAATTTCAGGCTTTGCGCTACTTTTGATATTCTTATGACCATCTTGAATAGCACTAATAACTTCTGCCCTTGCATCCCCTGTATCGAGAATAAACATAGCTTTTACATGCGGATAGGCTTCCTGCGCCTGCCTGAACATATTAAGTAAATATTTGCTGCCCGCATAAAAAATCGCATCAGGAGCAGACTGCAAGGTAATTTCTGCACCAGATTTTTCAGCCCCTTCAAGTGCTTGCTTTGCTTGGTCAAGAGTGTGGATAATTATGTAATCTTTATCCTCTTTATCCATCACTTACCCATCAACGCCACAACTCCAGGTAAAATTTTCCCTTCCAACCACTCAAGGAACGCGCCACCTGCTGTTGAGAAATAGCTGAAGCTGGAGGTCAAGCCGCAATGCATAATCGCAGAGACCGTATCACCACCACCTGCAATACTTCGGATCTTTCCAGAATCAGTAAGCGATGCGATTGAACGGGCAATACTTGCTGTGCTGACATCAAACGGGCTGGTTTCAAACGCACCGACAGGCCCATTCCACACCACAGTTTTTGATGATTTTATTTCATCTACAAATAACCGCACCGAATCAGGCCCTATGTCAACCGCTGTCAACTCATCTGGAATTTTATCTATCGGAACAACGCGATTAACCGCATGGGCAGAGAATTTTCTGGCTACCATCAAATCAACAGGCAAAATTATTTTACAGTTATTTTTTTCAGCATTTTTTAGCAATGAAAGAGCCGTTTTTTTCATTCCTGATTCGCATAAAGATTTACCAATGCTATAGCCCTGCGCCTGCAAAAACACATTCGCCATCGCCCCGCCTATCAGGATTTTATCCATATTTTTGCTGAGATTTTCCAGCAAATCTAATTTTGTAGAAACCTTTGAGCCGCCGACAATTGCCGTAATAGGTCTTTCAGCTTTGGCAAAAATTCCGTCCAAAACTTCTAACTCCTGCTGCATCAAACGCCCAGCAACAGTAGGAAGGAGTTTGGTAACACCAACTATCGACGCATGTGCGCGGTGTGAGCAAGAAAAAGCATCATTCACAAATACGTCACCAAGCGAAGCTAGTTCACGCGCAAAATTGTCATCCCCCTGCTCTTCCTGCGGATGGAAACGCAGATTTTCCAACAACAATATTTCACCAAAGTTAAGTTTGGAAACCGCATCCCGCGCAGCAGAACCAACGCAATCAACACCAAATTTAATATCACGCCCACCTAGCACCTCTGAAAGAGCATCAACTATCGGCGCAAGCGACATAGAAGGTACGAATTTACCTTTCGGGCGATCAAAATGCGATAGCAAAACTATCTTACATTTTTTAGAGAGCAGATAATCAAATGTTGGCAGCAAACGAACAATACGCGTGTTATCTGTAACTTTTCCGCCCTGCATCGGAACGTTGAGATCCACACGCATCAAAACGGTTTTTCCGTTTACATCAATATTTTCTAATACTGGCAAACCCTGCATTACATCCCCGCCCATAGCCTAGTTACATCCAACATACGACAAGAAAATCCCCATTCATTATCATACCAGCTCGCTACACGTACTAGCTTGCCACCAGTTACAAATGTTCCCGTTAAATCAGCAGTGCTGCTTTCAGTAGTGTGTGTGTAATCAACTGAAACAAGCGGTTCAGAAGATACCGCAAGCACACCCGCCATCGCACCATTTGAAGCTTTTTTCAACGCAGAATTTATTTCTTCCTTAGTGGTATTGCGACTAGCAGTAAAAGTAAAATCCACCAGTGAAACATTCGCAGTCGGCACGCGGATAGAAACACCATCAAGCTTGCCTTTTAATTCAGGTAGAATAAGCCCAATAGTCTTTGCTGCACCAGTGGTGCTTGGAATCATAGAAAGTGCCGCAGCACGCGCGCGACGCAAATCTTTATGGCTGCCATCCACCAGATTTTGATCACCTGTATAAGAATGAATGGTGGTCATAAAACCAACTTCAATTCCAACTGTATCATTTAGAACTTTAACCAACGGTGCAAGCCCGTTGGTAGTGCATGAACCAACCGAAATTACGCTATGTTCTTTTCTAAGGGCTGCATTATTCACGCAGTAAACAATAGTTGAATCAACATTCTCAGCAGGAGCTGAAATAACAACTTTTTTTGCGCCAGCCTTTATATGCTGTTCCGCGTCAGCTTTCTTGTTAAATTTTCCTGTGCATTCCAACACATAATCCACACCAAGCTCACCCCATGGAATAAGGGTTGGGTCTTTATGGTGAAATAATTTTACAGTCTTTCCTGCAATTTTCAGATTCTCGTCATCAGCTTCCACCAAAAACGGAAAACGCCCATGCACCGAATCATATTTTAGCAGATGAACATGTGTGGCAACTTCCGCAGGACCATTAACTGCAACAAGCTCAACATCAGTTGCATCTGTCTCGTATATAGCGCGCACCACACAGCGACCAATGCGCCCCAAACCATTTATACCAATTCTTATAGCCATAAATTCTCTACCTCGTTAAACCAAAAACTGCCACTGCTATGAAAGTAAAACCTGCAAATGTTGTAAGACGTACTATTGTTTGAATATTCTGTATTTGTTTTTCTATTGGCTGACGTTTTTCAGGAGACATCACTGTTGATATTTTTTCCTCAAGTTTTTTGATATTTCTATCAAAAATCACTCGCGGAACAACAAGATCCAATATGCCCGCACCCAACAGTGCAAAACACACTATTCTACCATCTGTTGTAGTCAAAAATACAATTAGTTGTTCCATTATTTCACCCTCTCCAACACCGCTTTTACCACATGTTCAGCAGTTATACCAAAATGTTTATATAAATCTTTAGCAGGGGCGGATGCACCAAAGCCCTTCATGCCAATGAATATTCCGTCTGCGCCGATATAACGCTCCCAGCCAAAGCCACTCGCTGCTTCAATCGCTACTTTCAGTGTGTCTTTGCCCAATACTTCCTCGCGGTAAGATTTTGGTTGCTGGTCAAATAATTCCCAGCATGGCATAGAAACCACTTTCGCTGCCACATTTTTCTCCGCCAATTGCTTTTGTGCAGCAAGGGCTATTTCAACTTCCGAACCAGTGGCTATGATAGATACAGTTGCAGACTTTGCATCAGATAAAACATATCCACCTTTTGCACATAAATTTTCTGCCGTATATTCACTGCGCACCGCTGGCAAATTCTGGCGCGATAGTGAAAGAATTGAAGGTGCTTTTAGTGATAAAGCTAAAGCCCAACATTCTGCCGTTTCCGTTGCATCAGCAGGACGGAATACATATAGATTTGGAATCGCACGCAAACTTGCCAGATGCTCGACTGGTTGATGGGTTGGCCCATCTTCTCCCAGACCAATTGAATCATGCGTCATTACATAAATAACCCGTTGCTCCATAATGGCAGAAAGGCGTATTGCTCCACGGCAATAATCGGTAAACACCAAGAACGTTCCGCCGTAAGGAATAAATTCACCATGCAACGCCATACCGTTCATAATCGCTGCCATAGCATGTTCACGCACACCATAATATATATAGCGACCAGCAAAATCACCAGCTTGAATAGGCGCGGTCACTTTAGTTTTGGTGTTATTAGAGCCAGTTAAATCCGCCGAACCACCAATGAGTTCGGGAATAGACGCAGTCAAAATTTGTAGAACATTTTCTGATGATTTTCTGGTTGCTTCATTCGGTCTTGTTTCCGCCAATGATTTTTTGAATTTTTCAAATTCTGCTACCCAATTTTTGGGAAGTTCCCTAGCCTGCAAACGCTCAAATTCACTGCGTGTGCTGCTATCAATATCATCAAGGCGTTTTGTCCAATCAGAAAAAGATTGCTGACCGAATTTTCCTACTTCTCGCCACGCACTTAAAATCGCTTCTGGCACGGCAAATTCGCCATATTCAATACCAAGATTTTTTCTTGCTCCTGCAATTTCATCCTTACCCAGTGGCGAACCATGGCTGGAGTTTTTTCCTGCCTTAGTCGGCGCGCCAAAGGCAATCGTTGTATGGCAAGCAATAAATGTTGGTCTATCACTGGTTTTAGTAGCAGCAATCGCCTTGCTAATTGCTGCAGAATCATGCCCATCAACAGAAATAACATTCCAGCCAGCAGAGGCAAAACGACCACAAGTATCTTCAGAAATTGTAAGGCTGGTTGGTCCATCAATACAGATTTTATTATCATCCCACAACACAATCAATTTATTGAGTTTGAGATGCCCAGCTAACGAAATAGCCTCTTGGCTAATACCTTCCATCAGGCAACCATCACCAACTATCGCATAGGTTTTATGATCCACCAGATCATCACCAAAACGTGCCTGCATCAGCCGCTCGGCAAGTGCCATGCCCACAGCGTTCGCTATCCCCTGCCCCAGCGGTCCTGTTGTTGTCTCAATACCGCTGGCATGTCCAAATTCTGGATGCCCCGCTGTTTTTGCTCCAAATTGGCGGAAATTTTTAATGTCATCCAACGTCATATCTGGATAGCCAGTCAGATATAATAATGAATAAATCAGCATAGAACCATGCCCAGCCGAAAGCACAAAACGATCCCTGTCTGGCCAATTAGGGTGCTTAGGGTCAAATTTTAGGTGTTCTGAAAATAAAACAGTCGCCACATCAGCAATCCCCATCGGCATTCCCGGATGTCCAGAATTAGCCTTTTCCACCGCATCCATTGATAATGCGCGGATGGCATTTGCCATATCTTTATGAGCTATAGACGACATCATTTTTTCCACTTCAATTTTTCACTTCAATTTTAATTAAGCCATGCTAATATAAATCCACATGTGGGATTTATTACTTAAATAAGTATGTATCAAGCATAGAATTAACATCTCAACAAAATTATGACATATTCTTCAGAACAACGTTTATATAACGCCACCAACAGGCTGGTTTCCGCGCTGGAACGGTTAGAGCTTAATATACAGCATGTAACCGTTGGTCAAGAACGTGATGTCCAGCAACACCAGCATTTGCTGCATTATCAGCGCGAAAATGCCGAATTGCTCGATGAACAGGAGAGATTGCAAGGCACGATTTCTGGTCTCCAACAGCAATATGAAGAATTACAAGGCGTTGCCTCAACAATTTATGACAAGCTGGACACTTCTATTGAACGCCTGACCCTGATACTAGAAAAATCATAAAATTTTCAATAAATAACACTTGACTATATCGCGCGCGCAGCTAATTTCTCAATCCGATTTCTGGTTACCCAGACTATGGGGGCGTAGCTCAGTTGGTAGAGCACTTGATTTGCATTCAAGATGTCGCAGGTTCGATTCCTGTCGCCTCCACCATTTAATTTTTATTAGCAAACGCAAGCGGATTTAGAAAGTCAAATGTCCAACCGTAGCCTTGGCGTAGGTGGATTTTTAGTATTCCTCGCCTTCTCCCTGCCCAACACCAAGATTATCCAGATCGGCTTTCTTAAGTGATAAAAACCGTGAATTTCCCTGCGTTACCACTGGATATAATTCTTGTTTAGAAATCACACCCTGATATTCCAGTTTTTTAATAAATAGAGAAAGTGCGCCGTGCGCGCCACTTGCGCCCGCGCCACCTTGCATGTTATATAGCCGCACACCGCCAAAAAACTCTGGCAGTTTGGCTTTATAGGGAATGGGGTCACGGGCATCATTCTGTGGCTCCCACGCTGCACTTTTAAGCCATGCAAGCATCTTGTTTTCATCCGCCGAGAGCTGAACATTAGAAAGTGGTTTTAATTGATTCACTGGAACTTGCATAAAACCTCCACAAAATTACTGTCATCCCGAGCTTGCCGAGGGATCTTTACAAAAGAACTATTTATATAATAATGCAAAGATCTCTCATTTCGCTCTGCTCATTCGAGATGACAAGATAGAAAATATTTAACTAGAGATTGCAGTGATTTGCTCTATAAAGCAAGGAACATGTCAAAAAAGACCAAGTAAATATGAAAAAATTATTTTTAGTAATACTTTGTTTTTTCCCATTTTCAGCAAATGCTGATTATGAATATTGGATGTTGGATATTAAATGCATTCCAGAATTCAACTATATTTCGATTGGAAAGAAGCTAATTAATGAAGCATTCGAATATAAAGAATTTGGAAGTGGCGGGGAAGGAAATTCCGAATCAAACCTACAAAAAGAAGAAAAATTAAGACTACAAGAGGAACGTGAGGATTTGCTCAAGAAAAAATACAGTTTGGTAGATATGGCTGGAGATTTTGAATACACATGCAGACTACCTAATTCAACTTACAAAATTAAAGGGTATACTCCAAAATCATCGGCTCGTGGTGCATGTGGAGGTGAACCTATGACTAAAATAAGTGTCTTTAGAAACGAAAAACCAGTTGTGGACGATGTAAATTTTATAGAAAATTTCTGTGGCAAAGATTTGTATCTAGACTCTATCGTTGTTCGTGAAAAAGGATTAAATTATTCCGATGAGGCATATTACATAAATATTAACACCAACAGAAATATACAAAATTCTTCCAATTGGATATTAAAAGACTTTCTACCCATTGATAAAAATACACTTTCTTGTTTAGCCAAATCCAAAGATGGATATTCTCTTACAAAAGAAAATGATTTTATAATTTGCAGCAAAAAACCGTCAATAACCCCATGACCCACTCCCCCCTCTTCTCCGCCGTGGTGCTTACGCTCTTTCCTGAGATGTTTCCCAGCACGCTTGGGCATTCGCTGGCGGGCAAGGCTTTGGAAAAAGGAATCTGGTCGCTGCAAACTCTGCAAATCCGTGATTTTGCCACTGACAAACACAAAACCGTTGATGCACCTTCTTATGGTGGTGGCACAGGCATGGTGATGAAGCCAGACGTAATTGACGCTGCCGTTTGCCACGCAAAAACCTTATTACCAAAAAAGCCCATTATAATCTACCCATCACCACGCGGCGTTCCACTTACCCAAGAATTGGTAGAAAAACTTAGAAATGAGCAGCTTATTATAGTTTGCGGGCGGTTTGAAGGGGTTGACGAACGAGTTATTGAGCATCACAACATGCTGGAGGTAAGCCTCGGAGATTTCATACTTTCTGGCGGAGAAATTGCAGCTCTCGCCATTTTAGACGCTTGTGTTCGCCTGCTGGATGGCGTAATCGGTAATGCTGACGCGCTTTCCCAAGAAAGTTTCGCCACCACTTCAGAATTTGCTAGACTCCTGGAATATCCGCATTATACTCGCCCCTCATTTTGGAATGGAAAATCAGTACCAGAGGTGTTACTTTCTGGCAATCACGCAGAGATTTCGGCGTGGCGGCTTGAGCAGGCAAAATTGGTAACGCGCGCTCGCCGTCCCGATTTATTAAATACTAAGAAGGAATAAAAACATGAATTTATTGCAAAAAATTGAACATGAAAACATGGAAAAACTAGCCGCTGGCAAGCGTCTAGATAATTTTTCTCAGGGCGACACCATTAAAGTTGGTGTGCGTATCATCGAGGGTAACACTGAGCGTACCCAGATTTTCGAAGGCATCTGCATCGGCAAAAAAAATGCTGGCGTTCGCTCATCTTTCACTGTGCGTAAACTCAGCCACGGCGAAGGCGTAGAGCGTGTATTTCCAATTTATTCACCACGCGTTGAAAGCGTTGAACTGGTGCGTAAAGGCGAAGTGCGTCGTGCTAAACTTTATTATCTGCGCGGTCTCACTGGTAAAGCTGCTCGTATTACCGAAAAACGCGACGCTAAAAAAGACGCTGAATAGTGCTGGTGGCACTATATGGCAAAAACCCTATTTGATAAAATCTTCGATTCCCATCTTGTATCACAGCAGGATGACGGAACTTGTTTGTTATATATCGACCGCCATCTGGTGCATGAAGTAACCAGCCCGCAAGCGTTTGAAGGTTTGCGCACTAGCGGTCGCAAAGTCCGCCGTCCTGATGCAACTCTTGCTGTACCTGACCATAACGTGCCCACCACGCCAGAGCGTAAGCAGGGAATAATCAAAGACGAAACTTCGCGTATTCAGGTGCAAACTCTGGCTGATAACGCAAAAGAATTCGGCATCACCCATTATGCAATGGATGATAAACGTCAGGGCATTGTTCATATCGTAGGCCCTGAACAAGGCTTCACTCAACCGGGGATGACCATAGTTTGCGGTGATTCACACACCAGCACACACGGCGCGTTTGGCGCGCTGGCTTTTGGCATCGGCACATCTGAAGTTGAGCATGTTCTCGCCACACAAACCCTTATTCAACGCCGCGCTAAAAATATGCTGGTTCGCGTTGACGGCAAACTTCCTGCGGGAGTTACGGCTAAAGACATCACCCTTGCCATAATTGGAAAGATCGGCACTGCTGGTGGGACGGGATATGTGATAGAATATGCTGGCGAGGCTATCAGAAATTTATCCATGGAAGGGCGCATGACTGTGTGCAATATGTCGATTGAAGCTGGCGCGCGTGCAGGTCTAATCGCCCCTGATGAAAAAACTTTTGAATATCTGAAAAATCGTCCGAAAGCTCCACAAGGTGCAGACTGGGATAAGGCGGTTGCTTATTGGAAAACATTGCCGTCTGACGCTGGCGCGAAATATGATGCGGAAATTATTTTGAATGCTGCTGATATCGCTCCGCAAGTTACATGGGGAACTTCACCTGAAGATGTTCTACCGATCACCGCAACAGTACCTGCTGGCGACAGCCCAACCAAAGCCCGCGCACTGGAATATATGGGGCTTAAAGCTGGCATGAAACTTACTGATATAGAAATAGACAAAGTATTTATCGGCTCTTGCACCAATGGGCGCATTGAAGATTTGCGTGAAGCTGCAAAATTCGCGCAGGGACGCAAAGTTGCAAAAAATGTAAAACTGGCGATGGTTGTTCCAGGTTCTGGGCTGGTGAAAGAACAGGCGGAAAAAGAAGGGCTGGATAAAATATTCCTCGCCGCTGGTTTTGAATGGCGCGAACCGGGATGTTCGATGTGCCTTGCCATGAACGCTGATAAACTCTCTGATGGCGAACGTTGCGCTTCAACCTCAAACCGCAATTTTGAAGGCAGGCAAGGTCGTGGTGGTCGCACTCACCTCCTTTCACCAGCTATGGCAGTTGCCGCTGCAGTTACAGGAAAATTGACGGATATAAGAGAATTTAAATGAAAAAAATAATTATATTTTTGTTCTTAGCTTTTTCTTTAGGCGCATGCACCTCAACAAAAATAGAAATGGCGCAAGGTTACACGCAAGGGCAGTATCGTGTTACCAATATTGATATACAGCCAGCTAACGAGTTGGTAGCCTCTGAAGTCGAATATGACAATACCAGACAATATCTAACAAAACGCCTTGGTGAAGTTTTGCTTAATAAAGGCAGCAAACAGCCCGATGTTAGTATGACGATAGTTATAACAAATGTTAGCTTAGAAATAAATGCAGCCAGATCTATGATGATCGGCGATAGCTACCGTCTTAGTACCATCGTCACCTTGAAAGATGCCACTAATGGGGCAAAGATAGCTGAATTTCCAGTCAGCACTTTCTATGGTAATTCGCAGGGATTAGGTGGTTTTATCGGTGCTTCACTGTTTTCTGACAAAAAACAAGCAAAGAAAATGCTGGAACAATATATGCATGATCTTTTCGCCCGTTTATATCCAAGGAGCAATAAATAATGGGAATATTCTCTAAAATCACTGGTCTTTTTTCAAGAAAGAAAAAAGATAAGAAAGATGAAAAGAGGAAGGAAGTTGTGGATTGGGATAGCCTAGATTATGGCAGACCAGCACAACCAGCTAACTTGACACCGATTGATATAGATCCTTGGAAAACGTGATATGAAACCGTTCAATAACCTTAATGCCATCGCTGCGCCACTGCCGATTGATAATGTTGATACCGACATGATCATACCTAAGCAGTTCCTGAAAACCATTGCCCGCACTGGTCTTAAGGAAGGTTTGTTTTATGAAATGCGTTTTCGTGTCGATGGCTCACGCGTTGATGATTTTGTGCTACACCGCGAGCCATACACACATGCCAAAATTTTAGTTTCGGGTGCAAATTTTGGTTGTGGTTCTTCGCGCGAACATGCACCGTGGGCATTGCTTGATTTTGGTATTCGCTGCGTTATCGCTACATCTTACGCCGACATTTTTTATAATAACTGTTTCAAAAACGGTATTCTGCCAATCGTTCTTCCGAAAGAGCAAGTGTCACTCCTGATGCAGGCAGCGCAGAGCGGCAAAAAAATCAGCGTGGATTTAGAGAAACAAACTGTGCAAGCTGAAGGACAAAACACTCCGCCATTTAAGTTTGATGTGGAATCTTTCCGCAAACATTGTTTGCTGAATGGCTTGGATGATATTGGGCTGACACTTAAAAAACTGGATGCAATAGCTGCCTACGAAGCAAAACAAAAACAAAATACTCCGTGGCTGGCAGCGTAAATGTCAGAAGGTTGCAATCATAATCACACACATGAGCATGATCATATAATCCACGATCGCAAAATGTTGTGGATTGTTCTTATTCTAAATATTTCTATGTTTGTGATTGAGTTATGGCAGGGTATTGCTGCTGATTCCAGCGCACTCCTTGCTGATTCCATGGATTTTTTCAGCGATTCTCTGAGCTATATTATCTCTCTTTATGTTATCACCAAACATATCCATGTTCGCGCTAAAGCTGCCCTGATAAAGGCAGCATTGATGCTGATTCTGGCAGGAGCAGCACTAACGCAAGGAGCTTTCAACATGATTGAACATACCACACCTATTTATAGCACAATGGGCTGGGTGGGAACACTGGCATTAACTGTGAATATAATCAGTGCTGCTCTGCTCTATAGCTCACGCGGGCGCGACAGTAATATGCACTCTGTGTGGCTATGCAGCCGTAATGATATTATTTCTAACCTGATGATTCTCTTGGCAGCATATCTGGTATTTACCACTGGCAGCCTTTATCCTGATTTGCTGGTCGCCCTTGCCATCGCTTGGCTGGAAGGTCACTCTGCCCTGAAAATCATCGCGCATGCAAAAAGTGAGTTGAAAACATAAATCCTGTGGGCTACGAAGTAGCAGCACAGGATTAGTGAAGGATATAGAAATGCAATTTGTAATTATCGCCTATGATGCCAAAGACGAAGGCGCAATGGCACGACGCATGGCAGCACGCGAAGCCCATACCAAAGCCATGGCGCAGGCACGCGAAAATGGCAATATGATTTGCGGTGCAGCTTTGATTGATGACGCAGGAAAGATGATTGGTTCAAATATAATAGTCAATTATCCCTCACGCAAAGAGCTGGATGCTTGGCTTGCAGCAGAACCTTATGTTGTTGGCAAAGTATGGGATAATATAACCGTGATACCTGCCAAACTCGGCGATAGTTTCAAGGATTTGATAAAAGGATAATAAAAATGACTACAAAAAATATTTTGCTACTTGCTGGTGATGGAATTGGTCCTGAAGTGGTAGCCGAAACAAAAAAAATCATTGATTGGTTTAGCAGTAATGGCAGCGTAAAATTTATAACCAGTAACGCACTACTCGGTGGTTCTGCGTATGACGCGGTTGGTACTCCATTTCCTGATGAAACTGTAGTTGCAGCAAAAAAATCTGATGCGGTTCTGCTCGGCGCAGTTGGTGGACCGAAATGGGAATCTCTGCCGATTGCTTCCCGCCCTGAAAAAGGCTTGCTGGGAATTCGCAAAGCACTGGGTTTATTCGCCAACCTCCGCCCTGCTGTTTGTTTTGATGCTCTTGCTGATGCTTCTACCTTAAAACATGAAGTGGTAGCAGGGCTGGATATTATGATTGTGCGCGAACTAACGGGCGGTATTTATTTCGGGCAACCACGTGGCGTGGAAACCCTGCCAGACGGCACTCGCAAGGGAATAAATACAGAAGTTTATACTTCACCAGAAGTTATCCGCATTGCCCGCGTTGCTTTTGAACTGGCTAAAAAACGCGGTGGCAAACTATGCTCGGTGGACAAGGCTAATGTGCTGGAATGCACCGAAATGTGGCGCGAAGAAGTGATAAAAGTTGGGCAAGCGGAATATCCAAACATCCACCTTTCACACATGTATGTGGATAACGCAGCGATGCAGCTTGTGCGTAACCCAAAACAGTTTGACGTAATGGTTACTAATAATATGTTTGGTGATATTCTGTCGGATGTTGCTTCTATGCTCACTGGCTCGCTGGGCATGTTACCATCAGCTTCATTAGGAGTTGCAGGAACGCCTGCCCTTTATGAACCTGTGCATGGATCTGCGCCTGATATTGCAGGCAAAGGCATCGCTAACCCTATCGCCACCATTCTTTCTTTTGCTATGATGCTGCGTTATTCATTTGATATGAAAACACAGGCAGATAAATTGGAAGCAGCGGTAAAAACAGTTCTCTCCAAAGGGCTACGCACCGCCGACATCATGCAGGAAGGAAAGAAAAAACTTTCTACCAGCGAAATGGGTGATGCTATCCTAAAAGAGCTTGCTGCATAAAAAGATTGACGCGGCAACCGCACCAACATAATGTAACCGAGATGGTTTTTCTTTGAATGCAAGTTCAGGGAGATGAAAATGGAATGTGGTGAGAATGTTTATTCAACTCCACAACTGCACCAGCAACTGTAAGCAATAGTCTGTTTGCGTTTATATCACTGGGCGACTGGGAAGATTGCAATAAGGCGATGATTTGTGAGTCAGGAGACATGCCATCGCTGAGTGGTCACGCGCAAACGCATCAGGCTTGGTGACTGATGAAAGGTTTTTAGGAATCTTTGTTTGCAGTGATGTGTATAATTCTTACGCATCGAGGTTTTTATGAATACGACTATTTCTAAATCTACTAATATTCCCAGAATAATTTCTAAGGAAAAAATTGCCGCGCTGATTTCTATATTATTAGGCGGTGCATTTATTTTTCTAGTCGGCTTTGCCAATATTGATGCTGTGCATAATGCCGCGCATGACACGCGCCATTCCGCTGCTTTCCCTTGCCACTAAGGAGTAATCACATGCAAAAAATTCTTTTAACCGCGCTAGTAGCGGGCATTATTGCTGGTATTTCTACATTCGCAATACAAACTGTAAAATTAACTCCACTTATCCTGCAAGCAGAAGTTTATGAAGAAGCTGCAGAAGCTGGGCATTCGCATGCTATAAATAAATCTGAGCATCATCATGACGAAGAATCTTGGTCACCAGCAAATGGCTTTGAGCGCAATGCCTACAGCCTGCTTGCTGATGTGGGAATGGGTGTTGGCTTCGCGCTAATGCTAGTTGGTGCTTTTTCACTACGCGCAGAAAAAATGGATGCAAGAAACGGAATGTTGTGGGGACTAGCGGGCTTTGCCACCTTCTCTCTTGCACCAACTTTTGGACTTCCTCCTGAACTGCCAACAACTCTCGCTGCCGATTTAAGCGACCGTCAAATCTGGTGGGTAGCAACTGCGCTGGCAACGGCTGGAGGTATTTATTCCATCGCTTTCAGTAAATCAAATATGCTGAAGGTTTTTGGTATTATTATATTAGCTCTGCCACATATCATCGGCGCACCACACGCACCAGTCGGCGGAATCGTACCCACCGAATTAAACGCCCAATTTGCAGCTTCATCACTGGCAACTATGGCATTATTTTGGATTGTACTCGGCGCAACCAGTGGCTGGTTTTATGGCAGGAAAACTACCCAACCAGTGGCGTAGTAACTTCTTAACAGGCAATATCATGAAACTTTCTCGAAAAGCATACATTACTCTCAATAAAGCAATAATACTAACTATATCATTATTTTCCTTACCAGCACATGCTGAAATTATCTCCTATAAAACACCAAAAACGCAATGTAACCTAAAAATATTAAATGATGGCAAAGAACAAGAAGATATAGTTGGTTGTTACAATAGACGAAATACTGATACCGAAGAATTTATTAGAAAAATATTAGGGGACAATAAATTCAAAACGCTACTGGATTGGAAAAACAAGAATTTTTCAAATGCTCCTTTTGATAATTCATTTTATGTAATCGACGACAATAGAATCATTGTTTCGATTATAACTGCACCTATAGTTGGTGGGTTATATGCTGTTGATATTTCTAGCTCCACTGATAAAGTTACCAGCACTAGAATCAGTTATGGTGGTTGTTATATGGAAAAAATCCTGAAAGATAAAAGCAATACAGAACACATGGTATTAAAGTGCGGTGTACTTTCACATGGCGTATCATCTGAATATGCTGAGATATTAAATTCTGAGCATTTACAATCCGTAGACAGAGAAAGATCTGACATAGTTCGTTTATTTGATGGCTCTCAAAATTCTGGTGATGGAGAAAGGAGTGGATGCAATGGACATCATGAGGATTTCACAGCAAAAAAGGCTCTTCTTGGAGCAGCAATTACCTATGAAGATATAAACAAAGACTCATATGATGATATTATTGTCACTGCACATAAACAAAATTGTAAGACTAAAAGAAAACACAGCAATATAAAAAAGTATTATGCATCAAAATATGGTTTTGTACTGCAACATTAGTTATTGTTTAATAATCCAACAACTTCACCTATAATAACTAGCACCGCCCCTTCCATATGTGCATCTTCCGCGCGCTGTGGAAGGGTTGCGATTGTGCCTGCAACAACACGCTGGGTTGGCATAGTCGCATCCATAATCGCAAGTGCTGGTGTGTGCGCTGGCAGCCCAAATTCCTGCAGTTTTTTGCTGAGTGCGCCTAGAGTTTTTTTCGGCATATAAACAACTGTGGTTGCGTTTTCATCAGCAAGAGACCGCCAATCCACCCCCTCAGGCAACCCGCCTTTATGGTCATGCCCAGTTACAAATTGTAGGCGACGTGCTGATTCGCGGTGGGTAAGCGGGAAACCAAGAATTGCAGCAACAGCCTGCGCAGTGGTGATTCCTGAAATAATTTCTACCTTAATTCCAGCAGCGTGCGCAGCTTCGATTTCCTCTGCCGCACGGCTGAAAATCAGCGGATCTCCACCTTTAAGGCGCACCACATTCTTGCCACCCAAGGCAAATTTTACCATCATTTCATTAATATCAACCTGACGGCAGGAAACACCATGCCCTTTTTTTCCTACAGGAATTTTTTCAGCTTCCGCACGCGCCATTTCCAGAACTTCTTTGGAAACCAGTGCATCATATAAAATCACATCGGCAGCTTGCAAAGCCTTCACCGCCTTAAGCGTAAGAAGTTCAGGATCACCACACCCCGCCCCCACTAATATTATTTTTCCTGACATTACAAATCCGTAGCTACTTTATGAAAAAATGTTCCTGTAACATTGCCAACGCACATTCCTGCTGAACCAAGTACAGTTCCATTTGCATCAGTAACTTCACCGATTGACTGCGCCTCGCCCTGTTTTATAATGCTAGCATAGTGGAATTCATGCCCGCGTACTAGCTCATTTTTTTTGCCTATCGGGCAGTCCATAGCAAGCCTTACCGCACGATACCCAAGGTTAAGTTTGCGCTTGGCAAATGATGTTGTCAGTGGCAGCAAACCCACCATTTTCCACTCTTTTCCATCCGCATCAATAATCGCCTCACCAAGTACCATATAACCGCCACATTCACCATGCACAGGTTTTTGCTTGGAAAATTCACAGAGTCCTTGCAAGAAATTTCTATTTCCTGCCAGTTTCTCTGCATATAATTCTGGGTATCCACCTGCCAGCCAGCATATATCTGCACTCATATCTGGTGATTCATCAGACAGTGGTGAAAATGGGAAAATCTCCACCCCCTCCTCCCGCCAATCCGCCAGCATATGTTCATATACGAAGGAAAAGGCGACATCGTGAGCAAGGGCAATCCTAGTCCCGTGCTTGACACGTGATCCAGTTTTATCTCCACCAACTGAATTTGTGATACTGGATACTGTATCAAGTACGGTATTGATATCCAAACATTTCTCCATCGCATCCGCCAGCGCATCTATCATTTCTGAAACTCCACGAATTTCACCTGCCTGTACCAATCCCAAATGCCGTTCTGGGATGGTGGGAACACTACCGCGGGGCAATGCGCCAAAAACTTTTATCCCCACCCGCTCACAACCACGCGCCGCCAACAAACGGTGACGCTCACTGGCAACATTTCCCAAAATCACCCCCGCAATTTTTACATCAGGGTGAAAGTCACGAAAGCCAAGTGCCACCGCCCCTGCCGATTGCGATTGCCCGCTTGCATCAATCACCAACACCACTGGTAAACCAAAGCGGGCAGCAATATCTGAACTTGAGCCGTCACCAGTCGCGCCAATGCTTGCCACACCATCAAACAGCCCCATTGAACCTTCAGCGATTACTACTTCCGCACCTTCTATTCCCCGCGCAAAATTAGCATCCAACACCTCACCCGACATCGTCCAGCTATCAAGATTATAACTGCTGCGCCCTGTGGCAACCTTATGAAAGGCAGGGTCAATATAATCAGGCCCACATTTGAATGAACCGACTTTTAAACCACGCCGAGCAAATGCCCGAAGTAATCCTAACGTAACGGTTGTTTTCCCTGAGCCAGAACGTGGCGCAGCTATCATAAATCCTAAAGTCATAATAATATTTGTAGTTAGTAATTAGTAGTTAGCAAGCCTATTTACGAACTACTATTTACAAGTTACTCTATAAAAATGAATGATGTTTCCAGAGTAAAGTCGTTAGATTCTGTGCGTGGCATCGCTGCGCTTACTGTTTTATTCAATCATTGCTATATATTGTCGGATGCTGCAAAAGCCCAAATACATAAAGGAATAGGCACACTAGGCGAACCTTTTGCCTCTATTCTAACCTTGCTAGTTAAATTATCAACTGCGGGAACTTCTGCTGTTATATTATTTTTTATATTAAGTGGCTTCGTACTAACCCTGTCCTTGATAAATCATAAAATCACCTACAAACATTTTATAATAAAACGTTTTTTCCGTTTATATCCAGTCTTGTTCTTATCAATTATAATCTCATATTTTCTGCATTATTTTATCGGAAGCAGTGATGGGACACAATTTTCTGATTGGTATAGAACCTTCATTACACCACCAATAATCCTCAGCACCGACAACCTTATTAATCATCTGGTACCGATGATTTTATCAATAGAGCATGTATATCTTGATATGCCGATATGGTCGCTGGCTTATGAAATTAGAATCTCCATTCTATTTCCTTTCATCGTATTATTATGTCTGAAATATAACAGAATATTTTTTAGTTTGCTGTTACTGATAGCCACTGTAATTACATATTTTATTTTGGATAAAAACGGCATAAACGTCAGGAATGCTTTGCAGGAGACCTCTATTTCTCGCTTCATAATAACTGGTTATTTTAGCTTATTTTTCCTAATCGGAATCAGCTTGGCACTAAGATACGATGCTATATGCAATTTCATAAAAACTCTTTCCCCAACTATCAAAATTCTACTTATCATCACTGCCCTTTTATTTATGATTAACCCAATGGAAGCGGTGTTATTTGATTATCTATGCGGGGCGGGAGCAACTATCATAATAATTCTGGCATTTAGCTGGGATGGCTTTGCAAGAACACTAACAAGCAAACCTCTCCTCTGGTTGGGGCGTATATCTTACAGCCTGTATTTCGTGCATTGCATTGTGCTCTATGCTGTGTGCAGTTTGTTTGGCAGCAGCTTGAATATCTGGTATATAATAGCGATAATCATAACAGCATCATTATTATGCGCTGAATTAATGGCAAGATTCATTGAATATCCATTTATTAATCTAGGAAAAAAATTACTGCATAAAAACAAGTGACCAACAAACCAAATACACAACTTCGTAAAGGCTGGACGACAGGAGCATGCGCAACTGCTGCTGCGAAGGCTGCCTTTGTCGCACTGATTACTGGTGAGTTTCCTGATCCAATTGACGTTTTATTACCGCGTGGCGAGCGTCCATCTTTTTCCCTCGCACAAACCAAACTAGGTGAAGACTATGCCATTGCCAGCGTAGTGAAAGATGCAGGCGATGATCCAGACGTTACCCATGGGGCAGTTATTCGCGCGCGTGTTTGTCGCTCTGATGCTGGGAAAGGTATTATTTTTCATGCAGGACTCGGCGTTGGGACGGTAACTAAAGCTGGGTTGCCTCTTGCCGTTGGTGAACCTGCTATAAATCCCGTCCCGCGCCAGATGATGCAAACCGCCATAGCGGAAATTGCTGCCTTATACAACACCACCTCCGATGTTGAAATCGAGATTTCGGTGGAGAATGGAAAGCAACTGGCACTTAAAACAATGAATCCAAGGCTGGGGATTCTCGGCGGAATTTCAATTCTCGGCACTACAGGAATTGTTATTCCCTTTTCCTGTTCGGCGTGGATTCATTCTATTTATAACGGCATTGATGTTGCCCGTGCTGAAGGTCTTAAACATATCGCAGGTGCAACTGGTAGAACGTCTGAAGAGGCTATCCAAAAACTATATAACCTTCCTGAGTCCGCACTTATCGACATGGGTGATTTCGTAGGCGGAATGTTAAAATATATCCGCAAACATCACATGAGGGATCCTATTGAGAAAGTCACCATCGCAGGCGGATTCGGCAAAATGTGTAAACTCGCGCAAGGATTGCTAGATCTTCATTCCAGAGCGGGTAGTGTGGATCTAGATTTCCTAGCAAATCTTTCGGGAATTGAAGAAATAAGAACAGCCAACACAGCGAGGCATGCTCTGGAAATAGCAGGAGAACATAATTTTAATCTGGCAGAAATTATCGCAAAAAAAGCATGGGAAACCGCAGCAAAAGCAATAGAGCCATCAAGAGTTATTGTTGAAATAGTAATATTTGATCGCGAAGGAAATCTATTGGTACGAAATTAACTCCGATAACGTCTATGATAATCTGCGTCATAAAGTGCTGATTCCCTGAAGTTATTTTCGGCAAGAGCGCGTCCAATTATTATCAGTGCAGTTCTTTCCATTTCTCTATTATCAAACAATTTTTCAATCGTTCCCAGCGTAGCGCGAATGATTTTTTCATCTTCCCATGTGGCGCGATAAACAATGGCAACTGGGCAATCCGCACCAAGAATCGGCAACACTTCTGCCACAACTTTGGTCAACGCATGAATAGAAAGATGTACCGCCAATGTTGCTCCAGTTCTCGCAAATGCAGCTAGTGATTCGCCTTCGGGCATTGCAGAAGCCCGCCCGCTAGTGCGTGTTAGAACTAGTGACTGCGCTATTTCTGGCAAGGTTAATTCCTGCGCGAGAACAGCAGCGCAGGCTGCAAAAGATGGCACGCCAGCGGTAACTGTGTATGGAATCCCAAGTCGCTGCAAACGACGAATCTGCTCGCCCATTGCCGACCACACCGATAAATCACCAGAGTGAAGTCGCGCTACATCCAGCCCTTTTTCGTGAGCATCGATAAACTCCGCTTCTATCTTATCTAAATCCAGTGGCGCAGTGTTTATAATTTTTGCTCCAGCAGGACACCATTTCAACATTTCCTCGGGAACGAGTGAACCTGCGTATAAACAGACGGGACATTTGGCTATTAAATCACGCCCGCGCAGAGTAATCATATCTGCGGCACCAGGTCCTGCACCAATAAAATGGACTGTCATACCTCATCCCCTATTGCTATCGCACAAGTGGCAGCAGATGAGCTTATTCTAGGGCAAATCAAGCGTGGATTTTTTCCTGCTGCGGCTAGTGCCGAAACTTCTGCTACTGATGGAATAGCAAATAATTCCACCACTTTTTCAGAAATAGTTTCTGCCAAACCAGACATTTCTTCACATTTCTCTTTTGAGATCACAACAAGTGGCAAATCAAGAGCGTCTGCCGTATGGATGATGACTTCTGCTCCTTCTTTTGCCCAAGAAGTCGCCATAATTCCAACATCACTTATGGTTATATCAGTCTTTTCCAATGCTTCGTGAACTAATTCAATTATTTCGGAAACGTAACATTCTTTGCGACAACCAATACCTATTGCAATCCTCTTTTTAGCATTACTCATTTCGTAATACTCCATTGCAAAACGCTCATGGCAGGGCGAAGTCCTGTCATAGAACCAACTGCTTCAGCACGTTCAATACCAATACGGATTATATTGCCACCATATTTTTTGCAAGCAGCAATGACAACTGATTCCGTTTCTAATGTCACCGAATTCACCACCATCCGACCACCAGATTTCAATGCTTTCCACGCTGTTTCTATCACATTTTTATTGCCAGCCCCGCCACCTATAAAAACTGCGTCTGGTGCTTCTACTCCTCGTAAAATTTCAGGTACACTGCCCTCAATAATTTGTAAATCTGGCACTCCGAGAGAAATAGCATTACGCCTTGCCCGCGCAGCACGCTCACGATTTTTCTCAAAGCCAATGGCACGGTTGGCATGGTCACGCAGCATCCACTCAATGGCAACCGAACCAGCACCCAACCCAATATCCCAGAGCAGCTCACCCTTGCGTGGCGCAAGCGAAGAAAGAGTAATGGCACGAACCTCCCGCTTGGTAATCTGCCCGTCATGTTCAAATAAATCATCAGACAAACCAGAAGTAATCGACAAAGCACGAGCTTTCATTTCTACACCATCAGGAATCTCAATCGCCACCATATTTAGGCGCGCGAATTTTTCTTTTTCCGCAAATTTTACTATACGCTCTTTCTCCCCGCCCAAATGCTCCAGCACCAAAAATTTTGCATCAGAAAAACCACGCCTGCTAAGTAAATCAGCAAGCAAGGAGGGAGTTGTTTCATCGGTTGACAAAGCCAATATTTTTGCTTTTGGTTGCAGATGCGGAATAATTTTTTCTAATGCACGCCCATTCAGACCAATAGTTACAGTATACTGCAATGCCCAACCGAGCTTTGCTGCCGCCAATGAAAAACAAGATGGCGCAGGTATCACCAGCATTTCTTCTATCGGAATATGGCGCGCAAGCGTCGCCCCAATACCATAACAAAACGGATCACCAGAAGCTAAGGTAGCAACTGGTGAATTACGATAAGAAATTATTTTTTCAATCGATTTTTCAATCGGGTTTTCCCAAATCTCACTCTTACCCTTTATCAAATTTTTTGCCAGTTCCAGATGCCGCACACCACCCACCACCAGCCCAGCAGAAGAAATAAGTTCCCGTGCTTGCGACGATAAACCATCAACCCCATTTTCGTTGATGCCAATTACTGACAGCCATGTTATATGCTTTTCCATGACAATACTTATACTAGGTGGAACAAGCGAGGCAAGCGAACTTGTGGGTTTGCTGGCAGCGCGTCCCGAAATCAAAACCATATTATCACTGGCAGGACGGACAAAAAACCCTGTTTTACCACAGGTAAACCATAGAATTGGTGGGTTTGGCGGAGTTTCTGGGCTTGCTGATTACATAAAAGAGCAAAAAATCACCGCACTCATCTGCGCTACCCACCCTTTTGCCCGCAAAATGCCGTTTAATGCGCTAGAGGCAGCAAAAATTACGAATATTCCAGTATGTTATCTGCTTCGCCCAGAGTGGCAAAAACAAGCGGGTGATAACTGGATAGAAGTTGAAAGCCATGCTGATGCCTTGTTATCCCTCTCCCCTCATCCCTCACCCCTAAATATATTCCTCACCGTCGGCAGGCTAGAAATCGATGAATATAAAACTACTCCACAGCATTTTTATGTTACCCGTAGCATTGATGAAATAGCTGAGAAACCTCTTCAAAATGCTGTTTATATCACCGCCCGCCCACCTTTTAGTGTCGAGAATGAACGCAAACTAATGCAAGAACACAAAATTGATTATCTAATCACCAAAAATTCTGGTGGAAAAGCTACCGAAGCAAAACTCACCGCTGCCCACGAGCTTGGCATTCCTGTTATTCTAATCAACCGCCCACCACGCCCAGAAAGATTACATGTAGCAACCGCAAACGAGGCTATGGAGTGGATTAAGAAGGTTTATAAAACCTAGGAGTATAGACAAATTTTCCTATCATACGCGTATGGCTTGAACCAATAATAAGCAAGCTTTGCATAGTAACTAACTCTGTATTCACCTCAGCGATAGTTGTCACAGTTATTTTTTCCTGCTCCCGCCCAACATTCGTAGCGATTATGGCGATGGTTTCTCCACCCCTTAAATTTTTGAGCAACTCCATAGCATTCTGCAAATCTTCACGCCGTTGTTTTGAAGCAGGGTTATAAATCACCAGCACAAAATCGCCCTCACTTGCTGCTCGCAAACGCTGTTCAATAATTTCCCAAGGCTTTAGATAAGTTGATAGTGAAATAGCGCAGAAATCATGCCCTAGTGGTGCGCCAATCCGCGCTGCTGCAGCCAGCATCGCGCTTACGGCGGGAATCACTTCTATATCTAGATTTTTCCAACTCTCTTTGCCATTTTCTACTGCTTCAAACACTGCTGCTGCCATACCAAAAATCCCAGCATCACCGCCTGAAACCACAGCCACCTTCGCACCATTTTCTGCAAGCTCCAAAGCATATTCCGCACGCGGAAGCTCCACACCATTATCACTAGCATGACGCTTAGCAGAAACACTTACAGGCACAGCATTAACATAAGTTTCATAACCGACAATATCAGTGGCAGAGTGCAATATTTCACTCGCTTCAGGTGTCAGCAATTTTTCATTTCCTGCACCTAAGCCAACAATTTTTAGCCACCCACATTTCATATACGCCTACCATTACCCGCAATTATAATCATGGAAAAATATGGGGCGTGGTCATCTTGTTTCTCAATAAGTGGCAATATTTTTTCATTTTCCATTGTTCCATATTCAATATAGATGGCGCGCGTAAGCATGCCAGCCTGCGAAATCGCCCTGCGCGCCTTTGCAAAACCTTTTCCGAGTTTCATAATCACTGCTGCATCAGTTTGTTTTAATTTTGCAAGCAACTCTGCTTCAGGCAAGGTGGCAGGAAGCACCGTAAGCACATCATCCCCCCATGTAATCGGCACACCCGCCGCCGACCAACACCCCGCCATTGCAGGCACACCAGCAACCACTTCGCAGGGGAATTTATCCGCGAGCCGCCTGTACAGATGCATGAACGAACCATAAAAAAACGGATCACCAACACACAACACCGCCACATCTTCACCCGCTTGCAAACGCTCAGCGATTTGTTTGCTAGACTCTTCATAAAAATTACTAATCAGATTTTCATAACGCGGATCTGTCACAGGATATTCGGTAGTAACAGGATACACCAACGGCATTTCCTCATGTTCACTGGTGATATGCTGTGCCATAATCGCCCGCGCATTTCCAGTCTTCCCGCCTTTGGAAAAATAAGAAATCAGCTTCGTTTCGCGCAAAATCCGCGCTGCTTTTAGCGTCATCAGTTCAGGATCGCCCGAACCCAACCCCACACCATATAAAGTGCCGAGTTTCATATTTACCAATAACCACGGTTGTGTGCGTCCATTGCTAATATAGCTTTAAATAATTCACTATTCATGTGGTGTTACCTCCGTTGAAAAAAAACCTGAACTTAAACTATTGGCAAGAGGATATTCTGAGATAGAGCCGTAACGGTCACCATCTAGCCTATTATTATAATACTTCTTCAACCAAGGCAGCCATTTCTCTACCCCAATAGTAACTCCCTCATCTGTCATCTCGACGGTTGCCGAGACCAGCTTCACGCCTTTGCCGAAGGTTTTTTCAAGGTCGTTGGGGTCAACCAGTTCCACTGTCTTAGGGTCGTTAATATCACGGAAGCGCACCAACATTGGCAGCTTACTAAATTCCAATGGAACTTTGGGTCTTGGTCTAACTTTGTCAAGTTTCCTCATTAAATCAACAACGTTAGAAGAGCCAAGTGCCATATTAAAGGCACTTAAAAGCAAATATGGAGGTAAGCCTTTACCAGAATTACTATCTTTAAGCAGTGCAAACAACACACCCTTTTCGCCCAAATCCACAACCGTCGCTTCACCCTTAAAGTCATAACCATAGCCACCCATTGAACCAAATACCTTGGTGGTGTCCTGCCTATACACCTCAACAATGCTAGAACCTGTATATTGTTTGCCGTTATCATCAACAGTAAGGGTAAGTTTGTAACGCAGCGTTACGGAAGGCATCGCAACGTGATAACAGCCATATAGGCTAACCAACACCACAACAATAACCACCAATGCCCTCATATAGCCTCTTTTTTTATATCTCTTGTTCCTGCGCTATGGCGTTTATCGCCGCCACAGTCATCGCACTGCCACCCCTGCGCCCACGCACCACTGCATATGGCACGCGCCCATCATTCATAAGTGCTTCTTTTGATTCCGCCGCCCCCACAAAACCTACAGGCATCCCGATAACCGCCGCAGGCAGTGGTGCGCCAGCATCCAGCATTTCCAGCAAATAAAAAAGTGAAGTTGGCGCGTTGCCAATTGCCACCACTGAACCTGCCAATTTATCGCGCCAGAGTTCCATCGCTGCTGCCGAGCGCGTATTGCCAATTTTCTGCGCCAGCTCAGGCACGCGTGGGTCAGAAAGTGTGCAAATAATTTCGTTACTGGCAGGCAAGCGCGCGCGGGTTATGCCACTTGCCACCATCTTCGCATCACACAAAATCGGCGCACCGTTTTTCAGCGCATCACGCGCGATTCTCACCATGTTTTTGGAAAAGAAAATATCCGACGCTGCCTCCACCAGACCGCAAGCGTGAATAACCCGCACTGCTACCTTTTCTTCATCAGAATTAAAACGCGACAAATCAGATTCCGCACGAATAATGGCAAAGGATTTTTTATAAATCTCTCCGCCATCACGGATGTAGTTGTAACGACTTGTCATTAGCTGGTCTCATATCCCATTTTTGTTGCAGTTATGGTTATATCCGCAACTCCCCTATAAGCGCAACCCTTAGAGCAACCTGTAATATGCACAATTTGTGTTAGATTCGGGTGGCCTTCTGCCCATTTCTGGGCAAGAGCGCGAGTTTCACCCAGTGCCGAGCTGCAAGCTGGCGCACCAACGCAGGCATGGATATTCAGGCGTGAATCGCCATTTTTGGTAATAAAACCTATTTTTTCTAAACTCTGTAAAATTTCTGCAGAATTTTCAGCAGCAATATTTTGTAAAATTACCCTACGAAATGGTGCAAAGATTATCTCACCACCACTAAATTTTTTAGCAATAACTGCCAGTTTTTTTAATTCCTCTGCTTCTATCCTGCCGAATGTTGCAGTAACAGAAATTATACCGTTTTGTTCTGCAAGCGGAACGAACCCAATCGGCGCGTTTGGAGCATTTATAGCAGCAGGTTTTTTATCACATTTTTTTGCGTTTCTAAGGGTAGATATAATTTGCTGCATATCCGCACATGCTGGATTAATATATAAATCAGAGGGCAAAGCGGAAAGTGGAAACACTCCACCACTATCAATTACTATAAGAAATTTTTCTGGTAGACAAAGCTGTTTTTCTAAACAGATTTCCGACAATTCCTCTGCTAACTTCTGAGCATTTTTATCAAGCGGATTTGCTATAATATTAATGGGAAAATCTCTTTCAAATCCAAGCTGTGCTAACTCCACCCGCAGAATCTCATAAGTTTTTTCACTAACACCACGAATCTGCAAATTTCCACGATTTGATAAATCAATGTGTCCATTGCCATATTTTGTAGAAAGTTCGGCAATCTTTTGCGCTATATTCGCCGTTATCCGTCCAAACTTAATTGGAATCCGTACCAATAGCCCATCACCGCTTTCCATGGGCTTTTCAAGACTCGGACACCAGCCTCTTACCAACTTTTTTTTATCTTGAAGCATCTTATCTGTGAGGTTTTAAATTTTCTGAATTTTTTGCCGATTCTCTAGCAGATTTTATTAATTCCGCCAAACTCACTGATGGATTTCCATTCTGTGAATATAAAGAAGGAACGCTTGGAACAGTTCCAATATACTCAACCTGATCAAACTCTCCTTTTTTTGGCATCTCTATTTTTAAACCATCAAAACTAACACGATGCTCACTGACAGCTCTTTTCCAAATACGCTCCATACGAACCTCTTCTGAAGGAGGATTTATAACTATGGCTTTAGTTTTATAATCATACTGCTCAGAATTTTTAGCCCCAGCCAACCGCATAGAACGTTTTGCTAACGTAGCATTGACACCTTCTATCAGTATATTATCACCGTTTTTAACAGCAGCATCAAGCCTATCAGCAAACTCTTTAACTATCGAATCATATTGTTTATCGTGTATTTGAGTTCCAGTAAGCCCAGTTCCTTTACTGCGTTCCTGCGCTATTCCATCAATCGAAACAATCGTGAATCCTTTTAATTCTTCTGCATGCTCCCTAATATAAGTGCTTTTTCCAGCACCTGGCAAACCAATCAACATTACTATTTGCCTTTCAGATTTTATATGGTTTTCCATGATAAACACTTGCCAAGTTGCGGTTTGGTTATGATTATAGCCGATTTAGCTGGAAATTCATTAACAATTTACTGAAATTTTACAATTAAATGCCTCCTACCTATGCAACTCGGAAGAACCTCTTCTTCTTGACTCTTCTATCAAAGCTACAAGGCTTATAGGATTTTCAGCAGCCTTCTTATATTCCCAATATAGTGGTTTGTCAGCAGGAGTTCCTACTTCTATAACTTTATCAAATTCTTGCTTTCCTATTGGTTCCATTTTAAATATACCAACATCATTCAACACACCGTGACGTCTTTCATGCCTAGCTCTAGTTATCAATCTATCAATATGCTCACCTTCCGATGGTGGATGAATAATCACTGCAGTACTTTTATAATTAAAATCTTTGGATGATTTTGCGATTTTTAAGCTCCTAGCACGCTCAACAACAGTCGGGCTAGACCTATCTATAATCACGTTTTCACCCCTATCTACAGCTTTTTGAAGTCTTCTATATAATTCCTCAACTACAAAATCATTATTCCGCATGCGCGCGGTATCCATGGAAACATCTTCCCCAGTTTCTGTATGAATTTTATCACGAAGTTCCTTGACGATATTATCAACTGATAACACGGTATATCCTTCAAGTTCTTTTGTATTTTTTATATATGTAGTTTTGCCACTAGCTGGCAACGCAACCATTACTACAATATGCCTTTCAGGTTTTTTTGAGTCTTCCATAATCAACCACCGTATTATCTTTATAAGTCAGTAATTTTATATTACTACCCTGAAAAAGTCATTAACATTTTTTTACCTATATTTTCTGCAAATAAATTGATGGTAGAATTCCGTAGTGGCAGCCACAGCCCACGCTCTCTAGCCTCATTAAGCCTTGATATTATTGCATTTAATGCGTCTGGATTTTCCCGCTGCAAAAACTCACGCACTCGCTCATTATGCAAATAATTATCAGCGACCAAATCAAACTGGGCAGAGGTCACTTTATCACTGCTGGCAGCAAGAGCAAAAAGATTATCCACCACATCCGCCAGTGCCGCCCCGCCTGCATAACCATGGCGCATCTGCCCTGCTATCCACTGCGGATTAATAGCACGAGCGTGAAGGGTGAGAGAAATTTCTTCAACCAGTGTACGAGTTTTTATTTTTTCAGGATTAGTAGTATCTATATGATAAAGTGCAGGACTTGCGCCAAGCAAATTGGCAGCAGCAGCAAAACCACCTTCGCTATCGGCAAAGTCTGCACCACTTAGCACATCCACCTCACGCAGATCCTGCACATGAATCAGCGCATCACTAGATGCCACCCTCTCCCGCAAATTGGCAGCAGCCACCACACCGTCCACTCCTCTCCCATAGGCAAAATGCGATGCGGAAAGATATGCCTGCCCTAAATCATCTCTGGTTTTCCATGCGCCAGAGTCTATCAATTCAGTTGTACCTGCGCCGTAGCTACTTGGTGCATTGCCAAAAATACGCCATGCGTTTTGTCTGCCTTGCAACTTGGCAACCGCCTGCACCGCATCATCAAACAGCAAAATCAAATTCGGGAACATATCACGGAACAATCCAGAGATACGCAGCGTTACATCCACCCTTTGCCAGCCAATTTCAGCATCAGGGATAATCTCAAAACCCGACACACGCTGCGTGCTTTCATCCCACAAGATATTCACACCCATAAGTGCGAGTGCTTGGGCAATTTCATCACCGCCTGTGCGCAAAGTTGCCGAACCCCAAAGATCCATCATGATATTTTTTGGATAATCGCCAAAATCCTGCATATAACGGCGCACAAAATCTGCGCCCGCCCGCTTGCCTATCACGCTTGCGGTTTTGGTAGGAATCGTACGTGGGTCAACGCCTATCAGATTACGCCCTGTTGGCAACACATCAACCCGCCCCCGTGATGGCGCACCGCCAGCACTGGGCATAATAAATTTTCCCGCCAAAGCAGCGAGAAGATTTTTGCGCTCATTTGCAGCACATTCAATATTTTTACCTTCACCAAATACATGCAAACCATCTCCCACACGTTGCTCTTTTATGTCGCAAAGGTGAGATTCCAACGCACTCATCACCGCAGCATCATCGCTATCCGCAAATGACAAACCAGAACGCTTGGCACGGAAAATAATTTCATCCCGCAAATATTTCATCCGCCTGCCGTCTAGCCCATCGGCACTGCTATATTCATCCGTGAGAGCCTCAAGTTCGGCAAGTTCAGGCGCAAGCTCCACCTGCTGCAAAGGCGGTGTGAGATGGCTGATTATCACCGCCGAAATCCGCCTTTTTGCCTGCGCTGCCTCGCCCGCATCAGAAACAATATACGGATAAATTACAGGCGTTGCCCCAAGCACAATTTCAGGCCAGCAATTTTCTGACAAAGCCACTGTTTTTGCAGGTAGCCATTCCAGATTTCCATGCGTGCCAAGATGAATAAGAGCATCCATGCCAAACTCATCACGCAGCCAAAAATAAAATGCCAAATAATTATGGCAAGGCGGAGTTGCCGAATCATGATAGCCAGTTTTTTTATCAGAAAACGAGCCACGATCAGGCTGCAACGCCACCACCACATTACCGTAAATTTTTACCTTAATTTCAAAATCATCATCCTGCGGTTTGCCCCACGCATCAAGCACCGCCTGCTGGTTTTCACATGGCAAAGTCGCAAAACGAGTTTTGTAATCTTTAATTTCAAACCTCTCATGACTCATGACCCATGACTCATGACCACCAACCACTGAATATCCCTCATCCCCCAGCACTTCCAAAATCTTCTCCACACTTGCCATTGCATCCAGCCCCACAGCATAACCTTTACGCCCGGGGCGCTGCGGATAATCAGAAAGTATCAATGCAATTTTTTTCTCGGAATTTTTCTTCTTACGCAAATTCACCCATGCGGCTGCCAGCTCCGCCACATATTCCATCCGCCCCATTTCTGGCTGATAAAAACTGCGGGTATATTCCAGATTTTTATGCAACATCCCTTCTGCTTTGAAGGCAATAGCCCGAGTAAAAATCCGTCCGTCCGCTTCAGGCAAAACCACCTGCATCGCCATATCGCTAGTGGAAAGTCCCCGCTTTGATTCCTGCCAATCAGCAAGCGACATATTCGCCAGCGCAACCTGCAAAATCGGGGCATCTAAATAAGCGAGTGGATGCGCGCCATTTCCTGCCGAAAACGCTGTAGCATCTAAAATAATATCAGGAGGAACTTCAGCAAGTTCTATTTTGAGTAGTTCAAGTGCAGCTTCATCTTTAAGGCTAGTGAGCATAAACGCCCGCCCTGCAATTCCCCTGTTTGCAAGAGCGTCAAGCAACGCGTCAATCGGCGCAATATCCGCAGCTAAATAATGCGTGCGGTAAAAAATAATTGTGGCTTTCTTTTCACCAGAATTATTACTTCTATACAACACAGCATTATCTATAATTTTAGGCGTAGGCATGACAGCATTGTGCAGATATTCAAACACTCTACTTGCATTTTCCGCACCACCTTGAGCTAGGCAATTTTCAATCATGTCTAGCTCAGTTTTGGGAATAGTAGAAAGCTCGCAAAGGCGTGGATCGTGAATATGCCCTGCGACCATAATTAGCTTTATATTTTTGCTGCGAGCGAGTTTGGATAATTCTTCTACCCCGTATTTCCACCAATCATAACCACCGAGCAAGCGTACTAATATTACTTTGGCATGCGCTGCCACCTGCTCAATATATAAATCCACAGATAGAGGATGTTTAAGCAAAGCGAGTTTAGAAATACGCAGATTATCCGCATCTTTCGCCGCCACCGCCATGCAAGAAAGATCCGAATCAGTAAATGATAAATACAAAATATCAGCAGGAGTTTGCGACGGATTTATCGGCAAATCCGCATCTTCTATGCCCTGTGAATGTTTTATTGAAAGATGCAACTTATTATACCTTCTTTATCCAGCCCTTTTTTTCCAATTATAACAATGTTTCCTGCTTCAATATTTGGCTTCGCTTCAAAATGCCCAGAAACCCGTCTTCCCACCGCTTGCACGAGATAACGTAGTGGTCTGTCGCTTACGCGCACGAAACCTTTTACCCTAAGCACACCATATAATTCCGCAATCGTAACAATCTTGTTATGAAAAATTTCTATATCGCCAATTTCTGGAAAAGCCAGCACAAAACTTTCAAAATCATCATGATCATGCTCTTCTTCCAATTCATGATGCGATATACGGTTAGCAACATCCATCTCCGCAGCAGCCTTAATCCCCAACAGAATATCAGGAGCAATCTGCCCATGTGCTGCCTCAATAATCGGCACTCCGCGCTTTATTTCCTGCTCTATATCGGCCTTAACTTTGGCGATATTTTCTGGGCTAATCTGGTCAGTTTTATTAAGTATAATCATATCAGCACAAAGAAGTTGATCTTCATAAACTTCTGCCAGCGGGTTATCATGCTCCAGCAAACCAATTTCAGTTTTTTGTTGATTAATTGCTTCCAAATTTTCTGCAAAATCACCAGCAAAAACCGCTGGCGTATCCACAACCGCAATTACACCATCAACAGTCAGGCGCGAGCGAATTTCCTCCCAATCAAATGCCTTTACCAATGGCTTGGGAAGTGCAAGCCCTGATGTTTCAATTATGATGTGATCAAAACTACCTTCCATCGCTAGAATTTTTTCTATCGCTGGTAAAAAATCATCAGCAACCGTGCAACAAATGCAACCATTAGGTAGCTCAATAATAGCGTCTTCTGGGCAATCATTATTACTGCATGATTTAAGAATTGCGCCATCAACACCAACATCGCCAAATTCATTGATAAGCAAGGCAATCCGCCTGCCACCTGCATTTTCTATAACATGTTTTATGAGCGAAGTCTTTCCCGCACCAAGAAAACCCGTGATAATTGTGGTTGGTATTTTTGTAATTGTTTGCATTTTATTCCTTGTAAGATTTAATTAAATTTCTTCATAAACTGATTTTGGCGATAAAGCGCGAAGCAATGAAAACCGAAAAACAATAAGTGTATACTCCATACATGTTTGTTTTGAGGAAGCTTCATTGCAAGAAGATTTGAAGCTAAAATTAGTTTATTATCTCTTGAGCATCGCGCCGAGCAACCCGCGCACCACCTGCCGACCTATTTGTGAACCAGCAGCTCGCACAACACTTTTCGTCATAGTTGTGATAATGCTTTCTGGCTCACGACCTCTAGGTTTTGCGGCAGAACTACGCGCAGAATAATTTGCCGTTGGTTGAGCATTGCCAGCACCAGCCATTCCCGAAGCAACATTAGAGACAGCTCCCCATATTCCCCCTGCATCAGCAACAGTATTTTTTTGAACTTTCGCAGTAAGCATTTCATATGCTGATTCGCGGTTCACAATTTGGTCATAAACACCTTTCACTGGGCTTTGCAAAATAATATTATTACGCTGTGCTGGTGAAATTGCTCCAACTAAAGAAAGTGGTGGGCGTATCAATGTTTTTTGTACAATTGTTGGCGAACCTTTTGCGTCTAACACTGAAACCAATGCCTCACCAACACCTAGCGTAGTAATGGCATCTTCTGTTTTGAACGAAGGGTTAGGACGAAATGTCTGTGCAGCAGCTTTAACACCTTTTTGATCTTGTGGAGTAAAAGCACGCAAAGCATGTTGCACACGATTGGAAAGTTGCCCAAGCACATTGGCTGGAATATCTGCTGGGTTTTGCGTAATAAAATAAACCCCAACACCTTTTGAACGAATCAGCCTTACAAGCTGTTCGATTTTTTCAATCAATGCCTTTGGTGCATCATTAAATAACAAATGCGCCTCATCAAAGAAAAATACCAGTTTTGGCTTTTCCATATCACCAACTTCTGGCAAATCTTCAAATAATTCTGACAATAGCCACAGCAGCAACATTGAATAAAGTTTTGGGGTCTGCATCAATGTTTCAGCAGAAAGAATATTCACTGCACCTTGCCCGTTTGGAGCAACGCGCATAAGATCAGCAATAGAAAGTGCAGGCTCACCAAAAAGCTGTTTGCCACCTTGTGCTTCCAGTGTAAGCAAGGCACGCTGTATCGCCCCCACAGAAGCCGCAGAAACATTGCCATATTGCGCGGAATATTGCCCTGCATTTTCGCTAATATGAGTTAGCATCGAACGCAAATCATCTAAATCTAGCAGCAACAATCCTTCATTATCAGCAACAGCAAAAGCAATATTCAGCACCCCTTCCTGCGTATTATTTAGTTCCAGTAAACTGGAAAGCATGATAGGTCCCATTTCAGAAATGGTGGTGCGTACTGGGTGTCCATTTTTACCAAACACATCCCAAAAAATCACGGGACATGGCTGATAATCCAAAGTAAATCCTATTTGTTTAGCACGCTCTAGCAAAGGAGCTTTATCAATACCAGCAGCAGCAAGCCCTGAAAGATCTCCTTTCACATCAGCAATAAAAACTGGAACTCCCGCTTGGGAAAATCCTTCAACTAACCCTTGCAATGACAAGGTTTTACCAGTGCCAGTAGCGCCCGCTATCAAACCATGACGGTTAGCATATTTCAGCAAAAGCTGGTGTTGTTCATCTGATTGCCCAAAATAAATACCAGAATCTTGTATTATCATATCTTACCTCTCACCTATAAATTATTCTTGTTCAAATCAGGTGGCAACCTAGAAATAGTACCGTTTTTCACTATCTCAGGTCGCTCGCTAATTGGTGGTCTGCCATTGGCTGAAGCAGAATAAACTTTGATATATTCAAACAAATCAGGAATATCCTTTTCCACCTTCAAATCACCAATCATATACAGCCATTTTCCAACTTGTGATACGGTAACTGTGCATTGCCTCTTGCACACCGCAAAACATTCCACAGGCTGCAAATTAATTTTTTCTCTATCAACTTGGCGTTCCAGTACAGCATAAAATTCTGCACCGAGCTTTTCTCCATTATCACCAAGGCAAGTTACACAAACCTGTAATTTTACAGCTTCATTCATTTTTCTTTATTACCCCAACGCTCATAATATATCAATTCAGCTAATAGAATTTCTGGTAACCAACCGCTAGTTTTAAGCTCTGGTTCATCAGCAAAAACATCAGTATAGCCTACACATAAATAAGCAATCGGCACTACATTTTCAGGCAAGCGCAAAATAGTTTGCAAATCCTCTGGTTTTATAATACTCACCCAACCAACACCCACCCCTTCTGCGCGCGCTGCCAGCCACAGATTCTGCACTGCACACACGCTACTATATAAATCCATATCTGGCTGATGGGTACGCCCCAATATCACCTTGCCAAAACGACTGCGGTCACAGGTTATGCAAATATTAAGTGCCGATTCAGTAATGCCCTCCAGCTTCAGAGCAGCATAAGCGCTCTTACGCTCCCCTTCAAACATTTCTTTAGCCTCATCATTGGCAACCATAAAAGCATCATGGATTTTTTTGCGAATTTGTATGTCACGGATAATTAAAAAGTTCCATGGCTGCATATAGCCAACCGAAGGCGCATGCGCTGCCGCCTGCAGAATCCTCTGCAAAATATCATCTGCTATCGGCTCGCTGTGAAAACGGCGCACATCTCGCCTCTGCCCAATAGCGCGATAAACCGCCTGTTTTTCTAAGTCTGAAAAAGCGTGATTATTGGTCATTATTTCTTACCAGCCACCATTGCTTCTTCAAATGTTGCCATACCAGTAAAAGTTGCAACAGCACAGCGCACCACCGCCAAAGCAACCTGCGCACCACTTCCTTCGCCAAGACGCATTCCCAAATCCAGTAGCGGTTTCATATCTAAAAATTCTAACAATTTTTTATGCCCCGCCTCAACCGATAAATGCCCTGCAATGCAATGAGCGAGAGCGTCTTTTGCTGTAAGAGTAAGCATTGCTGCTGCTGCCGTCACCACATACCCATCTAAAATAACTGGCACTCGCAATTGTCGCGCACGCCAAATAGCCCCTGCCATAGCAGCTAGTTCCCGCCCACCAACATGGCGCAAAACCTCTAGCGTATTACCCAGATTATTTTTATGAAGTGCAACCGCCTGCGCTACCACTTCACGTTTTTTTGCAATGGCTTTTTCGTCAATTCCTGTGCCTGCCCCAACCCAATCAGCAGCAACACCTCCACTAAGCGCGTGAGCCAAAGCAGCAGCAACAGTGGTGTTGCCAATTCCCATTTCACCAATAACCAAAATATCTGCATCTTGTGGAACAGATTCCATACCAATTTTGAATGCTTCTTCACATTCTTGCATTGTCATTGCTGCTTCTTTGGTAAAATCTTTAGTTGGCTTATCAAGCGAAAGCGGAATCACCCGCAAAGTAGATGGCACAGATTTACACAGCTGATTTATAGCAGCTCCACCATTTTCAAAATTAGCCACCATCTGCACAGTAACTTCCGATGGAAAAGCCGATACACCCTGCGCTACAACACCATGATTGCCCGCAAATATCAGCGTATAAGCCTTATCTGTTCTCGGTTTAAGTGTTTGCTGCCAGCCACAAAGCCACGCTGCCACATCCTCCAACCGCCCCAACGACCCTTGCGGTTTGGTGAGGTTGTCAAGACGCGCTCGCGCACTGGCATACATCGCTGGGTCAAATTGTGGTAATGAATTTTTATCTAAAAAAAGTGACATATATCGCTTTATAAACTATGTATTGCCTTATGATACAGAAATTTTTGCTTGCACTTAGCTTTTTTACCCGCATACCTATTGGTAAGCGTGACTTTGGCTCACTTACGCTGGCGCAAGCAGCAGCTTATTTCCCTGTAATAGGTGCGCTAATTGGCTTGCTGGACGGTGTATTTTATCTGCTAATGTTCGCTATAGGATTACCAACAATTATAAGCGCATGGCTAACTATCGGCTTTCACCTGCTGCTCACTGGCGGGCTGCATGAGGATGGACTGGCTGACACTGCCGACGGACTAGCAGCAGGGCGCGACCGCGAACAAAAACTTTCCATCATGCGCGATAGTCGAATCGGTAGTTATGGTGTGCTGGCATTGATTACCGTAATCTCGTTGCGTGCTAATTTAATTGCTGGTTTTACAGGGAATTTTGCAACTATTATGATATTCATTGCAACCGCTGCCTGTAGCCGTTCGTTTTTGGCGATTTTTATGCAAAATGTTCCCTATGCCCGCGATTATGGGTTAGCAGCCCGAGCAGGAAAACCCGCTACAGAACAGGTTATTATCGCAATTTCCATTGCTATTTGCAGCCTGCTGCTAACAGGAAAAATTATTGCTACTATAACCGCTATTTTTTCCCTTGCGATTATCTATGTAGCTATAAAACAAATCGCTAATAAAAATTTCGGCGGAATAACTGGTGATGTCCTCGGTGCTGCTCAACAAATTAGCGAGGTTGCATTGCTGCTGATATTCCTTATCTATTCACATAATTAACTCGCGCACCACCGCTATCGCTGCCATATGGTAAAAAATATTCCACCTGCGTAATGCTGCCGTAATCAACTGTAAAATTAAGGGCTTGTTCAGGAATAAGGTTAAGTGTGTGGCGAAGTGCCGCGCGGATAGTTCCAGCATGTGCAACCACCACTAAATTTTTCCCGCCTACTTTTTTCATCATATTTTCTATCCAGTGATCCACCCGTGCGCACAGCCCGATAAAACTTTCTCCGCCTTGTGGTTTTATCATGGCTGGGCTTTGCCAATTTTGCGAATTTTCTGCGATGCTCCACACTTCTTCGTAAGTTTTATTTTCCCAAATGCCAAAATTCTGCTCCATCAGTTCATTTGCGATATTAAGCGGAGCGATATTCTCCCGCACCGACTGCATCAGCCAATGAGCCGAATCAACCGCCCGCATAAGCGGGCTTGCAAACCACAATGCATCTTGCGGCAGAGGCACAGCAAGGTTTGCTGCTTCCTTTGGGATTATGGCGGGAATATCAGTATGCCCTATATATCGCCCTTTATTTTCCACTGGCAAATGACGAATCCAGTTTATTTGTAATGTTGTCATTTGTTTTTCCTTACATTGTCATCCCGAGCGCAGCCGAGGGATCTTGTCTTTATAAAATTGCAAAGATTCCTCATTATATTCGGAATGACAATACTTGCTCCACTCTTTCTATATATTTTTTATCAGGAAGTCCGAAACGCAACCAGCGATTATTATAATCAAATTTCCGCACCAAAATCCCCTGTTTTGCTAAATGTTCATGCCAACTATTAGCGTCATCTGTTTTTACCAAAGTAAAGAGTGATGTATAGCCAATAATAGTAAAATATTTTGCTAGAATCTCCCGCCAGATTTCTGCTTCCTGCGCTAATTTTACCCTAGTTTCTTCTATCCACTCGCTATCAGCAAACATTGCGGGTAGCGCATTGCAAACTGGCGTGGCGAGCGACCAATCTCCAACCACTAGGCGCAAATAATCGCTGATTTCCTGTGGGGCAATAGCGGCACTCACCCTAAGCCCAGCTATGCCAAAAAACTTGCCGCAAGAACGAAACACAATAATTCCCTCTCCCTCTGGGAGAGGGTTAGGGTGAGGGCTCAAGTCAGCAAAAGATTCATCAACAATCAACCAGTCATTCTTTAGCTGCTTTAACTGCTCAGGAGAATAAATTTTTCCATCAGGATTATTAGGGCTGCAAATTATCGCCACATCGCCCCCAGCTAAATCATCTATATTCTGCACATTTATTATTTGATGCCATGCTGCCTGCCACAAACTTTCATACTCGCTATAAGTCGGCGATAAGATCGTAACTTTCGCCACGCCAAATTTTTGCAAACGCAAAGCGGCAAGAGCAAACATCAAAGGCTGCATCCCTGCTGCCAGATTTATATTTTCTGGTTTTGCGCCGTAATATTGCGCTGCTGCTTTTCTGGCTTTTTCCATTTGCCTTATATCGGCAAGGCGAAAAGAATCCGCCTCATTCATATTTAGCTGGTAAGGATAAGGGTTGATGCCTGTGGAAAGATCAATAAACGGGCGTGGCGCATCAGGAAAATTCTCACTGATGAAAGACAAATTCCCGCCATGTTGCGTAAAGACACCATCTATATTATTAGTCATTTATGTACACTTTACTCATCGCCTATATTTTGGAAGCCGCTTTTGGTTATCCGAAATTTATTTATAACAAAATCAAACACCCTGTGGTGTGGATGGGTGCTGTTATATCTTGGTTGGAACATAACTGCAACACCAGACCCCGCAATAAGTGCGGGGTGACAGCAGGAATCTTCACTATGGCGGCTTTGCTGGTTGTTACAATTGCTATCACTCTGCCTATCCAAAAATTCGGCAATATTTATATTGAGGTGGTTTTAATGGCGAGCTTGCTGGCAACCCGCAGCCTGTATGATCATGTAAATGCTGTTTATCAGGCTTTGCGTCAGAACAATTTAGAAGCTGCCCGCCTTAAACTAGCAAAAATCGTGGGGCGGGATACCGAAAATCTCGATGAATCAGAAATATGCAAAGCTGCTATTGAAAGCCTCGCCGAGAGTTTTAGCGATGGCGTGGTTGCGCCTGTATTTTGGGCGGTTTTGGGCGGGCTTCCTGCGATTGCTTGCTATAAAGCCATAAACACTGCCGACAGCATGATCGGCCACAAAACCGAGCGTTACAAATATTTTGGTTGGGCAGCAGCAAGGCTGGATGACGTAGCCAATTTCATCCCTGCCCGCTTGAGTGCGTTACTTATTATTGTTTCTTATCCCCTCTCCCTCTGGGAGAGGGCTAGGGTGAGGGCAATCATAAAAGAAGCAAAAAAACATGCTTCGCCCAATTCAGGCTACCCTGAAGCAGCGATGGCTTATGCGCTGGGCGTATGTCTTGGTGGCAAGCGCAGTTATGATGGTGAAGAATATTCTGCGCCCTTAATTGGTGAAGGCAATCGCTGCGAAATAACCATAAAAGATTTGCAAAAATCATTACGGATATATGTGATAATTTGCGCTGAGCTATTGCTTATTTTGCTGATTACAAATGTCATCTCGACCTAGCGAAACGATGCAAGAGAACTTTGCAAAGATTCCTCATTTCATTCGGAATGACAAATTTCTAACAATTTTTCTATATTGATATTTTCTGCTAAAATATCCGCCCAATCATCAAGGATTTTTTGTGTGTGTTGTTGGTAATTATAACTTGTCATGCCAGCGGAGGCTGGCATCCAGTTCCTACGAAACTCGTCATCAGCAAATAAGCCATGAACATAACTGCCCCACACCAGCCCATCTTCTGAAGTTGCTGCGCCTGTTGTTTTTCCCACATGAATTTCATAACCTGTGGCTGAGACATTACGCACAGTTTTTTCAGTGGTGAGAATGGTATCTATTTCTAACATCCCAAGCCCCTCAATAGTTTCGGGCGTGCCTTCCATGCCATGCGGGTCAGAGATAGTTTTTCCCAGCATCTGATAACCGCCGCAAATGCCGATAATCCGCCCGCCCCGCCGTCTGTGCGCTTGCAAATCAATATCCCAACCTTGCGCTTTGATGAATTTCAAATCTGCTATCGTTGATTTGCTGCCAGCGAGTATCACAATATCGGCATCAGCAGGAATCACTTCACCCGTCTTTACCCATATCAGATTTATATTTGGATCATTAGCCAGAGGAGTAATATCATCAAAATTAGCGATATGGGGAGTTTGGAGAACGGCTATATTAAAGCTTGAGGCTTGAGGCTTAAGGCTTAAGGAAAAAAGAGCCAGAGAGTCTTCCTGTGGCAGCTTAGTAAGTTCGGCAAAATGCGGCACAAGTCCTAAATTCTGCCAACCTGTACGTTTTTCTATTTCTGCCGCTCCACTGGCAAACAAACTCGCATCGCCACGGAATTTATTGACGATAAAAGCCTTTATCATTTCCCTGTCAGCATCAGCCAAAATAGCGTGCGTTCCCACAAGGCTGGCGATTACTCCGCCTCGCTCAATATCGCCAATCATCACCACAGGGATATTCGCTGCACGGGCAAATCCCATATTGGCTATGTCATTCTCCCGCAGATTGATTTCAGCAGGGCTGCCTGCACCTTCCACCAGAACAATATCGGTATTTTTTGCCAGTAAATTATAGCTTTCCAGCACTTGCGGTAGTAGTGATTTTCGGTAATTCTGATATTCACTTGCGCCCATTGTTGCTGTGAGTTTGCCCCGCACTATCACTTGGCTGGTTTTATCTGATTGCGGTTTTAGTAGCACAGGATTCATGTGAACGCTTGGTTTAACGCCAGCAGCCACAGCTTGTAACCATTGCGCCCGCCCGATTTCGCCACCATCATCCGCCACTGCCGCATTGTTTGACATATTTTGCGCCTTAAACGGCACAACTTTAAGCCCCTGCTTTGCCAGAAGCCGACACAATCCAGCTACCAACAGGGATTTTCCCACATCTGAACCAGTACCTTGAAACATTAGCGAGCGAGCGGTCATCTAAAATTCAATTCCTTCTTGTGCTTTGATGCCTTGTTCACGGAATGGATGTTTGATGAGCTTCATTTCTGTTACGAGGTCGGCTATTTCTATCAACTCGGGTTTGGCGTTTCGTCCTGTTACTATCACATGGTTTTTACGTTTTTTAAGAGCCGCCAGCACTTCTTCTAAAGGCAAATAATCATAGCGCAGCACAATATTTAGCTCATCCAACAAAACAAGGTGATAAGAATCATCCGCCAGCATTTCAATAGCGATATTCCACGCTTCACGGGCTTTTTTTATGTCTTTTTCACGATCCTGCGTGTTCCAAGTAAAACCCTCGCCAGCCACCTCGTAGCGGATTAAATTATCAAATTTGGTAAGGGCGGCTTGTTCACCTGTTTGCCATGCGCCTTTGATAAACTGCACCACCCCAACTTTATAACCATGTCCGAGCGCACGAACAATCGTGCCGAAACCAGCAGTGGATTTGCCTTTGCCTGTTCCTGTATAAACCATCAGCAATTTTTTGCTCTGATCGGCACTGGCAACCAATTTATCTTGAAATTCTTTGCGTTTTTCCATTTTTTGCTTATGGATGCGGTTTTTTTCTTCCTCGCTCATTTTCATCCTTTTATTTTCACTGGAATACCTGCCACTACCAATACCACCTCATCGGCTATTTCCGCAATGCGTTGGTGCAATATTCCCGCATAATCACGAAATTTACGGGCTAGAGCGTTTTCTGGAACTATCCCCATCCCCACTTCATTGGAGACTAAAATTACCTCTGCTTGTGTAGCTCTAAGCTCCTCAATTAAAATATCTATTTGCGGTATTACCTCAAGTTCTTTGTGCAGTAGATTAGATAACCATAATGTCAGGCAATCTAGCAAAATAACAGCTTGCTGGGTATTTTTTATGATTTTTGCAATTTCTAGCGGCTCTTCTATGGTCTGCCAACCATCCCCTCGCCTATCTTTATGGATTTTCACACGCTCCGCCATCTCCGCATCAAGAATTTCAGAAGTGGCAATATAAATTTTATTGCTGGTACTTTTGTCAGCCAAAGCCTCAGCATGCAAGCTTTTCCCAGAGCGAGTACCGCCTAAAACGAGAGTAATTTTTGCCATTTTTATCATATTATCCTATAAGCTATAAACCGCATTCAAAAAAGGCAGCAAATGTTAAACAAAAATAAATAAACATAGCCAGCTATAATTAGAAAATTAATTGCCTCCGTGTTAACACTTTGTTAAACAAGCATCCTTAGAATAGTTTTATTTTCTTAATCCTATTGACATAATTACCATCTAACGCCAGTCTATATAACCTATGAACAAGCAGACTAACAACACTAAAGAATCACGCAACTGGTACAAAGATCGTTATCAGGCGATTATGTTGCAACGTCGCCTGTTCATGATCATCACCATAATATCAATGATCTCTACGCTTATGGCGATGATAGTTATAGCGAATATTACCCCGCTCAAAGGCGTTGAACCATTTTTGATTCAAGTTGATGCGAAAAGCGGGATAACTCAACTGGTTGATCCTCTCACTGTGAAAGACATAACTGGGCTTGAAGCGGTCAATAATTTCTTTATAGTTCAATACATTCGCTCGCGTGAAAGCTATCATGCAAAGGATGTTACACGAAATTACGCCACGGTGCGCGTTATGTCTGTTCCAGACCCAGTCTATGTCAAATTCAGGCGTGAAGCCAATCCTAGCAACCCGCAAAGTGTTGCTGCGCGTATGGGTGCCGCTGGTTCAAGGTCAGTCAAATTCAAGTCAATTATCTACCCAAAACCGAATCAGGCACAAGCGCGCTTGCTAATTGAAGAAACTGCTGCTAATGGTGGAACGTTACAATATCATAAAATTGCAACGTTAATGTTTGAGTATGTTAAACTTGATCTTACTAATGAAGAACGTTATATTAACCCGTTAGGTTTCCGTATTACGGATTACCGTGTAGATGAGGATGCATTGCCAAAATGATGACACGCAAAATTATAAAAAAAATTCTGCCAAACGCATTGCCGATGGCAGTTATTATTATAACCGCAACATCGCCTTATCAGGCATTTGCTGATGGTAGCGATGACGCTTCCACTGAAAAAAAGGTCTCTAGCTCTGGAAAAAATAAAAAGTCCAGCAAGGCAGATAAAACTGATAAGGATGCTTTGTCTCTTGGCGATGATGCTGTTCAATCGCAAAAATCAGGTGCTGTTGGCGCACGCATTAAAGAACTGGTATACAATGAATCTAATGTTTATGTAATTCGTACAAAATATGGCTATCAAACCAATATCGTATTTGACCCTAAAGAAGACATCCAGACGATTTCGGTTGGCGATCGCAGCTTGTGGCAGATAATCCCAGCTGGTAATCGTTTATTCGTTCGTCCGATGACTGATGATATTACTACGAATATGACCCTTCTTACAAACAAACGTTCCTATGAGTTTGAGTTAAAATCTGTTAGCGAGAAAAATGAAAGCAATGTTTATGTTGTACGTTTCAGCTACCCAGACAAACGTGATGTGGCTATGCCAGAACCTTACGGTGACTTTGCTCCTGAGCAACTAAAAGCTTCAGGAGAAGCAGCTCCTGTACAGGGTGTGTCCAGTAAGGAAGAGCATATATTGAAAGTTCCTGCATCTTCAACCAGTGGGAAGCTAACTCAAACAATTTCTGATACTCCAGCGAGTCCTGCATCAATAGGCATATTACCAATACATTTTAATTACAGCTACACATATGCTGGTCCTGATTCTATAGCCCCACTACAGGTATATGACGATGGGAAGACCACTTTTGTAAAATATAAATCAATTGGAAAAGTTGCCCCAAGTGCTTTTATCATCGGTGCAAATGGCAATGAATCTAATGCTACAGCAACTGTAAAGGATTCTTCGCTTGTAATAGAAGGTGTGGCGGGTGAGCTTGCACTACGCAGCAGCGACGGTGAGATCAGAGTTTATAACGAATCATTAAACCCACGGTAAGTTATGGATAACAACATCCCAAATTCAGACGACCAAAACGGTGTACAATCATCAGACGATACTAATCAGGACGGTATGGGTGATGTTAATCAATCGGATAGTCGTTCCATTAGTAAGAATACGATCATAAAAGGTGCTGTTGTTGGTGGTGCCTTAATTGTCATTTATTTTGTTGTTTCTTCGATGTTTTCTGAACCAAAGAAACCAGTTGGTCCAGATCCTATGCATATAAAGGAAAAAGGCACTAAAAAACCTGCAAAAAGCGGTGCGGAAGAATCATCTAAAACTCCTACTTCTGCTATAGATCTTCCGCAGCCTCCAACCACTATGCTAACACCACCGCCGCCGCCAGTTGAGGCACAGGTTTATGTTCCACCGCCTCCTCCTTCTGTTAATTTACCGCAGACAACTGGATCTGCGCCGTCTGGGGGGGCTGGTTCATTAACCAATACTGGAAAAAGCACTGCTATTTCTGAGGAAATGTCACCGCCACCTCCACCGCCGCCACCACCGCCACCCGTTCCTCCAGCACCAGAAATTGGTGGTATTGGAAAGACTAGGGTGAATGATTTTAAAGATAAGGATGCTAAGAAACGTATACGCTCTAACATGCTGATAATAGATGGATCAAAGGGTAACCGTGGTGCCGCGGCGGCTGGAAAAGCTGCTGGAGCATCAGGCAATGATCCAAACAATGCCTTCTCTGATAGCGTAATCAAGGCTACCACTGCAGAAAAGGCTATAGCTACTGGTCTTAATAACCTGAACATGACCATTGCACAGGGCAAGATTATCAATGCAGTATTGGAAACTGCCATTAATACTGATCTACCAGGAACAATCCGTGCCATCGTCAGCAGGGACACATACGCAGAGACTGGTCGAGATGTTTTGATTCCTAAAGGTTCACGTCTGATCGGGACATATAATACTGGTGTATTACGCGGACAAAATAGGGTTATGATCGTCTGGACGCGTTTGATTCGTCCCGATGGTGTTGACATAATGATCGGATCACCTGGTGTTGATGGTCTTGGTCGCGCTGGTATTGTTGGTGTTGTCGATAACAAGTTATATGACATCTTTACCGCAGCTATTTTGACGACAGCAATATCTATTGGTGCTGCGGTCGCTGCCGATGAGATTCTACCTAGTCAGGCGGGAGCTACCGCTTCTACTACCACTACTCCTGAAGGCAACCAAACTACATCCGCAACCCCGGCTCAACAAGCCGCGGGACAAGCTGTTACCAATTTTGGTAATACTGCGAAGCAGGTGGTGGACAGGATTGTTGATATTCGTCCAACGGTTACTATCGATCAAGGTACATTGGTCAATGTATTCGTGAACAGAGATCTTACATTTCCTAGCGATTTGGGTGGCAGTGTATTCGTACAGTAAGGTGAGAATTAGGAATGGCATTAACCTCACTTACCGCACTTGATACTTATCTCGCCCCGCTTCAGCAATATTTTGATATGCCGAAGGTGAGTGAAATTTCTATCAATAAGCCTGGAGAAATCTGGGTGGAAATTGGTGGTGACATGCAACGTTTTGATGTCCCTGAACTTAATCAAGAACATTTGAAGTCTCTCGGACGTTTGGTTGCCCAATCTAGTGAACAGAATATTAGCGAAGAAACCCCTATACTTTCAGCTACTTTACCACAAGGGTTTCGTATTCAGATTGTGTTTCCGCCAGCAGTTGAACCTTCACTTATTGCTATGTCAATTCGTAAGGCGACCACTGTTAGCCTAGATTTGGATCAATATGAAGCTCTCGGTGCATTTCAATCTACGGCTGTTCGCCATGAAGCAAATCCTGTAGATGCTGAGCTTCGCGCATTACTCAATGCAGGTAGCATCAAAGATTTTATTAAAAAAGCGGTTTTGGCAAAGAAAAATATTATTGTAAGCGGCGGTACATCAACTGGTAAAACCACATTCTTGAATGCTGCATTAAAAGTTATTCCATCTTCTGAACGAATAATTACTTGTGAAGATGCTCGCGAAATAATGCTTCCACACATACCGAATCGCGTACACCTACTAGCATCTAAAGGTGGGCAAGGACGCGCAAAAGTAGATATGCAGGATTTAATTGAGGCCTGCCTGCGTCTGCGTCCTGACCGTTTAATGCTAGGGGAATTGCGTGGCAAAGAAGCTTTTTCGTTTATGCGTGCTGTAAACACTGGTCATCCGGGTTCTGTTTCTACATTACACGCCGACACCCCTGCCCTTGCCATCGAGCAACTTATTTTGATGATTATGCAAGCAGGTCTTGGAATGACTCGCGACCAGATAAAAGGCTATGTAGAAAATGTGATAAATGTTATAGTTCAGCTCAAACGTGGCGCACACGGAATGCGTTACATTTCAGAAGTCTATTTCAAAGAAGGTGGTCATGGCTGACGACTATAAGACATCCAATGCAAACCGTGCAATGGCGAACAATATAATTGTATCTGTTATCGTAACGGTAGTTATAGTATGCCCAATAGCACTAGGATTGATAGTCAGCATATTTTTACTGCATGACAAGGCATATGTCGCTGCCTACATAGATCGCCCAGATATAATTATACAAAGATATTTGATTTGGCTGGAATATTGGTGGAATTATCATACCCAACCAGGTTTTAACCAAGAATATATGTATAAAACCATCATACCACCAGCAAGCGGTGCTTTTGTTAGTCTAGCCCTGCTTTATATGATGCGTGCGCCACTTACCGATTTTCGCCCATTCAAAATGAAAGAGAGTGTTCATGGCGATGCGCATTGGGCAACAGAAGCGGAAATTCAAAAAGCAAAACTCCGCGCCAGACGCGGGATGTTAATTGGACGTACAGGTCTCAATAATTATCTTATCGTTGATGATTTCCAACATGTTTTATTATTTGCACCAACTGGTTCGGGTAAGGGTGTTGGCTTCGTAATCCCTAACCTCTTATTCTGGGATCAGTCAGTTGTCTGCCATGATATTAAAATGGAGAACCATCAAATCACCAGCGGTTATCGCAAACGAATGGGGCAAGAAGTTTATCTATGGAATCCTGCAGATCCTGACGGTATTTCACATTGCTACAACCCGCTGGACTGGATTTCAGAAAAACCAGGGCAGATGGTGGATGACGTACAGAAAATTTGTAACTTGATTTTACCAGAGCAGGAGTTCTGGCAAAATGAAGCGCGCTCATTACTTCTTGGTGTAATCTTATATCTGGTGGCAGTTCCTGAAAAAATAAATAGCTTCGGCGAAGTAGTGCGTACCATGCGTTCTGATGACGTGGTTTATAACCTTGCAGTAGTTCTTGACACTATCGGCAAACGCATCCATCCAGTTGCCTACATGAATATCGCCGCCTTCCTGCAAAAAGCTGATAAGGAACGCTCGGGCGTTATTTCAACCCTAAACTCTGGCTTGGAATTATGGGCGAACCCACTGATTGACGCGACCACAGCACGCTCAGATTTTGACATGCAGCTGCTCAAAAAACGTAAAATGAGCGTGTTCTGCGGTGTAACCCCAGACAACTTGAAGCGCCTAGAGCCACTTCTGAAAGTATTTTATCAGCAGGCAACTGACTTCATGACTCGCAATATGCCACGCAAGGATGAGCCATATGGTGTGATGTTCATGATGGATGAGTTTCCGTCACTCGGTGAGATGCCTCAATTCCAAGTTGGTATAGCTTACTTCCGTGGGTATCGCGTAAAACTATTCTTGATTGTACAAGATACTCAACAATTAAAAGGTATATATGAAGAAGCAGGAATGAATTCATTCCTCTCCAACTGTTATTACCGCATCACCTTCGCTGCGAACAACGTGGAAACTGCAAACCTTATATCCCAGCTTATCGGCAATAAAACAGTGCAGCAGACCTCGCATAATAAACCAAAATTCATGGATATGAATCCTGGTGCGCGTACTACCAATACTTCTGAGGTGCAGCGCGCATTACTATTGCCACAGGAAGTTATCACCCTGCCACGCGATGAACAGATTATTCTTATCGAATCTTTTGCACCAATCCGCACTAAGAAAATTTTCTACTATCAGGATAAAATGTTCACCCGTCGCCTGCTTCCACCAGTTCCAATTCCACAGCAGGAACCGTATGATCCGCGTAAACGTAAAGCTGCCGAAACACCAGAAAAACCTGTAGAAACACCAGAAGCTGCAACTAGTGAGGCTTAGTTATCTACAGCCACTGCCCGAATTTTTTGATGTACCATTGCTTCATCGCTGTAACCAGCAAGCAGTATCCAAGTAGGATTGCTACTAAATAACCAAAATAAGCGAAGGGCAACGGCACCATACCTGCTGCTGCTCCCACCATCGTATATGGCAATGCAATTCCCGCCATCATCGCAAGTGCTGTGGTAATAAGCAGTGCATTTGAGGCACGGCTGCCGATGAATGGCATTTTTTCAGTGCGTATCATATGCACCACCAAAGTTTGTGTAAGAAGCCCAGAAACAAACCAACCTGTGTGAAATAATGACTGCTCGGCAACTGTATTTGCAGAAAAAATAAACCACATAACGCCAAACGTTACATAATCAAAAATAGAACTTACTGGACCAATAAATAGCATAAAGCGTTTTAGTTCGATTGCTTCCCATTTGCGCGGTTTGCGGATATAATCATCATCCACCTTGTCAAACGGTGTGGCAATCTGCGAAATGTCATAAAGCAGATTTTGGATAAGAATCTGCACAGGAAGCATAGGCAAAAACGGTAGCAACAGGCTCGCACCAACCACGCTGAACATATTTCCAAAATTGCTAGAAAGAGCCATCTTCAGATATTTTACGATATTTCCAAATACTTTGCGCCCTTCAATAACACCCTCCTCCAACACTAGAAGGCTTTTTTCCAGCAAAATAATATCAGCAGATTCTTTGGCAATATCAGCAGCAGTATCAACAGAAATTCCAACATCCGCAGCGCGCAAGGCTGGCGCATCATTAATACCATCACCCAAAAATCCAACCGTATGCCCAGCAGCTTTAAGAGCTAATATAATCCGTGATTTTTGCATCGGCGAGAGCTTGGCAAAAATAGTGTTTTTTTCCACCATTTCATAAAGCTGTGCATCAGACAACTTATCAAGCTGCGAGCCGTCAACAGCACCTTTTATTTCCAGCCCAACATCATTGCAGATTTTGCGCGTAACAGTTGCGTTATCACCAGTCAGAACCTTAACATCCACGCCATATTCCTTGAGTGCCGCAAGTGCAACTCTCGCCGTGTCTTTTGGCGGGTCTAGGAAAGTCAGAAACCCTTTAATAGTAAGCCCTGATTCGTCACGCTTATCATATACAGTTTGCGAAGATTCTATATTTTTATAGGAAATAATCAGCACACGGAAACCGTCTTCGTTGAGTGTATGCGCCATAGAGCGAAACTTCTCCCGCGCCTTATCATCAAGTGGCAATACCTTACCATTATGCGTGTAATTACTTGATATTGCGAGCAACTCCTCCACTGCACCTTTGCAGATTAGCACATGTGAATTATCAGGCTGAGACACGATAACCGACATCCGCCGACGCTGAAAATCAAACGGTATTTCATCAATTTTCTGCCAATTTTTTAATTCCTCGATGCGCTTTCCATCAGGATATTCTTTACCTGCTTCATCCATCACCGCCACATCAAGCAGATTACGCAGCCCAGTCTGATGATAACTATTAAGCCAAGCATAGTCCAACACCTCTTTACTCGGCTCTCCTTCTATGTCCAGATGATCATGCAATATGATATGATCCTGCGTAAGAGTCCCTGTTTTATCAGTGCATAAAACATCCATCGCACCAAAATTCTGAATAGCGTTTAAGCGTTTGACAACCACCTTACGCTTTGCCATAGCAATCGCGCCTTTGGCAAGGTTGGATGTCACAATCATTGGCAGCATTTCTGGAGTTAAACCAACTGCAATCGAAATCGCAAAAAGCAAGGCTTCTGTCCAATTACCTTTGGAAAAACCATTAATGAAAAGCACCATCGGTGCCATCACCATTATGAAACGAATCATCAGCCATGTGACGTTGTTTACGCCCTTATCAAAACTAGTCTGCGGACGTTCACCAGTTATTGTTCGGGCAAGCGAGCCAAAATAGGTTTCGCGCCCTGTAGCAAGCACAACAACCGAGCCACTGCCACTGACCACGTTAGTCCCCATGAACCCGATAGCGTGCAGATCCATATTGCTAGTCGGTGCGGTAACAACTTCTGCAAATTTTTCTACAGGTAGAGATTCACCTGTAAGCATCGCCTGTGAGATAAATAAATCCTTGGCAGCAAGCACCCGCACATCAGCAGGAATAATATCACCAGCAGAAAGATGCACTATGTCACCAACCACCAAATCCTGCATATCAATATCAAACTTACGGCTAACACCATTTTCATCAACACGGCTCACCGTAACGCTGGTACGCACCATATTTTTTAGCTCTTCAGCCTTAATGCTGGAACGATATTCTTGAAAAAATTTAATCCCCACGCTGATAGCAACCATGATGGCCATCATCGCCACACTTTCCATGTCGCCAGTAGCCCATGAAATAAGTGCGAGTATGGTAAGCACAGCATTAAAAGGATTCAGGAAACAATGGAGAAGCTGAACATACCAAGCCTCCAGCCCCTCGCCGCTTACAATATTTTTGCCGTTTTCCAGCAACCGTTCCTGCGCTAATTCATCAGTAATACCATCCACAGAAGTGCCAAGAGAAGACAGCAATTGCCCACGCTCCTGCTTCTGCGCCTGCTGTAACTTTTCCAGCAAAACCTGCTCGGATATATTTTTATTCGTCTGTTTTTTCATATTGCAGACCATAATTAATGTTAGGTACCAGTACTTGAAATATGGCATTACTCACTATAAATAGCCTAAGCAATAAAAAAGTGGAAAATCCTTATGAATAAAAAAACTCCCTTAATAGAAAGAATTATAGAAAAAAGCCTTTTTGCCAGTCGCTGGTTAATGGCACCTATGTATTTGGGTTTGGCAAGTGCTCTTGTGCTTTTGCTTATAAGCTTTATGCAGGAACTTGTTCATTTATTTTCTGCCCTGCCTAACATATCACAAAACGATGTGGTACTTGGCATATTGTCGCTTATTGATTTGTCGCTGGCAGCCAACCTGCTTCTTATAGTGATTTTTTCTGGCTATGAAAACTTTGTTTCTAAAATCAATACCGACACACATGAGGATAACCCAGAATGGAAAGGCAGCGTTGACTTCTCAACACTAAAACTCAAGCTCATTGCTTCCATCGTCGCAATTTCTGGAATTCACCTGCTTAAAGTGTTTATGGACGTTGGTAAAACACCAGAGCATCAAATAAAATGGATGATAATAATTCATGTAGTCTTTGTAATTTCAGGGGTTTTACTAGCCCTCATGGATATGATCGCGTCACGCACTAAATATCTGAAGAATAAATGACGCTACTGTCATCCCGATCCTGACGATAGATATTTACATTATAAATCAATTGCAAAGATTTCTCGTTGCACTCGAAATGACGCAAGACCCTACTCCATGTATTGACCGCCATTGATGGAGATAGTCTCACCAGTAATAAACGATGCTTCATTCGCTGCTAAAAACACTACCGCGCGAGCAACTTCCTCTGGTTCACCTAGCCTGCCAACTGGAATACCTGCAATTATTTGTTTCATCACTTCTTCTTTAACAGCTTTTACCATCTCAGTAGCAATATACCCTGGTGCAATGGCATTAACGGTGATTCCACGACTTGCTGTCTCCCGCGCTAAAGCCTTAGTAAATCCGAAAATCCCAGCTTTTGCCGCTGAATAGTTAGTCTGCCCAAATTGACCAAGCTGCCCATTCATCGAGCTTATATTTATAATGCGACCGAATTTATGCTCACGCATAGAATCAATCACCGCTCGTGACATATAAAAACATGAGTTAAGATTGGTGGCAATAACATCATTCCACTGCTTGCCGTCCATTTTATGCATCGCGCCATCTTTGGTTATACCAGCGTTATTGACCAAAATATCAATATGCCCACCAAGTTTAGCAGACACTTTTTTTATACCTTCTACGCAGGCATCATAATCGGCAATGTCCCACTTGAACACAGCTATATGGTGTTCTTTGCTGAATGCTTCCGCCACATCGTCACGCGCTGCATAAGTTGCTGCGACTTTATAACCAGCGTGTTTAAGGGCAATGGAAATTGCTGCGCCAATACCGCGTGTACCGCCTGATACTAATGCTATTCTTTTTGTCATATGTTTTCTCCAATGTTTTTTAGTTACGTTCCACGCACATCGCTATGCCCATACCACCACCAATGCACAGTGTTGCAATCGCTTTTTTCGCATCACGGCGCGCCATTTCATAAAGCAAGCCAGTTAGCACGCGCGCACCAGATGCGCCAACAGGGTGTCCAAGCGCAATCGCTCCACCATTCACGTTCACCTTGCTTAAATCCCAGCCCATTTCACGATTAACTGAAATAGCCTGTGCAGCGAATGCTTCATTAGCTTCAATCAAATCCAAATCGGTAATTTTCCAACCAGCTTTTTCCAAAGCTTTTTTGCTGGCAGGAATTGGGCCTGTTCCCATAATGTCAGGTGCAACACCAGCCTGCGCCCATGACCGAATAGTCGCCATTATTTTGAGTCCACGCTTTGTTGCTTCCGCGCGCGTCATCAGCATAACCACCGCCGCACCGTCATTAATACCAGAAGCATTACCAGCAGTCACAGTACCTTCTTTATCAAAAGCTGGTTTTAATTTTGCCAATGTTTCTGCGGTTGTGTCCGCCTTTGGATGTTCATCAGTATCAACCACAACATCACCTTTGCGACCTTTAATAACCACAGGCACAATTTCATCTTTGAATTTTCCCGCTTGCATAGCTGCTGCTGTTTTTTGCTGCGAACCAAGAGCAAAGGCATCTTGCTCATCACGAGTGATACCATATTTTTTGGCAACATTTTCAGCGGTAACACCCATGTGTACATTATGAAACGGATCAACCAGCGCATCATAAAGCATTGTGTCAACCATAGTCGCGCTGCCCATTTTAACGCCATTACGCAGTGGCACAGCGTGTGGTGCCCCGCTCATGCTCTCCTGCCCACCAGAAATAACTATCGTGCTATCGCCATTTTTAATTGCCTGATAACCAAGGCACACCGCGCGCAGTCCTGAACCACAAAGCTGATTCATTCCCCAAGCTGGAACTTCTTTTGGAAGACCAGAACCAAGTGACGCTTGACGTGCAGGATTTGGCCCAGTATGCGCTGTCAAAATCTGCCCTAAAATAACTTCTGAAATATCACCCGCGGCAACACCTGTACGATTCAGTATTTCTTTGATTACAACTTCACCAAGTTTATGAGCAGGGAGTGAACTAAGCGCACCGTTAAATGTTCCAACAGCCGTACGCACAGCACCAACAATTACCACGTCATTATTAGCATCAGAAGTCATATTTTTTCTCCTTTAGGTTTAAACTTGCCCTCTATGTAGGTAAGCAAGCATCATTTGTCCAGTATTTTATAAGAAATTGTTAGGCTCATGCTGCATCGCAGTATATTGTCGTGCTTTGATACAGCAAAGCAGATGCCATTATATAACTCTTGATATTGCACCATCCTTAATTTAGCTTCCTTAATGAATGTTCTTTAACTGCAAAAGGTCACAAACAATATGAGCGCGAACAACTATGGTCTGATAATTACTCCACCAGAAGAAGGTGCGCTGGCTGCGTGGAACACACTAGAGCCACTAATGAAGATGCTTGGCATAACAAGCACACTTGCGCCAATGGATTTGGCTATAAGAGTGCTGACCAATGGCGAGGCAGTGGGCAATGCCATAAAACAGGTAAAAAATGATAAAAACGCTGTTTATCTTAAAGGGCCAGGTATCACACCATCCGACAAGCAGATGCTGGAAACAATTACCAAGCTAGAGCAAAAAAACGCGCTGAAATTTTCCTTAAATGACAAAAGCGCGCAAGCTGAACTGCAAGGAAAAATTGATACTTTGCGTGCTAAAAATCTACCTATTGACGAATTTGCAGCAGCTGTGAAATCATGCTTGCATAAAATTGGCAGCCCTAACGCAAAATGGCGTGATGATTTGGAAGTAACTTTAGAACGCGGCGTTTCTGATGCACTCGCCAAACGATCAACTTATAAACCTGCTTCTTGGAATAAAAACACACCTTTTGAAACGCTCGCAATGCCTGCAAATTCCGCTAATACACTGGATGGCAAAATTTCTGGTGGCAGCATGAAAATCATCTATACCAAAACCGACGGTAAAGAAAAAATCACCGAAGAAAAACTTGGTGAAGGAAGCAGCGTCCGACTATTTACCGCTAATGCAAAACAAGTTTCCGATTTCATTGATACTAACGCTGAAAAAATTGTTGGTGCAAAACAAATTATGCACGGCTCTAAAGCCACAGTTATCGCGGAATATGATGTTGCGCTGAATAAACTACTTTCGCAAAAACTACATGCTATAGGTGCGAGCGAAAAAATAGCTGATTATGCTCTGGAAAAAGATAAGGCAAAGCATGTCGTAAAAATTGATGGCGCGCCGCAACTTGCCACTGGTTTTTTAATTGATAACGTCCACGCGATTCTTGCTAATAAATCACCCGATGTTCCAACTCTAATGATCTCTTTGGATCAGTCCTACGCTGGGTCTGTAAAAGAATTCTGGGATTTGGTAAAAGAAAATGGTGGTTTCAAAGCTCCTGAAAATTCTTCTATCATCCGCCTTTCCGCAACTAAAGATCATTACAAACCATTCCAATTCGTTGGCGGAAACATAAAAATTGTTGATGGAACTGGTGCAGAAATTTTCTCTAAAAATCTTGGTGAACATGACTACGCAATGGTGACAGTGCTTGATAGAGCCAGATTAAAACAAGCAATCAAAAACGTATTTGCTGATGCAAAAACCAATAACAAAAATATAATTTTCGGCTTTGATGATGATGCTTATTATGGAATCGCCCGCGATGAAGTAAAATCCATTCAACCTTCCTATCCTGATGTTAAGGCAGAAGTGCTGAATTCCAGCGCAGCAGCAGCGCGGTTTTTCACTGCTGGTCTTAAAAACACGCTCCTTGTTTCCTCCAACATCATGGGTGATTTCTACACCGATATTGAACTAGCAGGAAAAGGTACGTCTTACTCCGTTGGTACGCTCGGTGATGGGCGCAAAGCAGTAGAACTCGGCACTGGTGGAACAGCTCCTGACCTTCTTGCCAAATGGAAAGAAGAAGGTGTTCTGCAGTTCAACCCGATGGCATTTGTCGAAGGGCTTTCTTACGGCATAAAATATTCTGGTGAACTTATGCAGCGTGATGGCGTGGATGCAAGCCTTGCTATGACCACTGCTCAAGCACTAGAAAAAGCCCTTTACACCACCACTGATAATGGCATCATCCTACCTATTTCTAAAGGCGCATTCACCATGAAAGCTGGTGCAAAAGAAACTAAAGTCAGCACCCACACTTTCGTAAAATCAGTAGAACTTGAAACGCTAAAAGAATTAAAAGGCAAACATCCAGCGGCAACTGACTCCGCCATTGCTAAAGCACAAAGCGACTTAGGCAAAATGATTACTTATGACGCTGCTGTTTTTGCTATTCTCGCCAGCGATAAAGCCGATGCGTGGAAAGCTGGCAACAAAGCCTATAATGAAGCACGCGAAGCAGCAGGAAAAATTGATCCGTTTAATCCAAATTATGATTTAGGTTTTTCATTGGAAGAAAATATAACTGTGGAAAAATTACTAACACTGCAAGCGGAAAAAACAAGAACATTAAAAGCCGCCTAATTTTTTTTATGTCCTATTCAAACTTACGCGATTTTATTGCCGACTTAGAAAAAGACGGTCTTTTGCTGCGCGTAAAAACGCCGATATCCACCAATTTGGAAATGACAGAAATCGGCACGCGCCTAATCGCCAGTGGTGGGCCTGCAGTGCTGTTTGAAAATGTTGTTGGCAGCAAAATTCCTGTTCTCATAAATCTTTTTGGCACAGTTGAGCGTGTGGCAAAAGGCATGGGTAAAAAACCAGATGAGCTACGCGAACTTGGTAAAACCCTAGCTTTTCTAAAACAACCAGAGCCACCAAGTGGTTGGAAAGAAGCATGGGAAATGCTGCCTGTCCTTAAAACCGCAATGGCAATGAACCCAAAAAGCGTAAGCAAAGCACCGTGTCAAGAAGTTGTCCTAACAGGCAATGATATTGACTTAGGTATTCTTCCCATACAGACCTGCTGGCCGAATGAACCAGCTCCTTTGATTACATGGCCATTGGTAGTTACGAAGGCATCAAACGATAGCAAAGATGACAACTACAATCTTGGCATATACCGTATGCAAGTTCTCGGTAAAAACAAAACACTGATGCGCTGGCTAAAACATCGTGGCGGAGCTCAGCATCATGCAGGATGGGTTAAAGAGAAACGTGAACCGATGCCCTGTGCAGTAGTAATAGGCGCAGATCCCGCAACGATTTTAGCTGCTGTTACACCTGTGCCAGATACGCTTTCAGAATATCAATTCTCAGGTTTGCTGCGCGGAAAAAAATTAGAGCTTGTCGATTGTAAAACCGTTCCTCTGCAAGTCCCTGCACAGGCAGAAATTGTTCTGGAAGGACATGTTTCTCTCGATGAATATGGCGATGAAGGACCTTATGGAGATCACACAGGATATTACAACTCTGTGGAAAAATTCCCGATTTTCACCATCACCGCAATCACCATGCGTAAAGACCCCATATACCTAAGCACATATACAGGTCGCCCGCCTGATGAGCCATCAGTGCTTGGTGAAGCACTAAACGAAATATTCATTCCACTTCTGCAACAACAATTTCCAGAAATTATTGATTTCTGGCTGCCACCTGAAGGATGTTCATATCGCGTCGCCGTTGTTTCCATAAAGAAGGCGTATGCTGGTCACGCCAAGCGCGTGATGATGGGTGTGTGGTCATATCTCCGCCAGTTTATGTACACCAAATGGGTGATTGTGGTGGATGATGATATTAACTGTCGCGATTGGAAAGATGTAATCTGGGCAATATCCACCCGCATGGATCCAGTACGCGACCTAACTTTAATTGAGAATACTCCGATTGATTACCTAGACTTTGCCTCACCTATTTCAGGCTTGGGTGGCAAGGTTGGGCTTGATGCCACCAATAAATGGGATGGTGAAACCACCCGGCAGTGGGGTGAAAAAATATATATGGAACAGGAAGTTATTGATAAAATTGATAAAATATGGGCAGAAATGGGGCTTCCAAAGTAAAAATATCCTACTGTTAAACAATTTATTAACTATAAGTAGTTATTATTAACTCTCAATCAACAGAGAAAAGTTAATGAATCTACCTAATCAAGAAATAAATATCTCTCAGTTTGCTACACAAGCATTAAAACTGATGGAAGAAAAAAACATATCCCCAAATCCAGAAAATTATGCTGTCTGGTTTCAGTATGCACTGGGCGACAACAAAGACCTAAACCACGAAATAGGCACAATAATAAACAATAATCTTGGATTTACTAAAGAAAATAACTCCTATTTATACCACAAATATATCATTTCTAACCGTAACCAAAAAGTTTTGGATGATGCCACTGTAAACGCACAAAAAATCTTGGTTGAAGCACTAAAAATAGTCAATGATTTCAGTGGTGAAACTAAAAATTATAACCAAGATACAGATAAATATCTTGATAATATTTCTAAAGAATTTGGCGATAATGAAGATGTAAAAAGCATATTTAAAGAGTTGATAGATGCAACCGCCAATCTCCGCAAAAGTGGTGAAAATATTTCTAATAAACTTGAAGAATCCACTAGAGAAATAAACCATCTCCGCAAAAATCTGCAACAAGTCACTGTTGAAGCTCAACGTGATTTCTTAACTGGTGTTTTCAATCGAAAATCTTTTGAAAGATTGATTGATGAACAGATGCTAATAGCAAAAGAAACTAATAGTGAGCTATGTCTATTGATGATAGATGTCGACCATTTCAAGATGTTTAATGATAAATTCGGGCATTTGCTGGGGGATGAAGTCCTCAAAATCGTTGCCCGAACCCTTACCGATACACTCAAGGGACGTGACGTGGTAGCGCGTTTTGGTGGTGAGGAATTCGTGGTATTTCTGCCAGAAACCCCTATAGATGGCGCAGTAAAAGTTGCGGAGATGATCCGCACCAGCATCGCTGGAAAGGGGCTAAAACGTAGAGATACTGGAGAAACCTTCGGCAGCATCACCGTGTCACTTGGAGTTTCCCGCTTCCGACATGATGATGATACCCTCCTTACCCTTATAAAACGAGCCGATGACGCTCTGTACTCCTCAAAACACCACGGTCGCAACCGCGTAACGCGTGAAGCTTAAAAAATTACTGTAAAAGCGTTGACTTTTACCCAGATGCGCCTTAGAAACATCCTTCTTTTCGTTTTCTCTCCAAATAGGAATTGGCAACGAATGGGCTCGTAGCTCAGGTGGTTAGAGCGCACGCCTGATAAGCGTGAGGTCGGAAGTTCAACTCTTCCCGGGCCCACCATTTTATATTTAGTATCGCAGTTGGCCAAAATGTTAAATTTTTCTGGTTCGTAAATCAAAAACTCCAATCCTAATATCTATCATATTGTAATATATAGTTATTGCTGGTTATAATAAATATTGGTTGTTTCTTTAAATAACTACTGTTCTAAAAGTAAGCGACAATCTTCTATTTCTTTTAATAACCTCACCATTGTATTTATCATTTTTACGTTGAGCGATGGCATGTTGCCAGATATAGCGAGCATCGCCAGATAAAATCGTGAGGCTTCTTTGCCCTAGTAATACAGGTGATTTTTCACCAGTTTTGCTTTTGGTAAAATCCATAACGCAGGGCGAGCCTAAGCTAATAATAGCTATAGTTGCACCAAAACAAGGAATACAATCTATATGCGCGGAAATTCCTTGCCCTATTTGATATTCATTTACAATAACTTGGTCAGGAATCTGCTCAAAAAACTCTCTATCTCTTAGCTTCTTACAATAAACTTTCAGCCACTGCGGAATATCACCTAATTTTGAATATGAGGTAACATTTCTATCTTTGTAACCATAAGCATAGCCATAATGTTGCACTCGACGTTTAAGGTCATTCTTCCAAGACTGCTCGTCTATAATTTGTATTAGTTCATCCTCTGTATTTTTGTCTATAAAATTTGGAATGTAAGAAAGACCAGAAATTGCCAGAGCTGGTTTGTTTTTGGTTTGCTCCTCAAACAATCCCAACTGCTTCATAAAATTTTATCTCTCAAATTTTGAATATAAATGTGCTGAATTTATTATGACTTTCCAAAGCACTACCATTTTGGTTAGTCATTGTATGTTCATACTCTGGAAATGCGTTTGGGTCAAATTTATAAAATTCTGGTGGCTTGAATCCTGCTATTTTTGCAGCTTCTTCAAACTGAAATGCACCACGATAATGCGGAGTATCAACTATTGAAATCAGCACTTGCCCACCTCGTTGCAATTGCGATTTTGCACTTATCAAAAAATCCCGCACCAGAATAAAATTAGGATTGTGTCCCTCTATTGCATCTCTGCTGCCCGCATGAGGAAATTGAAAAATAATATTATCAAAAAGCCAAGAACCAAAAACCGCAGAAAGTTTTGTTGCATCAACACCATATAAAATCGTGACTCCCATCGCCATTAGTTTTTCAACATTATTGGTAGCCTCTTTTGATAAATCTTCTTTGTTTTCAAAAGTAGTGGCAACCAGTCTATTTGCAGAAATTTTGTGGTCGTTAGCAAGGCTCAGGGCAAAGCTAAAATTGCCTTCACCTACAAGCAATGTTCTGCCTTTTGAAACTTCTGCTACAAAATCAAATTTTGTGGATTTATGCAACAGCCACGCCAGATATTTATCAAAGTGCTGCATTTTTCTAGCATCGTCTATCAAACCAAAATCCAAACTTTTATGAATCATTATTTGATTCAAAGTTCCGAGTTTACAAATCAGAGATGCAGTTCTATTCGATGAATAATTTGCCATATACCAGTTCCCAGATAATCAGTTTTGCTGGAATAAATGATGAATATAATCGGCATGACACGGAAGAGAGAAAATTTTATTGCATTGCAATGATAAAATCTGTAGTCGTAACTCTCGTTGGATGCTGAATGTATCCACCAGCCCCCACCATTTTCTCCAGATTAGAATAAACATGCTGTATTTCAGTATAAAACTATTATACTGGGGGCATGCCCCAGCCTAAATTCCTTTCTAAGCCCATGGATAAAATGACTCCAGAAGAATGGGAATCGTTATGTGATGGTTGTGGCTTATGCTGCCAGATACGGATTCAGGATATTGATACTGGTGAAATAGCACTTTCCAATGTTGCCTGTCGCTATTTATGTTTGGATTCGCACCGCTGCACTGACTACGCCAATCGTCAGAAAAACGTGAAAGATTGCGTTAAAGTAACACCTGCGAACGTTCATGAAATGTATTGGCTACCGCACACATGCGCATATCGCGTTGTAGCTCGCGGTGAAAAACTGCCGCGCTGGCATCATCTCGTATGTGGCAAACCAGAACGCGTCCACACCTCTGGTCCTTCTATGAAGGGTAGCATTATTTCGGAAGATGAAGCTGATTGGGAATAATACTTAATGAATTGAATTAGTCGGTGGTTGAAGTTCATTTAGAGCTTTGCGCATAGCTTCCTGCTCGGTATAGCTTGATTGTTTTTCTATGTTTGGTTTTTCTGATTGTGGAGTTTCACCAGTTTTTTCTGGCGGACGACCATGAATAATACGCTGCCTCCATGATAATGGGGAACGTGAAATGTCGTTAAGAGCATCCAAATATGCCTGTTCTTTAGTTAAGTTATCGGCTGGGGATTCATCTTCACGAATACGTCTGATTGCATATTCTTCACGCGCTTTATCTGAAAAAGGTTTATTTATAACTGTTCGCCACACTTCCGATGCACCTGCCTTAAATTCACGATAATCAAGTTTTGCTGCACCATCAATCATACGTTCTGCAGCCGCATCCATGCGACCACTATCCCATAATCTCGCAGCTTCACCCTTAGCATACATATAAGGTGTATAGGCAAAGGCTGCGTTCACATACGAATCAACATTGCGCTTGCTTCCTGTGCCAAATCTTCCAACCAGCAAATCATTTGCCTTACTTCGAACTGTATTTTGCCCTCTACCTATCGCGTTAATGAGGCTATTGCCCTCACCTTGACCATACGCATCAAAACGCCCAGAACTCAGGGGGTGATTGATAACATGATCCACGGTCTCAAACTTTAAACCAGTTTTATCGAGCGCCCTGAAAGCAACATCTGGTAATTTTCCGTCCTTATCAAATTTAAAGAGCGACTTCTCACTAGTACGCCGTAATTCATTGGCATGAACAGCATCATATTTATTTTCAGCTTTATTTTTTTCATACCCTAGAACACTATTATCATCAGGGTTAATAAATAGCCCTCTATATTTGCTCTGAGAGGTACGGAAAACCGAGAAAAACGGCACTGCAGGAGTCATATAAATCACGCCTTTTACCACAGACCGCGCAGTCCATTTAAACAGCTCGCCAATTTTTTCACCAACACTTTGTTTCTTGCCATGTTTTTCGCTGGCACTGCCATAAAGAACTGTTTCCTTACCACTAATTTTATTGGCAATATTGTTATAAGCCTCGCGATACATCAGCGTGCCGACGTTATACGCTGTGAACCGCCCTTGCAGATCTAAAATACCTGCCATGTTATAATTGCCTACAACATCACCGCTTTTATTTACCTTAAAGCTACCGCCGTTAAGCCCACGATCCGAATCATAGCCAAAACCTTTGCTATAACGATTTATAAGATTGCGCTGCCCACGCATGAAGAAAGAATAAGGAACAGATACAGCCCAATCTTCACCACCGTTATAACTAACATAACGCCACAAGGATTTTGCACCAGTTTTGATCGCTTCTGGATATTTGATATGACCTTTATCATCTTTCCAATCATGCTTAACATGCGGATCAAGAATACTGGCGATATCACGCCCAATCGCATCGCCAACACTGGCACAAAAGAAGTCAAAAGTTATGCTTACCGCTTCATGCCCAAGCGAACGCCCTTTTTCTCCCTTAACGAAATCTCTGGTTGGACGAAAACGGACAAAATCTTCAGCAGCTTCTGGGCTTTTACCTAACATTTCTGCAGTAAATTTTATCGGCTTGCCAAAAACTGTATCAATCGATTTTGCAACATAATGAAGTGGCTTGGAAGGTGATATTTCCGAAAGCTTCATGGCAGAAGAATAGCCCTTCATGCCATTGCCACGCCCGATATACCAGCTCCCAGCAGCGAAGGCAGCAGCACCTAAACCACCACGCGAAAATAGGCGGATTACCGCCCTCCCCTGTGGGGTTGTGTCCCAACGCAGATTTTTTTTGCTTTCTTCCCAATTTTTGTAAGATAAATCAGGACTATAACCATCAACCGTGGTTTTTATAATATTTGCAACAGGCGCAGCAGAACGGCTTGCTGGCGACGTTTGGGAAACCCCATCTTTCTTACCAGAATCATTGTCTTTATTTATATCAGACAATGGTTTATCCATATTTTTCTAAACTCCGCCACATCCCATAATATCCCATCAAAGACCATCAAAACCCATGCAGAAACACATCTTTTCCACCGTATTTCATTTATACCACGCCACCATGCCCATTTACCAGTAAATCCACACCCTGTTTTATGAATTTTTTGTTACAGTTATGGAATAATTCCCCTGATTTTACGATGCATTGCAGCAAAAAATTCGCTTTGTGACAGTTGTGTTAAACTTATGTTTTGTAAGCGATATGCTATTGAGCCACCCTTCCCATCGTGGTATTTTAAAGATGGAATATTATGCAGTAAAACTGGAAGCAAAACCGCATGGGTTGGCAAGATACTATATTAAAAAATGCGAGGAGTTCTGCGGAATGGGCTGGGAAGTTTATCTCGGCTAATGGTCACGCGCAGCAGAATATTCCTGCCCAACACAGGCTTCTTTCCGCTGGTGGAATGTTCATCGGCTGGCTGGCATGCGACAAGCTGCGCGATATTATCTTTGGCGTAAACCAAACCAGCGAAGGTGAATTCGTGGAAATCAAACGTGATGATGTTCCAGAATCTTTGCGTTTTCTTCATAAAGCTATTGATTGGAATCCAAACTCTGATGCCCCTGGCGACCAATGGAAAAAATTAGCGCATCAAATGATGCCAGCGTTTGGTGCAGGGATAGGAACAATGGCTGGCAGTCTATCTGCTTTTCAGCTTAATGGACGTGCCAATAATTTTGCCGTATACAAGAATCCACGAAATCCAATTTCAGTTATGCAGGCTGACGGCGCAGCACAATACGCCCAGTCAAAACCATTTCGTATTCTAACGGCGTTGACTGGTGGAGCTGCTGGTTCATCAATGCTTGTAGCTGCATATGGCGCGATGCTTAACCTTGCTTTTGCCACCGCTAACGGTGCAAAGATCTTCACTGGCAATATTGCCAAAGGCAATGCTGGACCAGCTAAAGCTCTTGCTGAAAGAATAGAAAAATTTCCTGCCTATGTAAAATCAGCTTTTGATGGCGATAAAAAAATAGGTAAAGAATGGTCAGAAATATTTGTAACCAAAGTTCTCGAGCCTTTGTTTGGAAACGAGTTAAAAACAAAAGAGGCGCAGGAAGCAGCGCGTATCAAAGTTCATGACACAGTCCAAAATATTGTTAATGAGCATATCAAATTAGGATTGCCGCAAGAAGAGGCTATAGAAAAAATTGCAAAAATGGTGAAAGAAACAATAGGAGACACCACGCCTACCGTTGCTAAGGACGGCACAATAATACGCAGTGGCTTCGATACATATTTGCAAAAATTAGGTCTGCGTCCAGAAAACGCCAATATCGGCAACGCAATTCCATTCGCCCGCCAATTTAATGAATTTTTAGAAAATTTCGGCATTGGAAAAGCAACTAGCGTGAAAAGTTTTTCAGCAAGAATCGGACAAAAAAATATTCATATTCCACCACAGCAGCAAAATCCTACAATAGGGGTTGGAATATAATATATGGAAAATTCTCCAAAAACAGAAACTACGCTGCCAAAAACTGAGATTTATGTTCAGCCACCAGCAATTGTGCCAAAAATCAAGCATGAAAGCCCAAGCACTGAAGGCAAAACCGCTGCGGAATACACCTACGACGCAATGAAGATGCACCATGAGCAATACAAAGAACAGGGAACACCACCACCAGCATTTTTAAAATGGGTTGGTGATGCTTCTTTGGCTACTTTCCCAAAAAACCGTTTATACAGCGCGATGGGGCTTACCTCTGGTCTTATAATTGCTGGAAATATCGCCAACATCGTTACTGGTCATAGATTGATGGATGGCAAGAAAGTAGATGTGGCTAAGGTTATGCCATTTTTAAAACCTATCCACGGTATAATAAAAGGCTATGACCCGAGAGGAATAGGAGGTCGTAACAGAGCGATACGATATGCACATGCAGCCGTCTATTCATTGGGCGGATTGCTTGGCGTTAAAATAGGCTCTGATTTCGCTTATAGCAACACTGTTCAGAAAAATAAACATCCGCATTTCTTGGAGGATTACCTTACCAACGTATCAAACATACAAGGGAAAACTTGGGGTTGGCTTTCTGCATCATCTGGTATTTTTGGTTCAGCATCAGGAACATGGATGCTGCCAATACCAGGGCTTAACTACGCCGCTGGCATGATCGGGCGCGTCACCAGCATGCAGGATCGCAACACAACTATTGCTGGTCTAAACAAAATAACTTCAGGGGCAACTACCACTTCCTATTTGCGTTTGAAAGAAGGAGCGCATTATCTTGCCAATTATGCGGTTGGCAATCCTGCAAAAGACCCAGAAAAAATCGAATATATTGCCTATAGTATTTTAGGACCACTTTTTGGAGACAAGCTAACAGCTACCCATATCAAACAATTCACTGACGCTGTTCATGAAGTGCGTGACCATTATTGGCAGGAAGGTGGTATTCCTAAAGACAAACGCGCAGAAGCAACCAGCACCATGAAAGAAATGTTCACAGGCGCAGGATTGGAAGTTCTTATGATTGATATGGGGCTTAATCCAGCATCGGTTGCTTTTGAAAAAACCAATGGTCTGATTGGGAAAATCGGCAATATCGGACATAAAGAAAAAATACGCGAAAAACAAAAAGCCTATTTATCAGAACTGGAAGAACGTCTGTCAAAATATGTGGGTGCAGGCATAGTGTCTGAGGAGCGAGCTGACTGGGTAAGAAGCGGTATTGAGGACATGAAACATGGCAGAATATCAAAAACCCCTGCCCCGCTATTTGAAAGCGAGCTTCCAAACAAAGATTTCTCTGATAGTGAAAATGCAGCTAAACTGGGTATAAAACCAAAAGAAAGTTCTATAGAAAAATTGATAAAATCCTCTGAAAAACAGGGCGACTGGCGCGAAACAGTGCTAAAAAGAAGGCAAGAAACAGATTCTCCTAGATTGGTTATCGAGTAGTTATTTTACTAATGCTCCCAACTAGCACTTCTACTCCTATATGGAGGCAATTCAGTATCCACTCTTTTTATAACATCAACCCATTTTTTATCGTGTTTAGGTTTTCTTGCAGCATTCTCAATGGCAGCGTCTAAACCACTGAGAATTTTATCTGGCTTGCCAGTAAGGGCAAAAGTAATTTGGATTTTATTGTCTACTATATTAATATCAAGATCACAATTCTCAGACCTAATTTCAATTCCCTTGGAAAATTTGGTAACATCTATTCTTTTGCAATCCTCTTCCTTCATTAGTCTTCCTGCAACAAGCGCCTCTGATAAGCCTTGAATAATAGAAACCCCTTTAAGGTTTGCGGTATGCAATAAGGTGATAGTACCTTTTTCATCTATTTTTGATTTTATAACTTCGCTGTCATCCTCGCCGATAGCCAAAAGCATCAGCTGTTTTGATTTTTTCTCTATTTGTTTTTTAATGTCTTCCATAAATTATAGTCTCTGGAGAATCAGTGTTTAAATTTAAGAAATGCGCTGCCCTTCAGGCTTCGGCAACTTATCATGATCATATTTTTTAATTAGTGCTAATAAAAGTTCTGGCTTTCCAGAAACCTGAAAACCTATTTGTGTATTCTCTCTATTAACTGGAATCTTGGATACATCAACAGGCAGCCCATTATCTTTTGGTTGCCTAAGAGAATTATTCAGACCTACAACTAATTTATCGAAGTCCGTATAATCCTTCCCTACCTTGTTATCAAATATTACTGTGAACGTGTGTGCGGTTACTTCATTTCCTTTAGAGTATGCAACTTTCACATTGCTCTTTGGAAAAACTTCTTCAACCTTACTGGCAAGATATTCAGAAACCACTTTCGCATTTGGTGGTATATCCAAAATATTTGCAGGTCCTTTAGCTTCCTTTGCCCAGCTCCTATTTAGGCTGGCAATTTCTTTGACATATTTCTCGGCACTTTTAATGCTTACACTCAAATCATCTATAATTTTTTTATATTCGCTATGGGTGGTCAGTGTAATTTTAGTAGAACTATCATCACTCTCCACGCTCAAATATTTGCCTTTTATTTTATTAAGATCGATGTCTTCTGGAAATGCACCAGAACCAATGCTATCCATATTTGGAAGGTGTACATCATTTAAAAGCCCACCTTCTTTAATTTTTTTCAGCAATTTTAAAGTATTTTTCTTGCCTTGATCATAGCCTGAATATTTTATGATAAATGTAGAGTTCTTGCCCTCACTTACCGTTCCAAGGTCTCCACCTGAACGTTCATTAAGAATAGACACTAATTTATGTAATTTCTTTTTTACACTCTGATGCGTGTCTTCCATATACCTATCTTTCAACTGAAGCTTTTTTCTCTATCTTCGGAAAATTATCAGGATCATTTTGTTTAACATATCCAAGCAAGTAAACTGGGTTTTCAGATACAGTAAACCCAATCTTGGTATTCTTTTCATTCACAATCATTCTTGCAACTTTTTTCGGTTTTGAGCCACCCAAAATCCTATTCAATTCATCGATAGTTTTTTCAAGATTTCCTATATCAGTTGGCAATTTATTAGCAGAAATCACCGTAAACACAGAGCCTGATTGACCATATTTAGAATAAGTTACATTAACTTCACGAAGTTTGGGGTCTATATGTTTTTCAGGGAAGCCATCCTCAACTTTTTTCTTGAGGTAACCCATAACCTCTTCTGCCCCTGCTGGTAATTTTATATCAGCTCTTGCCCGCTCCCTATTATCAACCCACATAGTATTACATTTCGCGTCATCATACGCGCTTTTTATTGAATTTCCCAAGCCACTTAGAATTGTGGTATAATCACCGTTAGGAGTAAAAGTAATCTTGGCGCGATGTTCATTTATATTGAGTTTTACTTCTCGATTGATAGGGTAAATATTCATATCGCTATGAATTACTTTTTGATCTATTTCAGGCAAGTCCGACTTTTTTATAAAACCGCCTTCCTGCAACTTCTCTAAAAACTTCTTTGTAAATTCCAACCCTTTGATATTACTTGGATATTCGATAACAAAAGAACCATTTGCCTTACCACCACTCGTTCCCTCAGTTAATTGACCAAATTCACGCACCTCACGATCGCTGAGCAAAGCCATGAGTCTTTGCAAACTATGTTTTACTGATTCGTTATAATCGAGCATAAATTAACTTTCCGCTTACACAGCATAATAACTATATGATTTTCAAAATTATATAGTTTAACTTAACAAACAAAAGTTAAGGTTATGTGACAATTGGATGTTTTATGGATTTTTGACTGGCGGCAACGCATACTGGCAACCAACATATTGATTTAACCTGAATTTAGTTATAAAAAAAAACCCTCCCCAAAATGAGGAGGGTTTTTCATAACCTAGCAAAACTTAAGCAGCAGCACCAGCGGCGGCAGCCACTTCCGCAGCAAAGTCAGATTGAGCTTTTTCAATACCTTCACCAAGGCGGTAGCTGATGAATTTAGCAATTTTTACTGCTGCACCAACGTCTTTGGCAGCAGATTCAACAGCTTGCGATATTTTACTCTTACCATCAATAACGAAAATCTGCTCTTCAAGAACAGCTTCTTCAAAGAAACGCTCGATTTTAAGCTGCTTTAATTTTTGTTTTATAGCTGCATCATCACCGTAAGAGCGCATTTTCTTGAGCATATAAGCTGCCTCTTGAAAGAATACATCCAGAAGTTTCTTGGTTTTATCAGCATTCTGCTTTTCTTTGCGATCTTCACTTTTGCTCTGAGTTTCATAATCAGAGAGCAGTTCATCAACATTTGGCACAGTCTGAGCCAGTTCTGCCAGTTTTGCTTCCAAAACTTTTTCTGAGAAAGCACGTTCACCAGTCATTTTTTCTTTGTATTTAGCAACTGAACTTTCAAAAGCTACAAACTTGTCAAAGAATTTTGCAACCTGTTCGCTGGCTGCATCTTCTTCGCGTTTGATATCCTTCTCAGTAACATCCGCTTTGCGCAGATAGGTTGGGTTTGAAGCTGCAATATGCATAGCAAGCTGCTTGCCGAATGCTTCAAGTTTAGCTGCATCACCTTCTGATTCCAAACCAACAAGAACTGCAATCTTACCCATTCCTGCAGCGGCTGCGCTGTGAACATAAGTCGCGACCACACCTTTAGCCACGCTAAGAGTTGCACTACGACGCAGAGTCATGTTTTCGCCAATTGTTGCAATCGCCTGAGTTACATCTGCTGCAACTGCTGCTTTCAGCTTTTCAACATCATCGCCGAGTTCAAGAGCGAGTTTAGCTATTTTGCTAGTTAGAGCTTGGAATTGTTCGTTACGGGCAACAAAGTCTGTCTCCGAATTCAGCTCAATAACTGCGCCTTTATTGCCAGCAGAAGCAATGGCAACCAAACCTTCAGCGGCTACGCGGTCAGATTTTTTTGCAGCAGCAGACAAGCCTTTTTTCTTCAGCCAGTTGATGGCTTCTTCCATATTACCAGCATTTTCAGTGAGTGCTTTACGGCAATCAAGCATCCCCGCACCTGTTGCTTCGCGGAGATTTTTAATCATTTCTGCGGTTACTTGGGTCATAATTTTATTCCTTTTTCTTTTGTGGTTAGTTAAAGTAGCTGGCAGAGATCGGGGGTCAGATTTAATGACCTCTGAACCTTGACCTCTGAACCCTTAACTACTTTTTACCTGGTGTCTTTTTCACCATAACTGTTGGTGCTTTTTTCGCTGCTGGTGCTGAATCATTAGATTTGCGACCACCACGCCCAGATTTTTTGCTCTGTGCAGCATCAGCTTCGTCTTTACCTTCAGTAGCGATATTAAATTCTACTGGAGAAATAACTTCACCAGCATGTTCCGATGCACCAACATCACGACCAGATTTAACGACACTTTGCTGAATACCGCCAAGCACAGCATCAGAAATCAAACGACAATACATGCGGATTGCGCGGGTTGAGTCGTCATTACCCGGTATCGGATAGGTGATTCCATCAGGTGTGCAGTTACTATCAATAATAGCAACAATAGGTATACCAAGCTTTTGAGCTTCTTTAATCGCCAACTCTTCTTTGTTGGTATCAATGATAAAGATAAGGTCAGGACGACCGCCCATATCTTTAATCCCACCAAGAGAGCTTTCAAGTTTGTCGCGGTGACGACTCATAGAGAGCAATTCTTTTTTGGTAAAGCCGTTATCAGGAGTAGAGAGCTGCTCTTCGAGTTTGCGCAATGTTTTGATAGAAACCTGAATAGTGTTCCAGTTAGTGAGCAGACCACCAAGCCAACGCTCATTGATGTAATACTGACCGCAGCGTTTTGCTGCTTCAGCAACATGCTCTGTCGCCTGACGTTTTGTACCAACGAATAAAACGCGACCGTTCTGAGCAGTAACATCACGAACAGCAGTTAATGCCTTATGTAATAATGGCACTGTTTTTCCGAGATCGATAATATGGATATCGTTGCGTGTGCCAAAAATAAATGGCGCCATGCGTGGATTCCAACGTTTAGTTTTATGACCGAAATGAACACCAGCTTCGATAAGCTCGCGCATGTTAAATGCGGGTAGAGACATAATAAAATCCTTTTTTCCAGTTAAACCTCAGCTGCATGTTGTGATTCCTAAGAACACTGGATGGCTCGAATACACCGTATCCCAAAAGCCTTCATGCAGCCTGTGAATTTCCTCTCATTATTAAGAGGAGTCGGGTTTCTACAGCAGTTTACTCCAACTTTCAAGCAAAAATTAATCGCCATCCACTAAGCAACAGCAAATTAACTCTAAAATTAAAATTGCAACTGGCTGAAAACCGTACTATTAGTGTGGATTATGACAAAATTAAACAAAAAATCTCCTATTGAAAAAAACATGAAAAAAACTGCAAAAAAGGCAGTAAAACCGTTATATAAGCGCGTTTTACTAAAAATTTCTGGTGAAGCCCTGATGGGCGATCAACATTACGGACAGGATCAGAAAACTATTGAGCGCATCTGCCGTGACGTGAAGAGTGCGATGAAAATTGGTGTTGAAGTCTGCCTTGTGGTTGGCGGTGGTAATATTTTCCGAGGCATTCAAGGCGCAGCAAACGGCATGGAGCGCGCCAGTGCCGATTATATGGGGATGCTCGCCACGGTTCTCAATGCTCTGGCTATTCAAAACACATTGGAACGTATGGACGTTGATACACGCGTGCTTTCGGCAATCAACATGATGCAAGTTTGTGAGCCATATATCCGCCGTCGCGCTGAACGCCATCTCCAACGCGGTCGGGTAGTGATTTTCGCTGCTGGCACTGGCAATCCTTATTTCACCACTGATACTGCGGCTGCTCTGCGCGCCAATGAAATGGGCTGTGACCTAATGCTGAAAGGCACACAGGTTGACGGTGTATATTCCGCCGACCCGCGCAAAGATAAAAAAGCAAAGCATTTTGATAGACTTACTTATCATGAAGTGCTGGTGCGCGACTTAAAAGTTATGGATCAATCAGCTATCTCTCTGGCTCGTGAGAATCAAATCCCTATCATGGTATTTTCAATCCATGAAGAAGGTAATTTTACGCAAGTTGTGTGCGGAAAAGGAAAATTTACGTTAATAACCGACAAAAAATAATCGAGGATTTATGACTGCTGACATCAACGAACTCCGTCGCCGTATGGAAGGCGCACTAAAATCTCTCCACACCGAATTTGGTGGTTTGCGCACTGGACGCGCCAATGCCAGCCTTCTTGAACATATTCAGGTGGATGCTTACGGAAGCATGGTGCCACTTAATCAAGTAGCCAATATCAGCATACCAGAACCACATCTTCTTTCCGTTCAGGTTTGGGACAAAGGCACGGTAAAAGCTGTTGAAAAAGCGATTAATGCCGCTGGCTTGGGCTTAAATGCTGCAGCCGATGGTCAGCTTGTGCGAGTACCGATTCCCCCGCTTTCGCAGGAGCGTCGCGTAGAACTCACCAAAGTCGCAGGGAAATATAGCGAAAATGCCAAAGTTGCTGTTCGTAATGTGCGCCGTGAGGGTATGGATTCACTGAAAAAACAGGAAAAAGATGGTAATATTTCTAAAGACGAACACACCAAACAAAGCGATGTTATCCAGAAACTCACCGATGAATTCATCAAAAAAATTGATGACGCACAAGGCGTGAAAGAAAAAGAAATTCTTGGGAATTAAGGCGACAGGCAGTGGGCAGGAGGCAATAGTGAATAAGGAACTTTCTGCTAATGCCTACAGCCTAGTGCCTAGTGCCTTACCACAACATGTTGCAATTATCATGGATGGTAACGGCAGATGGGCTAAGGCTCGCGGTCTGCCACGCACTGCTGGTCATAAAAAAGGTGCTGATGCACTGAAACGCACTCTGGATAATTGCAGTGAAGCAGGAATACGCTATCTCACCATTTATGCTTTTTCATCAGAAAATTGGAAACGCCCTAGCGATGAAATAAACGACCTGATGCAGCTATTGCAGCATTATCTGCACAAGGAACTTGAAAATCTCCACACCAATAATATTCGCCTGCACTTTATTGGTAATTTGTCAAAACTAGATTCCGAGATTCGCGAGCAGTTAAAATATGCTGCCAATCTGACTAAAAACAACAAAGATTTTCACCTTTCTATTGCTCTCAGCTACGGCAGCAGACAGGAAATCGTGCAGGCAGCGCAAAAATTAGCAAGGCAGGCTATCGACAAAAAAATCACTCCCGAACAAATCACCGAGGAATTATTTTCCGAAAATCTGGACACCGCAGGACTACCAGAACCAGACCTGCTAATCCGCACTGGTGGCGAGAAACGTCTTTCTAATTTCCTGCTCTGGCAATCCGCCTATACAGAATTTTATTTTTCTGATACGCTCTGGCCAGATTTTGATAAAAATGATTTAACTGCTGCCTTAAACGATTTTTCTAAAAGGGAAAGACGCTATGGAACATCTGGATAAAGAAAATATCATTGCGAAGGTTAAAGAATTAATCACAGGCGGAGAAAAATGGGCGGGTCTTGGTGTACGCACTATTTCTGGCTTAGTTTTAGCCGTGCTGGTAATTACTTTATTATTCTGTGGTGGATTTCTGTTCGCTCTGGTTGTGCTGCTTGCTGCACTGCAGATGCTGCGTGAGTGGGATAAGCTCACAGAAAAAGAAAACTCTGCTTGGGGCGTTGCTGGTCTATTTTATATAGCCATTCCTTGCGCTTCTATTTTGTGGATTCGCAATATCCAAATCGAAAATGTTGAACATGCTGGTTTATACATGGTTCTTTATGTTTTGTTCGCTGTATGGGCAACTGACATTGGAGCATATTTCACAGGTCGGATAGTTGGTGGAGCGAAACTTGCACCAACAATTAGCCCTAGCAAAACTTGGGCTGGGCTTGGTGGTGGCATGACAGCAGCGGCAATAGTCGGCGGTCTTAGCTGCCTGTTTTCGCCATATCCGACTACAGTTGGCGGTGCTATTTTTCTTGGCATAATCCTCGCACTTGTTGCACAGGGTGGTGATTTATTTGAATCATGGCTAAAGCGTCGCGCCGATGTGAAAGACAGCAGCACACTCATTCCGGGGCATGGCGGGCTTCTTGATCGCGTTGACGGCTTGATGTTCACCCTACCGTTATATGCCATGATGGCATATATATTTATTATAAGCAGGTCATAGTGTGAACAAAACCGTTACTATTCTCGGTTCAACTGGAACGATCGGACAAAACACATTAAAATGTATTGCACTTCATAAGCAGAGTTTTTCTGTTTCTTCCCTAGTTGCGCGTGATAATGCTGCTGCACTCGCTGCACAGGCAAAAGAATTCCGCCCTAAGCTCGCTGTAATAGCCAATCCATCTCTTTATTCCGAATTAAAAGACTTATTACAAGGCACAGGCATTGAAATAGCCGCTGGTGAAGAAGCGGTGGTTTCCGCAGCAAGTGACGGTGCGGATATTACCATGTCGGCAATCGTTGGAGCAGCAGGATTAAAACCAACTCTGGCAGCAATTAAAAACGGAAAAACTATCGCCCTTGCCAACAAGGAAAGTCTGGTCTGCGCGGGCGAATTAGTGCAGCGCGAAGTAAAAAAACATGGTGCAACACTTATTCCTGTTGATTCCGAACATAACGCAATTTTTCAGCTTCTAAACAATCAGAAAATTGAACATATCGACCGCGTAACGATAACAGCTTCTGGTGGCCCATTTCGCACATTCACATTAGAGCAAATGAAAAACGTAACGCCTGAGCAAGCTGTCCGTCATCCTAATTGGAATATGGGCGCAAAAATCTCTGTTGATTCGGCAACTATGATGAATAAAGGGCTGGAACTAATCGAGGCATTTTATCTATTTCCCTTACGCGCTGACCAACTGCATATATTGGTGCATCCGCAATCAATTATTCACGCACTTATTGAAATGAACGATGGATCAGTACTGGCACAAATGAGTATGCCCGATATGTGTACGCCTATTGCCAACGCCCTTGCCTATCCGCAGAGAATTTCTGCACCTGTACATAAATTGCGTTTGGAAGAAATATCCAACCTAACTTTTGAAGCACCAGACAGCATGCGCTTTCCTGCAATACGCCTTTCCTATGACGCACTAAAAGCAGGAGGCAGCGTCCCAACAATTCTCAACGCCGCTAATGAAATAGCGGTGGAGCGTTTTCTAAAAGGTGAAATTGCTTTTCTCGACATAGCCAAAATAGTTGAAAAAACACTGGAAAAATTGTATAGTAAGCCTCTAGAAACAATAGATGATGTGCTGGAATGCGATAAGTTCGCACGCCACCATGCAGGAAACATAATAGGAAATATAAAATGATTGAAAATCTTTATTCGGCAGGACACACTCTTGCTGCCTTCATAGTTGTCCTTAGCGTTATCGTGTTTATCCATGAATATGGTCACTATATCGTAGCCAAATTATGTGGTGTAAAAATCGAAGCATTCTCCATTGGTTTCGGAAAGGAATTATTTGGCTGGAATGATAAGTCAGGAACACGCTGGAAAGTATCTTTGCTGCCGCTCGGCGGTTATGTAAAAATGTTTGGCGATTCTAACGCTGCAAGCACACCTGACAGTGACCTGTTAGCGGTAATGAGCGATGAGGAGCGCAAGGGAGCTTTCCACTATAAACCACTCTACAAAAAAATGCTGATAGTCGCAGCTGGTCCAATAGCAAATTTCCTGCTTACTATCGCTGTCTTTATTTATTTTATTATGAGCAATGGTTTGCCATCAGTTGACCCTATAATTGGCAAAATTATGCCTGATTCACCTGCCCTTGCAGCAGGCCTTAAAGTTGGCGACCGAGTTAAGATGATTGATGGCAATAAAATTTCCAATTTTAATGATATTTCTTACAATCTTTCTACCAATCTCGGCACACCAGTAATATTGGTAGTTGAGCGTGAAAAAGAGGATTTAACCATTACCCTAACCCCAAAACTAACAGAAGATGATGATGGTCTTGGCAATAAAATCACCCGCCCATTGATTGGTATTGGAAGTGGCAATGTAAAATATGAAAATGTTGGTCTTGTCAGCGCATTAGGAGAATCTGTCCGTCGTACATATATGATCTGCGAATCAACCCTAAAAGTTATGGGGCAGATGATAGCTGGAAAACGTAGCGCACAGGATTTGAAAGGTCCAGTCGGCATTGCTCAATTATCTGGTCAAGCAGCAAGCAAAGATGCCCACACTGTTCTGTGGCTGATTGCTATTATTTCTGCAAATCTGGGGCTTATGAACCTCCTTCCTGTTCCTGTTCTTGATGGCGGACATCTTCTATATTACACCGTTGAAGCTTTGCAGGGTCGCCCACTTGCACAAAAAATGCAGGAATGGGGTTTCCGTGTGGGATTCGCGCTGCTCGCCATGCTCATGGCATTTACATTATTCAATGACTTGCGGAAGTTAGTTTAAGAGCCTGTTTATAATCTCTACTATTCTTGACAAACGCTTTGTTTGCTGCGCTTCCGATGCTCATGTACTAAAATGTACACTCTGCTGCGGTTCTCGCAAACTTCTCTTTTTGCTAAAGTCTAGCGAGATTCTAAATAGGCTCTTACAAAACAAATATCGCTTTTTCCCCTTGATTTAACGCTCATTTTACAGCATTAGTGGTGGTTGCATTATTAAGTTGCTGCTGTGAGTTAATGGCAGGTAAAAAAGAAGGACGTGCAATGCTAAACTATTCGAAATCTCGCTCTATTGTATCTAGTGCCGTATGGGGAATTCTTCTCGCTGGTGTTTACATACCAGCCTACGCTGCAGAAAAACCTGCCGCCGCCCATTCTGCTGCATCTGTTCGTATTGAAGGAAATCAGCGTGTTGAAAGCAGCACCATCATGTCCTATCTAGGCATGACTTCTGCCAACAATTTGAACCAGAATGATATTGATACTGGTTTAAAAAATCTCTATGCGACTGGTTTCTTTTCTGATGTTAAGTTGCTCAAATCAGGGAATACCCTGATAGTGCGTGTTGTTGAAAACCCTATTATCAACAAGATTGCCTTTGAAGGCAATTCGCACATTGAAACCGCAGATCTAGAAAAAGAAATGGAACTGAAAACCCGTTCCGTTTTCGCGCAGGATAAATTGCAATCAGACGTTAAACGTATCATTGATATTTATCGTCGTAGTGGTCGCTATAATGTTGCTGTTGAACCAAAAACAATCACACAGGATCAGAACAGGGTCGATTTGGTATATGAGATAAAAGAAGGTGCGGTCACACATGTTGAAAAAATAAATTTTGTTGGCAATAACAAATTCAGCGATAGCGACTTACAAAAAGTTATCCGCACCGAAGAAACACGCTGGTATAAATTTTTCTCCGATAGCGATAAGTATGATCCAGACCGCCTGCAGTTTGATCAAGAATTACTCCGTCGTTACTATATAAATGAAGGCTTTGCTGATTTTCAGGTTAAGTCAGCGCATGCTGAACTATCCCCTAAAAAAGATGCTTTTTACATCACCTTCGTAGTGGAAGAAGGTGTGCGTTATAAATTCGGTGACGTTAAAATAAATAGTGAACTTAAAAACGGTGAAAAGCCAGATTTCAGTGGCATTATATCTACCAAAACTGGCAAGAGATATAACGCCAGCAAGGTTGAAGAAACCATTGATGCTATGACTAAAAGGCTCGGCGATCTTGGCTATGCTTTCGTTGATATTCAGCCTTCACTAGAACGCGATCCTGCAAAGAGAGTTGTAAATCTAACGTATGCGATCAAACCAGGTCCACGCGTTTATGTTGAACGTATCAACGTCACTGGCAACGTCCGTACTCTCGACGAGGTGGTTCGCCGTGAGTTCCGCCTGAGCGAAGGTGATGCCTATAATAACTCAAAACTGCAACGCTCTGAGCAACGCATTAACAATCTCGGATTTTTTGAAAAAGTTGACATTAAAAATGAGCAAGGCAGCGCACCTGACAAAACGATTATCAATGTTGACGTAAAAGAAAAATCAACTGGTGAAGTAACAATCGGTGCTGGCTTTTCTAGCACTGACGGTGTACTCGGTGATTTTGGCGTTAGCGAAAAAAATCTGTTGGGACGCGGGCAAGAACTTAGAACCCGCCTGACTGTTGCTGCGCGTCGCAAACAAATCGAGCTTGGTTTTACTGAGCCATATTTCCTTGATCGCGAAATATCTGCTGGTTTCGATATTTACCGCACTAAACAGGATTTCTTGCAGCAAAGCTCCTATAACATGGATACTAAGGGTGTGAACTTACGCAGCAGCTACGCTCTACAGGAAAAGTTGCAGCACGCAGTTAACTACACGTTGCGCGAAAACAACGTAACAGATGTGACACCTGAAGCATCAATCTACATTAGAGAGCAAGTTGGAACGAATGTGAATTCGTCAATCAGTCAGTCCCTGACTTATGATGATCGCAACAACAAGCTCGATCCATCAAGCGGCTATTATTTCCGTATTTCCCAAGAATTCGCTGGTCTTGGTGGAGATTCTCGCTATCTAAAACATGATGTTAAAGCCAGCTATTACTACCCAATCACCAGCAAGTGGCGCACAAGCATAGCTGGTTCTTCTGGGTATACTTTCGGGGTTGGCGGGCGTGACGTACGCATCAACGATCGTTTCTTTGTTGGTGGTGATGATTTGCGCGGTTTCCGCAATGCTGGTATTGGTCCACGCGATATTGCAACACGCGATGCTCTTGGTGGCAATGCCTATTATACTGGCACAGTTGAATTAAAATTCCCGCTGGGACTTCCTGAGGAATTAGGAGTTTCTGGAGCAATATTCGGAGATGCTGGCAGCTTGTGGAAAATTGACAATAGCAGTGTTGGCGTTGCTGAAAGTAATGCAGTCCGTGCTTCAGTTGGTGCTGGTGTTCTATGGTCATCACCATTTGGTCCAATCCGTATTGATTTTTCACATGCCGTGGCAAAACAAGACGAGGATATTACGGAAACTATGCGCTTTAGTTTTGGCACACGCTTCTAATTCAATTCTTTAATTATATATTATTCACGATGAAAGGGCTTACTATTTATGAAAAATCTAACAGTTAAACCAAAAATATTTTATACATTACTCACAACTGCCACGCTTGCTTTCGCACAGCCAGTTTTTGCTGAAGACAGCAAGCAGCCTATCGCTGTTGTTAATATCCAGTTTGTAATGAAAGATTCTACCGCTGCAAAAAACGTGCGTGAACAGCTAGAAAGCAAACAAAAATCTTTCCAAGCGGAAATAGCAAAAAAAGAAGAGAGCATCAAAAAAGAAGAGCAGGAATTGGTGAAACAGAAATCTGTACTCGCCAAGGATGCTTTTGAAGAAAAAGCTCGTGCCTTCAAAGGCAAGGTTGGTGATTTACAGAAAGATGCTCAGTCAAAGAAAACATTACTGGACAGTGCCTTTGAACATTCACTCAATGATATTCAAAAAGTAGTTACTGAAATTATTTCTGATATATCAAAAGAAAAAGGCTTTGTTATTGCGGTTCCTACTTCACAGATTTTATATGCTGACAGCAAACTCGACATTTCTTCTGAAGTTTTAGAACGTCTCAACAAGAAGCTTCCTAAGTTGGATGTAAAGTTCGACGCTCCAGCGGCTAACAAAGCTGCTGATAAGAAAGATACCAAGAAATAACAAAGTTATATAGATGAGCGATAGTCGATTTTTTGTTAATTCTGGCGCAGTTTCTTTAAGCGAGATAGCTGCCTTGACTTATGCGACTATCGCTCCTTTTCCAACCTCATCTGGGGAACAGAAATTCTCTGGCGTTGCTCCCCTAGAAACTGCTGGCAGCGGTGACATCAGTTTCCTCGATAACACCAAATATCTTTCTGCTTTCGAAACCAGTAAAGCTGGTGCTTGTTTTGTGCGTCAAAAATTTGCCGACCGCGCACCAAAAACCATGCAGCTTCTGATAACCGAAGAACCGTATTATGCTTATGCTATAGCTGCACAAAAATTCTACCCACAGGAAAATTTTACTACTGCTATTTCTCCACAAGCTATCATTGCCAAATCCGCCTCTATCGGAAAAAATGTCCGTATTGATACTGGCGCGGTTATTGGTGAAAATGTAAAAATTTCTGACGGCTGCTGGATAGGTGCAAACACAATAATTGATAAATCGGTAGAAATTGGTGAAGCAACACGCATAGGTGGCTTGTGTAGCATCAGTCACGCTATTATCGGCAGCAATGTTATCATTCATCGCGGTGTCCATATCGGGCAGGACGGTTTCGGTTTCGCTGCTGGCAAAAAAGGTGTCACCAAAGTTCCGCAGCTTGGCTTGGTGACAATTGGCAATAATGTAGAAATCGGTTCTGGCACATGTATAGATCGTGGTGCTGGACATGACACTAAAATCGGTGATAGCAGCAAGATAGATAATCTGGTACAGATTGGTCACAATGTGCAGATTGGTCGTTACACTATGATAGCCGCGCAAACAGGAATTGCTGGTAGCACCCATATCGGCGATGGCGTTTTAATAGGCGGACAAGTTGGTCTTTCTGGGCATATAACCATTGGAAATGGCGCAAAACTAGCCGCACAGGCTGGCGTAATGACTGACGTTCCTGCTGGTGCAACTTATGGTGGTTCTCCTGCCATTCCCATACTTGATTGGCACCGACAAACTGCTACAATAGCAAAATTATCGAAAAAGAAATCTCAGGTTACAGATTAAATTAAATAATAAATAGGTCGCGCCATGGAAGAAAATAAAAAAGCTTCAAAAGATATTATCCCTATCGAACGGATTATGGAAATGATCCCGCATCGTTATCCGTTTTTGATGATAGACAGAATAATTGAGTGGGAACTTGGCGAGTTTGCAATAGGGCTTAAAAACGTCACCATCAACGAACCGTTTTTTACTGGTCATTTCCCCGGAAAGCCCGTTATGCCCGGGGTGCTTATTATCGAGGCAATGGCGCAGACGGCAGCGATATTGGTGGTAAATACCCTAGGCAAAGAGGCTGAAGGAAAACTGGTTTATTTCATGTCAATTGATGAAGCAAAATTCCGTAAGGTTGTTGTCCCTGGTGACTGCCTGCATGTTCGCGTGGATAAGCAACAAAGTCGTCGTAATGTCTGGAAATTTGCCTGCGTGGCAACGGTTGAAGGTGTTAAAGTAGCAGAAGCTGTAATCTGTGCAATGATTGTAACTTAAAATGAGCAACTCAAAAATCCATCCTACCGCGATTATCGCAGACAGCGTCAAACTCGGGAAAAATGTATCTATTGGCGCGTATTGCGTAATCGACGGCAAAGTTACAATAGGTGATGACACAAAATTATTCTCGCATGTAACAATAAGTGGCAACACCACCATTGGCAAAAATTGCCAGATATTTCCTTTCGCCTCGCTTGGCTTTGCTCCTCAAGATCTGAAATATCACGGCGAACCATCTACGCTTACCATCGGCGATAACAATGTTATCCGCGAATACGTCACCATCAATCCCGGAACAGAGGGTGGTGGCATGAACACCAAAGTGGGCAATAATTGTTTGTTTATGGTTAGCTCACATATCGCACATGACTGCCAACTTGGAAACAATGTTATACTTGCCAATAATGCAACTCTTGCTGGGCATGTAGAAGTTGGTGATTTTTCTATCATCGGCGGACTTGCGGCTATTCATCAGTTTGTTCGCATCGGCGCGCACGCTGTAATCGGTGGCATGTCTGGCGTGGAGCATGACGTTATACCTTACGGCTCAGTTATGGGTGAGCGTGCTAATCTTGCAGGACTCAATCTGGTTGGGCTGAAGCGGCGCGGTTTTGACAGAGATACCATCCACGCACTTCGCAATGCGTATAAAATGATTTTTGAAGAAGAAGAAGGAACTTTGGCAGCGCGCGCAGAAAAAGCAAAAATTGAATATAGCAATATATCAGCAGTTCTCGATATACTTTCCTTCATGAGTGATAAAGGCTCACGTTCTCTATGTGTTCCTAAATCTTCTGGGCGTGAAACCCCACCACAGGCAGCATGAAAACCTTAGGAATTATTGCAGGAAAAGGTAGCCTTCCCGCACAAATAATTGATGCCTGCAAAAATAATAATCGCCCCTTTTTTGTTATCGCTTTTGAAGAAAGTTTTAATCCTGAAATCATGAGAAATGTCCCACATGCTGTGGTGCGCATCGGGGCAGTTGGCGAAGCACTAAAACATCTTAGAAATGCTGGGGTTGAGGAAGTGGTAATGGCTGGCGGAATAAAACGCCCTTCCCTTACCTCATTAAAGCCAGATGCAGCTGGTGCAGCCCTACTGAAAAAACTTGGCAAGGCTTTTTTCTCTGGCGATGATGCACTGCTCAAAGCAATAATATCTTTTTTTGAAGAAGAAAATTTCACCATAGTTGGTGTGGATTCTATATTAAATGATATATTGGTTGACGAAGGTGTATTCACTAAAATATCACCAGACAAACAAGCAAAATCAGATATTATGATTGGTATGGCAGCAGCAAAAAATCTTGGCGCGCTGGATATTGGGCAAGCAGTCATTGTTGAAAATGGTTTTGTTCTTGGAACAGAAGATGAAACTGGAACAGACTCTCTAATTTCTCACTGCCAAAGATTAAAACAGAAAACGGGAAAAACTGGCGTTCTGGTGAAAGCAAAAAAACCCAATCAGGAAGAAAAAATTGATTTACCATCCATCGGGGTTAAAACTATTGAAAATTTATATAAGGCAGGCTTTGCTGGAGTAGCGGTTGAAGCTCATGGCAGTTTATTTATTGACAAAAAAGAACTTATCAAAAAAGCTGATGAATATGGTTTGTTTGTGGTAGGTGTTAAGTATGGATGAAGTCATAAATACTGAAATAAAATATGAAAAGCCGCTTGTAGTTTATTTGATAGCTGGCGAACCGTCTGGTGATTTTCTTGGCGCACAGCTGATGCATGAGCTGCGCGCACAATATAAAAAGCCAGTGCTGTTTTATGGCATCGGTGGTGAAAGAATGGAGGAGGAAGGCTTAGAAAGCATATTCCCCTATCATGATTTGTCGCTCATGGGATTCGTTGAAATAGTGCCTTATTTATTCCGTACCCTCGCCCATATTGCATCTACCATAGAAGATGTAATTTCTAAACAACCAGATATTGTTGTTACCATTGATTCACCCGGATTCTGTTTCCGCGTGGTGGAAAAGCTACGCAAAGCTGAATTTAAAAGCAAATTCGTGCATTATGTTGCCCCCACAGTGTGGGCGTATAAACCTGAAAGAGCAAAAAAATGCAAAGAACTATTTGACCACATGCTGCTTTTGTTGCCATTTGAACCACCATATTTCAAAAAAGTTGGGCTGGACTGCACATTTGTTGGTCACCCCGTGGTCTGTGAAAGCACATCTGGCAATGGGAATGTGTTCCGCGTGAAATATGAAATTCCTAAAAACACTATGCTGTTTTGTTTATTACCCGGCAGTCGTAAAGCAGAAATAAACAGGCACATGCCCGTGTTTACACGAGCGTTATCCATGCTTGCCACTTGCTATCCCAATCTTGCTTTGGTGATTGCTGTTCCAGAACATGCTTCGGAATTGCTCGCTCCTTACCTCAATAACTGCCCGTTCCGTGCGGTGATTGCGGAAAACGAACAGGACAAAAAAGATGCCATAGCAGCCAGCCAGTTTGCCTTTGTAAAATCTGGAACTGTGGCATTTGAAGTGGCAATCGCTGGGGTGCCGATGCTTATTACCTATAAGATGAATAGATTTTCCGTTTGGTGGCTCAGGCGCATGATAAAAATAAAATATGCTAATCTTATCAATATTTTACTAAAAAAAGAGGTGATTCCTGAGCTATTACAGGAACATTCAACCCCTGCGATGCTTGCGAGCTGTGCCAACGCCCTGCTATCAATGCCAGACTTACAAAATAAGCAAAAAGTGGGCATCAAACTTGCCTTGGAAAAGCTAGTGCCAGACGATAAAACCCTGCCCAGCTATATAGCAGCGCAGAAAATTCTTTCTTTATTGTCATAAAACTGTAATAATTATAGGCTATAGTTAAGACAATATTAAAATATCTGTCATAAGTTATTGCCTAATATTTGTTAAATTCATTTCTTAAGTTAAAGGTTTTGTGTTCGTGCCAATCATTCTGCACCACAACCGTATCAAGAATTTTCTGCGTAACTCGCTGCGCCGACCTTTGGCTGTTCTATTAATTGCCTCTGCAATCCTTACCGCACCTTCGCCTCTAGTTTCCAATGCTTCCGCCAAAGTTAGCGTTCCTATACCTGGTGCGATGATTATGACATGGGGTTTTCCTATGGGAAGACCGTGCGAAGTTTGCGATTTTAAACCCCATTTTGGTTTGCTACCTATCACCATAGGTTCGCCCGTTCCTTGGCTAGGGCGTGGGCTATGGTGTTATGGTCCAATTTATGTTTTTGGTTGGTGCGTCCCGTTACCGTTCAACTGGTGTGAAGATTTTTTTGAGTGCCTCATGACCAATGTCGTAAATCTTGAAGCAACTCTATATATAAAGCATGCTTGGCCAACTGGTGATGGCAGGATGGCGAATTCCACAAACAGCGTGGTTCTCAAACCCGATCGTTTCTACCGTGATATTTGCATAACCCCTGCCAGTCTTAGATATAATCGTTTTGATCCCAAGACTGGTGAATTGATTACGCCACATGTCGAAGTTACCCCAGCCACTACTCCCCCAACTTACACCAACATTCCAGCAGATACATCAGCGTTTGACGAAAGAGCAACTGGGACTGTGCTGGGAGCAAGGCCTTCTCTGTTTTCTTGTATGCCAAGAATGAATAACCAACAAATAGAACTACCAACAAGTGGCACATCAGCTTTCTCATACTATATGAACGCTAGGAATGATAAATTCCTCAGGAGTGCTAGTATTGATTCTGCTAACGCTGGCCACGACTCCTATGCACCAATAACAATCTACGGAGCCAGTAATCGTTATTTTTCTACCACATTTTTCCTAGGGGGAAGGCTGGGCTGCCCACCAGAGGTTTACGGGGCGCGGGAAGGCACATCATCTGACCCCATAGAACCACGGAATGCTGCCGAATGGAAAGCTGCCGCATCGAGATGTTATAACTATTTTATACTACAGCGTGCCACACACCCTGAATGGACTCTGGAAAGAAATGGTCCAAGCACTGATGATCCGCTAACTTATGACGCTAATAGAGGTGGTGATCCTGAACTGGCAATATTCAACAGCTGCCAACCACTGGTAAACGGTAACTCTGCAAGACTAATTGCGGAGGCACTAGCGGCAGGGAATCCTCCACCTGTGAGTGCTGGATTTGCTGAAGTTCTGCAATATCAACGCCCAGACCTTGATGAAGCTGAATATTCAGTTGTGGATCAACTTAACAGAAGTTTTCGGCTGACCTTCCCTGATGGTAACAATAGTCAACCCAATTATTCAAATGTTAATCCACCTGTTTACCAAAACATCTACCCCTGTGTAAGAAATATGAGTGATGCTGGTCCTATGATGGTAACTGATTGGGAGAATTTTAATAATACGCTTATAATAAATTATGCTATTTCATTTATGGTGGAAACAAGTGTTTTGGATAAAAATTGGGGTCCTCAATATTTTGTCCCTATATCCAACTATGATGCCTATAGTTCTATCGGTCAGGGCAGAGCTGGGTTCTGTCCAAACGTAGAAAAAATCAATGTTCCTACCCACCCTTTTGCTCCGCGTGATGATTACAGACCATCTCCAAGAACTTTTGCTGATAAATTTGCAAGGATGTTGGAGCTAGTAGGCAGAGCCAATTTGGATCAATTTTCCTTTGGCAACCCCAACACCGAGATTTACGCTACTGACCGCGAATATTCTTTCCAAACTAACGTATATACACCTAGAGATCGTATATTCAATACTTGGGAATTTTCATATTCTGGTTTCAACCCAACGATGACCAGTCCACCAACAGTTGATCCTGCGGTGCAAATGAACTCTTTAAAACACCCAGAGGTTCAGTGTGCCATTGTGCCAGTGGATATTATGGAGCCACGGAGAAGAGCATTTGATAACTGTATAATGCAGCGCATTAATTTTAACTTCACTACATGGCGTCGCCGTAACTTCCTTTCATATTATTATAGAAGAACACTTCCTGAATGGCGGAAGCCTTGTGTAACTAGATTTTATGAATCTGATAATTATGCGGATTGCCCAGTTAGTATGAGCATCCAGCAATGCTGCCGTATCCTAGTCAAGGATGTGGTTCCGATGAATTATGTCAAAATTCGCCCATGCGAAGGTATGCGCGCAAAACGTAGCATGATATTCGGTTTTGACCATCTTTATGATTACACTGAACAGACTCTTATAAGCTTTAGAGATGATTATGCCATCAGTGTAGCAACTACCGATGCGGAAAGAGAAGCTGCCCGTAATATCCTGTACACAGCCACTTTTAATACTCCTGTTCCTATTGAGTCACAAGGAGGGCAGCCAGTACGCCCTGTTACAAGTATGGCAGCATATGATGATGTGTTCTTGCTGAATCAGAAACTAACCATGGTCGGCTGTGATAATACAGAGGCTAGAGAGCTGAGGTTTAGTCACTATTTCCCTCTATCAGATTGGACAGAAATTCCAGCTGACTTCACCAGACCAATAACTGATGGGCTGACTCTTCTGCAAACGCAAAGTGATAATGCTATAGCAACAGCAAGAAACGAAGCCAACACTACAATATTTGGATCTGTCGGTGTTATTGGCACTGCATGGGATGGATTTAATACCGTAAAGACTTTGGCTGACAGTTCCATAAATTTTGCAAAAGCACGGGTGGATAATGCCTTGGCGGAAGAACGCGCAGCAAATACTAGGGCTATTAATGCAGCGAATGCTCTATATAACTTAACGAAGGTGACGAACGTTATTTTACTAGCTGATCAGGTTATTCCTGCAGGTGTAGTCCCCGCACTCATTGATGAAGCAGCAGCAGCTGGGCTTGACCTTGCAGCCAAGAAGTTAATAGTTACTGGTGAAATGGCTGCCTACATATTAGTAAAAGATGCTCAGGAAAATATAATAAGAACCGCCGAAAATCTGCTGCGTGATGGTATAACAGCGATGCTTCAGGCAAGAGAAGCTTACATCATCGCAAATGGAAAAGCTGCTGCCGATGCCCTTATGACGGCAGGGGTTAGTTCTCTACGAACCACGTTTGGTGCTCCAGCTTCCAACTTTATCGATTCTACTTTGTCCGCAACCTATGGTAATGATGTGTCAGCAGCAGCAGCCATTCAGCTAGGCGAAGGTGGCGCACACATGCCTTATATGCGCCTTTGGGATACGGGAACATCATCTGGAAATCCGCTGCATGGTGGTAGCTTCATCAATACTTTGGGCAGTTATGATACTGTAGTTGGCGTTGGTCATGAAGAACGTAATTTTTATGATGCAACCGATGTGGTTACAGAAATTGATGCAAGGCAGGATGCTGGTGCAATTGATGCCGCTCTTCGTCGTCTGAGTGCAGCACGAACAGCTGAAGCCGCAGCAAAATATGCTTATGAAAATCCTTGGGCATGCTGGTGGGGATGCGATCCTCCGTATGGTCGTAGTTGCGGAAGGTATTGGCATTGTCCATGTATGCCTTGCCTTCTAGCCGCATGGAATGCTGCTAAGGCAGAGCTTGCTGCAGCTGAACAACAACTCTATGATGCTAGACACTCTTTCGTTGCCACTGAAAGGCAGACTACCACTGCCGCTAATATTGATCCGAGATCATCGCTGACACAAACTGCCCGCACTGGCAAAATAAATGGCTGGGAAGGTATTAAAGGTCACCAGATGTGGACATTGCGTCGCTTCGGTCTTAACTGCATCGGACGTTATGAAAAACTATTCAAACCACTTGCGCAGGAAGATTTCGTTCTCGCTCGGGCTGGAGCAAACTATACGAGCAAAACTGGTGTTCAATGGCCATGGCCATTGGGTTGGAGAGGATATGTTGCTGACCCGAATAATGAATTTGAAAGAAACCCTAATCCACTGTCCACTGGACCAGATCCTGCTCGGTTAACTGGTCTTGATGATGCAGAGGCTGGAGATCTAATCATCTACACAATAAACGGAATAAAACGTATTTCCTATGTTGCTAAAGTGAACAAAGTAGAGCCTAGATTTGTAAAAATTGAGGGCTGGAACCAAGGAAAATTCCCAACCGCCGCTGGTATATCAACATCCGCGGGACTTAACCAACAGAGGACTATTTACAAAACTGAAGTTCCAACTCGGGCAAGATCTCTTAGGATAGTTACTCTCCATCCAACTTCGCCAACTGAGGTCCCGAGAGCTCCGACTATTAATGACGAACTGATAAGATTCTTACCTCCTACCGATCTTGCAAAAATCGGGGATAACAATCCTTCATGTGAAGATCCAGAATTTACTTCCTGCGTACTGGGCGGAGAGGGTATCAGGGATACAAATGGGGTGCTTATTCCTAATAGTGTGTGGGATAATGTAAAAATCTATCGCCCATCAGCGGACACTGCACAGCGTCAATGCCCGATGATAAACACAGCAAGCGGAGCTGGTGGTCCAGATCTTAATACCTCAAAATTAGCAACCGATAGCTTCTCCTATTGTGTGAACGCTGGTTTTGACCCTCCATCTAACTATGTAATTGGTTATAATGGTGCGGGAACTGGTGCTGTTCAGGATTTAACTCTCTGCGGACCAAAGTGGGGCGAGTGTGACAACTACGCTGCTGAAAGAAGCCTCTGCTTCCCAGGTCGCCAAGTTTGTGAAACTGCTGCCGACGCACCACCACCGCCACCGCCGCCACCACCTTCAACCGAGTGCACAGCGGAGCAATGGCGAGCTGCACAGTTAGCCTATAGAGATGCAATGAATGCAACCGCTGATGCACTCACCACTGCAAGAAGTAATTTGGGTGAAGCAGAAAATAGAGTTGAGGGGGTAACTAGCGATTATCAGGCTTATTACAACTCAACCGCCGAAGAATTAGCCACTTTGAATGCAGCAATAAGAGCAGCCGAGGCAAGTGGTTCAACAGCGGCGGAGAGAAGTGCTATTGCAGCAGCAACAACCGCTTTGAATACAGCAATAACTAATTATAATAATGCGGTGGCTGCTGCACAACCAGCAAACGATGCCCTCAGAAATTATATTAATGCTAATAGAGCGGCGGTTGATGCTGACAGAGCAATTCTTCAAGCAGCAGAGGCATCTGGTGTGGACCCTGAGAATTATACAGCAACACAGATGGCTGCTTTTAATGAGCTACAGGCTATTGAAACCAATACTGCCACTCTTACCGCCGCTACCGAAACTCCAAACGCAGCGGTTGATGCTGCACGGCAAGCTGTTGTTGATGCCCAAAACTACCTCAACAGCCTTCCAACTTCTGGTACTCCGACAACACCACCAGACCCAGCAATGATTGCCAGAAGAGATGCAATAAATGCTGAGCGAGCTCGCCTGCAGGGATTGATAGCTACTGCCAATCAGGCTGTTACTGATGCTCAGGCTGCGGTCGTTGCTGCTCAGGCTGCTCTTGATGACCTTCCGCCATTAAGCTGCCCTTGGCCTCCTGGATCTACACCGCCACCACCGCCACCACCGCCACCTCCACCAGGTGGTCCTGTGCCACCTCCTGATCCTCTGGCATGCACACCCGCTCAGGAAGCAGCTGCGCAGGCAGCTTACGATGCCGCAGTTCAGGCTGCAAACGACCGGTTAAATACAGCTGAAAATGCAATATCTGATGCTGATGCGTTAGCAGAGCAACTTAATCGCGCTTATCTCGATTATTTTTCTAATGCAACAGCTAGATTGGCAGAGATAGAAATACTGATTGCCAACGCTACTGTTACAGCCACCGCATCAGTTACCGCTGCACAAACTACATTAAACAATGCCATTACAGATCTAAGAGCAAGACAGGCTATCGTAGATCGTAATTATGCAGACTATAATGCTACTCAAAGGACAAATTTTCCTGCTATGAATCCAGTTCAACTGGTGAATTATATTAACCGTGCGAGAAGGAATATTGCTGGTTGCCAAGCTACCCCTCCGACATATACTGGATGTACAGCAGATAATACTGCTGCTTTACAAGCTGATGTGAATAGATATCAATCAGCACTTGATAGTTTCAATAACTTAAATGCAATACCATTGGCAGATGCTAACGCTGCAAGGCAAGCTGTTTGGGATGCTCAGGCTGCTCTTGACGCACTTACTTCGTCTATGCCTACTATAGCCGCGCCAGATCCTGCTCTGGTAGCGGAGAGAGATGCAATAAATGCCGAACTTTCCCGCCTTCAGGCAGAACTGGATGCTGCCAATGCGGCGGTTGCTGCCCGTGTATCTGATGCCGATGCTGCAGAGGCTGCCCGTCTTGCCGTGCCAGCCTATAGCTGCCCTTATCCTCCAGCACCATAGAGTTCAGTTTTACAAACTGTCGTTTAGAACGCATGTGAATAATCTTTGCATTTATTATCCTCTTTAAGACAACAAAAAATAATTTTTGTCATTGCGAGAAAGCGTAGCTTTCGTGGCAATCCAGTTGTCACAGTATGATAAAAATACTGGATTGCTTCGACTTCGTCTCGCAATGACGACAAATATTGGTGTGTACTTGATATTTAATTGGAATCACTTCGTTCGGGATGACAAAAAGTTGTTTCGCTATTTTTTATTGGTTTTTAACCAGTCCTCTGCTTGTGCAAGTCCATCCTGATCGCCAACATGCAGCCACGCCCCATCATTCACAACTGCACCAACACGCACCAGATTTTTGTTATATAAAACATTAAGTGAAAATGCCCCATCAGGGGAATCCGTAAACAATCGCGGATGGATAATTTGTACACCAGTAAAAACCAATGGGGCGGTTTCCTGCTCCGAGCGACGGCGCAGCACTCCATCATCACCAACAAAAAAATCTCCCCTGCCCTCATAACCAACGGCATCTTCCACCTTATGCAGCAGTAGTAGCGCATCCATTTTTGCATCATCCCACGCTTGCCAAAGCCTACGCAGAGCTGGTGTTTTACCATTTATACAAATCACATCGCTATTTACCACAAAAAATGGCGTATCATCAAATAATTTCAGCGCGTTTTTTATCCCGCCACCAGTTTCCAGAACATTATTTTCCCGCGAGATGATAATTTTAGGCTTACTGGTGCGCTTTAACAAATGCGCTTCTAATAACTCCGCTAAATAATGGCTATTGACCACCGCTTCTTCAACACCAGCATCAGCCAAAAAATCCAATGAATAATCGATAAGCGGTTTCCCCCAAACCTGCACCAGCGGTTTTGGAATCTGCAAAGTCAGCGGACGCATCCTTGTGCCGAACCCTGCCGCCATAACCATCGCTTTTTTTATCATAATTTTATCTCACCGCGCAATTCCTGAGGAACATGCAATTCCAACCAGTCATATAGTTTTTTAAGCAACGGATGTTTTATATCACGCTGCAAATGTCCCCAGACGCGGGGCAGAAATTTTAAATAATTTTCCTTACCATCACGCACGGCTAGACGAACAAAAATACCAATTATTTTACTGTTACGTTGCGCACCCAGAATATTATAGGAATTATGAAAATTATCCGCATCCACGCCAGTCCGCGCAAGATAGCGTGCAATCATAGACTCAACAATTTGCGCTGGCACATCACGCCTAGCATCTTCGAGCAGCGACACAATATCATAGGCAGAATCGCCAATCACCGCATCCTGAAAATCAAGCAGCCCAACCCGCTTGGTTCCGCTACGCTCAGGCAGCCACATCAGATTATCCGCATGAAAATCACGGTGGACAAATATACTTCTTCCAAGTGGGAAAGAGCATAATATTTCGCGCCATATATCCATATATTCAGAGCGTAAAGATAATGCTTTTTCTTTGCCTAGAACTTGTGGCAAAAACCAATCGGGAAACAAGCTTACTTCCCGCAAATAGAGTTCTTCATCATAAAACGGAAGTGATAAAGAATCGGTGCTGGCTTCGTCATGCCACTGTGCGAGAAGGTCAATCGCCGCTGCATAAAGCATATCTTCCGATTCACTTTTTTGGCTGCTTAGAATACGCGTAAAACTTTCATCACCAAAATCTTCCAACAATAAAAATCCTGCTTGCATATCACGCGCGAGAATGGCAGGTGCGCTATAGCCATTTTTATGGAGATACTCTGCCACCTGCACAAATACAGGAAAATTCTCTCCTTCAGCTGGCGTATCCATAATCATCGCCCGCCTATCACCCAAAGTTGCCCGCACATAACGCCGCGCTGAGGCATCCCCAGCAAGTGGCTGCAACTGCGCCCCTGCAAAATCATTATCGCTTAGAAAATTTTCTACTTCGCCTTGCCTGCGTATCATTTATTTTTTCCAATTATCCAATTTTTCTAACCTGTCTTGCCACACATCGACATTTCCAGCTAGAGAGATTTTACGTCCCTGCCCTTCTATCTTGAGCGTAATATTTAATGAATTTTTTGGCATCTGGCTAGCTGCTATCTCTGGCCACTCGACAAGAATTATACCCTTATCAAAAGCCTCATCAAGACCCAGCTCCAACAATTCATCTGGACTCTTTAAACGGTACAAATCACAGTGCCAAACTGCTCCACCGCTTGCAAGCGGATAAGTCTGCACCAGCGTAAAAGTTGGGCTTACAATTTCTTCTTTTGTTTGCATAAGTGACTGAATAAATCCGCGAGCAAAGGTTGTTTTCCCCGCCCCGACATCACCATAAAGCAATAAGGAATCGCCAATTCTACACAATTTTGCAAGTTTTTCTGCAAATAAATATGTCTCTTCTGGAGTTTTTAACTCGCACGCAAATTCACTAATCACGCTCATCAAGCCACGCCATTTGGATAGCCTCTAACAGTTTCTCATTGCAACCATTTGGATTATCGTTGAATTCAGGAATGGACATTACCCAGTCTCGCAAATCGGTAAAGCGCAGATTAACATTATCCGCATCAGGATACAACTCCTCCAAACGAATCGCTATTTCACGAATATCAACCCAGCGCATAATCTTCCTCTATAAAAGCCATGTAACCATGACTCTAAAACATTAGTTGCGATGGTGCAATTATTAAGATGTTTTTGTCAAATAATTGCGCTATATAGATACCAACTAAACAATATAGCTAACATAAGAAAACATGCGCCGACCAGCTCTACCCAACTATCAGCAATATATTCCACAGAATCGCGGGGGGTCTTTTCGCATTTTGAAATATGTAATTATTGCCGCCATTCTCGGCAGCCTGCTCCGTCTGGTTCCTGCTATTAATATTTTTGCAGCAGCTGATAACGTTGGCGTATTTAGTGAGGGCGGTGGCGGTCTAATGGATGAATCACCAATAGGAGGTATCGGCTCTCCTAACGAAGAAAGTAAAGTTTCAATTTTACCATCAGTTGGTGGAAGCAATCTAATCGGCGGTTTTTTCAGCGGTAGCAATACCGATTCTACACCATTAATTCAGGCAGCAACCAGAGGCGACATAAAAGAAGTCGATATGTTACTAGCCAGTGATATGCCTGTTAATGGGCGTGATGGTGATAACCGCACTGCTCTTATAGGGGCCGCCTATCAAGGGCAAAATGAAATCTGCTTGCGCTTAATTGACGCTGGAGCAAACATATATATCAAAGATAAAGATGGTTTTAGCGCGCTTGATTTTGCTTCGTCCCGCGGATTAGTTGATACTGTAAAACTTTTGTTGGAAAAGGGCAATCGTTCCGACAAAAAACACAGCCTTGAATATGCCAAAATAATGCAGGCGGTATTTGCTGCAAAGAATGATTTGTTACCAAAGGGAAAAGGATTTTTGAACTCTGTAAACCATATTTCCCCAGAAGGAAAATCACCGCTACATGTTGCAGCCAGCATTGGTTCTGTAGATATGGTAAATGAATTGCTAAGTCGTGGGGCAGATGCCAATCTTGCTGCACCAACAGGACAAACTCCTCTGCATTGGGCTGCATGGAACAACAGAACTTTTGTAATCCCACAGCTATTAAAAAAATCAGCAAAAATTGATGCAAAAGATAGAGAAGGAAACACACCGCTGATACTTGCGGCTCATAAAAACCATAAAGAAGCTGTGAAGTTATTGCTTGAAAAAGGTGCTAATAAAAACATTCGTAACAAAAACGGCGAGAACGCCATAAACATCGCCAATGACGAAGGTCACGCAGAAATAGTGGCTATTCTACAAAGCAAAAAATAGTGGTCGAGCTAGTTGAATCTACAGATAGCAGACGCGGTTAAAGCACCCTACCCCCGCCTTATCGGTCTATACTTCACCTTAGTCGGGGTGAGGACATCCACACCAAGACGACGTTTTAGGTCAGCTTCATAAGCTTCGTAGTTACCTTCAAACCATTCCACATGGCTATCGCCTTCAAAGGCAAGAATATGCGTTGCTATGCGGTCTAAGAACCATCGATCATGCGAAATAACCACTGCACAACCAGCAAAATCCATCAACGCATCTTCGAGCGCACGGAGTGTTTCTACATCCAAATCATTGGTTGGTTCATCGAGCAGCAGCACGTTATGTTCAGCTTTTAACATCTTCGCCAGATGCACGCGGTTGCGCTCTCCGCCCGAAAGTGTGCCAACTTTTTTCTGTTGGTCAGAACCTTTGAAATTAAAGCTCGAACAATAAGCACGCGACTTCACCAGTTTTTTACCAAGCATGATTTCTTCATCACCACCTGAGATTTCTTCCCACACAGTATTTTTATCGCCAAGCGTATCACGCGATTGATCTACATAACCGAGCTTCACCGAATCACCAACTACAAATGTTCCTGAATCTGGTTTTTCTTTGCCCGTTATCATTTTGAACAAAGTGGTTTTACCTGCACCGTTTGGACCAATAATCCCCACAATACCACCAGCTGGCAAGTCAAATGATAAATCATCAATAAGCAACCTATCGCCAAAACCTTTGCACACATGCTCAGCTTTAATAACCAAATTTCCAAGACGAGGGCCATTAGGAATAACAATCTGCGCCACGCCAACCTGCGCCTTATTTTCCTGCGCCAGCAAAGTTTCATAAGCAGCGATGCGCGCCTTGCTTTTCGCTTGGCGAGCTTTAACACCCTGACGAATCCACTCAAGCTCGGTTGCGAGCTGTTTCTGGCGGGAATTTTCTTCACTTTTTTCCTGCGCCAAACGTTTTTGTTTTTGCTCCAAATACGCTGAATAATTACCCTCATACGGAATGCCCGTACCACGATCCAATTCCAGAATCCAGCTTGTAACATTATCAAGGAAATAGCGATCATGCGTTACCATCATCACCGTACCTTTATATTCTTTTAGGTAATGCTCCAACCACGCCACCGACTCTGCGTCCAAATGGTTGGTTGGTTCATCCAATAGCAATAAATCAGGCTTTTCCAACAGCAATTTGCAGAGTGCCACCCGCCTTTTTTCACCGCCTGAAATTTTGCTAACGTCAGCATCTTTCGGTGGGCAACGCAGCGCGTCCATAGCTATTTCAATATCGCGTTCAATATCCCAACCGCCTGCTGCCTCAATTTTTTCCTGAAGCTCGCCCTGTTCTTCAATAAGCTTCATCATCTCATCATCATCAGTAACTTCACCAAGCTTATTGGAAACTTCATTAAAGCGATCCAGCAATGCCTTTTGCTCACCGAGCGCACCAATGATATTACCCATTACATCTTTAGTTTCATCTAGCTGTGGTTCTTGTGGCAGGTAGCCAACACGCGCACCTTCAGCTGCCCATGCTTCACCGTTATAATCTTTATCAAGACCCGCCATAATTTTCAGCAAGGTTGATTTACCCGAACCGTTTGGCCCTAAAACCCCAATTTTTACTCCTGGTAAAAACGATAGATAAATGCCTTTCAGCACTTCCTTTCCGCCCGCATATTTTTTGGAAAGGTCTTTCATTACATAAACATATTGATACGCAGCCATGGTGAGTCCTTTTGGTTATCATAATTGAATTGCTAGTTTTTATGCTTTTATGGTTAATCACGCAAGCCATTCATTACATTAAATATTGGAAGAAAATCCAGTTTCTTACAATTTTTCACTATTTTTCTCAAAAAATCATGTTTAACACTTATATATCAATATATTAAACTAATAATAAAAGTATAGGCATTAGTGGATTTTTCGTAACAAAAACTTAACAATACGAAATCGCTCATTATGGTATAATAATTCAACAAAAATGGAAATGATGGCAAAAAAACCTATGCCAAAACTGCATAGTATAGTTACTATTTAAACAATGGTTGATTTGATAAATGCTGGTAGAGATACAAAATGGTTGACGAAAATAATAAAATTCTAGCTAAAGAACAGACGGTAGCTCCAGTGGAAAGACCAGAGCTTAAGTCAGATCAGAGCTGGTATAGCTCCCTATTCACACAACTTCTCGCACCATTGGTTGGTACGCGATATATCTGGCTAACGCTTGAAGAAATTAATCCGCTTAATTTTTTGGACAAAAAGAAACCAGAAATTACCCCAGACACTAAACCATGGAAAGAGCCAAGTTTCGGGCGTTACGCATCACGCAATTTTGCCGCCTTTGGCATGGGAGCAAGCGTCCTTGGTATCGTTGGTATGTACAGCAAAAATACATTGAATGATATTAAGGCTGTTTATGCAGAAGCCGTTGGTTATGAATTGGGTAAAAAAACCAAAGACGTGACTCTGTCAGATATTTTTATCAAAAGCCAAAATGAGTCTCTTAAAATAACGCGTAATAACTACATAAAAAGAACCGCAACGCGAATAGCTACCGCCTCAACATTCTTTATTCCTTGGCATAAATTCAGGGATAAATCTTTTCAGAGCATACAACCTAAATATGACGTAAATGCCAATGCTGGCGTTGGTGCCGTTGGTATGCACATATACGGAGAAGGATTCCTGCGTGAGCAATCGTTTTTTGATTTTGAACAAAAACTGGTTAGTAATACAATAAATCATAAGGATGTTGACCCATACAGAGCAATTCAACCGCAAGATATTCAGGCACTGATAAATTTACAGAGAAAACATCATAATAAGCATTATCCCGTACCTTTGGCAGAATCCCCAGAGGGACAAAATGATATAAAACTTGCTAACAAAATAGCAAAATTTCTCAACAATACATATGACAATAAACCAGATAAAAACACCGATAGATTCACTCTGGGCAAGCTCAATTATCTTATTGGTTTTGGAATGCTGGAAAAATTTCCCGAAAGCCTTGCATATGTCGAACTTGCCAATAAATCTGCCGATATGAAGGAAGTAAAACAAGCTGCCTCTGCCATTAAAGCAGGTGAAGATGTGGAAAAAGTATTCGCTAGGTTTGGTGTAGATATACAAAAATTATCTGCAAAAGCTGAACAAAAAACTGAAACTCCAGTTACTGAATCAAAAAAATTCACACAGGATATTGCACCCAAAACTCTTATGGATTTTGCGGCTAAATCACCAGAATCTAAGAGCAAGACAATATGAAAATATTTGCCTACGGAACTCTAAAAAAAGGCGGAATCCTGCACAAACACATGGATGGAGCAAAATATCTCCGCAAGAAAAAATTAGTTGGCTACGTTCTATACCTAGCTCCAGATGAGACTTATCCTCTATTATATTATACTGGTAAAAAAAAGGATGTGGTGCTGGGTGAGCTATGGAAAATTGACAAAAAAATTAAGGCAAAGCTGGATAAATATGAAGAAGGCTATGTCTTAAAAAAATTGATGAATTCACCGATAATGACCTATTATCCAAATTTTGACATCACTCACATCTGCAAAAAAATTCCTAAAAATAAAAGTGGGAAATATGAATTTAATATAAAGCCTGATTTTTATAAGGGATTTTATAACAAAAAAGTGCGAATTGCCGCCTGAGATATTCTACCGCTTTTCTCTGAAAAACTCTTTTAATAACTCTCCACATTCACTCTCGTTTATTCCACCGTAAACTTCTGGTTTATGATTGCAGGTTGGGTATGAAAAAATCCGCGCACCATTCTCAACCCCCCCACCTTTTTCATCATACGCACCAAAATAAAGGCGGCTTATCCGAGCCAAACTTATTGCCTGCGCGCACATAGCACATGGTTCTAACGTAACATATAAATCGCAACCAACGAGACGAGGAGAATTTATAATTTCGCAGGCGCAGCGGATAGCCAGCATTTCGGCATGTGCCGTTGGGTCACGATTTGTTTCTACAAGATTATATGCTTCGGAAATTATTTTCCCGTCTTTTACCACCACAGCACCAACTGGAACTTCACCATTTTTTGCAGCAATACGCGCTTTGGCGATAGCATATTGTATGAAGGGATTATTTTGAGTTAGCATCCATAACCGTCCTGCACCAGATCCCGCGACATCCTCCTTCGCCAAGGCTTCGGAGGACAGGAGTGCGGGATGAGAATTTTTTAAGTGGCAAAGCCAATAACAAAATTCTCACTTCTTTCTGAACGCATCAAGAGAGATGATTTTATCTTCGCCACCAGATTCATCTGTTGGCGCAATCTCAACAGCTATCTTTGCAACATCATCAACAGAAATTGAATCCACTTCAAACATTTCTGACTGCTGGAACTGCAAACCAAACTTAATGCTAGGATCAGCAAAAGCCGTTAGAGCTGCAAACGGTATCGTCAATTTTTCTGGCGTGCCACCGAAAGAAAGAGTCACATGAAACTGCTGATCTTCCACCTTAAAATCCCAGAACTGATGTTGAATAACTATGGTTATCTCTTTTGGATATTTCGCGCGCAACTGATCTGACATTTTCACACCAGAATGCAACGTAGAATAAGAAATATAAAAATGATGATTTCCAGGCAAACCAGTGGCTTGCACACGCCTCAAAACATCACGCACAACACCGCGCATTGCCTGATCAATTAAGGTAGGATAATGTAGCTGATCTTTGCTCATATGTTTAATATTTTTCGCTTAATATTTTATGTTTGGTTAACGTATTGTACACTAATCACTAACCATTTGTCACCAAGCACTTCGTTTATATATTTTAACTATATATCAGTAGCAGTTAAGCGGAACGGGTTTCTGTTACCCGGTACCCGTTCCAATGACCGTGTTACTACTAGAGTAAGCTATGCGCCGTTAGGCAGCAACAGCAACTTCTACGACTGTGTTGTCGTTAGCAGCAACAAATGCAACGTTATCGTTAGCATTTAAAGTTTTGACCTAATTACGCTAGTATCATAGCGGACAAAAACAACACCTTTACTACGTCTGTCGAGCCTGAGTCAGCCCCATATTCGTTTCTGCTTCCAGTGGCTCACCAGTCCCCCTACGCTTAAGCTACGGGCGACACTCCTTCGTCTTACGACTTCAGGTGGCTTGCCACCCGAAGCTCGTAGAGCGAAGGGTGGTGGAGCTGCCGGGTTCTGCCCCCGGGTCCAATCCGTTTATTCTGAATCGCGTTTATTGTCATAGTTACCGAAGTAACAGCGTTATTATATTATATATAACGATGTTTGTGAAGTAGGATAATTACAGGGCTTTTGGATGCATAAAAGCACGGCAAACACCAGCCAATCCTGTCTTATCATCAATTTCAATATATAACCCACAAAGCATGGCTGCGCCTTGTGCCGCTTCCATTTTTGGCTTGGATATTTTAGTAAGAAAACGCTCAAGCGGTGCTGCTGGATCAAAACCTATCACCGAATCATAATCCCCACACATGCCAGCATCCGTTTGGTAAGCTGTGCCTTTAGGCAGAATCCGCGCATCCGCAGTCGGCACATGGGTGTGGCTGCCCACTACAACACTAACCCGCCCATCCAAATATTTACCCATCGCCATTTTTTCAGAAGTCGCTTCAGCGTGAAAATCAACCACGATGCTAACATTGCCTAAACGATATTTTTCCAGAATTTCATCAGCAGTTAGAAATGGACAGCGCGTATGTTCCTTGTGGAAAACTTGCCCGAGCAAATGCAACACCAGCAATTTTCGCCCGTCAGCAAGAGTGAGTAAATAATTACCACTGCCAACCGTTTTCACTGGAAAATTTTCAGGGCGCAATAATCTTTTTTCCTGCGATATATAAGAAACAATATCTTTTTGCTGATCCCAGATATGATCGCCACCAGTTATAACATCAACTCCACAAGCAAAAAAATCTTTGGCAATTTGAGGAGTGATTCCAAAACCACCAGCAGCATTATCACCATTTACGATAACCGCATCCAAAGCCATGTCACGGCGCAATGCTGGAAGATTTTTCACCACCGCATCACGACCACTTCTGCCCACCACATCACCTAGGAATAATATTTTCATATGCAATTTATAATTTCTTTTTCTGTCACCACCATATCCATTTTTTGATCACCATCATGAATTGGCAGTTTTTCCACACGCTGCATAGCATACGCCACACCGATAACCAGCAATTTTTCATTCCGCAACCGTAAATGCCTAATTGTGGCATCATAATAACCACCACCATACCCCAACCTATGACCATCCTCATCAAACGCTACCATGGGAACAATCAGAACATCTGGCATAATTTCTGACAAATGCGAAGGTGGGCAAGATATTCCGAACTTTCCAACGACAAGCGTTTCACCAGATGGACAATCAAGGAATTTCAATATTTTTGCTGATTCTACAACAACAGGCAGCGCGGTTTTATTTCCCCGAGCGCGCAATTTATCTAATACACCAGAAACATCAACCTCACCGCGCACCGCGCAGTAGACCGCCACCTTGCTATTTTCGGAAATAATCTCTAGTAAAAAATTTCCTATTTTTTGAGATGCCGTACTCGCAACTGGAGCTGGTATGAGCAATCTTTCGGCAATAATCTTTTCCCGCAGGGATTTTTTATTATTCATACCATGTCATTCTGAACGCGGTGAAAAATCTCGTCATTTGCAAAGATCCCTCGACTACGCTCGGGATGACAAAAAACGAACGGAACCACCAACTGGCCGTCGGTTGAAACAAGCCGCATTCGACCCGTTTGTAAAGGTGGGTACCATATGTGCAGAGGCAAGACCTCCACCAGTGACAGTTCCCGAACAAAAGGATATTGGTCCAAGGGACAGTGTACCAAACGTACCGAGCAGAACCGTTCGGCTGCAAGTCTAGCGTATTTCTATACGCTGCGCAATCCTTTCGATGCGCTCGGCTATTTCATCAAGCGTAACCGCCATGGCATCCTCGGTATAAACCGCCCCTGATTCCCCGCCCCCCTCAAGCAAAGCCGCAAACTGCCGTGAGCCAGAAGAAAGTTTTTCAATTTCACGTTTATTTTCAATAAGTTCATCCGCCATGGTGATAGCCGCGAGCAAAAACCCCATCACCTCACCAGTATTGCCGCCCATGCGCGAAACCAAGTCACGCACGCGCTCATCCACATCATCCGCCAGCAAGCGCAGATGCTCCTCCTGCCCGTCATCACAGGCCAGATGATATTCCCTATTATTAATTTTTACGCTGACAATCGCCATAAAAACACCCCGATACCCACTAATTTACACTGTACAGGCGGAAATAATAACTAATTTTTTATCATTAATTATTAACAACTTAGTCATATCACCAGCCAAAATCAACCCAAAATTGTAATATTTCGCCAAACACAGACTATATTGTAACAAAAACTTCACAACACTTTTTATAAGTTTTAGGGTAGAGTTACATTGTGTACACTAATATTTAGGGTAGTAATATGGCATTTTCGCTAAAAGATTTAAATCAGAAAGAACAAAGTGAAAAAGCATTTAAGGATGCCAAGAATACTGTTTTTACTAAAGCAGTAAATATTTTTAAAGAAAACTATGCGACCATTGCAGGAGTATTAAATCTTAAACAAGGTGTCAATTTTCAAGAGATAACTAACATGACCAAAGAAGCCATTTCTGGCTCTGAAGGACAAAATCAGCGTGGCTTTCATGCGAAAGATTTAAAAGGAAACGATCGTTTTGTAACTCTTGATGAACTGGATAAGAAGCTCGGCGAAAGTCCTGCTATTCAGGAATTTTTGAAATCGCAAAATGTTAGTAAGATATCGCAATTGATTCCCAATAAGAATCAAATAGATTTGCTAGCTGGAGCTGTTCGCGATGCTGTACATGAACAACTTAGCCCTACTAGCGTTGTCACCACCAGTGCTGCTGCCGCAACTAGCCGTACTTTTGCAGCATTAAAAGATGGAGCCGCTACTCTTTTTTCTACCGCGATTACTCAAGCATCTACAAATGACCCTACCGAGATTGCCGTAAAAAAGGCTTTCGCAGAAAAAGTTCAGAATTCTACTATTAATAATTTGAGAAAAACTGCGGTAGAACATCCAGATTTGAAGTTCATGTTAACAGAACAAAGAATTTTAGAAGTAGGAAGTACAGTGTATAGTGAGATAATGCACGCAGATAATAAGCAATCTGCTCCTGCTAGAGTCGCATCAGTCAGTGCTGCCGTGCCACCAGAAGCTGGAGCTGTGATACCATCAGTTTCTACTGTTGTTTCTGCTCCTACCACTGGTTCAAATGTTGCTAGTATTAAAAATGAAAATAGTAGAAAGGGTTTTAATAGCAAAGGTAAAAATGGATCTGGTCATGCTACTGCTCCTGCTGCTGCTGCTGCTACTGCTGCTGCTGCTGCTGCTGCTCCTGCTCCTGCTGCTGCTACTGCTCCTGCTACTGCTCCTGCTGCTGCTGCTACTGCTCCTGCTGCTGCTGCTCCTGCTGCTGCTGCTGTTGCTCCTCCTACTGCTGCTGCTCCTGCTGCTCCTGCTGCTGCTGCTGTTGCTCCTCCTGCTACTGCTGCTGCTGTTGCTCCTCCTACTGCTGCTTCTCCTGCTGCTGCTGTTGCTCCTCCTACTGCTGCTTCTCCTGCTGCTCCTGCTGCTGCTGCTGTTGCTCCTCCTACTGCTGCTGCTCCTGCTGCTCCT
>JAOAUZ010000001.1 GCA_025464625.1 Rickettsiales bacterium | reverse complement strand
TGTTCCTCAATAAATGCGACATGGTTGATGATCCTGAATTGCTTGAACTTGTGGAAATGGAAGTTCGTGAACTTCTGAACAAATACAAATTCCCAGGTGATACTATTCCAATCATTCATGGTTCGGCTCTGTGCGCTCTGGAAGATAAGAATCCTGCGCTTGGTCGTGAAGCTGTTCTTAAACTTATGGCTGCGGTGGATGCTTCAATCCCGCAACCTGAACGTCCGATTGACAAGCCATTCATCATGCCAGTTGAGGACGTGTTCTCGATTTCTGGTCGTGGAACGGTGGTAACTGGTCGCGTTGAACGTGGTATTGTGAAGGTTGGTGAGGAAATCGAAATCGTGGGCTTGCGTCCAACACAAAAGACCACCTGCACTGGCGTTGAAATGTTCCGCAAACTTCTTGATGAAGGTCGCGCTGGTGATAACGTTGGTATTTTGCTGCGTGGCACGAAGCGTGAGGAAGTTGAGCGTGGTCAAGTGTTGTGCAAGCCGGGTTCGATCACTCCGCATACTAAATTCACCGCGGAAATCTATGTTCTGAACAAGGATGAAGGTGGTCGCCACACACCATTCTTCAGCAATTATCGTCCACAGTTTTATTTCCGTACGACTGACGTAACTGGTTCAATCAAACTGCCTGATGGCGTTGAAATGATTATGCCGGGTGATAACGTCAGCATCGAAGCTACACTAATCTCACCAATTGCGATGGAAGAAGGTCTGCGCTTCGCTATCCGCGAAGGTGGGCGCACTATCGGTGCGGGTGTCGTTGCGAAAATTGTGGAGTAACCTAACATGCAAAACCAAAAAATTCGTATCTGGCTGAAAGCGTTTGATCATCGTGTTCTTGATCAGTCGACGGCTGAGATTGTATCAACTGCAAAACGTACTGGTGCACAGGTGCGTGGACCTATTCCACTACCACTTCGTATTGCTCGTTTTACAGTGAACCGTTCACCACATATCGACAAAAAATCACGCGAGCAGTTCGAGATTCGTACTCATAAACGTTTGATAGATATTTTAGATCCTACACCACAAACAGTAGATGCTTTGATGAAATTGGATCTTGCTTCTGGCGTGGACATTAAAATTAAGGCGGAGGCAGCGTAATATGCGTACAGGATTAATCGCAAAAAAACTGGGCATGACCAGTGTGTATACGGAAGAAGGTGTTGAGACACCTGTTACCGTATTGCATGTTGATAATTGTCAGGTTGTTGCTAATAAAACAGTTGCAAAGGATGGCTATAACGCTGTGCAGCTTGGTGTTGGTAAAGCTAAGGTAAAGAATGTTTCTAAATCTTTGCGTGGACACTATGCTAAGTCAAAAGTAGAGCCAAAGAGTAAGTTAGTTGAGTTCCGCGTTGATGAAAAAGCAATGATTGAACCAGGTGTTGAAATTGTTGCTAGTCATTTTGTTCCAGGGCAGTTTGTTGATGTCATTGGCAACACCATTGGTAAGGGATTTGCTGGTGTTATGAAACGGTATAATTTTGCTGGTTTAGAAGCATCGCACGGTGTGTCTGTTTCACATCGCTCGGCTGGTTCAACTGGTCAACGTCAGGATCCAGGTCGTGTATTCAAAGGCAAGAAAATGGCTGGTCACATGGGAACAGTGCGTGTGACAACTCAGAATCTTCAGGTTATTTCTGTTGATGAAGAGCATGGATTTATCATGGTGCGCGGTGCTGTTCCAGGTGCTGAAAATGGTTTTGTTCTTGTTAAAGATGCTTGCAAAAAAGGTGCTCATCCGCTTGCACCATTTCCTGCAGGTGTACGCAAGGTTGCTGGTGGTGAACAAGCTGCAGAAGCTAGTGCTTAAGTAAGCTAAATAGTAGAGAAAATATATGAAAATAAAAGTTGTCACATTAGAAAACAAAGCAGCAGGCGAGATTGAACTCTCTGATGCCGTCTTTGGTGCTACAGTGCGTAAAGATATATTACACCGTATGGTGGAATGGCAGCGTGCGAAAGCGCGTTCTGGTACGCATAAAACTAAAACCATCAGTGAAATCAGTGGTACTGGTAAAAAGCCATTTAAGCAAAAAGGTTCTGGTAATGCTCGTCAGGGATCTATGCGTAGCGCGCAGATGCGTGGTGGTGCTACGATTTTTGGACCAGTTGTACGCAGCCATGCTTTGGGTTTACCTAAAAAAGTTCGTAAACTTGCTATGCGTGTAGCCCTTTCTTCTAAACAAGCTGATGGTAGCTTGTTCATTGTTGATAATGTAGATGTAAAAGCGGCAAAAACGAAGACTATGGTTACTCAGTTTGCAAAGAATGGTTGGGATGCTCCACTTTTTATAGGTGGCGCTGAAGTGAATGAAAATTTTGCTAAAGCTGCGCGTAATATTAAATTTGTAGATGTGCTGCCGCAGCAGGGTATCAATGTTTATGATATTCTTCGCCACAAGCAGTTGATTTTGACTAAGGATGCAGTGAAGCATCTTGAAGAGAGGCTTAAATGAAAAAAGCGAAGAAAATAACAAAAACAGAAGCTCGCGCTTATCACTACGACACAATCGTGTCGCCAGTTATAACTGAGAAATCGACTATGGTTTCTGAGTTTAACAAAGTGATGTTCAACGTGCGCCTTGATTCAACTAAGGCTGATATTAAATCGGCAGTTGAAGCTTTATTTAATGTGAAAGTTGCAAATGTAAATACCTTGCGCCGTCTCGGTAAGGTAAAACTTTTCCGCGGGATAAAAGGCAAACAGAATGACACTAAAAAAGCAATTGTTACACTTGCTGAAGGTCAGTCAATTAATTTAGAAGGGGGAGTGAAATAACATGGCTCTCAAAAGTTTTAAACCGACAACACCTGCACAACGTCAACTGGTTATTGTTGACCGTTCTGAGCTTTACAAAGGTAAGCCAGTTAAAGGTCTGACAGCAGGGAAAACAAAAAGCGGTGGTCGTAATAATTATGGTCGCTTGACAGCGTTCCGTGTTGGTGGTGGTCACAAACAATCTTACCGCGTTATTGATTTTAAGCGTAATAAGTTTGATGTTGCTGCTACAGTTGAGCGTCTGGAGTATGATCCAAACCGCACTTCTTTTATCGCGCTTATCAAATATTCTGATGGTGAACTAGCTTATATCATTGCACCACAACGTCTGGCTGTTGGTGATGTGGTTATTTCTTCGGAAAGAGCTGATATTAAACCAGGTAACACAATTCCTCTGAAGAATATTCCTGTTGGAACTATTATTCATAACGTTGAAATGAAAGAAGGCAAGGGCGGTCAACTTGCTCGCGCTGCTGGAACTTATGTTCAGCTGGTTGGTAAGGACGCTGGTTATGCTCAGGTTAAACTTCGTTCTGGTGAGCTTCGCTTGATTCGTCATGATTGTCTGGCAACTATTGGTGCGGTTTCTAACCCTGATAATCAAAATGCGGTTATTGGTAAAGCTGGTCGCAGCCGTTGGCTTGGTGTTCGCCCATGCGTTCGTGGTGTGGCGATGAACCCTGTTGATCATCCGCATGGTGGTGGTGAAGGTCGTACAAGCGGTGGTCGTCATCCAGTTACACCATGGGGTAAAGGAACTAAAGGTACAAAAACTCGTTCGCGCAAGAAGAAGAATAAATTGATTCTGCGCAATCGTCATGGGAAATAGGGAGTAGAAGATGGCACGTTCAGTTTGGAAAGGTCCGTTTGTTGATGGCTATCTGCTTAAAAAAGCAGAAGATGCCAAAGCTGCGGCTCGCAATCAAATCATTAAGACATGGTCGCGTCGTTCGACTATTTTGCCGCAGTTTGTTGGTTTGACTTTTGGTGTTTATAACGGCAAGAAATTTATCCCAGTGTCGGTAAACGAGGATATGATTGGCCATAAATTTGGTGAGTTTGCTCCGACCCGTACTTTCCACGGTCATACAGCAGCTGACAAAAAAACCGCAGCTAAGAAATAAGGATGATATAGTATATGTCTAAGAAATCAACGCAGCGTGCATTAGCACCAAATGAAGCGAAAGCGGTAATCAACCGTATTCGCATCAGTCCGCAGAAATTAAATCTAGTTGCTGCCCTTATTCGTGGAATGGATGTTAATGGTGCGCTTACACAGCTTTCTTTCTCTAGCAAGCGTATTGCTGGTGATGTTAAAAAAGCATTGCAGTCGGCGATTGCCAATGCTGAAAACAACCATAATTTGAATGTTGATTCACTTTATGTAAAAGAAGCGTATGTGGGAAAAAATCTGGTTATGAAGCGTATGCATACCCGCGGTCGTGGTAAGTCAGCGCGTGTATTTAGGCCGTTTGCAAATTTGACGCTGATAGTGCGTGAGAAAGAGGAGAAAGCATAATATGGGTCAAAAAGTAAATGCAATTGGCTTTCGTGTAGGTGTAAATAAAACGTGGGATTCACGTTGGTTTGCGGGTAGCGATTATGCAACCAAGTTACATGAAGATTACAAAATTCAGGCTTATTTGAAGAAGAGTCTTGATGCTGCTGGTGTGAGCAAAGTGGTGATTGAACGCCCTACTAAAAAGGCGCATATAACTATTCATACTGCTCGCCCAGGTGTTGTCATTGGTAAAAAAGGTGCCGATATTGATAAAATCAAGAAGGATCTCGCCAAATTCACCAAAGATGAAGTTCATCTGAATATTGTGCCAGTTGCAAAGCCAGAGTTGGATGCTACTTTGATTGCTGAATCTATCGCACAACAATTGGAAAAGCGCGTTGCTTTCCGTCGCGCTATGAAACGCTCAGTGCAGTCTTGCCTTCGTCTTGGCGCGCTTGGTATTCGTATCAATGTTAGCGGTCGCCTTGGTGGAGCTGAAATTGCTCGTATGGAATGGTATCGTGAAGGTCGTGTGCCGTTGCATACCTTACGTTCAGATATTGATTATGGTGTTGCACGTTCAGAAACCGCTTACGGTACTATTGGTGTTAAGGTTTGGGTTTTTAAAGGTGAAATACTTGGTAAAGAAAAGAAGATTGACAGCACTGTTTCAGAAGCAGCTCCTGTCGAAATTCTATCAACAAATAACGAATAACTAGTAACGAGTAACTATCTATATGATGAGTCCTAAGAAAACAAAATATCGTAAAGCCCATAAAGGTCGTATCAAAGGTGCGTCCAAAGGTGGTTTTACTCTTAATTTCGGTGAATATGGTCTGAAAGCAATGCAGCCAGAGCGTATTACTGCCCGCCAAATTGAGGCAGCACGCCGTGCTATTTCTCGCCATGTTAAGCGCGTTGGTCGTATGTGGATCCGTATTTTTCCTGATTTGCCAGTAACTCGTAAACCAGCGGAAGTTCGCATGGGTAGCGGTAAGGGGTCTGTAGAATTCTGGGCAGCGCGTGTTGCCCCAGGGCGTATATTGTTTGAAGTTGATGGTGTTTCTGAGGCAGTTGCCCGCGAAGCGTTTGACCGTGCATCAGCAAAATTGCCTATTAAAACTAAATTTGTTTCGCGTGTGAATGAAGGAGAATAAACATGAAAACCTCTGAACTGCGTACAAAATCAAAAGAAGAGTTGAGGGATATAATCCTTAGTTCCAAGAAAGAACAATTCAATCTGCGGATGCAGGATGCTACTGGTTCTCTTGAAAACAGGCAGGGTTTCCGTGAGGCTCGCCGTACTATAGCTCGGGCAAAAACCTTGTTGAACGAAGCTACTAATAATGTTAAAAGTGCTGCCCCTAAAAAGGCTGTAGCTAAAAAAACTAAGAAGGGATAATCCATGCCAAGGCGTGTACTACAAGGAACTGTCGTTAGCGACGCAAATGAAAAAACTGTAACGGTGCGTGTGGAACGTCGCGTTTCTCACCCGGTTTATAAAAAGACTATTCGTCGCTCTAAAAAATATGCGGCGCATGATGAAAAGAACCAGTTTAAGGTTGGTGACAAGGTGCAGATTGTGGAGTCAGCTCCTATTTCTAAAACCAAGTGCTGGCAAGTTGTTTACGAAGGCTAGAAATTAGGAAAATAAAATATGATACAGCAACAATCTAACCTTGAAGTGGCCGATAATTCAGGTGCGCGTCGTGTAATGTGCATTAAAGTGCTTGGCGGTGCGGGGCGTAAATTTGCAAGCGTGGGCGATGTTATCGTGGTGTCCATTAAGGATGCTATTCCTCGTGGTAAAGTAAAAAAAGGTGAGGTGCATCGTGCGGTTATTGTGCGTACAAAGCGCGACATTCACCGCGCCGATGGTAGTACCATCCGCTTTGATAAAAATGCGGCAGTTTTGCTTACCAAGCAGAATGAACCGATTGGTACACGTATCTTTGGGCCAGTTACTCGTGAACTTCGTGCTAAACAGTTCATGAAAATTGTCTCTCTGGCACCAGAAGTATTATAATAGGGAATATTTAAAATGGCTGTGAAATTCAAAGTAAAAAAGGGTGACGAGGTTGTCGTCATTGCTGGAAAAGAAAAAGGCAAAAAGGGAACAATTACGCAGGTGATTACCAGTGAATCGCGTGTTGTAGTTGGTGGAATTAATATGGTGAAGCGTCATACTAAGGCGAGCAAGACTTCTGCTGGTGGTATTATTGCAAAAGAAGCTTCGCTTCATGTGTCGAATGTTTCGCTTATTGATGCAAAATCGGGTAAGCCAACACGCGTTGGGTATAAAATTGAAGGAGACAGCAAAGTGCGTGTTTCCAAGCGTTCGGGAGATAAAATATAATGGCTAAAGCAACTGAAAATAAAGCTGCAGCAAAGACTGAAAAAGCGCCTAAGGCTGAAAAAACTGCAAAGTCTGCTTCTACAACTTCTGGCAAGGGTGGTGCGTATACGCCCCGTTTGCAGGCTCTGTATGAAAAAGATGTTCGCCCTGCAATGCAAAAGCAGTTTAATTATAAAAATGGAATGCAGATTCCTAAGCTGGATAAAATTGTTATCAACATGGGTGTTGGTGAGAATGTTAATGATAGTAAAACCATTCAGGCGGCGGTTAATGAGCTTGGGTTGATTACTGGTCAGAAAGCTTTGATTACTCGTTCTAAAAAAGCTATTGCTGGTTTCAAATTGCGCGAAAATATGCCTATTGGCTGCAAAGTAACCTTGCGTAAGCAACGCATGTATGAATTTTTGGATCGCTTGATTAACACTGCTCTGCCTCGCGTTCGTGACTTCCGTGGTGTGCCGCATAAAAGTTTTGATGGTCGTGGAAATTATGCTTTGGGCTTAAAAGAACAGATTGTTTTCCCAGAAATCAATTATGATAAAATTGATCAGATTCGTGGTATGGATATAGTTATTTGCAGTACCGCAAAAACTGATGAAGAAGCAAAGGCACTTCTTGCCGCGCTGAATATGCCGTTTGTGAAATAGTTGGAGAATTTATGGCTAAACTGAGTTCGATAAATAAAAATAACCGCCGTCTGAAAATGGCAAAGAAATTTGCTAACAAGCGTGGTGCATTGAAAGCAATTGTTATGGATCGTGATTTGCCATTCGATGAGCGTTTGCAAGCACAAATCAAACTTTCTGCATTGCCGCGTAACGGTGCAAAGACTCGCCATCGTAACCGTTGTGAACTAACTGGTCGCGCTCGTGGCGTATATCGTAAATTCAAACTTTCGCGCATTAAATTGCGTGAACTTGGTTCGTTCGGACGTGTTCCGGGCTTAACCAAAGCAAGCTGGTAGGAGAATAAATATGTCGATGAATTATCGTCTTGCTGATATGTTGTCTTTGATTCGTAATGGTCAATCTGCCCGTCTTGCGCGCGTTCGTTGTCAGGCAACTAATTTGCTTGGTAATGTGCTTGAAGTTTTAAAGAACGAAGGTTTTATTGCTGATTACAATCGTGTTGAAAATGATGGTAAGGCAGAGTTTGATATTGAGCTCAAATATCATGATGGTGAACGGGTTATCAAAGAAATAACCTGCATTTCTAAACCTGGTCGTCGTGTTTATTGTGAAATTTCTAAATTGCCAAAATTCTTTAATGGCTTGGGTATCGCTATTCTCTCCACCTCAAAAGGTGTGATGTCGGATTTTGAAGCTCGCCAAGCCAATGTTGGCGGTGAAGTGCTTTGTTCAGTATTTTAGTTAGTTAGGAAAGTTATAAAATGTCTCGTGTAGGTAAACAACCAGTTGCAATACCATCAGGTGTCACTGTGACAGTGAATTCTGGGGAGATTGCTGTTAAAGGTGGCAAGGGTGAACTGAAAGCTAAATTGGCTCCAGAGGTTACTGTGAAAGTCGATGCTGGCAAAGTAATTGTTCTGCCAGTAGACAAGGAAGATAAGCGTTCGCGTGCGATGTGGGGAACTACTCGTAATCAAGTGAACAACATGGTTGAAGGAGTTTCCAAAGGTTTTGTTACCCGCCTTGAAATTCAAGGTGTTGGTTTCCGCGCAGCAGCAGATAAGAACTATCTAACTCTTGCCCTTGGTTTCAGTCATGAAATAAAATTTGCAATTCCTGCTGGCATCAGCATCGTTTGTGAAAAACCGACATCTATTACAATATCTGGTTTTGATAAAAAATTAGTTGGTCAGGTGGCTGCTGAAATTCGTAGCCTGCGTAAACCAGAACCATATAAAGGTAAAGGTGTTCGCTATGAAGGTGAATATGTACGTCAGAAAGAAGGGAAGAAGAAATAATGTCTCAGGCCGTTAAATCAAAAGCGTTGTTTGAACGCCGTAAACAGAGGGTTCGTTCTGCTATCCGTAGGCAAACGAATGATCGTGTTCGCCTTTCAGTATTCCGTTCTGGTAAGCATATTTATGCTCAGTTGATTGATGATAGCAAAGGCGCAACTTTGGCTTCAGCTTCATCTCTTGATGCAGATGTGAAGGGCAAGGTTAAATCAACTTCTACAATTGAGGCTGCGAAAGTAATTGGTTCTTTGATTGCTCAACGTGCTAAAAAGGCAAATGTAAAAGAAGTTGTGTTTGATCGTGGTGGTTATTTGTTTCATGGTCGCGTTAAAGCACTTGCTGACGCAGCGCGTGAAGCTGGTTTATCTTTCTAAGTAAAATAGTATTTAATAGAGTTGGGAATAAAATATGGCACGTCCAGAACGCAATGAAAAGAAAAGTGGTCGCGAAGAAGGCAGTGACTTGATCGATAAATTAGTATCGATTAATCGCGTTGCTAAAGTGGTAAAAGGTGGTCGTCGCTTTGGTTTTGCTGCGCTTGTTGTTGTGGGCGACGGAAAAGGTCGCGTTGGTTACGGTTCTGGCAAGGCGAAAGAAGTTTCTGATGCAATGCGTAAAGCTCTTGAGACAGCAAAGAAGTCTATGATGCGGATACCTTTGCGTGAGGGCCGCACTGTGCATCATGATCTATACGGTCGTTTTGGTGCTGGTAAAGTTATAATACGCACTGCGCCAGTTGGTACTGGTATCATTGCTGGCGGTCCAATGCGCGCTGTGTTTGAGGCACTTGGTATTCAGGATGTTGTTGCTAAATCTGTTGGCACATCTAATCCGCATAACATGCTTAAGGCAACTTTTGATGCACTTGAGGGAATGAAATCTCCGCGTGCTATTGCTGCAAAAAGGGGCAAAGCGGTAGGTGAGATAGTTGATCGCCGCGAAGGTAAAGCAACTGACTCTGCAAAAACTGATACAAAATCTAAGGAATAAATTATATGGCAACTGAAGCAAAAACAAAAGCTCCAGCTAAAGATTCTGCAAAAAAAGAAATAAAGGTTGATGCTGTCTCCAGATCGCCTAAAGCTGCTGCTGGAAAAAAAGCTGAAACCAAGAGTGCTGCTGGTAAAGTTAAAGTTACCCAGATGATTGGTTCTATCGGTCGTCGCTCTGATCAAGAGGCAACTCTTATTGGTCTTGGTCTTAATAAGCGTCATAAGTCACGCGTTCTTGAAGATACACCATCGGTGCGTGGTATGATTTATAAAGTTCGCCACTTGCTCAAGGTTGAGTCAGCTAACTAACATACAATTGTTCTAGGATAATCAAAATGCAATTAAATGAATTACAAGATAATAAGGGTGCTAAACATCGCAAAATGCGTGTTGGTCGTGGTATCGGTTCTGGCAAGGGTAAAACCTCTGGTCGTGGCGGTAAAGGTCAAACTGCGCGTACTGGTGTGCGTATCAATGGTTTTGAAGGTGGTCAAACACCTATTCATCGCCGTTTGCCAAAGCGTGGATTCAATAACTATACACGTCATGAATATGAAACAGTTAATCTTGGTGCTATCCAAAAGGCTGTTGATGCTGGGGTTCTTGATGCAAAAAAATCTATAAATATTGATGTATTGAAAGATGCAAGATTAGTGCGTAAAGCTGCTACAGAAGTGAAGTTGCTGGCTAAAGGTACTATCACCGCCAAGGTTACTTTAGATGTGCATTTTGCATCGGCTACAGCGAAAGCGGCAGTTGAAAAAGCTGGTGGAAAAGTGACGGTAAATCTTGGCAGCTCTGCTGCTTAGATTCCTGTCATCCCCGCGAAGGCGGGGATCTTAGTATGTAATTAAGTAACGGAATTTATAAGATTATGACCTCTGCCGCAGAACGCCTTGCTAGTAGTATGAATTTTAGTACATTCTCACGCGCTACGGAGCTTAAGCAGCGTTTGTGGTTTGTGTTGCTTGCACTCACTGTTTACCGTATTGGTACTTATATCCCTGTACCAGGCATTGACCCGCATATCTTGGCTGAGATTTTCCAGAAACATGGCGGTGGTGTTCTCGGCATGTTTAACATGCTTTCAGGTGGCGGTTTATCACGCATGTCGATTCTTGCGCTTGCGGTGATGCCCTATATTTCCTCTTCTATTATAATGCAGATTTTATCTTTTGCTGTTCCATCGCTAGCTGCTCTAAAAAAAGAGGGTGATGCTGGGCGCAGAAAGATCAATCAATATACGCGTTATGGTACGGTGCTACTCGCTGCTTTGCAGGGATACGGTATTGCAGTTGGTTTGGAGGGGATGACTGGTGCAAAGGGTTCAGCAGTTATTGACCCAGGTATGTTTTTCCGTTTTACGGCTACCGTGACTTTAGTCGGTGGAACAATGTTTTTGATGTGGCTTGGTGAGCAAATTACCGCGCGAGGAATTGGTAACGGTATTTCTCTTATTATTTTCTCAGGTATAGTTGCTGGTTTGCCAGGCGCTCTTAGTCAAACATTAGAGCTTGGTCGTACCAACGTTATCTCAACACCATTTCTTTTTCTAATTATTTTTATTGTTCTGGCGTTGATTGCACTAATTGTTTTTGTTGAACGGGCGCAGAGACGGGTTATCATTCAATATCCAAGAAGGCAAATGGGTGCTAAAGAAAGCAACCACATGCCGCTTAAACTTAACACTGCTGGTGTTATTCCGCCTATTTTTGCCAGCTCGTTATTACTGTTTCCGCTTACCATTGCTAGTTTTAATGCTGGTGAAGCTGGTGTATTGCAAACTATCAGCAGCTATCTGGCGCATGGGCAGCCATTATACATTGTAGCTTATGTTGCTTTAATAATATTTTTTAGCTTTTTCTATACATCGGTGGTATTTAACCCAAATGAGACAGCTGACAATCTGAAGAAAAACGGCGGGTTTATTGCTGGTGTTCGCCCTGGTCAGCAGACGGCTGATTATCTTGATTTTATACTAACTCGTCTAACTGCGGTTGGCGCGGTTTATATGTCGCTGGTCTGCGTTATGCCAGAAATATTTGTGGCTAAATACGCTATTCCATTCCAGCTTGGTGGCACTGGTCTACTGATTGTTGTCAATGTGGTTATTGATTTTGTAACTCAGGTGCAGTCACATCTATTTGCTCACCAATATGAAGGTCTAATCAAAAAAGCTCGTTTGAAGGGCAAAATAAAATGAATTTGATTTTATTAGGTCCTCCAGGTGCGGGTAAAGGAACACAAGCACAACATCTCCAAAACAGGCTCGGAGTTGCAAAACTTTCTACTGGCGACATGCTTAGGGCAGCTGTTGCTTCTGGCAGTGAACTGGGAAAAATAGCTAAAGATATAATGGCAAGCGGTGGTCTTGTTCCTGATGATCTGGTTGTAAATTTAATCCATGATCGCATCCAGCAGGACGATTGTAGGGGTGGGTTTATCCTTGATGGATTCCCCCGCACTTTGGGGCAGGCTGAAGCACTTGATATCATGCTTAAAAAAGAAAATAAACGCATTGATTTTGTTATTGAAATACAGGTTGATGATCGGCAGCTCACAGAGCGCATCGCAGGTCGTTTTTCCTGTGCAAAATGTGGTGCTGGCTATCACGATAGCTTTAAGCAAACTCGTAAAAAAGATGTATGTGATGAGTGCGGAGGAACGGAGTTTATCCGCCGTGCTGATGACAAAGCTGAAACGGTTTCTGCCCGCTTGGATGCCTACCACCGCCAGACGGCTCCATTGCTGCCTTATTATAAGGAGCATGGGGTACTTAAATCTGTTGATGGAATGGCAGAAATAGGTGCCGTTACGCAGCAAATTGATAATATTTTAAAAACAAAGGAAAAAAATATATAAAACTGTTGACGGAAGTTATAATTTCCCTATTATCCTTCCTCCTCTTAACCAATTTTTTTAGTAACTTATTCATTTAACTATTTATTTTTTGGGGTTTTTGTGGCTCGTATCGCTGGTGTAAATATTCCTTCAGGCAAGCGTCTTGATATTGCGCTTACTTATATACATGGCATTGGTCGTGTTAAATCTGCGGAAATCTGTGAAAAAGCAGGTTTGCCGCCAGAAAAACGCGTTCATCAAATGGCAGAATCGGAAGTTATTCGTATTCGTGAAATTATTGACCGTGATTACACAGTGGAAGGTGATCTTCGCCGTGAAATATCGATGAATATTAAGCGTCTGGTTGATTTGGGCTGCTATCGCGGTCTTCGTCACCGTAAAAAATTACCTGTTCGTGGTCAGCGTACGCATACTAATGCTCGTACTCGTAAGGGTAAGGCGAAACCAATTGCTGGTAAGAAGATTGCAACTAAGTAACTGTAAATCTTAGTGGCATTGCCACTTAGATTCCTGTTGTCCCGCATCTGTTGCGGGATTTGGTAAATGAAAGAAAGAAAGAGATAAAAATGGCAGCTAAAGAAGCAGGTGCGGCAAGGCTTAAAAAGCGTGAACGCAAGAACATTACAACTGGTGTGGCGCATGTGAACGCATCGTTTAACAATACGATCATTACCATTACTGACATGCAGGGTAACACCGTGTCGTGGTCGTCTGCTGGGCATCATGGTTTCAAAGGTTCACGCAAATCAACGCCGTATGCTGCTCAGGTAACTGCTGAAGATGCTGGTCGCAAAGCACAAGAGCATGGTATGAAAACATTGGCTGTTGTTGTTAAAGGTCCTGGCTCTGGTCGTGAGTCTGCGCTGCGTGCATTGCAGACCGTTGGGTTTACTGTCACCTCCATTAAGGACATAACCCCAGTGCCGCACAATGGTTGTCGTCCACCGAAACGTCGCAGGGTATAATTCAGGGTATAATTTTAGAGCAATAATCACTTATTTGCTTATCACTAAATTACTAGGAGAAAAAGAATGTTGGCAAAAAATTGGCAAGACATGATTAAACCAACCAAATTAGATATCATGACTTCGAAGAACAATCCTTTTCAGGCAACTGTAGTTGCAGAGCCTTTGGAGCGTGGTTTTGGGCATACGCTTGGTGTCGCCCTGCGTCGCGTGTTACTGTCGTCATTGCAAGGTGCTGCTGTTAGCTCTTTGAAGATAGATGGTGTTCTGCATGAGTTTTCTTCTATCCCAGGTGTGCGCGAAGATGTAACCGATGTTATTTTAAACATCAAAGAATTACGCCTTAAATGTGGTACAGCAGAGAAAAAACGTATTACCCTTACTGCAACTGGTCCAGGTGAAGTTAAGGCTGGTGCTATTGAAGTTTCTGGCGATGTGGAAGTTATCAATAAAGATCATGTTATTTGTACTTTGGATAAAGGTGCAAAACTCAATATGGAAATGACTGTTGAAACTGGTAAAGGTTATGTTCGCGCACAACGTGCGTCTGATGCGCCTATTGGTCTGATTCCAGTTGATGCGTTGTTTAGCCCAATTGTAAAAGTTTCATACAAAGTAGAAAATGCTCGCGTTGGTCAAATAACCGACTACGACAAGTTATCTATGACAATTGAAACTGATGGTTCTGTTACGGCTGAAGATGCTGTCGCTCTTGCTGCTCGTATTTTACAAGATCAATTGCAGCTTTTCATTAATTTCGAAGAATCGAAGATTGAGAAGAAGGAAGATGCAAAACCAGATCTGCCGTTCAGTCAATATCTGCTCAAGAAAGTATATGATTTGGATGAGCTTTCAGTGCGCGCTACTAACTGCCTGAAGAATGATAATATAATTTATGTTGGTGATTTGGTTCAAAAAACTGAAGGTGAAATGTTGAAAACACCTAATTTTGGACGTAAGTCACTTAATGAAATTAAAGAAAAACTTGCTAAAATCGGACTCCGTTTCGGCATGGAAGTGCCAAGCTGGCCACCTGAAAATATTGAAGAATTAGCTCGTAAATACGAAGAACCATATTAATCTAAATTTAGGGCTGAGGCTCTAAAAAAACTGAGGAGTACATGTTATGCGCCACGCTATGAGAGGTCGCAAGTTAGGTCGTAAGTCAGCACATCGCAAGTCGATGTTTGCGAATCTTGCTGCTGCTTTGGTTAAGCACGAGCAGATTTCTACCACCTTGCCTAAGGCGAAGGATCTGCGTCCTATCGTTGAAAAACTGGTAACGCTTGCTAAACGCGGTGATTTACATGCGCGCCGTCAGGTGCTTTCCATGCTGAATGATAGTGATTTGACCAATAAACTTTTTTCAGCGATAGCCGAGCGTTATAAAACCCGTCAGGGCGGTTATCTACGCGTTCTTAAGGCTGGTTTCCGCTATGGCGATAATGCGCCAATGGCGATTATTGAATTTGTTGATCGTGACGTAACTGCTAAAGGAAAAGACTCTGGTCTTGTGGTTGAAGAAGAAGCAGTTGCTGCATAGTTTTAGTAATTAATGTTATAGAAAAAGCAGCCTTTGGTAATCTCAGGCTGCTTTTTTATTATAGGGTAAAAAATGCAGGCAATATCACTGATTTATGTAATGATAGGCGGAGCGATTGGCTCGGCACTACGCTATATTGCTATGTCACTTATCGGTCGCCTAAGCGCGGATTCATTTCCTTACGGCACGCTTGCAGTCAATATTTTTGGTTCATTCCTGATGGGTGTATGGATTGCCGTGATGGCAAATATGTTACCTGAGCGTTCAAAAGATTTGCATTTATTATTTGCCGTTGGTGTACTCGGTGGTTTCACCACTTTTTCTGCATTCAGCTTGGATGTATTTTATTTATTTGAGCGCGGAGCATATACCCAAGCATCAATTTATGTAGTTGGTTCTGTAACCCTCTCAGTTATTGCACTCGTCGCTGGAATATGGCTGGTAAAGGCGATAGCATGATAAATCAAACCGTTTCTGATGAAGATAACGATATTCGTTTAGACCGCTGGTTCAAACGGCATTTTCCCAATTTGCAACATGCTATGCTGGAAAAATATCTGCGTAAAGGTGCAGTGCGTCTTGATGGCAAAAAAGCAAAATCATCAGATAGGATTATAGCAGGGCAGGTGCTGAATTATCCTGATTTTGGTGCGGATGTCTCTTTTGTAAAAGCCAAGCCTCAGGCTAGTGAGCAGGACGCAGAATTTGTCCGCAGTTTGGTTTTATATAAAGATGCAAATGTTATAGTCATCAACAAGCCTTTTGGTTTGCCAGTGCAGGGCGGAACTAAGATAAAAAAGAGTTTGGATGATATGCTCGGTGGGCTGATGTTTGACGCTAAGGAACGCCCGAAATTAGTGCATAGGTTAGATAGAGATACTAGCGGAGTGCTGGTGCTGGCGCGCAACACCAAATCGGCGGCTGCGCTTTCTAAAATGTTTGCGGGGAAAGATATTGAAAAAACCTATCTCGCACTTACGCATGGCTGCCCGTTGCAAGCTGTTGGCACGATAGATTATCGTTTGCTTAAAGCGGTGCATGGTGAAAGCTCATATGAACGGGTGGCGGTGGATGATGAAGAGGGCAAATACGCTAAAACCGAATATCGTGTGGTGGAGTCACTGGCGCGCCGTTTTGCCCTTATGGAGCTTAAACCGCTGACAGGGCGCACCCACCAGCTCCGCGTACACATGCAGGCGATAAACTGCCCAATAGTGGGTGATGAAAAATATGGTGGTGATGAATTGTGGGATTGTGATGTTGGTATTGCAGAAGGGCTGCACCTCCACGCTCGCAGAGTGGTTATCCCTGCCTTTGGCAGTGGCAAAAAAATCGATGTCACCGCACCACTGCCACCACACATGAAAGAAAGCTTCAAGGCACTGGGGATAGAGGTGAGGAAGTGAAGAAGACAGATAGATATAAAAAAATTTTTGGTTCGATAAATTCTTTATCAGAACAGATTTCTTGGACAACAGGAATCTCCAATATGGTGGAGCATTTGCTTTGGGACACAAAATCGGTTTTGGGTGTTTCTAAAGCACAATTCTGGAAAATGATTATAGCTCAAACTAATTCTACAGATTTTTGCGCTATGCCTATTGATGAGAAAGAAATGTTTATAAAGTCTATGTTGGAGAGGTTACAATCAGAGAATGAGGGCAAAGAAAAATATGATAAACCAAAATCTGGCTATTGTAGTGCTAATGAAGCATTAAGAAGAAAAAAATATTTTTCAGAGGATTATCTAAATAAGGAGTTTGATATATTTCTGAATCTGTGCAGTGATGATTATCTGAATTTTTTATATTCAAGATTTGTTGATTTGCAAGGCATAGGATCTTGGAGTACGCACGGTAATAGTGGTATATTTAACTGTTCTGTCGGTATTTGGCAGATGCAGATGGATAATCTTGCATATAACTCTGAAAAAAATATTCTTATAGCAAACGAATTAAAACTTGGTGGCAAGAAAAACAAGGATCAGATTCTAAAATATTGTTTTATGCACACAAAACTAGAGGAGATAAATTTTATACGCAAAGGTGGAAAATTTATGCTTTTGTTTATTGGAGATAAAAATGAAAATATTAATTTAGAATCAGAAATTAGTAGCGAAATTTCTTACTGCCAGAAGAATGGTAAGGATTGTAGGCACTTGTTGACTGATGAGAATATTGATAAAGCGCGATATATTTTATTAAACAGTATAACGTGGCGTGAACTTATAGATATCAATGACGAATATTCCAAGCGTTTAGATAAACACCAGCAGGTAGAAGCTAAACTTCTAAGCGGTTTTAATTCGTCTCTGAAGGAAAAAGCGTTCATTTGAACGGAATGTAAAAATACAAGACATATAAATTGGATAAATAAAATGACCATACCGACACAAACACCCGCTAAAAATCCATTTATTCTTCCTAATTCCGCGCTTACAGAGGCAATAGAAAAGGAGTGGCAAGAAGGTAAAAAATATAGCCAATACACTATGCCACTAACTGCATTGGCTTACACGGCGATTGATAAAATCGCGCCCTCTAAGGAAAATATAATCGAGGTGCTGATGGTCTATGTGGACAGCGACACGCTCACCTATCGCGCGACTGGTTCGGAAGCTTTGGCAAAGCAGCAAGAAGAAAAATGGGGTGCTGTCCTAAAATGGTGCGGGACGCGGTTTGATGTGTCATGGCAGACCACCAGCGGGGTTATGCCTGTGGAGCAGTCACCAGCTTTACACAAAGCGGTGGAGCGTTATTTGCGCTCGCTTAATGAATGGCAACTTTCGGTATTTTGTGTATTATCATCAGGATTTTCCTCACTTGTTCTGGCTATAGCGGTGTGTGAAAACCATCTAGATGCGCGGGAAGCCTTTGTTCTTTCACGCTTGGAAGAAGAGGCGCAAGCTGAACAATGGGGCAGAGACGCGGAAGCAGAAGCAAGAGCAAAAAAAATGCAAGAGGAAATAGTTGCTGCCGAACGATTTTTACACTTGCTCAAATTGCCATAAAAGGTTTATCTAGGAACTCCAGAATATTATTAAACGTTGTTGGAAAAATATGATGACACTTGCTAGAAAGAAACGAAACATTCCTAAAGAATCTCTTGATTCTTCGGATGATAAGGCGGCTTTACATCCTAATTCTATTATTTCACAGTTAGAGCATAAGCGCGAGCAAGCACGTCAGGGTGGCGGTCAGGCGCGTATAGATACACAACATTCTAAGGGCAAGCTCTCTGCGCGGGAACGTATAGAAGTTTTGCTTGATCCTGATTCTTTTGAAGAATTCGATATGTTCGTTGAGCATCGCTGCACAAATTTCAACATGGAAAATAATAAAGTTCCAGGTGATGGCTGCGTAACTGGTCATGGAACTATTAATGGACGTATTGTGTTTATTTATAGCCAAGATTTTACGGTTCTTGGTGGCTCTCTTTCTGAAACCAATGCCCAGAAAATCTGCAAAATTCTTGATATGGCGATGAAGGTTGGCGCGCCAGTTATTGGGCTTTTAGATTCTGGTGGTGCGCGTATTCAGGAAGGTGTGGATTCGCTAGGTGGGTTTGCTGAAATATTTCAGCGTAATGTGCTTGCTTCTGGTGTAGTTCCGCAGATTTCTGTGATTATGGGACCATGTGCTGGTGGTGCGGTTTATTCGCCTGCGCTTACAGACTTTATTATCATGGTGCGTGGCTCATCATATATGTTTGTGACTGGTCCTGACGTGGTTAAAACTGTTACGCATGAAGTTGTAACGCAGGAAGAGCTTGGTGGTGCGGATACTCATACTCATAAAACAGGCGTTGCTGATTTAGCTTATGATAATGATATCGAGGCATTGTTGCAGACGCGGCGCATGTTTAATTTCCTGCCACTTTCTAATAAAACTGGTGTTCCTGTGCGCCCAACGTCTGACCCTGCTGATCGCGTTGAGATGTCGCTCAATACGCTTGTACCTGAGAACACCAATAAAGCCTATAACATGAAAGAATTGTTAGAGCGTGTGGTGGATGAGGGGGATTTCTTCGAGCTACAACCTGACTATGCAAAAAATATCATTATTGGTTTCGGACGCATGGAAGGGCATACAGTTGGTTTTGTTGCCAACCAACCGACCCAGCTTGCTGGCTGTCTTGATATTGATGCTTCACGCAAAGCTGCGCGTTTCATCCGTTTTTGTGATGCGTTTAGTATTCCTCTTGTTACATTTGTTGATGTTCCAGGTTTTATGCCAGGGACGAATCAAGAACATAACGGCGTTATTAAGCACGGTGCTAAGTTGCTGTTTGCTTATGCTGAGGCGACTGTTCCAAAAATTACTGTTATCACTCGCAAGGCTTATGGTGGTGCGTATGACGTAATGAGCAGCAAACATTTACGCGGTGATGTAAATTATGCTTGGCCGTCGGCAGAAATTGCAGTGATGGGGCCAAGAGGCGCGGTGGAAATAATTTTCCGTGGTAAATTCTCTAACGAGGAAGAAGAACAAAAACTCATTGATGATTATCGTGCGAAATTTGCTTCGCCGTTTGTTGCTGCTTCGCGCGGTTTTATTGATGATGTAATCCGCCCGCAAAATACCCGCTGGCGCATTTGCCGTTCACTATCAATCCTCCGCAGTAAAAATATCCAAAATCCTTGGAAGAAGCACGATAATTTGCCGTTGTAGGGAGAATGTCGGATATGAATAAACTGTTTCTCATAGCCTTATTTGTGGCGTTGGTTTTCTGGTTTGTTCGTTGGCAGGGCAGTCAGTATAAAGATTTTATTGCACAGTCGGAAAAAACTTCTGGTGTGATTCTCAAGAAAGAAGAGATGGTTAGGCGTAATGATCAACCGAGTATTACAGACCATTTTATTACTTACAGCTATAATGTTGATGGCAAGGAATATATTGGCAGAGAAATTTTTGAATTTGACGAATATTGGTCTGATGTTAAAGAAGGTCAGACCGCGAGTGTTAGTTATTTGAGAGCAGATCCTGCGAAGAGCCATCTTACTATCTTGTTGGAATATAGGGCTAAATAGCCGTATTCATGCTTTTTATCTACAATGCAAGCATAAATTAACAAATGGTTAACTGATATTGTCTACAATAAGACATGTCCACCAACTTAGTTTGGAGTAGCTCATGTCAACTGCAATAGGTTCTGCCCTTTCTGGTCTTGCTGCTGCGAGTCGTCGTGTTGAGGTAAGTGCGTCTAACATCGCCAATCAATCAAGCACGGCAACGCAGGTTAATGGCGTTACCACTAATCAGCCTTATATGCCAAAAGATGTGGTGCAGATTTCGTTAGGGGCAGGTGGCGTGCGCGCTGAAGTGCGTGACGCGAATAATCCAGTGGTGAAATATCATGATCCTGAAAGCACACAAGCCGATGAATATGGTTTTGTTGAATATCCCAATGTGGACACAGCCGAAGAATTGGTAAAAATGCAGATTGCCTCTTATGATTACAAAGCCAACCTGAAATCCATCAGAGTTGCTGACAGAATGGCGCAGAATCTTCTTGATATGTTGAGCTAGTATTTTCTGTTTTTCTTTTATCTTTTAATGTCACCATGCCGTAATGCTGGTGGCATTTTTTATTAGTTTTGCATTGAATTTTTATGTACATAAGGCTATCTAATTATGTGAGCTACAAAAATAATTTTATATTTTAGGGTCTAAAATCATGTTTGAAAAAATTTTAATTGCTAATCGTGGTGAAATTGCCGTTCGTATTATGCGGACTTGCCGTAAGATGGGGATAAAGACTGTTGCGGTTTATTCTGAGGCGGACACAAGCGCGTTGCATGTTAAAGAAGCTGATGAAGCTGTGTATATTGGACCTTCACCTTCAATTAAAAGCTATTTGAATATTGATAACATCTTAAACGCGATTGATCAGACTGGCGCACAAGCAGTTCACCCTGGGTATGGATTTTTGTCAGAAAATGCTGAGTTTGCACGCCGCTTGCGTGATGCTGGTGTGACGCTTATTGGACCAAGCCCAGATGCGATTAAGCGCATGGGTGACAAGATTGAATCCAAAAAAGTTGCTGTAAAAGCTGGGGTTTCAACAGTTCCGGGAAATTTGGATGTGGTCACTTCTGAATCAGAGGCAAAAAAGATTGTGGATCAGATTGGTTTTCCCGTGATGATTAAGGCTGCTGCTGGCGGTGGCGGGAAGGGGATGCGCGTAGCCCGTAATGAAAAGGAATTGCGCGAAGGTCTGCTTTCTTCAGCTTCGGAAGCAGCCAGCAGTTTCAAAGATGGTCGTGTATTTATTGAGAAATTTTTTGAAAATCCGCGCCATATAGAAATTCAGGTTTTGGGCGATCAGCATGGAAATATATTGTGGCTGGGTGAGCGTGAATGTTCTATTCAGCGTCGCCATCAGAAAGTAATTGAAGAAGCACCGAGCAGCTTCCTTACTCCAGCGATACGCCAGCAGATGGGCGAGCAGTCAGTAGCTCTTGCTAGAGAGGTTGGATATTTCTCTGCGGGGACTGTGGAATTTATCATGGATCAGGACGGAAAGTTTTATTTTCTGGAAATGAACACGCGCTTGCAAGTTGAACACCGCGTTACCGAGCTTATTACGGGGATTGATTTGGTTGAGCAGATGATTCGCGTTGCCGCTGGTGAAAAATTAGCATTTACGCAGGATGACGTTAAATTTGAAGGCTGGGCGATGGAAGCGCGTCTTTACGCGGAAGATCCGAAACGTGGATTCCTGCCTTCAACTGGGCGCATAACCCGTTATCTTAAACCAGAAAATATTGATAATGTCCTCATTGACACAGGGATTTATGAAGGCGGTGAAGTTAGCATGTTCTATGACCCTATGGTTGCCAAGGTTTGCAGCTATGGTGATGACAGAAAATCTGCGATTGATACATTAAAAGCAGCACTTTCTGCCTTTATTATTGAAGGTATTTCACATAATGGGAGCTTCCTTGAAGCAATTATTTCGCACCCGCGTTTTGAAGCTGGCGATATCTCTACCAACTTTATTGAGCAGGAATATCCGGGTGGGTTTATCGGTGCCGAATTAACATCAGAAACCACTAAAATCTTCCTCGGCGCAGCAGTAACTATATTCCTGCGTGATGCGGAACGTGCCGCAAAAATCAGCGGGCAGACACCAGGGCGCGAGCGGGCTATTGGCGCGCGTTGGGTGGTGAATGCTGAGGGAGTTGATTATAATATTTATGTCCGCCCTGATCAGGATCAGGGGTATTTTATTACCCATAACCGCCGCTTAATTGCAGTTAAAACTCAGTGGCGGCTTGGTCGCAGATTGTTCCAAGCAACAGTCAATGGCAAACCTGTTTCAGTGCAAATAAAGCATCTGGAGGAAGGGTATGTTCTGACTTATGGCGGGTCGGATGTTGTGGTGAAGGTTCGTTCGCCAAGGGTTGCCGAGCTTGCTCAGTTTATGCCTAAGCCACAAAATAAGAATAAAAAAGATCAGCTGGTTGCGCCTATTGCTGGGCTTATCATTGGCTTGAAAGTCAAAGAAGGTCAGAAGGTAACGCGCGGGCAGGAGCTGATAGTGATTGAAGCCATGAAAATGGAAAATATCATTTATGCTGACCATGAAACCACCATCACCAAAGTTAATGTGAGCGAGCGCGAAACAGTTGCGGTAGATCAGGTTCTTATCCAGTTCGCTGCTTAATTTTAGAAGATAACAAGGTATAAATTATAAAGCCAAACCAAACCAAACCAAACCTAATACAGTGATTGAAGGTTTCTCTGGTCAGGGATTCACCTTAATTGAACTATCAATAGTTATCGTTATTATCGGGTTGGTTGTTGGTGGCATCCTAGTAGGTAAAGATATGATAAAGAGCTTTGAAATAAGAGCTCAAATATCGCAGCTTGAGAAATATAACACCGCAGTTAATACTTTTCGTATAAAATACGGTCAGCTACCAGGTGATATGGATGGCGTTAATGCTTCCGCACTTGGATTTGTTGCGCGGGCGGGAACGGCTGGTAGGGGCGATAATAATGGCGTAATTAAACCTCATTACTATGGAATTGAATCAGCTCCTTGGTATGGGCTATATCCTTGGGGGCAGAATGCAGAATCCCTATTTTTTTGGGAAGATTTATCTAAGGCAGGACTGATAGAAGAAACTATAAATACGGCAAGCGATACAAATGTTGGTAATGTTAGCAGCTCTTTTGAAAGGTATTTCCCAAAAGCAAAAATAGGCAATGGTAATTTTGTTACGGTATTTTCTGGTGGATTTTATAGTGGATTAACATTTACAGACCCAAATAAAAATTTTTTTACTGTTTCTATTCCAATATCTATATCAGGAAGTGGTAATTATACATCTAGCGCTGGTATGAGCGCGTATCAGGCTTATAATATAGACCTAAAAATTGATGATGGATTACCAAAGGCAGGGGTAATTAAAGCATTTTATAACCAAGGTGGCGGTCTTCCTATTGTATGGGCTCCAAATGCAGCTGCAAATAGTTCAGCAACCTGCTTTAACACTACAGCTAATACTTATTCTATTGGTAACGGAGATGGGCTTAACTGCGGTCTATCATTCAGAATGCAATAATAGGTTTTCTAAACCAACACCTCGCACGCCACTTTAATCCTCTGCATAGCTTTCTCAAGCACAGTTTCGCTGGTGGCGTAGGAAATACGGAAATATCCTTCCATGCCAAAGGCACTACCAGCAACAGTTGCAACCAGTGCTTCATCGAGCAGGTAATCACATAAATCAGCACTGTTTTCGATAGTTTTGCCTTGCGGAGTTTTTTTACCGATTAGCTTCTGCATGTTGGGAAACACATAGAATGCACCTTCAGGCTTCAGGCAGCTAATGCCAGAAATATGGTTAAGAGCATCCACCACCAGATTACGGCGGTTGGCAAAAGATTTTTTCCAATCCTGCAAAAATCCTTGCTCTCCATTTAACGCGGCAACAGAAGCCGCTTGGCTGATGGAGCAGGCGTTAGAGGTGCTTTGTGATTGGATGTCGGCAATAGCGGTGATGAGTTGCTTTGAACCGCCAGCATAGCCAATACGCCAGCCAGTCATGGCGTAGGCCTTAGAAACGCCGTTTACTGTCAGTACGCGCTCATATAATTTTGGCTCAACCTGTGCGATGGTATGGAAGGTAAAACCGTCATATAGCAGATGTTCATAAATATCATCAGCCAGAATCATAACTTGTGGGTTTTTCAGCAGCACGTCGGCAAGAGCTTTTAGCTCCTCTTTGCTATAGGCAGAGCCAGTTGGGTTAGATGGCGAATTGAGAATCAGCCATTTGGTTTTTGCGGTGATGGCTTTTTCCAGAGCTTCTGGTTTTAGTTTAAAACCATCTTTCTCTGAGCAAGAAACGGTAACTGGTGTTCCTTCGGCAAACAAAACCATATCAGGATATGAAACCCAATATGGAGCAGGGATTACAACCTCATCTCCTGCATTCAGAGTGGCAAGCAAGGCATTGAAAATAATTTGTTTTGCACCAACGCCCACAACAATTTGATTAGGTGCATAGTCCAAGCCATTTTCGCGTTTGAACTTATCAACGATAGCTTTTTTAAGAGCTGCTGTGCCAGCAACTGCGGTGTATTTGGTTTCGCCACGTTTTATGGCTTCAATGGCAGCGTTTTTAATATGTTCTGGCGTATCAAAATCTGGCTCGCCAGCACCAAGACCAATGACATCTTTTCCCGCTGCTTTAAGCTCGGCAGCTTTAGCGGTAACAGCAAGGGTTGGTGATGGTTTTACAAGGCTTAGGCGGTGGGCGAGGCTAGACATTACTTTTCCTTTTTATTTTCATTGTAACATTATTTATTTTGAGCGGTATTTTCTAAGGTATTGCTTCAATATCTACAAGTATAGTTTGATTTTTTGGCAGAGGAAAATCAATAGTTGGAGCTGTGCCTTGTAGAGTTTTCTGAAAGCTAGGTGGAATAATCAGGTTGCGGTGCATCCCTTCGGACATTTGCAGCACGCCCTGTTCAAGCCCTAAAAAAACATCTGATTTACCTATGACAAAGCTAATAGGTTCACCATTATTATCTTTAGAGTCATATAGTTTTTTACCCTCTATGTCCCATATTGCTATGTGGAGTTTTGTCTTTGAACCACAAGTGTAAATTTTGCCCCTTCCAAATCCATCACCGATAACCCTATAAGCACCTATTTCAGGAAGTTCTGGCGACATATCCAGCATTTTTACTTCAAAATTTATGTTTGCAAGTGCTGGCACATCATCGCGGGAGAATTTTGCTACCCCATAAGCTAAATCACCTGGAGAAAAGATGGTTCGCGTACCATTCTTTTTCATTCCGACAATACCTCGTTCAAGTGCTGGCATTACTTCGCCACTGCCTATTTGGAAAGTGATTTTCTTATCCGTTTCAATTTCCTTTTTTTCTTCTGTAGCGGAACTATAAATAACCGTTACTTTTTGACCGCAAACAGAGTAGTTGCCATCACCTAAGGAAATATCCTTAACGCGCAACCCCATAGTCCGTTTGGGAAGTAATTTTCCTTTGAGAAAGTCCACATCTATTATTTTTTTTGGGTCGATAATCGAACCTAACGAAGGTTCTTCGGTCGGTAATTTAGCTTGTGCCTCGCCAGAAATTTGCGATGGTTGGGTTGATTCCCCAATCTTTACGCTGTTTTTAGATAATAATGCGTAGATTACGAAAGCTACCAATAACCACGTCATCCATGGCGGAGTAGGGTTCTTTATTTTACGTTTTTTTCTAGAGAAGGGGAACATAAATAATATCTCCTAAGCTGTTTCATATTCCAATTAATTATTGAATCTGAAATGTAACACATCTCCGTCTTTTACACGATATTCTTTGCCTTCCAAACGAAATTTTCCAGCCTCTTTTGCACCAGCCTCACCATTGCAGGCAATATAGTCTTCATAAGCGATTGTTTCGGCGCGGATAAAACCTTTCTCAAAGTCGCTGTGGATTACACCAGCAGCAGCAGGAGCATTCGTGCCACGCGTGATTGTCCATGCCCGTGCTTCTTTTGGTCCTATAGTAAAATAGGTGGATAAATCAAGCAACTCGTAACCAGCCTTGATAATCCGTGAAAGACCTGTTTCGCTCAAATTTAGTGAGGATAAAAATTCTTTTTTATCTTCTTCACTAGGAAGCATAGATATTTCTGCTTCAATTCGTGCAGAGATTACAACGCAGGGAACCTTTTTCTTTGCTGCCATTCCCATAACTTTATTGGATAGAGCATTGCCACCAGCGGCACTTTCCTCGTCTACATTACAGACATATAAAACAGGTTTAGATGTTAGGAGTTGCAACAGTTTCATCTGCCGTTTTTCATCATCATCTTTTAGTTCCGTGTTACGGGCAGGGTGACCTTCAGAAACGACTTTTAGCACTTTTTCAATCAGAACCACTTGTTCAGCAGCTTCTTTATCAAACTTTGCTTTTTTCTGAATAGCAGGGAGACGTTTTTCTAAACTTTCCAAATCTGCCAGTACCAACTCGGTTTCTACAATCTCAGCATCACGCATCGGGTCGATCGCACCTTCAACATGGGTAATATTGCCATCTTCAAAACAGCGCAGCATATAGATTATAGCGTCAACCTCACGGATATGGGCGAGGAACTGATTGCCCAGCCCTTCACCTTTGCTTGCGCCACGCACCAAGCCAGCAATATCAACGAATTCCAATTGTGTTGGAATAATCTGGGCTGAACCAGCAATCTTTGCTAGTTTTTCTAGACGTTCATCTGGCACATTAACGCGCCCGACATTCGGCTCTATGGTACAGAACGGATAATTCGCAGCTTCTGCCTGAATGGTGGAGAGAAGAGCATTGAATAATGTCGATTTTCCAACATTAGGCAGACCAACAATACCACATTTAAAACCCATAATTTTTTCTTTCGTTAGTTCAGTTTAACCGTTTAGGCTAAGTGCTACCTTATTCATAAAACCAGCTTCATCACCAGCAAGCAGCAAAGCTATATGATGTGATATTTCAGTAATCATATTTTCTAATAATGGCTGCTCTTCTTTGCTGAAGTTTGAAAGTACATAATCAGAAACCATATCTTTATCACCGGGGTGTCCTATACCCAACCGTATTCGCAAATAATCAGCTCCAATGTGGGCATCAAGGCTTTTAAGACCGTTGTGACCGCCACTGCCACCACCACGTTTAACTCGTAATTTACCAAGGGGAAGATCCAGATCGTCATGTATTGTGATAACGTTTTTCAGTGGAATTTTATAGAACCTAGATATTTCGCTTGCAGGACCACCAGATATATTCATGTAGCCTAATGGTTTGAAGGCATAAACCTTATTATCTTCGATAGCACCTTCTGCAACAGCACCGCCGAATTTTAGCGATGGTTTAGAAAAACCATGTTCTGATATTATACGATCAACCACCATGAAACCGATATTATGGCGATTGCCAGAATATCCAGTGCCAGGATTACCAAGACCGATGATGAGATGTGCCATATTTTTTGCGTAGCAAAAAATAGATGACTAGATAACAAGATGATAAGATGACTAAGTATTTTTAATCATCCAATCATCACGTTATCTTATCATCTACTTCTTCTTAGGAGCTTCCTTTTTAGCCGCTGCTGGAGCTGCTGCCGCCGCCGTTGCACCGGCTGCTGGCGTTGCAGTGGTTGCTGCTGCAGCTGCTACTGGAGCTTCTTCTTCAGCTTTTCCACGTCCAGCGATGGTAACGATTGTGAAGTTGCGTTTGATAGCTGGAGTTACACCCTTTGGCAATTCAATGTCATTTATATGTACACTATGACCAATATCAACAGATTGGATGCTGACTTCTATATGCGATGGAATTGCGTCTGGAGCGCAGAAAAATTCAATTTCGTGACGTACGATATTGTATACACCACCACGTTTCAAACCGATTGAACGTTCCTGACCAGTGATTTTTACTGGTACTTGCACGCGCAAAGTTGAACCCGCTTCTACCTTGATAAAATCAACATGCTCGATTTGATCGGTAACTGGATTAAATTGCAGATCTTTCGGTAAAGCTTTTACAACTTTATCGGCGAATTTTAATTCCACCAGACGGCTGCGGAAACGACCCTTCGCATATTCAATAGCCACTTCTTTTAACGGCAGGCTGATGCTGGTTGCTTCTTGACCTTTGCTATACAGCACCCCTGGGATTTTTCCTTCACGGCGAAGACTACGGGAAATCCCTTTGCCACGCTGAGTACGCATTGTTGCTGGTAGAACTGCGATTTCTTTTTTAGTATTAGTCATTTTTAGTCTCCTTAAACTTTGTTCAAATTCTTTTGGTTTATAATTTTAATCAAATAGGCTCGATACGCTTGTCTCTTCGCTGATACGCTTGATTGCCTCAGCAAGTAGCGGTGCAACAGATAACATGCGGATGTTTTTTGTAGCTTTTACTGCATCAGTGGCAGCTATAGTATCGGTTACAACCAATGATGTTAGCACGGATTTTTCAACACGCTCAATGGCTTTTCCAGACAGAACGCCGTGCGTTACATAAGCAGCAACAGAGTTTGCGCCAGCATCTTTAAGGGCAGCAGCAGCATTGCACAGCGTGCCAGCGGAATCGACAATATCGTCAAACAATATGCAGTCACGACCGCTAACATCACCAATAATATTCATAACTTCAGAGTGACCAGCTCGCTCGCGACGTTTATCAACTATCGCCAAATCAGCACCAATGCGGTTGGCAAGCCCACGCGCACGCACCACACCACCCACGTCTGGTGACACAATCATAACTTTGCTGATATCAGGAAATTGTGCCTTTATATCTTTTACAATTACAGGAGCTGCGTATAGATGATCCAATGGAATATCGAAAAAACCTTGTATCTGCGCTGCGTGTAAATCGATAGTCAACACGCGGTTCGCGCCAGATGCAGCAATCACGTTCGCCACTAATTTTGCAGAAATAGGTGTGCGCGGACCAACCTTGCGGTCTTGTCTGGCATAGCCGAAATATGGGATAACCGCAGTAACGCGACGTGCCGAAGCGCGTTTAAGAGCGTCCAGACACACCAATAATTCCATAATATGATCGTTAGCTGGGTAGCAGGTGGATTGTACAACAAAAACATCTTCACCGCGTACATTCTCGTTTATTTCAACAAACACCTCCTGATCAGCGAAGCGTTTTACGCTGGTATTAGTCAGCTTTACGCCAAGATAATCAGCCATTGACTGGGCGAGTGGTATATTGCTGTTGCAAGCGAGTAATTTCATAATTTTTCATCCAAAATACAAATATATCAAAAAAGACAAACAAACCCCTTCATTTGCCACATACTTCAAGAGCATGCACCAAATGAAACCTATAGGGGCAGATCGCCGATATTCTATGATTTACGCAGCCGTAATAACAGTATAGAAAGGCAAAGTAAACAGTTAATTTGGGATGAAAAACATGGGTTCTTAATAACTAAACCGAACGACCTTCGCCGCGCCCACCATTATTTTGATTTTCTTTTTGTTTTTCATTGCGTTTGCGTAATCTTGCGAGAGCGGATACAGTGATGCCACCACCAGCTAATGCTGCTGCTGTATTCTGTATATTCCTTGAGGTACGGCTACTAGTAGGCACTTCTTTTTCAACTGCGTCATTACCCTTAGGTTGTTCTGGAGGATGGTTTACACCAGCGGTAAGCGTTCCTATTAAAGCAGCCGCACCAAAAAAAGTCCCAAAGTTTTGGAGAGGATCGCTGCTTTTTTTATCATTAGACATAAAATTTTCCTTATAATTTTGATTGTTGCTAATAATAGCAGCCAATGGTTAACATCCTAGCATTGATGGCTGGAGTAGCAATTTGAATATTATGAATATTTTGTTACTGGTGTAAACAGCTATAAAATAGTTATATTTTATTAACTTAATATGGTACCGTTAGGAATAACTAATAAATAATAATTAGGAAAGATTGCTGATGCTACCACCCGTCAATAGTGAAAATACCAAGAAAACAGAGGTTCCTTACCGTGGGGATATTATTGTTGATGCTTGTGTGTTCTTACAATTAATAACCGATATTCCCAAAGAGAAGCAACAGGAAGACGGAGTGGTTCCTAGGAAATTTCTTGATATATTGCCATTTTTAGCAAGGAATGGATACCGTATAATAACTCCAGAGATGATCTCTTACGAGACGGCCAACATAATGGCATCAGGGGCAGATATTACGAATTTCCATGAAAGTAAAAAAAAATACAGTTATAGTACATTGAAGCCATTTTTGAAAGATGCCATTCTGCCAGAAACTTCACCGCATAAAGAACATCCAAATATAGAGATAATATCTGGCACTGGTCCTAAAGAAGTCGATGAATTTTGTGATTCAATGCGGAGAATAGCAAAAAATTATACTGCAAGAATAGAGGGAATAAGGCGTAAAAGTATAAAAGACACTCACGTTAGATATGCAGAAAAACTGGGAAAGAGAGAAGCTAAGTATGAGATAAAAGATGCAGAAAAACAGTTAGGAAATTATGATGGTGATGATGCAATCATTTCATTGTTGGACACTAAATCAAAGCAGAGCAATAATAAGCTGTTGGTGGTACTGACAGATGACACTGGATTAAAAAATAGAATAGCCAAGAAATTTTCTAACGTTAATGCCCTGACTACCAGTAATCTTATTTATGGCGTTGCGCGGTCAGGGCTTGGTGAATACTTGGGTTTTCCAAAGACGAATACTATAGAAGAGATAGAAAGAAAGCGTAGGGTGGATTTTGCAAAAATTGCTGGTGAAAGGTTTATACCAGATAAGTTACATCAGAATGAAGATGGATATATCGCAAATATTGATTCTCAACCATTTACCAAATCGCTAGTAGAATTAGCCGCGGATTTAAAGCGACAAAAAGAAGAACCTATAGAATCAAAGCATAGTAATGTCGGTGGTGAAGATAGGGTAGCAAAATTCCGAGCAAGAGAAGCAAAGCGCTCTAAAAGCATTGGTGATGCAAACCTCAGCAGATGATTAAATCTTCACAGGAAATTCACTTTCTGCAGTGCGTGTAAGGGCGTAGTCTTCTGCTCTAAAAATGTCAATAATTCTGCTTATCTCATGGTCGGAAATACCAATTTCTTTTAGTAGTGATCCACCAAGTTGTAGGCTGACCTCAAACATTTCGGCAACGGCTAAGTTTGCACCAGCCTTTTCTAGCTTCTGCACTTGTTCAATGTTGCGGGCGCGGGCAATAATCGGAAGATCTGGATTTAGCTCGCGAACGGCATTTATTGTTTGAATTGCAACCCGTGTATCGTTGTGGGTTATTATCATGGCTCGCGCCCTCTCAACTGCGAGTGATTTGAGTACATGCATCCTCGTTGTATCACCATAATAAATAGGTATTCCATTTTTTCGTTCGCGCGCCACCATAAATGAATCCATATCGATGGTAACATATGGAATATTTTCACTTTCCAACAGTTTGGCGACAGTGTGACCAACACGTCCAAAGCCGCTTATAACAACATGTTGGCGTAAGTCGGTGGTTTCTTCCAACATAATGTCTGGTCGGGAAATAGAATGTTTTTCCAGTGTGGTAGCTATTTTCTTTCCTAGCTGGGCAACTAGTGGAGTTAGTGCCATGCTCATGGTTACAACCACCAACAATATCTGCGATAATTCATTTCCGATAATGCCGTTGCTTCCTGCGAGTGAAAATAAGATAAAGGCGAATTCTCCACCCTGTGATAATAGCAAGCCAACATGTGTCGCTGTACTTAAATAGAAACCAAAAACACGGCATAGAGCCATGATAATAAGGGTCTTACAAAACATCAGGGTAATGGTGAGTCCTATTATTCCAGCAAAATGTGATGTTAGCATGTCTATATTAAGTGACATACCAACCGTCATAAAGAATAACCCAAGCAATAGATTTTTGAAGGGCAAAATATCAGCTTCCACTTGTGGTTTGAATTCTGTTTCTGCGATTAGTAATCCAGCAAGAAAAGCACCAAGTGCTGGTGAAAGCCCAGCGAAGGATGACAGCCAAGCTACTCCAAGAAGAACCAACAGTGTGGTAGCTGAAAATAATTCTGTATTTTCCAGTGAGGCAATGAAGTGGAGGGTGGGACGGAGCAAATAACGACCAGCTATAAATATTACCGCAAAACACAGTACCGCATTTATGGCAGCATCAGTGAGGGCGGAAGCAAGAGTTTTATCGTGGTTGTTTAGAACAGATACAAGAACCAGAAGAGGAATAACCGCGAGATCTTGGAGTATAAGAATTGCTAGTGCCAATCGCCCGACTTGTGATGATTTTTCACCCTGTTCCGCGACAACCTGCAATACTATTGCTGTTGAAGACAGGGCAAGTCCACAACCAACTATAATGGCAGACTGAGCCTGCCCGCCTAATCCCATAAGGAATATGGTGAATAGACCGCCAGTTATAATAACTTGCGCGCTGCCGAAGCCAAACACATGCTTGCGGATGCTGCGTAATCGTTCAAACGATAACTCTAATCCTATAAGGAATAACAAAAATATTATACCAAATTCAGCAATACCAGAGGTGGTTTTTACATCGCTGATAAGGGCAAAACCAAAGGGGCCGATTATAGTTCCAGCCGCTAAATGACCAAGTGCTGGGCTTAAACGTAATGTACGAAAAACCGAGACGATAAGCACTGCTGAAAGCAGCAGAACAACAATTTCGAAAAGAGGTATTGAGTGATTCATAATAATGCATATAAACACCCATTTTTTTACAAAGGCAAATTGATGTTATAACTTAATTTGTTTCTCTATTGGAAATAATCAAATTTTAGGTTAATGATTGCCTAACTTAATCTAAGAAAGCATGGAATATTTATGAATGATATAAGAATATTAGCAGCAGCCTCTAACGCTTGGCCATTTCAGGAAGCGATGACTCTAGTCGAGCGGTATAAAAACGCGCCACCAGCCAAAGGCTATGTTTTGTTTGAAACTGGCTATGGACCGTCAGGCTTGCCACATATCGGCACATTTGGCGAAGTTGCGCGCACAACTATGGTGCGCAAGGCTTTTGAAGCGATAAGTGATATTCCCACCAAACTTATTTGTTTTTCTGATGATATGGATGGTCTGCGCAAAGTACCAGATAATCTGCCAAATACCGAGATGATTAAGGCTAATTTAGGAAAGCCACTAACATCAGTTCCTGACCCGTTTGGAACGCATGATAGCTTTGGCGCACATATGAACGCTCGCTTGCGAGCGTTTCTGGATCATTTCGGTTTTGAGTACGAATTTAAGAGTTCAACAGAAACTTATAAATCTGGTGAATTTGATAATGCGCTACTTGCATTGCTTGAGCGTTACCAGCAGGTGATGGATGTTATGATTCCCACGCTTGGCGATGAACGGCAACAGACTTACAGCCCGTTTCTACCAGTTTCGCCACGCTCTGGCAAAGTGCTTCTCGCTAAAGTGGTAGAAACAAAAGTTAGTAAAGGCACTATTATTTACGAAGAAGAAGATGGAACACTAGAAGAAGTACCAGTGACTGGCGGGCATTGCAAACTGCAATGGAAACCAGATATGGGCATGCGTTGGGCTGCCCTTGGCGTTGATTACGAAATGTATGGTAAAGATCATTTGGCTTCCGCCGAGTTATATAGTGCTATTTGCACTATTGCTGGTGGCAAACCACCGCAACAATATATGTATGAACTGTTTTTGGATGAGAAGGGGCAGAAAATATCCAAGTCTAAAGGTAATGGTTTGACCATTGACGAGTGGCTACGCTATGCACCGCAGGAATCATTAAGCCTTTATATGTTCCAATCACCACGCAAGGCAAAACGCCTATATTTTGATGTAATTCCTAAAGCTGTTGATGAGTATCAAACCTATCTGGATAAATTTGCTAAAGAAGATTTAGCTGCACGACTAAATAATCCAGTTTATCACATACACAATGGAAAACCTCCCGCACCAGAGGGTGTTCCTAGCTTTAATCTTTTGTTGAACCTAGCGAGCGTGGCTGGAGCGCAGGATGGAAAAGTATTATGGGGCTTTATTACTCACACCATGCCACAATTTTCTCCGCAGACCCATCCGTTTTTGGATAAGCTGGTAAATGGCGCAGTTAATTATTATCAGGATTTTGTAAAACCAACCCGTAAGTTCCGCTTGCCAACAGAATTAGAATCAGATGCCCTGAGTCAGATGGCTGACTATTTGGAGTCAATAGACGATAAAGCCACCGCTGAAGAAATTCAAACCAAGATTTATGATATTGGTAAAAACAATCCATTCCCAGAACTTAAGGCTTGGTTTTCAGCACTTTATGAGACTTTGCTGGGGCAACCGCAAGGACCGCGAATGGGGTCATTCGTGAAACTATATGGACGAGTGGAAACCATAAAACTTATAAGGCGTGTGCTGGCGCAGGAAGACCTTGCTGCCTAATTTACATGAATTTAATGTATTTTTGTTTATTTGACTATTTCCAATAGTAGTATATCATAGTGCGATAACATATTCGCCCTATAGGATAATAAATATTAATATGAACCGTGGAAAATCGAAAGACAGTGTTCCAGTTAGTTATGCAAAGTGGCAGGACGAAATAGATAGGTTGACTGTAGATTATCTAGACAAACACCCAGATTTTGTAGGAGTTGCTACACAGAAAGACGCGGCCTTAAAAGGTAAAACCCCAGAAATCGTTAAACAACTTTTGGCTACTTACTCTGGAGTTATGGCTGTTGCTGCCCATGAACGTGCAAATGAACTTTTTGGTGAAGGTAAAGAAGTTGATGCGGCAAAACTGGCAGGGGCGGCGAAAAGCCGTACTGGTATAGATATTCACCCAGCAACAAAAATTGGCGATAACCTGTTCATTGATCATGGTACTGGTGTCGTAATTGGTGAAACCGCAAAAGTTGGCAAAAGAACATTGCTTTACCACGGTGTGACGTTAGGTGCTTATGGCAACCCAGAGGAGAGCGATCCTAAAAAACTAGTGCATCGCCACCCAGAAGTTGGTGATGATTGTACTATCTCAACAGGTGTTAAAATTTTGGGGAACGTTAAAGTTGGTAACAAGGTAACGGTTGGGGTTGGAGCCGTTGTCTGTGGAAATAATCTTAAAATAGGCAATGATGTACTTATTGGCGGATCGGCAAGAATCGGTGATAATAATACTATTGCTGATGGCGTAAAGATTGGTACAGGTGCGGTTATTGAAAAAGATGTTGGGGAAATAAAAACCAGTATCCCACCTTACAGCCATGTAAAAAGAAACAAGATTGGAACTATTGAAATAATTGAGTCTGACGGTAGCAAGCACACTAGCATGTCCTTTATTAATAATTTTGATCGAGCTAACATTAGCCTTTTTGCTTCTCATCTTTGAGTGTAGATGAAAACCTCATTATTTGATTTTACTTTACCACCTGAATGCATTGCCACAGAACCTATTTTTCCGCGTGATGCTGCGCGGATGTTGGTGGTTGGTGATGAACTGCAGGATAAAACCATAGCCAATTTAACGGATTATCTGCGGGCAGGGGATGTGCTGGTGTTTAATGACACCAAAGTTATTCCCGCACGCTTATTTGGTACTCGTGGTTTGGTGAAGGTTGAAGTGTTGCTGCATAAACGCTGTCATCCCGAGCTTGTCGAGGGATCTTTGCAGAATAATGATGAGATCTCTCACTGTGTTCGAGATGACAATAATAGTTGGCAATGTTTTGCCAAGCCAGCAAAGAAATTACGCATTGGTGATGTGGTAAAATTTGCGGATGATTTCAGTGCGGAAGTTATACAAAAATATGATGATGGGCAGGTTCTGCTAAAATTCCCGTATAATGATTCTGAATTTTATAAGAAATTAGAACAATATGGTTCAATGCCACTGCCGCCATATATTGAAAAAACCCGTCATGCTGATGTGTCTGACAATAATAACTACCAAACAGTTTACGCAGAAAATTCTGGTTCGGTGGCAGCACCCACGGCTGGCTTGCATTTCACCAAAGAATTATTAGAAAAAATTGATGCTATTGGTGTGAAGCGTGTTCATGTGACGCTGCATGTTGGTGGCGGAACATTTTTGCCAGTCAAGGTTGAGGATACAAAAAATCACATTATGCATAGTGAATATGCAGAAATTTCTAAGGAAACCGCAAAAATTATAAACAATGTAAAACAGGCTGGCGGGCGGGTTATAGCAATTGGCACAACCAGTGTTCGCACGCTAGAATCGGCTGCTGATGAACAAGGAATTGTTCGGGAATTTGCAGGAGAAACTAATATTTTTATAACACCTAGTTATCGCTTTAAGATAGTGGATGCCATGCTTACCAATTTCCACCTGCCCAAATCAACTTTGTTTATGCTAGTTTGTGCTTTTAGTGGGATTGATAAAATGAAAGCAGCCTATGCCCATGCCATAGAGCAAAAATACCGCTTTTATTCTTATGGTGATGCCTGTTTTTTGTCAGGGAAATCTATGACCGCTTTTTGAGTATCCCAGCGCATTCATAGCCACCTTCTTTAGCTTTTCCTCATCTACATCTTTTACATTTATGGAAATAACATTCCAGCTTTCGGTTTTGCCATCCGAACCCTCTATTGCCATTGGTTCAATATTAATATTGCTAACCGTATTAGGCTTCATCACACTTACTAAAGCTGACTTTACATTTGATAAGGTTTTCAGGGAAGATGCACTAATTTTTGCTTGGTAGAGATCACCAACCTCTTCCCAACTTGGATGCTTGCAAGCGCAAGAAAGCAACGTTACATTACTGCTATACTGTATTTCATCGTTGGACATATAAAATTAATCCATTATTAACAATAATAGCTAACAAGCATAATTTAGACAAATAAACAAGTATAGTTTCTTTTTATGAGCATTTCTTTCAGCATAAAGCACACTGATGGTTTGGCGCGCACAGGCGTGGTTTCTACAGCACATGGTGAAATCAAAACGCCAGCTTTTATGCCTGTTGGCACGGCGGCAACGGTTAAGGGTATGACACCAGAAGCAGTGGCGCAGACTGGTGCGGATATTTTACTTTCTAACACCTATCACCTGATGTTACGCCCAACTGCCGAGTTGGTGGCGAAGATGGGCGGACTCCATAAATTCATGAATTGGAACAAGCCGATTCTCACTGATTCTGGCGGTTTTCAGGTAATGTCACTTTCCAAACTTCGCAAAATAACTGAGCATTGCGTAACTTTCCAGTCGCATATTGATGGCAGCACTTATGAGCTTTCACCTGAACGCTCTATGGAGATTCAGCATCTTCTGGGCAGCGATATAACTATGGCGTTTGATGAATGTACACCGTTTCCCGTGAGTGAAGAAGAGGCAGAAAAATCCATGCAACTTTCTATGCGCTGGGCTGCGCGTTCCAAAGATGCTTTTATAAAACGTGATGGTTATGGTTTGTTTGGAATCGTGCAGGGCAGTGTATTTCCAAGCTTACGCGAACAATCGGCGGAAGCATTAAAACAAATTGGTTTTGATGGTTATGCGATTGGCGGGCTGGCAGTAGGTGAGGGGCAGGAGTTGATGTTTGAGGTGCTGGATTACACCATGCCACATCTGCCGACTGATAAACCGAGATATTTAATGGGTGTAGGAAAACCAGACGATATTATTGGTGCGGTGAGACGCGGTGTGGATATGTTTGATTGTGTGATACCAACGCGCGCAGGGCGTTTTGCAAGAGGATACACTGATGAAGGCGAGAAAAACCTTCGCAATGCCAAATTCGCCGAAGACTCACGACCTCTACAGGAAAATTGCCCATGCCCAGCATGTAAAAGCTATAGCAGAGCATATCTGCACCATTTATTTAAGGCAGAGGAAATGTTAGGCGCAACTTTGCTTACATGGCATAACCTGACATTTTACCAACAATTGATGCAGGGCTTGCGTGATGCCATTTCTGCCCAACGATTAAACGAATTTGCTGAAGAATTTTTAGAAAAATATCAAAAAAATAAAACTAGCGATTAGTTAATCCTTTTTCCTGCCGTTGCACGGCAATAAGTGCTTGGGTTGGGATAGACAGTAGCGTTAGTAGTGCAGGATACATCACCGTCTATAATACCAAATTTGCCACTGCTGGGTTTTCCATCATCTATTTTATCATCAATCTGGCGGACTACGTCAGCAGGAATGCCAATTGGTTGTATAAAAAGAACGGCAGAATAATATCCATATGTTCCCCAAAAATACTTACCGTAAGTTCCAAGACCATAACCAATTCGACCTATAGTTGCTGAACCAAAACCTATTACAATGATATTTCCTGTACGGAAGAACGCTGGCATGTAGGTTGGGTGTGCCGTACTAGCTAAGCAACTTACCAGAAGACCAGTTTTCTTATCATATGCCGTAGCAGTGTATTCATTACCAACGGTAGCATTGCCGCCATTTAATACACCGTTGGCAGTGTAATTTCCAAGATTTGCGGCTCTTAATTGCAGCAAAAGCTGTGAAACCTCACCAGTAGCATCTGGTTGGATACATTCACCTGCTCCGTATGGAACACCATAAGCATATGTGCCGCGTATAATACCATCATTATCACCGTCACGAACAGTATTTGTACCAAAAGTAGTGCCAAAAATAGAAGTGGCACTTGAGCAATCCCCAGGCAGGCAATCATATTTTAATTTAAAAGTATTCATCTGGGTTTCAATATCAGAAATCTGGGTCATCTGCGCGCGAATTCTTCCAGATTCTATTAAACTTTGCCCCACCATTATTCCGCCAACAATTAATCCTATTATTACTAAAACAATCGATAATTCAATTAATGTAAAAGCAGATTTTTTATGTTTATATATTATCATTATGTTAGTTATATAATCGAACTTTGAAGCAGCCAAGTTATAGTGCTTTAACCATTCATTCAAATAATATGTATCATGGTATTACATATTATTAACAGGTAGAAAAAATGTATCGTAAATGGATATTTGTTGGAATTATATCTTTATTTCTACTGACTTACTCTTTGTCATGGAAAAATTTTCTGGAATCACGGCTTAAAAATGAGCTTGTGGCGCGTGGAATGGCACAACTTGAATTTAACATCGAGTCAGTTGGTTTTCAGGAAATTATTTTTCGGGATATTACTTATGGTGATTTCAAACTGCCCATTCTTTCCATTAAATACAAACCTGCAGAATTATTGTTTAATAAAGAAAAAGCCAGTGTAGACATAGGTGAATCAAAAATACTATGGAATGATGGTGTGCTATCAACGCCAAATATATCAGTTCCTTTATACTCCGACGCACCGATTTCTTTCACACTAAAAGTTCAACAGGTATCATTAAACTCGCTGCTTTCTGCAGCCACCAGCAACCGAGCTAGTGCCACAGGGGTTGTTTCTGGCGCGCTACCTGTTGTTATTAATCGTGATGGTACATTTACGGTTAAAAAAGGTGATTTAAGGGCAGAGAAAGCTGGCACTCTTAAAATTTCTCCAGACGTAATTCCCAGTGATGCGCAGCAGGTGGCATTATTGCGTGATGTTCTCAAAGATTTTCATTATTCTTCATTCTCAATGGGAATCGAAAGTGCCGATTCTAAACAATTAGCAATGTTGCTGTCACTTGAGGGTAATAATCCTGATGTATATAATGGACGTAGCGTAAAATTGAATGTGCATCTGACAGGAGATGTGATAGAGATGATAACACAGAGCTTAAATATATTAAAATAGGTGTAATATGTCAAAGAATTCTTATGTAGTTTTTATTATCCCATTGCTTGCTGCCTGTCAGCCAACGGTGAAGGTGGAAGCGCCAGACAAGCCGATTGAAATCAACCTGAACGTCAATATAAAACTGGAAATCCAGAAAGACGTGAAGCAGGCGATTGCTAAGAATAAAGACATTTTCTAGGAGATAATATTATGAAATCACTAATTACATTAAGTTTAGCCGCAATATTGGTTGCTAGTCCAGCATTTGCGCTGGATTTGCAATCAGCGCGTAGCAGTGGCGCGGTTGTTGAACAGGTAACAGGATATATCAAGGCAGCAAAGCCATCGCCAGAGGTTGACGCGCTGGTTGCTGATGTGAATGCCAAGCGCAAAGCTGAATATGAGCGGATTGCCAAGGAAAAGGGTAGCAAAGTTGAAGATGTGGCGGCGATTGCTGCGCAGGAACTGCTTAAAAAATAAGGGTAAGACTGGCGAAATATAAGAAAAATTATAAAAAATGATTTTTCCTTATCCTAAATAGTTGACAATACCCCATAAAACCTTATTGTTCCCAACTTCTTAATGCTTTTTTGCATGATCTGGTAGCTCAGTCGGTAGAGCACCTGACTTTTAATCAGGTTGTCGCGGGTTCGATTCCCGCCCAGATCACCATTTATTTAGAAATAGCATGAAATGCTAAGTTCTAAATAAATAATGATAGTGTGGGATGAGAACGTAGTTCGACAAATCGTCAGCAAGACGATTTGGAAATCGACCCCGCATTTATTGCGGGGGAGAGACCCGAAGGGCAAATGACCAGCAGGTCGTTTGTCATTCCAGCTTAAGAATCACCATTTATTTTTGTAAATTATTTTCATCATATAATTATTAGACTTCGCGGGTAAAAGTAGTAACCTTGGCAAAATTATATTTTATATTTTTGTTGGGGAGAGCAGATGCCTAAAATTAAATCAAAATATACATTGGCAGCGGTGATTCTTGCAGTAGGAACGGTTGTCGCTGGTCTGACCGCATTTGGCGTGGTGAATTATCATTATTTTCTCAGTGTTGAAGGCTTGATTATAGTAATTGGCGGAACTGTGGTGAATGCCTTTATGAGTTCGCACAAAGAAGATGTGTTGCAAGCATTTAGAACCATCAGGAACACGTTGGAAAAACCAGAAATAACAAAAGATGCATTGCGCCGTGATATTTCGCAACTCATTCAGTGGTCATATATTTTGCAGGCGGATGATTTCATAGGTTTGGAGAAGGCGACCGCTGATAAAATAACTGATCCTCTCCTGCGCTATGGCATGGATTTAGTTCTCACCGCTTATCCTGCTGATAAGGTGCGGGAGATGATGCATAATGTTGTTGATGCTGAGTTTGAAAGGCGTTGCGCGCCTGTTACAGTTCTGCGCAACATGGCGGCAACCGCACCAGCTTTCGGCATGGTTGGAACATTGATTGGGATGATGGTTATTCTAAACAGTGTTGGTACTGATATGGCGAGCATAAGTGGCGGGCTTTCGGTAGCTATGTTAGCCACGCTCTATGGGCTTTTATTGGCGCGTTTGGTGTGTCTGCCTGCTGCTGATAAATTACTAAAAAAAGAAGAAGATATTTTCTTCCATAATTGCATGATGAGTGAAGGTTTTGCCCTTCTTTCCGAAAAGCAACGCCCATTCTATATGCAGGATAAGCTGAACAGCTTTCTGCAACCTTCGCGACATATCAATTTTGATGATAAAGTTCATCTGTCGTCACGCTATCAAACAGCAATGGCTGAAAGTAACGTATAGTCAGAACCTATCCCAGTAATATTATTATGATGCGACAGAGAGAATTTTTGATGAAATACAAGAAGCAAGGCGCAGAGCGTAGCCGTGGCTACGGTCAAGCCTTGCGACGCAGTTGTTCGCAAAAATTATCCTGTCCCTTCGGGTTGTGCCAAAAAACGCGTACTACTTTGTCAAACCTCTTGCCTGTAGAACCGCTACAGGCGTGCGAGGTTTTCCTATTATTCCGCCCTTTTTGGCAGCAACGCAACACAAAAATATTACTGGGATAGGTTCTATGAGAAGAAGACCACGCACATTTCTGCAAAAACATGTTAGAGGGCAGGCTGACCATATTGATGCGTGGCTGATAAGTTATGCTGACATGATTACATTGTTGTTCATAGTGGTTGTGATAGCTATTCCAGTCGCCATGAATAAAAACAATACCAACCCAGATGCTCCGCGTGGCGAGCCAGAGCATCCATATTATATATCTGACCATAGCGGGTTACTATCGGTGAACACTACATATGATGAAGCCTATCGCTCAGTTTCTGGTATTATTATCAGTAACAGTGCCGATGAAGATATAGCGGTTGAAAAAAACAAACATGGTATGTGGCTGGATATATCAGTGCCGTTTATTTTTGAGGATAGTTCTGCGGACATACGCGAAGAACAAATCCCATTTATCAAATCCTTGGTGCGTTCTATAAAAAATAACATCCCCGAAAATTCAAAACTTGAGATTGAAGGTTACACCGATGACAAACCGCTGGAGAATAGTATATTCGCCAATAAATGGGAGCTATCTTCAATGCAGACAGCGCGCATCGCCAGCCTTCTGATCGCTGGTGGGATTGATTCTAAGCGGTTGCGTATAACCAGCTATGCTGGGAATGCTCCGATTGTTCCTAATGTTGATGGTTTTGGCAAACCAATAGATAAAAATCGTATCCGCAATCAGCGTGTGGTTATCAGGGTAGAAACAGCTATTCCTAGAGAATCTCGCATTTTTTGAGATAAATATCATGCGTAATAAAAATTCACTGATACGAAGGCTTGAAAAGTTTTTCAAGACAGAAGCAAGTGGTGGCATCCTGATGATTGTTACAGCGTTGCTCGCGCTGATAGTCGCCAACGGAATCACTGCGCAGTGGTATGAATCTTTTGTGGGTACACCAATTAGTTTTAATTTCGGTGAAAAGACCGTTACGGCACCGCTTAATCATTTGGTAAAAGACGTTTTGATGGTGTTTTTTTTCCTATTGGTGGGGATGGAATTAAAACGCGAAATGCTTGATGGTTTTTTATCCGATAAAAAACAGATTTTATTGCCCTTACTTGCAGCAATTGGTGGTATGATAGCACCCGCAGCCATTTTTCTACTGATTAATCACGGTATGCCACAAAATTGGAATGGTTGGGCGATTCCTTCCGCCACAGATATTGCCTTTGCCATTTGTATTTTGACATTGGCAGGAAAACATATTCCGCCCGCGCTTAAAATTTTTCTTCTAGCTATCGCGATATTTGATGATTTGGGTGCGATTCTGGTTATTGCGTTATTTTATAGCGGGAAATTGGCATTTGTACCTTTGCTACTGTCGTTGGTGGTAATAGGAGTTTTATTTATACTCAACAAGATGCGGGTGATGGCTATATCACCATATATCATGGTTGGTATTGTTTTGTGGTTTTGTCTGCATTATAGCGGAATTCATACCACTATAGGCGGTGTATTGGTGGGGATGGCGATACCTTTGCGGAATCCAAAAAATGAATCAAATTCTCCGATTAACAGATGTATGCATATTCTGCACCCGTGGGTTAATTTCTTTATCCTGCCGATATTCGCCTTTACAGCAGCAGGAATAAATTTGGGTGGGATGAGTTTTAACTCAATATTAGAACCATTATCACTTGGTGTCGCCCTTGGGTTATTCATTGGAAAGCAGGTTGGGATATTTGGCACAACTTGGCTGCTGGTAAAATCAGGCATTGCAAACTTACCAGAAGGTGCCAGCTGGCGGCAGATTCACGGTGTTTCAATCGTCGCGGGTATTGGTTTTACCATGAGCTTGTTTATTGGGATTCTCGCCTTTGACGATGTACTAATGCAAAATCAGGTGAAACTGGGGGTAATTGCGGGAACGTTGCTTGCCATAATCTTTGGCTGGTTACGCTTATGGTTTACTAAAATTACGCGATAGAATTTTACTTCTAAAATGCAAAACTCAAAGCGCAATTTAAATTATCCCCACCATTTTGACTTGTAGAATATTTTTGCGCGGTGCCAGCCGTACTATTGTTATCATAACATGTTGTAGAACTGCCCGCTGTCGCAGATGTTGTAGGTAATCCCCAACAACCAGTGGTTGATGCGCCAACCCACAATGCTTGAGTATTTGAGCCGCTAAGACAGCCTTTAGTTGTTCCGCTATATCCAATATATATGGCGAGTACTTTTCCTGACTGTGGCAGACCATCATCTATTTTTTGATCTATATTATATGCATCTGCCACTCGCATTATAGAAGTCGTTATACAGGTATTATAACCAAATAGATTATCAGAGCAGTATCTTGTTACACCAGATATAGTAAGATAATTGACGCTATTATTTTCCTGCACTCCTCCACTCCAAGCATATACATATTGATTGTTTAATTTAGCTGGTGGTAGATAATTATAAATATCAGAAGATGTCTGACCTAAATTATAAGTAGTTATAGAGTTCTTTATTAGTTGTGCTAAACTGAGGTCTAGCCAAAATAAATGCGACTCCCCAGCTTGGAATGCTGTGGCATTATCGCCTATTACATTATTTCCATTACCGCAACCAGTTGACCAGCTCACATCTGTGCAACCAGTGTCATTGGGATTTGTAGATCTATAAAACCCAAAGGCTGTTGCACTTGTGCTCGGCATATCCCCTGGCAAGTAACCATATTTTACTTTGAAGGTATTTACTGCAACCTGATATTCTTGAATTTGGCTGATTTGAGAACGAACTTCTGCAGCTTTTATCAAATCTCTGCCTACTAGAACTCCGCCAACGATTAGTCCTATAATTACTAGAACTATCGACAATTCGACCAGGGTAAAACCTCCTCCATTGCGACTATTAACGCGATTGCAACCTAGAGTTGAAGGGGGGGGTATCGATTGCATATTTACCGTATTTTAGAACTAAATACCTCGCTAATTTTACTGCAAGTACATTAACAAACAATTAATTAAGGATTGTTTTTTAGTTGTTCTAACCTCTCATCACGCCCGCAGCCACTCTTGTAACGTTTATAATGGTCTTTGCTTTTTATATAAAACTCCTGATGATAGTCTTCCGCTGGATAAAATTCTGATGCTGGTTTTATGATAGTGGCGATAGGTTTACCAAATTTCTTTCTGATTTTTTCTTTTGATTCTTCTGCTAGTTTTTTCTGCTCATCATCATAAGTAAAAATTCCTGCCAGATATTGTGAGCCTTTGTCGCAAAACTGACCTTCTGCATCCATTGGATCTATATTATCCCAGAAGATATCTAAGAGTTGATTATAACTTACCTGCTTAGGGGAATAAACAACTTGAATTGCCTCCAAATGCCCTGTTTTTCCAGTGGATACTTGCTCATAAGTGGGGTTTTTAATATGACCACCAGTATAACCAGAAACAACTTTGTTAACACCAGCAATACCAGCAAACTGTGGCTCCATACACCAGAAACACCCACCTGCAAAAATTGCCGTTTTAGTGTCTGTTTCTGCCATAGCTGCTCCCATGTTGAATAACAAAATTAATGTTGAGACTAAAAAATATTTTTTCATATCAGGTTTCTTTTGGAATAAACTTAAGAGCGACACCATTATTGCAATAGCGAAGCCCCGTTGGCTCAGGGCCATCTTCAAAAACATGTCCTTGATGCCCACCACAATTAGCGCAGTGATATTCAACGCGTGGCGAAAATAATTTTTTATCGGTTTTAGTTTCTACATGCCCAGCAATTACATCAAAAAAACTTGGCCAGCCTGTGCCACTGTTATATTTCTGCGTAGAATAAAATAGTTCGGCACCGCAACCAGCGCAAACATAAATTCCTGTGCGGTTTTCATCATTAAGCTGGCTGCTGAACGGATGCTCAGTTCCTTCTTCATAAAGGACGTTGCAAGCCTGTGGTGATAGCTTGTTTTTCAATTTGTCGCTGGGCATGGCATGGTTATTTCATGAAATACTGCACGGCAAACGCAATAATAGCTACCATTATGGTAATCTTTATCATAAAGCATAGGGGGTTTAATTTCATGGAGCAACTTCCTGTGCCACAACATTTTGTTTTGCAACTTCCGCCTTTTTTTTCTGGTTCTTCTGTCATAAATTTTCCTTTCTATGTTGGTTAAATTTTTTACTTATTAAATAATCCAGTGAAATTTTACCTGCGCCACTTACTAAAATAGTGCCAAGTAACATAGCCCAATATATATGTTGCTCATTTTGATCATAAGTAAACTGAATAACAGCCGTCATAGCAAGCAAGGGTAGGGCGGCAAGGCGAGTGGCTAGCCCAAGAGTGAGTAATATCGGGCAGGATAACTCAAAAAATGTTCCTAAAACTGCAGCTATTTCTGGTGGTAAGAATGGTGTTTTATATTCATCACGAAACAGAGCAACTGTATTGCTGAAATCCTCAATTTTTACCATACCAGAAGCCCAGAATATATGGGCTATCCATAGTCGAAGCACTAATATCATCAACGGGTTTAATTTATTGAGTGTTGCAATGAATTTGTTATATATGTTAATTAATAGTTTCATATTTGTTCTGTATAATTTGTTTCCTTCATTGACTCATTCGTTCTTTTATAAAAAAAGGTTACAGGTGACCAAAATAAAAACCGAAACTAATAATTACGCAGAACTAATGCGCTTGGCACTAGCTGGCGATGGGAAATCGTACAGCATTTTACTTAAAAATTCAGCAATATTATTAAGACCTTATCTAGCAAAACGTGTGTATCGGGCTGGTGATGTTGAGGATGTTTTGCAAGAAATTCTAATTTCTCTCCATAAGGCTCGTCATACCTATGATGGAAACCGACTATATGAGCCGTGGCTATATGCTATAGCCAATTACCGTTTGCAGGATTATTTGCGTAAACATTATGCGGATCCGCTACGCGCTGCTGGTGAAATAGAAGAAATTGAAAATATTTCTGCGGGTGATGTAACCGAAATCTGCTTTTCTTACGAATCTATAAGTGAGGAGGTAGAAAATTTGTCTGGAAACCAGCCGAAAATCCTGAAAATGATTCATGGTGAGGGCTATACGGCAAAGGAAGTGGCGCAAAAAATAGGTATGAGCGAGTCAGCAGTGAAAGTTGCAGCGCACCGTGCCTATAAGATACTCAGAAAGAAATTGAATAAATAATATGTCCAGTACAGAACAATTAATTGAAAATTTAAGCCACGGTTTGCAACCAGTGAAAGCAAACGCCTGCCCTTATAAAACATTCGTTAAATGGGTTGGTTTTGTATTTTTATATACCGTAATTATTCTTCTTATTTCGGGGGTAAGGGCGGATATTATTGTTAAATTATCCTCTCCTCTATTCATCACTGAAATTGTGATGCTTGTTTTGTTAGTAATCAGCACCTCATTATCAGCTTCTTTTCTTTCATTCCCTGATATATGCCAAAAACGCTACACAATTTTGTTTTTAGCTCCGCTATTGTTATTTTCTGGAGTTTTATTATTGGAATATATCGGTGACAAGCCGCCAATCGGTAATGTAGTGCATGGGATAGAATGTTTATTATGTATCACTATGTTTGCCATATTACCTTCTTTTATAATATTTAAACTGCTTCGCAAACAGGCGACCACACATTACTATTTAGCGGGGATGGTTGCGATTCTTTCTGCATCGAGCATAGGCGCAATAATATTAAGGATTTCGGAAAATAATGATTCGGTAATACATCTTATAAAATGGCATTATCTTCCTGTTATTGTTCTTAGTTTATTCGGTTTATGGCTGGGAAGAAAAATTTTAAAGTGGTGACGTAACCTTTTTCAAATGTTATACGAATGGATGAGCAGCAGAGGTTGTTCCCTTGCTACTTAATGTATAATTTTTTTAGGAGATTTTATTATGAATAAGACTTTACTCGCTACCGCTCTTGCTGGCGTATTCACTGCTGGTGTTGCTATGTCAGCTAACGCTGCTGATGACAAAATGATGGCTGGTGCTAAAGATAAATGCTATGGCATTGCTAAAGCTGGCAAGAATGATTGCAAAACAGCAAATGGTTCACATTCTTGTGCTGGCGCTGCTAAAACAGACAATGATCCTAACGAATGGAAATTTGCTGATAAAGCTGCTTGTGAAAAAGAAGGCGGAAAACTCACTCCTCCTGCTGCGAAGTAGTTTCTATTCTTACTTCCCCCTCTCCCTTCTGGGGAGAGGGAGGGGTGAGGGGTTATAAATGATAACAAAATATCCCAATCTTGGTTTTGGGCTTGGTCTTCGCGCCCAGCACTATGATATTATTTTAGAAACTCGCCCAAAATCCGTTGATTGGTTTGAAATAATCTCCGAAAATTTTATAGAAGCTCATAATGGATATTGGGATTTTCTTGCTGATTTGCGTCAAGATTATCCGATTATTATGCATGGCGTATCGCTGAATATCGGTTCGACTGATCCCCTTAATAAAACATATCTACAAAAACTTAAAGAACTAGCTGATTTCCTGCAACCAGCTTGGTTTTCAGACCATCTTTGTTGGACAGGTATCGGTAGTAAAAACACGCATGATTTGTTGCCAGTGCCTTACACTCTGCAGACATTAAATCATATATCAGAGCGTATAAAACAGGTGCAGGATTATCTTGACCGCTCGTTCATCTTGGAAAATCCTTCTACCTATCTGGAATTTAATGAATCTACCATCCCTGAATGGAAGTTTCTGGCAAATCTGACAGAGAATACTGGCTGTGGGCTATTGCTAGATGTGAATAATATTTATGTTAATTCTTTTAATCATGGCTATGACGCTAAGAAATATATAGATGCGATTCCAACGGATAAAATCGCGCAGATTCATCTGGCTGGGCATCATAATTTTGGCACGCATATAGTTGATACGCACGACGCACATGTGAAGGATGATGTCTGGGATTTATATAGTTACACGATAAAAACCAAAGGAAAAATCAGCACAATGATAGAGTGGGATGATAATATTCCTGAATTTGACGTGTTGCTTGCGGAACTTGATAAAGCGCGTCTTTATTTGCCCTCTCCCTCTGGGAGAGGGTTGGGTGAGGGATTATGAAAATATATTCTGATTTTCATAAGGCAATTTTAGAAAATGATGATTCGCAGGTAAAACCTACTATAAAACCACATTCACGTCTTGATGTTTCCCAGCAATTTGCCATTTATTCTGATGGCTACCGAATAAGGCTTATTAAAGCAATCCGCAGTGATTATCCAATATTGTTGAAGCTATTGGGTGATTCTGAGTTTGACTCTATGGCTCGTGCTTATATAGAGAAAAATCCACCCACTAGCTATAATCTTGATTTTTATCCGCATAAATTCGCAGAATTTATTGGCAAAAATAGCGGTAATTCTTTTGCCGTTGCACTTGCCACTCTTGAAGCCACGATTGCTGAAGTATTTATGTTGCCTGATAGTAAGCCACTTTCCCCTGAAAGCTTGAACGGAATATCAGTAGAGGATTTTGGTGAAATGCGCCTTAAACTTCGTACTGCCCATAAATTACTGTGTTTTGACTATCAAATTAATGATTTTCTGACTCTTGCCCGTGCTGGAGATAATTTGCCACCAGTTCCTTTGCCAACCTCTAGCTGGTTGTTGGTTTTGCGCCATAATAACGAGGTGCAGAGGCATAATCTAAGCGAGCAGGAATTCAGCCTATTACAGAATATATCAAGCGGTAAAAACGTCTCTGATGCGCTTGATGCAACCATAGATGAACATGAATCCCACGCAGCGATTATCATCAATAATTTGCAGGACTGGTTCGCTAATTGGGTGACAAATGGGGTTTTTTGCGTAGAATAACGCCCTTATATCAATAATTTTGGTCAAAAAATGATAGATAATATTCTAGTTACTGGCGGTGCTGGGTTCATAGGCAGTTGTTTCGTTGCCCAACAAATTGCGCGTGGAAAACGTGTGGTCGTGCTTGATGCACTCACCTATGCTGGACATCGTGAAAATCTTGATGGGATAAATTCTGATAAATTGATTTTTGTAAAAGGTGATATTCGAGATGGAGCTTTGGTGTTAAGGCTTATAAAAGAACATAATATAACGGCGGTGGTTGATTTTGCTGCCGAGTCACATGTTGATAATTCCATCGCCCGCCCAGCAGCTTTCATCGAAACCAATGTTCTTGGTTGTTATACTCTTCTGGAGACTTCACGCGCTTGGTATAATGGCTTGGTGGGTTCTGCGCATGAGAATTTTCGTTTTGTCCATGTTTCAACGGATGAAGTCTATGGCTCACTTGATGAAACTGGTAAATTTACCGAAGAATCCCCGATGCGCCCGAATTCTCCTTATTCTGCATCAAAAGCTGCTGGTGATCATCTCTGTCGTGCTTGGTTTCATACTTATGGGCTGCCAGTTATAGTTACTAACTGCACCAATAATTATGGCGCGCGTCAGTTCCCAGAAAAATTTATTCCGCGCATCATCACGACAGCGCTGGCTGGTAAGAAAATACCAATTTATGGCGATGGTAAAAACATTCGTGATTGGATTCATGTTGAGGATCATTGCACAGGTGTGGCTTTGGCATTAGAAAAGGGCAGGGCAGGTGAAACATACGCTTTTGGCGGGGATGCCGAGCGCAATAACATTCAGGTGGCAGAAACTATTTGTAAAATTCTTGATGAAATGCAGCCTCGTTCTGACGGTGAATCATATAGAAAACAGATGAGTTTTGTACCAGACCGTGCAGGGCATGATCGTCGTTACGCGATAGATGATTCAAAGTCGCAGCGTGAGCTTGGATTTTCTCGTCGCTATAAGTTTGAAGATGGGTTGCGTGATACTGTGCGCTGGTATTTAGAAAATCAACATTGGCGTACCTCCGTCACAAAAAACTACAAAATAGGATAAAACATGAAGGGAATAATATTAGCGGGAGGTTCGGGAACAAGGCTTGCGCCACTGACGAGCGCGATAAGCAAACAGCTCTTGCCAGTGTATGATAAACCGATGGTTTATTATCCCTTGTCTTTGCTGCTGTTGGCAGGGATTCGCGATATTCTACTTATATCCACACCACATGATTTGCCGTTATTTGCAGCCTTGCTTGGCGACGGTAAACAACTAGGGATAAATATTTCATATAAAGCCCAGCCTAGCCCAGATGGTTTGGCGCAAGCTTTTTTATTGGGTGAAGATTTTATTGGTGATGATAATGTCTGTCTCGTTCTTGGCGATAATATTTTCTATGGTCACAATATGGCTGAAAAATTGAGATGCACAGCCGATTCCATGAATAGCAGAAAAAACTCTGGTGCAACGGTTTTTGGTTATCATGTTCGTGATCCAGAACGTTATGGTGTTGTTGGTTTTGATTCCACTGGCAAAGCAATTTCATTGGAAGAAAAACCAAAAAATCCTCAGTCATCATGGGCGGTGACAGGGCTTTATTTTTATGACAACCGCGTGGTGGAAGTGGCAAAAAACATTAAGCCTTCTGCACGCGGGGAGTTGGAAATAACCGATGTCAATAAATGGTATCTTGGGCAAGGCGCATTGCAGGTGGAGTTGCTCGGGCGTGGCATCGCGTGGCTGGATACGGGGACTTTTTCTTCGCTGCTTGATGCTGGGCATTTTGTACAAACGATAGAGGCACGACAAGGGCAAAAAATCGCCTGCCTCGAGGAGATAGCATGGCGGCAGGGATTTATTGACGACTCACAGCTTGCAACACTTGCGGATAATTTAAGCAGCACCAATGACTACGGAAAATATTTGCGCAGCCTGCTTTCAGAAAAAGAAAAATACGGAGCAATGGCTTTTTAGAAGTTTTTTATAGGTTATTCTTCGCAAATCCTAGAGCATGATCCTTCCCCTGCCACTCTGTAATAGCAAGGGCCTCCAATTCCCGCATAGCATGGTCCGCCCACTCCAGCGTAGGCAGGACCTCCGACACCAGAATAATATGCTCCGCCTACGCCGTCATATCTCGGACCACCCACACCGTCATATTCAGGACCGCCAATCCCAGAGTATGCAGCTCCGCCAATGCCATCGTATTTTGATCCTCCAACCCCGTCATAGCATGCACCACCCACACCAGCATAAGCGGGCCCGCCAATGCCATCATAGGCAGCGCCACCAATTCCAGCGTAACACGGCCCGCCAATCCCATCATACCCCTTACAGTCACACACATCATAAGCTAGTTTTCGGCGGTGTTTCCCCGCTGCCGATGTGGAACTAACATCGGCTATCAAAACCGCCATTAAAATTATAAAAAATATAGTAATCTGTTTTCTGTAATTCATATGCCACCCCTGCATCAATATAGCACAGTTTATTTGCTGGAGAAAACTTTTGTTAAATGGCGGTGCGATGGTTGCACCGCTCGCTCCTCGTTATAAAAAGACACAAGGCAAACTGCGACTCTCAAAATCCGTACCTTGCTGATGAATATTACGCCAGGCATGGTATGCTTGACAGCTAAATTATGCCATTTCAAGTTGATCAAAAAACGACAGGGTGCTGTATGAAGATGCCTTTTTTTTGCTGCCAGATATTTCACCAAAAGCATCAAGCAGTGCTTCTTTGCCATAAGTTTTTTCAACAGTCTCTTTGAATAGATCAACAGAATTATCATGGTTCTTTAAAAACCATTGAATATGGTTCTTGAGGTATTCTGTTCTAATATCTCTCTTTCTTAAATCGAGAGGCACTCTACTCATTCTTGGGTCAATACTATCAAACCCAGTGAAAGGCTTAGATAGTCGTGACTCTATCATCGAAACATACTCAGGATTTAATTCTATTCCCGTAACATTACGATTCAGCTGCTGACAAACTCTGAGGGTTGTACCGCTTCCTGCAAAAGGGTCTAAAACCGTATCTCCCTCATTTGAAGAGGCGAGTACCATTCGCTCTATAATTCCCTCAGGTTTTTGCGTGGGATGGTCATGCCTATTCTCATTGCAATAATGGATATGAGAAAAAAGCCAAACGTCACCTGGATTTGCTCCTCTCATATTATTACGCTCACGGTAATATTTTTGAGGAACCTTTATATCGTCTAGGTTATATGCAAAATTATCACTTCTTGTGAACATTAATATGTCATCGTGACGCGGTGAAAAACCCTTCTTTTTGCCCATTCCTTGTGTATAGTGCCAACATATCCAACTGTTGTATTTAAAATCAAAGTCTCTTTCCAAGATGTTATAAACATATGAAATGAACCGCACCCCCATAAATATATAGATGGTACCATTTTTTTTTAAAACCCTATGAGCTTCAGAAATCCATTGTTTTGAGAAATTCAAATACTCATCAAACTGTTGACGATCACTATCATTGCCATAATCTTTGCCAAGGTTGTATGGTGGATCAGCAATTATTAAATCAACAGTGCCGCTTGCAATATTCTTCAGAGCGTCTAAAGCGTTTGCGTTTATAATTTGGGTTTTATTCATCTTTAATCCAGTTATTTTGTTTTGCGTATTCTAGCCATCCATTAAACCCTTTTTTGGATAAAATGCACTTCTTATCTAGCAACTGACAAAATTCCCAAACGGTTCGATTTTTTCTTGTAACATAATGTATGTCGCGTACTTGCAACTGCCCAGTACCTAGAGCAGGATTGTAGCTGATGTCCGAATCAGACAAATATTTTAAATCGTAGGCATTAAAGTCAACAACCTCCATAATGCCCATCATCATTTTCGTGGACTCGTCTCTCTTGCTGTAAACTTTGTGCTTGATGGACAGTATAATAAATATCAGATCAGGATCCTTTACATAGGCAGTTCTAATTCTTGCAAAGGAAGTGATGTTTGGAGATTTTCCACTACCTTCAATATCATTACTTGTAGCTTTAACATCTACAGCCCCAGTGATAGAAGTTTGATGCTGTCCCTTCCGCTCAATTTCAAATTGTAAAATGACATCTGCTAAATTCAGTCGTTCACCTGCTTCTACATTTACTAGCTTGTAACGGTTATTTTTATCTTCGAGTGTATCTGCGAATGTTTCATAAGCCCAAGCCTCTACAAATGGACCAGCAATTTTGTTTACATTCTCCATTGGAATGCCAAGTTTCAAATTGGTGTTTATTACAATTTTATTCTTGTCTTCTGATATTGCGCTTTTGATTATCGCTTCAATTGAGGAAACAACATAGTCAGAACACCCCATGTAATCGGTTGATTCCTCTGGAACTTTGAATTTAATATCTTGATATCTAGGGTCTATCCCTACTATTTCTTTTGCCATTCTATAGTCCGTTTTTTAGTTGTTTTCGTTGTCATAAATACTACGCCTAGCATTGCATTATACAACTCTCAGCTAAATGTATATCGCCAAGCAGCTGAATTGTTTTGACTAAAAATCCCGTACTCGAGAGCGAGATTAGTACTTGTCGTACTCTACTTCCAGAATCTTTTCAAAGCAACAGCTTTACCAGATCCAGATTTGAAATATTGTTCCAGTTCTCGTGCTATGGCTTCTGTTTCAACTGCCACATATGATTTTAGTTTCACTGGCACATGTGCTTTCGTAGAAAGAACCTGACCTTTTTGATGGGATGTAAAACGGCGTTTTAAGTCAGGGGTTGACCCCACATAAATGTGACCATTACTCAGCTCAAGAAAGTAAACATACCACATGCGTTGCTCCAGTCCCCCTACGCGCTAACGCGCTTCTGGCGACACTCCTAGCTCTAATCGAGCTTCGGATACCAGTCTAATAATTTCTACAGTGGCTCGCCACCCGAAGCTCGAAGAGCGTAGGGTGGCGGATCGGGTGGGATTCGAACCCACGATACGGTTACCCGTATACACGCTTTCCAAGCGGGCGCCATCGACCACTCGGCCACCGATCCGCATTATTACAATAACCACTTTAGTCATTGCGAACGTAGTGAAGCAATCCAGTTCTTTATTGTAACTACTGGATTGCCACGGAGCTAAAGCCCCTCGCAATGACTCAGAGGTGGCAGGAATGCCAGAGCTTTGGGGTGTTGTCAATCTTTCCCGCAGAGTTATCCATATAACTCTTCCGCCCGTTTTTTGAAGGCAGTTACCATTTTATTGGTAGCTTTGCTAAAAAGAGAGCCGATTAATTTCTCCAAAATGCGCGAGCGGAATTTGAAATCCAGCGCGAAATCTATGCGCGTTCCGTTTTCTATCGGTGTAAATTTCCAATTGTTAGTTAGATGTTCAAAAGGCCCTTTCACCATCACCACATCAATGCTGTACGGTTCAGAGAGAGTAACGCGCGAGGTGTAACTCTCGGTGATATGGGCGAAGGAAATAACAAGTTCACCTAAAAATTCATTTTCTTTGCGTTTTAGTATACGCGCTGCCCGACACCACGGCAAAAAAACAGGGTATTTTTCAATATCCACCACCAAGTCAAATAACTGCTGTGGTGTATAAGGTGAAAGCTGTTGCTCAGTGTGGTGTGGCATTTATTTATTTCGCTGCCAACATCATGTCCCGCGCTACTTTCATCTGAGCAAAATCATCGCCAGCGTGATAGGAGCTACGGGTGAGGGGTGAGGCGGAGACCATCAGGAAGCCTTTGGCGCGTGCTTGGCGGGCGTAATATTCAAATTCATCTGGTGTGACGTAACGGTCAATTGGCGCGTGCGCTGGTGTTGGTTGCAGATATTGCCCGATGGTCATAAAATCCACATCCGCCGAACGCAAATCATCCATAACTTGCAGCACTTCATCTTTCGTTTCGCCTAGTCCGACCATGATTCCTGATTTGGTAAAAATTGACGGATCAATTTCTTTTACGGTTTTCAGCAAATGCAGCGAGTTGAAATATCTTGCACCAGGGCGGATGGTTTTATACAGGCGTGGCACGGTTTCAATATTATGGTTAAATACATCAGGATGAGCTTTTGCGACAATCCCAATGCCATGTTCTTTGCGTAAAAAATCAGGGGTGAGGACTTCAATAGTTGTGTCTTTAGAGCGTTTGCGAATCGCAGAAATGCACTGGGCGAAATGCTCTGCTCCGCCATCTTCCAAGTCGTCACGATCAACAGAAGTTATCACCACATGTTTAAGTTTTAACTCAGCGATTGCCTGTGCCAGATTTTCAGGTTCATGCGGATTGAGGGCATTGGGAACACCAGTTTTGATGTTGCAAAAAGCGCAGGCGCGAGTGCAGGTGTCACCCATAATCATAACCGTTGCGTGTTTCTGACTCCAACATTCGCCGATATTGGGGCAGGCTGCCTCTTCGCAAACAGTGTTGAGTTTTAGGTTATGGATTACGTCACGGGTGGCTTGAAATTCACGCGAAACAGGGGCTTTAACCCGAATCCAATCTGGACGAGGGAGTTTTTTATCATTTTTTTCCAGCATATTGTGTATTTCAGCCATAAATTTATATTATCTTTTCTGTAAAACTTTCTTGCAAGTTCTCGTTTTTTACTATAGAAAACTCAACCTTTCAATGAAATAGAGTAATACTTAAGGAGTAGAAAATGGCGCGCGTAACAGTTGAAGATTGTATCCTCCAAGTTCCCAACCGCTTTGATTTGGTGCTTTTGGCATCGCAGCGGGCGAAACAGATTACCTCTGGCAATCCACTGACTATTGACCGTGATAATGATAAAGACTCGGTGGTTTCTTTGCGTGAAATTGCAGACAAAACCATTGATTTACAAGTTATTAGCGAAGATTTAATCCAAAGTTTCTTCAAACGCCCTATTTCTGACATAGCGGATCAAAAATTACTCACCAAAGGTGAGGAAATCCCCGCCGATGTTGAAGAAGCCTTCAAGGACGCGGCTGCCCATGTAAATATCCAGCAAGCCAGCGTTGAGAGCGAAGAAGGCATGTCTTTTGGTGACGAAAACATTGAAGCTGAAGACTAGCCTAAAATAACGCCAAAAGTTGCAATTGTCATAGAATTGTCATTTTTCTTAGGAAAATTGGTGCTATACTTACCGCATTTAGAAATATAATTCGGTAGAAACCTGTATGGTTGATGATAATAAAAAAGCTCAGAAATCTGCTGCAAAGCCTGAAGATGCTCACAAAGGCGACCTTTCTGCTGGTGATAAGCAACATATATTAAAAGAAGCAAAAATCCTTTTTAAGAAGTTGGAAAAGGGCAGCATATCTCCCTATGCTAATCCTCAATATATGTCTGGAGATATTCACGAAAAAGTCTATGAAGCGGGTAAAGATGTATCGTCTCTTGTTGGAGGCAAAAAGACTAGAGAGGATGCAGAAAAAAGAATAAAAGATGCTATAGAGCGTTCGGATATGAGAGTTAATCCGCTGGTCGACGGGCAGTTTAGAATTCCCTATGTTGAAGCGGTTGAAACTGCTTCTCCTCCACTGCTACACGCAAAGAAGATTGCTCGTGGTCTTAGCCCAGAAGAGTTGTTGGCGATAAAAAAGGAAATTAAGAGCGCTGAGGGGGTTGGTGGTCTTGTTAAGGGGGTTGTCAATGAAGCGAATAAGTTTGGGGTAAGATCTATTGAAGATGCCGTTCCTTTTGGTCTGGGGAAATTTACCATGGAGAAGGCGTGTGAAGTTGATATGCTTTCGCCTAGCAGGGAATGTAAGGCGGTTAAAGATGTTCAAAATAGTGACAGAGGCAGATAGCTACTTCTGATTTCTATACGGTAAGCAGTAATTGTTACACAACTTCATGAATAAGGAATATTTTATGGCTGATAAGCACAACAATTTGCCAAAAAAACCGAAAGAAATTATTTTAGCGCAAGAAGAATATCATGGCATTGGTGCAAAGCCATATAAAGAAGGTCGGATAAAAGAGACCGATATAACGCCATCACGATCTGATGGAGTTGCGCATGCTGTTGAGTCAGTTGGAAAACGATTAAATTCTCAAGGCGTAACTCCTGCCCCAGAAACCGCTGGAATAGAGCATCCTTCTGTGCCGCAAGCTGGTGGCAAAGCCTCAGGCAAGGTAAAATAAGCAGCATAAAAAAACCAATAATAATTCCATGGCTGATGCAATAAGCGCGAAGGAAATAGCCGAAGAAACAGAATATGCCCGCGCGTTATTCAGGCGGTTGCAATCTGGTGATAAATTCGGATTTATCACCGCGAAGGAAATGTCCGATCGAATTCGCGATACGTTAAAAGACATCGGTAAAGATCTATCGGTTCTTGACTCTGAGACAAATCCTGACTTAAGAAAAACTCATGGCGAGATGGATAAAATCTTGCAATCAGCGACTGTTGATTTGCAGGTGAAGGATGTTAGAAAAGATTTCGAGCGCTTAAAATCTGGAGATATAGCAGTTAGCCCAGCATACATGGCAGATTATATCCGCAAGGATCTGAAAGATGTTGGCAAAAACCTATCAGCGCTTGACCCCAAAGGTAAAAAAACTGCTGAAGAAATGGACGAAGAATTAAAAAAAATTACCACTGACCAGCAGATAAAAATAGTCCAGAATTTATTTAAACGTTTGAAGGCAGGAGACGTTGGGGGTTACAAAAAGGCAGAGCGAATGGGTGATGCAATTCGCAAAGAGTTAGGTGAAATTGGAAAAGATTTATCCGCTCTTGATCCCAAAGGTAAGAAAAAACCCGATGAAATGGGAAAAGAGTTAGAGCAGGCTGTGGCTGCCCAACAGGAAAAAGAACAGCAACTAGAAAAAGCCAAAATATTATTTGAAAAACTCAATCAAAAAGAGAAACTAGCTCCTTATCCTCACCCAGAAATAATAGAAAAACACATCAGGCTTTTGTTAGAGGCAAGCGGTAAGCCATTATCTGCGATTGGTGATGGCGAGCAAACCAGTTCCCAAATTGATAAGGCTTTGAAAGAGGCTGTAATCCTTGAGAAAGCCAGAGGAAATGTTACTGTTGAACTTCCCTCCGTACCACAAAAACAGGGCAACCAATCTATCGAAAGATAACTATTCCTGCTTGAACAGAACGTGTTTCAGCTCGTTCGGGTTCTCCAGAACGCGCCCAGAACCAAGAGCAACGCAATTTAGCGGTTGATCAGCGATAAATACGGGAAGGCTCGTAGCGTTTGAAAGCACCAAATCCAGATTACGCAACATCGCACCACCACCAGTAAGCACAATACCTTTATCCACAATATCTGATGATAACTCAGGAGGTGTGCATTCCAGCGCGACTTTCACTGCTTCGATGATTTGCCCCACTGGTTCAACAAGGCTCTCAGCAATTTGATATTCCGATAGGGTAATTTCTTTAGGCACACCGTTCAGCAAATCACGACCTTTTATTTCAATGAGTTTGCCTTCGCCATTTTCAGGAGCGCAGGCAGCCCCAATTTCTTTTTTGATTCTCTCTGCTGTGGTTTCACCTATCAATAAATTAGCATAACGGCGGATGTAAGAGATAATAGCTTCATCCATTTTATCGCCACCAACGCGAACACTGCGGGCATACACAATGCCACCAAGGGAAAGAACAGCAACTTCAGTTGTTCCACCACCAATATCAACAATCATGGAGCCAGTAGGAAGGGTAACAGGAAGCCCCGCACCAATCGCTGCTGCCATAGGTTCCTCAATGAGCCACACTTCACGCGCACCCGCATTTTCAGCGGCTTCTTGGATGGCACGACGTTCCACAGGCGTTGAACCAGATGGCACACAGATAATAATCATCGGGCGCGGGCGGATAAAGCTACTGCTGTTATGCACCTGATGAATAAAATGTTTAATCATTTCTTCTGCAGAGAGGAAATCAGCGATAACCCCGTCTTTCAGAGGACGTTTAGCATCAATTTTGGCAGGGGTACGTCCTAACATCAGCTTGGCTTCATTGCCAAAGGCAAACGGTACCATGATGCCATGATTATCCTTCATAGCCACCACTGAAGGTTCGTTTAACACAATACCGCGACCGCGCACATAGACCAGCGTGTTGGCTGTGCCTAAATCAATCGCCATATCAACTGAAGATAAACCAAGAAATTTATGAAACATAATAAGTTGCCTAATGGTATAAAGAAAAATCTATTTTGTAACGTTTATAGCAAACAATGAAAGCAGCAAGTTGTTTTTCAACAGGCTGAGTATTTTATGGTTACATTGTAAGCATATGCTGTAAAATATTTGTTAAAGTTATATACAATTATTTGTAATATTAAAATTCGATTAATGAAAATAGTTGATTAAATTAGTCGGATATACTATATTAGCTTGATTATTAGCGGTTTTGGAGTTAATTTCCGCGCAAAATTGAACATAGGCATTGTAATGAAATTACCGATTTATCTTGATTATCAGGCGACTACGCCGATGGATTCGCGCGTGCTGGATAAAATGCTGCCATATTTTACTGAAAAATTTGGCAATCCACATTCGCGTAGCCATGCTTATGGGTGGGAAGCTGAGGCAGCTTGTGAGCTAGCGCGTGAGCAGGTGGCAGACCTCATTGGCGCAACTGAGAAAGAAATTGTTTTCACTTCTGGTGCAACGGAATCAAATAACATTGCTATCAAGGGTGTAGCGCGTTTTTATAAAGATAAAAAAAATCATATCATTACGCCAGTAACCGAGCATAAATGCGTTTTGGATTCTTGCCGTCATCTGGAACAGGAAGGTTTTGAAGTTACCTATCTTCCCGTACAGCCTAATGGTTTGGTAGATTTAGAAGCCCTAAAGGCAGCGATAAAAGATAATACTTTGCTGGTTTCAGTAATGGCGGTGAATAATGAAATAGGTGTGATTCAGCCACTTGCAGAAATTGGTAAAATCTGCCGTGAGCGTGGTGTGTTTTTCCACACGGACGCAGCGCAGGGATTCGGCAAAATACCGCTGGATGTTGAGGCGATGAATATTGATTTGATGAGCATTTCTGGTCATAAAATTTATGGACCAAAAGGAATTGGTGCGCTTTATGTCCGCCGTCGCCCACGCGTTCGCCTTGAGCCATTATTTTCAGGTGGTGGGCAGGAGAGGGGCTTCCGCAGTGGAACTCTGCCGACTCCGCAAGTTGTTGGCTTGGGTGAGGCAGCAGCAATTGCTAAAGTTGAAATGGGAAAAGATGCTGAACATGTACGCCGTATATTCAACAAATTCGCCAGCGCAACTTTGGACGGGATGAAAGATATTTTCTTAAATGGTGACCGCGAGCAACGCTGGCTTGGAAATTTGAATCTAAGTTTTGCTTATGTTGAAGGCGAATCAATGATTATGGCGATTAAAGACCTCGCCGTTTCCAGCGGTTCGGCCTGTACTTCGGCATCACTTGAACCATCTTATGTGTTGCGCGCACTTGGCGTAAATGAAGAATTGGCGCATACCTCTATCCGCTTTGGTTTTGGACGTTTTACAACTGATGAGGAAGTGGATTATGCAATTAATTTAATCCAAAACAGCGTGGGTAAACTCAGGGAAATGAGTCCGCTTTGGGAAATGGTACAAGAAGGAATTGATATTTCAAAAATTGAGTGGGCAGCGCATTAGCTGCTGAAAACTACTAGGAGACAGATATGGCATATAGTGAAAAATTAATCGACCATTATGAAAACCCTCGCAATGTGGGATCAATGGAAAAAGCGGATGATGATGTTGGCACAGGGCTGGTCGGTGCGCCCGCTTGTGGTGACGTTATGAAATTGCAGATAAAGGTTGATGCAGCAACGGGGACAATTTCTGATGCTAAATTCAAAACATTTGGTTGTGGTTCTGCCATTGCTTCCAGTTCGCTGGTTACTGAATGGGTGAAGGGTAAAACTATTGACGAAGCAATGACCATAAAAAATACGCAAATCGCTGAACATCTGTCATTGCCACCAGTAAAAATCCATTGTTCCGTACTGGCTGAAGATGCTATTAAAGCTGCCATTGAGGATTACAAAAACAAGCATGTAAAAACTCAGGATGTGGCATAGGTTTGTTTAATATGGCAGCTCCGCTTATAACTATTTCTGACTCAGCAGTTGCTCGGATTAATGAGCTACTCTCCAAGCGCGGTAAGCCATCGGCTGGTGTTAAGGTTGGGGTGCGTTCGCGTGGCTGCTCTGGTCTTTCCTATACTGTCGAATATGCTGATGAAATTGGCAAGTTTGATGATGTGGTGGAGAGGGACGGCGTAAAAGTAATTATAGATCCCAAAGCTGTTATGTTCCTGCTTGGCACAGAGATGGATTTTGTTGAGGAAAAACTAAAAAGTGGCTTTGTGTTCCGCAATCCTAATGAAAAAGGTCGCTGCGGTTGTGGCGAGAGCTTCCACGTCTAATGACTTCTTATTTTTCTCTGCTTAACATATCTCCAGCATTTGACTTAGACCTTACTGCTCTTGAGGCGGAATATTTCAAGGCTCAGAGGCAATATCATCCTGACAGGTTTGTTGGTAAGCCAGCAGAAGAGCGCAATCAGGCCTTGCAGAAGTCAATGGATATAAATCAGGCTTATGAAACTTTAAAAAATCCCTTAAAAATAGCGCAATATCTGTTGCAATTGCAGGGAATAATCGTAGGGACAGATGCCGACACTGTAAAACCAAGCCACGAATTGCTAATAGAAATTATGGAGCTGCGCGAACAGCTTGCAGAGGGCAAAGGAATTGAGCAAATTAGCGAATTGCACAAAAATAGCCTGCTAGATATTTCAAAATATTATGCTAATAAAGACTGGCAGAAAATGGCGCAGGAAACTTTAAGGCTGGGTTATTTAGAGAAGATGCTGGGTGAGAAAAAGACCAAAAAATTATGAATCTCTTGCAAATATACGAACCCAACCAGACACCTATGCCACATTCTAATGTGGTAGCGATTGGTATTGATCTTGGCACAACCCACAGCGTGGTGGCGGTGGCAAGTGATGGTAACGCAGAGATTATCCACAATATACATGGTCATGCACTTGTTCCATCGGTGGTGTATTATGCGCCAGATGGTAGCGTAGAAGTTGGTTATAGCGCAAAGGCGCGTGGAGATCGTGGTGAGAAGAATGTTGTTTCATCTATAAAACGTCTGATGGGGCGTGGTACTGCTGACATCAAAAAAATTCTAGATAATTCACCTTATGACATTGTGGAAAACAATTTGGGAATGGTGCGTATCAAAGCTGGTGGGCGTGAGCTAACGCCAGTTGAAATATCTGCGGATATTTTAAAACATCTGAAAGCCAACGCTGAAAAAGCCATTGGCAAAGAAGTCAGTAAAGCGGTAATCACCGTTCCCGCTTATTTTGATGATGCAGCGCGCACCGCCACTAAAGACGCAGCCAAGCTCGCTGGGTTGGAGGTTTTACGTTTGGTAAATGAGCCAACTGCTGCTGCACTGGCTTATGGTCTGGATAAAGGCGTGGAAGGTATATACGCAATTTATGATTTAGGTGGTGGCACATTTGATATTTCGTTGCTTAAATTAGAGCAGGGTGTGTTTCAGGTTTTAGCAACTGGTGGCGATACTGAACTCGGCGGAGATGATTTTGATCAAGCAATTGCTGCGTGGCTGCTTGGTGAAGTTGGCAATAATAAATTATCCCTCGCCAGCGAAGAAGTTGGCTCATTAGTGGCAGTAGCGCGCGAAGCCAAACATAAACTTACTTCTGAAAATAAAGTTGATATTAGCTATGGTGGAAAAACTATCACTCTATCGCGTGATGATTTTGAGGGGATTATTTATCCCTACGTTGAAAAAACTATCAATGTATGTGAACAAGCGTTAGAGGATGCCAACCTGACCATTGGTGACATAAAAGGTATCGTGATGGTGGGTGGCTCAACCCGTGTGCCTTTGGTACTAAAAGAGGTAAAAGAATTTTTCGGCAAAGAACCGCTTACCGATGTCAATCCTGATGAGGTGGTAGCAATCGGCGCAGCTTTGCAGGCGCAGGGTCTAACAGAAGGTTCAAACAACCTATTGCTTGATGTGATTCCGCTTTCATTGGGCTTAGAAACTATGGGCGGGCTTACGGAAAAATTGATTTACCGCAATACCCCAATTCCTGTTTCCGTAGCGCAGGAATTCACCACTTATCAAGATGGTCAGGATGGAATGAAAATCCATGTTGTGCAGGGTGAGCGTGAAATGGCAGCACATAACCGTTCGCTGGCTAATTTTGAACTAACTGGTATTCCGCCACTTCCTGCTGGGATTGCCCGCGTAAATGTAACATTCGTGGTTGATGCTGATGGTTTGCTTACTGTATCCGCCGAGGAAAAAACCACAGGCAAAAAACAAATTATCAATGTAAAACCATCTTATGGAATTGAGCCAGAGCAGATGGAAAAAATGCTGCTCGATAGCATGGAAAATGCCAAACGCGATATAACCGAGCGTTTATTGGTAGAAGCCCGTGTTGATGCTAATCGCTCAATTGTAGAGCTTGATTCCGCACTTAAACAGGATGGTGATTTACTGCTGGAAGGTGAATGGCGGAAAATTGAACGGCAGGTTGCGGTGCTGCGTAATGCTATTGCTGGCGATGATCGTGACTATATTGATGTTGAGTTGCAAGAGCTGGGACGTATCGCCCAACCTTTTGCCGAAAGAAGAATGGACAGAGCAATTAATTCTGCGCTAAAAGGGGTGAAAGTTGAAGATGTGGTTAGTAATTAAAAGGAAAAAACAATGCCAAAAATAACTTTTGTATATGCTGATGCCAGCCAGAAAACGGTGGAAGTACCGAATGGAATTTCAATATTGGAAGCCGCACATAAAAATTCAGTTCCTCTCGAAGGTGCTTGCGAAGGTTCTCTCGCCTGTTCAACTTGCCATGTAATTATTGACCCAGCATGGTATGGTAAATTACCTTCAGCAAAAGAGGAAGAGGAAGACATGCTCGACCTTGCTTTCGGCCTTACTCATACCTCTAGGCTTGGCTGCCAGATTATTATGTCGGATGCATTGGATGGCATAAAAGTGACATTGCCCGCCGCCACCAGAAATATGAGTGTTGGTAAGAAATAATTTGTTTTTTTTACAAAAAACATTAATGTATTAGGTTCTTAACTATTTAAAATTACACCATTCAGTAAGGAGCGTGTTGATTTATGGCTATTATGTGTTCAGGAAAAAAATGTTCCCCTATTTCAATATTTTTCTTTGTAATGGCGGTTGCTGTTCTTCTGCTGATGTGGATGGGTGCTGGCTCTCTCATGGGCAAGAGTGAAGTTGAGAACGGTTTAAAACAGATCTCTGCACAGCTTGCGAGTGTTGGAGATAAACATGGTAAGGTCGTAAAGCTCAATTATAGTGGTATAAATATTGAAGGCTGGGGGAGCAATAAGAAGGCTGTGGTTCATAATGTCAGCGTTGACATGTCAGATAAAATCGCTGGTGATATTTCAAAAATTTCTGCTTCTGTAGATGATGTAGTTATTTCTTCTGATCCTGTTAATTTACATAAGTTGCTTGTACAAATTTCTAAACCGATAACTGTATCGCAAAATGGTCAGGTAATAAAATCCTTTTCCTTCTCAGAGCCTTTGAAATATTATTATTTGCAAATAAAAGACGGTAACGCTCAGTCTTTCCAGCATGAGGTTATTTTTCCTCAACAGATTGCCGTATTGGGTCGAGGTGATAAAGATGCTGCTGGAGCTGGTGAAGTTAAAATTGGCGATGAAGAAGTATCGGTCAGCTTTACTGAAAATCCTTTCCTGAAGGTTATAGATACACCAGAACAGAAAACCAGTTCTTTTTCTTACGGTGTTTCTGGTTTAAAAATTTCTCAAAAAGATCAAAATATAATTACCGTTGGCGAATTGAAAAGCAGTCTTGATGAAGAGCTGGGTGATGTTGAAGGGCGCATAGTTGGTAAATATATATTGTCTGCTTCTGACATAGCATTTTATAGTGGAGAAAACTCTACCAAGCCATATTCAGTAAGCGTTAACACTGACATTACAGCTGACGCAATAGAGGGCGATAAGCAGGTTGCTCCGCAGATTGACTCTGGCTCTGTAGATGTGTCAGTGAATCAGCCTGCTAAGGTTGAGGAGTTAGGCTCTTCTAGAAATAGAGAAGTGGTTATAAATAATGTGATATTGTCTAATCCAGATTTTAAAATGCAAGCCACTGGAAAATTTTCGAATATTAAGGGTGATCCTTTGCCTTCTGGCGAGGTCAATGTAGATATTGATAATCTGGCACAATTTTTGGATAGCGAGATAGTGGCTATGCAAAATAGAAAAATGGTAGAAACAGCAATGGAAAAAATGCTTGGTGAGCCAATATCTGGTAAGGAGCAAGTGTCTATCTTGCTTAAGCGTGATAAGGGTGGCGTGTTCTATGTTGGAAATACAACTTTTGAAGGATTGGTTGCTTCTGTGCTGTCAGGGTCAATTATTCCTAGTATGCCGTCAGGTGATGGAAGATTTCCAGAGGTTGAGCGCGCTCCGAAAAGAAAGTCTTCTGAACAGAATATGAGTTTCCCTGACGTGAGTATTCCGAGTGGGGATTCTGGTTCTGTTGAATTGCCTGTTGAAGTACCGAAGCCGTAGTTTTTTATGACTTCTAATAAATCGGCAAAGTCAAAACCTGTAGATAATCTTCCGCAGTGGGATTTAGGTGATTTCTATACTTCACTCAACTCCCCAGAGATAGAAAAAGACTTTGCAAAGCTGGAAAAGCTATGCGCGGCGTTTTCTAAAAATTATGAAGGTAAAGTTGTAAAGTTGGATGGTGTGCAGCTTGGTAAAGCTATTGCAGAATATGAAGTAATTCAGGAGTTGTGTGGCAAATTGGGTTCTTACGCGTCACTCCTTTTTGCTGGGAATATGAGTCTGCCAGAAAACGCACAGTTCTTCCAGAATGTGCAGGAAAAGCTTACAGTTTTATCTTCACGGATATTGTTTTTTACACTCTCGATAAATAATATTTCTGATAAAGAAATTGCAACAAAGCTAAAATCAAAAGAACTAGCTAAATATTCCTCTTGGTTGCGTGATGTTCGCGCCTTCAAGCCTTATCAATTGGCAGATAATTTAGAGAAATTATTATTGGAAAAAAATGTGGCTGGGCGCGCAGCTTGGACGCGTTTGTTTGATGAAACGATCAGCGATCTGCGTTTCCCTTATGATAAAGAGCAATTAACAGAGCCGCAGATTTTTAATAAATTATCCAGTAAAGACGCAAGTGAGCGCAAAAAAGCAGCGTTAGTGGTTGGCGAAGTTTTTGAGAAGAACGCAAAAATTTTTACCTTAATTACCAATACACTGGCAAAAGATAAGGAGATTGAAGATACATGGCGTGGCTTTAAGAAGCCTATTTCTTCGCGCAATGTTAGCAATTATATTGAAGATGAGGTGGTGGATGCGCTACTTTTATCAGCGCGCAAAAGCTATCCTGATTTATCGCATCGTTACTATGCCCTCAAAGCAAAATGGTTTGGCAAAAAACAGCTTGATTATTGGGATAGGAATGCTCCTCTTCCTAGCGACACTGACCGTAAATATAGTTGGAATGAAGCAAAAGAATTAGTGCTTACGGCTTATGGTAATTTTTCACCAGAATTAGCCAAAATCGGCAAACAGTTTTTCGATAAGCCATGGATTGATGCTCCGGTGCTAGTTGGCAAGGCAACTGGCGCATTTGCTCATCCTACAGTTCCTTCGGTGCACCCTTATTTGCTCGTAAATTTTCAGGGAAAATCTCGCGATGTAATGACGTTGGCGCATGAGCTTGGGCATGGTGTGCATCAGGTGCTATCTGCAAAGCAAGGCGCGCTTATGTGTGATACTCCGCTTACACTAGCGGAAACCGCCTCAGTATTTGGTGAGCAACTCACTTTCCGCGAGATGGTTCGGCGTGAGAAGGATAAAAAACGTCGTAAAATTCTTATTGCTTCCAAAGTTGAGGATATGCTCAATACTGTCGTACGTCAGATTGCTTTTTGTGAATTTGAGCGACAGGTGCATGATGAGCGTAAAAAAGGCGAATTAACTACTGAGCAAATCTGTAATATTTGGATGAGTGTTCAGGGTGAAAGTCTGGGTTCGGCTATTAAATTACATGGAAATTATAAATATTTCTGGACATATATTCCGCATTTTATTCACACTCCGTTTTATGTATATGCCTATGCTTTTGGCGATTGTTTGGTGAATTCGCTTTATGGTATTTATGAAGTTGGCAAGGTTAAGAATTTTGATAAAAAATATTTGGAAATGTTACAGGCTGGTGGCACTCTACGCCATAAGGAACTGCTTGCTCCCTTTGGGTTGGACGCAACTAAACCAACCTTCTGGAAGCAAGGTTTAGATGTTATCAGCAAAATGATTGATGAATTGGAGGATTAAAATGATAACCCCAACAATAGCACAAAAATCACCATATCCAGTGGAAGTAGTTGAAGGTAAAAATTACGCTTGGTGCGCTTGCGGATTGAGTAAAAAACAGCCATTCTGTGACGGTTCACATTCGGGTACAGATTTATCACCTGTTGTGTGGAAGGCAGAGGCTACAAAAACCGTGTATCTCTGCGGTTGCAAGCACAGCAAAAAAGCGCAATTTTGTGATGGAACGCATTCTTCATTGTAAACTAGCATTTCTGCACTTATTACCTTGATTTCACCTTATAATCTGCTAGAAAAATAGATGTAATAATCATTATTTAGCGGAAGTAGCAACGTGACCGACAACAACATTCAAAAAACACCTGAACTATTTAGCGTTTCCATTGAAGCGGAGATGAAAAAATCATATCTCGATTATGCCATGAGCGTAATCGTTTCCCGCGCTATTCCAGATGTGCGCGATGGTTTGAAGCCTGTGCATCGCCGAATTTTGTTTGGAATGTTGGAGCTGGGTTGTGAATATAATAAACCATATAAAAAATCTGCGCGTATCGTCGGTGACGTTATGGGTAAATTCCATCCGCATGGTGACAGTGCGATTTATGACGCGTTGGTGCGCATGGCGCAGCCATTCTCTATGCGCCTTGAGTTGGTGGATGGGCAAGGTAACTTCGGCTCGATGGATGGTGACGCGCCAGCTGCTATGCGTTACACGGAATCACGCTTGTCAAAAGCTGCTCATGCTTTGCTTGAAGATATTGATAAAGCCACAGTTGATTTTCAGGATAACTATGATGGTTCAGAAAAAGAGCCGATGGTACTTCCTGCCGCTTATCCTAACATTCTGGTGAATGGTGCGGGTGGTATCGCTGTTGGTATGGCAACCAACATTCCTCCACATAATCTTGGTGAAGTGGTGGATGCTTGCATGCTCTATCTTGATAACCATGAAGTTACGATGGACGAATTGCTTGAAGTTTGTCCTGCGCCTGATTTTCCAACTGGCGGGATAATTCTTGGTCGCAGTGGCGCACGCAGTGGGCTTTCCACTGGGCGTGGCTCGGTGGTGATGCGCGCTAAAACTGAGATTGAAGAAATAAAACAAGGTCGTTATGCAATTATTGTCACCGAAGTTCCGTATCAGGTGAATAAAGCCAACATGATTAAGCGCATTGCCGAGCTGGTGAACGAAAAGAAAATCGAGGGGATTTCTGACCTGCGTGATGAATCAGATAAATCAGGTGTGCGGGTGGTAATTGAAATTAAAAAAGACGCTGTGCCTGATGTGGTGCTGTCGCAATTATTTGCGTATACACCGCTGCAAACCAGCTTCGGCGTGAATATGCTGGCACTCGATAACGGTCGCCCAGCAGTGATGAATTTGAAACAAATTATCACCTCCTTCGTTGCATTCCGTGAAGAAGTTATCACTCGTCGCACCAATTTCCTGCTAAACAAAGCGCGGGATCGCGCTCATCTGCTCATTGGTTTGGCTATTGCCGTTGCTAATATTGATGAAGTAATTGCGGTAATTAAGGCTTCGGCAGATCCAAATATTGCGCGTGAGGAACTAATGCGCCGTGATTGGGAAGCGGGTGATATTTTGCCTTTGCTCAAATTGGTTGATGATTCAGGCAATAAAATCAATGGTGGGCGGATTAAATTCACCGAAGCACAGGCGCGCGCTATTTTGGAATTACGCCTGCAACGCTTAACTGGCATGGAACGTGAAAAAATTGATTCTGAAATGCAGGAACTCGCCGCAGAAATCGCAGAATTCCTCTCTATTCTTGGCAATAAAGAAAAGCTCTATGGCATACTTCGCGCAGAACTTCTAACTGCCAAAGAACAATTCGCTACACCGCGGCGCACAGCTATTGAATTCTCTGAATTTGAAGCAGATATTGAAGATTTAATTCAAAAAGAAGACATGGTGGTTACGGTAACTTCTGGTGGTTATATCAAACGTACTGCTCTTTCTGCATACCGCGCGCAGCGGCGTGGTGGTAAGGGTAAATCAGCAATGAACGTGCGCGATGAGGATATAACTACTGAGCTATTGGTGGTGAATACTCACACTCCTGTGTTGTTTTTCTCCAGTCATGGCAAGGTTTACAAGCTGAAAGTTTATCGCCTGCCTGTTGGTGCAGCGAATACTCGTGGCAAAGCTCTAGTGAATATTTTCCCGCTGGCGGAAGGTGAAACAATCACCACATTCATGCCACTGCCTGAGGATGAAACCAAATGGGACGATATGAATATTTTCTTCGTTACAGCCAAAGGCAATGCACGCAGAAACGACCTTTCTGATTTCCATGATATTCGTTCCAACGGTAAAATTGCCATCCGCATGGAAGATGATGACAGGCTGGTTGGTGTGCAGGTTTGCAATGAAAATGACAATGTGTTCCTTGCTTCCAAATCTGGCAAAGCTATTAGATTCCCTGTGTCGGACGTGCGTGTATTCAAAAGCCGTACATCAGACGGTGTGCGCGGGATGAGGCTGGCAACTGGCGATGAAGTTGTTTCTATGAGTATTCTCGGTGGAATTAAAACAACCATAGAAGAACGTCAGGCATATCTGAAAATCGCTGCTGCAAAAAGGCGTGCTGCGGGCGAAGCAGACGTTGAAATAGTGCAAAATAATGATGAAGAAGCAGTTGCAGAAGTAACTCTTTCTGATGAACGCATTGCTGAGTTGGAAGCTGCTGAACAATTCATTCTAACTGTAACTGAAAATGGTTATGGAAAGCGCACATCTGCTTATGAATATCGCACCATTGGGCGCGGTGGTTCTGGTATGGTTAATATTGTGACTTCTGAGCGTAATGGTAAAGTGGTTGCCAGCCAGCCTGTTGGGCAAACTGGGCAGATTATGCTTATGACAGATCGCGCAACAGTAATACGCTGTCCGCTGGACGGAATCCGTGTGGCAGGGCGCAACACCCAAGGTGTCACCATCCTCAAAACTGGTGATGGCGAGAAGGTTGTGTCTATCGTGACAGTGCCAGAAGGTGAAGCTGATTCTGGTGAGGATGTCGCTGAAACAGTTGTTGAATAGGACGTTTTAGTTAATTACCTATTCCACCAATCTTTGGTGTTGCGGATAATTTCATTGCCTTTGTCCAGCGTGCCTTCCGCATCGTTCGTAATTTGTTCTACGATCCCTTCTGGTTCTTCCAGAGCGCAGGTGTGAGCATCGGTATTTTTTACTCGGCACCATCCATTATTACCATCACGCTTGCAGGCTGCGCCTTCGCTCGTTCCAGCTTGACCATCAATTTCAAAAGTTTCGGTAAAATTACGACATAGTGATTTTGATTTACTGATATATTCTTTGCTGACACGAATATCACCCTTGGCTGTACCAGTTTTCCAGTGATATGGCTTGTCATCCTTCACATTATTCATAGCATAGCTGAATATTTTAAGATAATACTCACGTTGCTGCCCGCTAAGTTCGGTGCTGGGATTAAGATAACTACCCTCAGCCATTGCCTGAAATGACATAAGTAATATTGATAGACATATAAATAAGTTTTTCATTCCGCCATTATAACCTAATTAGCAAAATTAGGCTAAATATTATTAACGCGCTCCATGCAAATATCAGCCATGATTTATGACGTTCAGCGCGTTTCTGATTTATTGCCGAGATAGTTTGCGGGTGAAGTTTGATACCGTTTGCATCGCCAAGATTCTTCAGAGTATTTTCAATATTAAATAACATGTGCGGGAATTTCTGGATAATTTCTTTGGCGTTGCCCGCGCCTTCTTTCAGCTTGGCTTTTATGCCAAAACTTTCATCCGCCCACTGCTCAATAAGCGGTGTTGCCAGCTCCCACATGTTAAGGCTGGGATTAAGCATCCTTCCCACACCCTCTGCTACCATCATGGTTTTTTGCATCAGTAACAATTGTGGTTGTACTTCCATTTCAAACTCAGCAGCGATACCGAACATTTGCCCAAGTAAAGCAGCGATGGAAATTTCATTGAGTGGTTTACCAATTATCGGGCGGGCAACTGCCATGCAGGCTTGGGTGAATGCTTCCCGCGATTTGCTGGAGGGAACGTAGCCAGCGTCAAAGTGCATATCAGCGACTGACCCGTAATCCTGATTCATAAACCCGCGCAGGATCTCAGCGATATATACGCGTGATTTCCAATCTAGCCTTCCCATAATTCCAAAATCAACGGCAACCAGATTGCCGTTTTTATCTAGGAATAAATTACCAGGATGAAGGTCGGCATGGAAAAATCCATCTTTGAACACTTGAGAAAACAGGCTTTTTGCTGCTTTGGTGAGAATTTCGTTGGAATCAAAACCGCTATTTTTAATTGCTTCAATGTTACTAAAAGGAATTCCCTCAACCCAATCCATAGTAAGAACGCGGTGTGAGGTGAGGTTCCAATCAACAGCAGGAACAGAAAGACCTGCTTCATGGTTTTTTATATTATCCGCCATTTCGCTGGCGGCTGCTGCTTCAAAACGTAAATCCAGTTCAAAAAACACTGATTCTTTGAATGTCTGCACCACTTGCACAGGCTTTAAGCGTTGCCAGCCATGGATACGTTTTTCTACAATTTCAGCAATCCAGAAAAATAAATCCAAATCGCGGGCGAAGGCTTGTTCTATATCAGGACGTAGAATTTTTACCGCAACTATTTTTCCATCTTCGGTGGTTGCTTTATGGACTTGCGCGATTGAGGCTGCTGCAACTGGAACATCATTAAACTCAGCAAATAATGATTTCAGGGGTTGCTTAAATTCGTTCTCAATAATTTTGCGTGCGATAGCGGTGGGGAAGGGAGGGAGGTTGTCGCGGAGCTTTGCTAGATCGCCTGCAATATCTTCACCGATTAAATCCGAACGTGTGGAAAGTGCCTGCCCTAGTTTTATGAAGGTCGGGCCTAAGCGTTCAAGTGCTGATGCCAGCCTCTCGCCTTTGCGTTTGTTGGGTTTGGGTGTAACAAATATTCGGCTAATGCCAGAAAGAAGTGGTGATATCTCTAAATCATCAATTATAAACAGCGCGTCCTGCCGCGCCAATGTTCTGGCGATGGAAAATAGACGGCGTGTATTGCGGAGGCTGCGGAGCATCATACCTTGCGTCCTGAATGAATAGCGACAATGCCTTGTGATAAATTGCGATATTGCACATTTGCAAAGTCTGCTACGCGAATCATTCCTGCAAATTCTTCCTGCTTTGGGAATTTGCGGATGCTTTCCACCAGATATTGATAGGACTCACTATCACCTGTAACCATTTTTCCAATTCGAGGAATGGCAGAAAAAGAATAAGCATCATAAATTTTTTGTAGAAAATCATGTTGCAGATGGCTGAACTCAAGACATAAAAACCGCCCACCTATTTTAAGCACGCGATGTGCTTCAGAAAGTGCCTTGTCAATATGGGTTACGTTGCGGATGCCAAAAGCGATGGTGTAAGCATCCATGCTGTTGTCTGGTAGCGGTAAATTTTCAGCGTCACCACACACCCAATCAATGCCGTTGCGAATATTACGGTCTGTAGCACGGTCTTTGCCTTCACTCAGCATTTGTTGATTAATATCACAGACAGTAACATGGCAATCAGCTTTTTCTTTAATACGAAAAGCAATGTCACCTGTCCCACCTGCAACATCCAAAATGTTTTGCCCTGCCTGCGGATTAAGCATAGAGACCATTTCATTTTTCCACAGGCGGTGTAGCCCTGCGCTCATTAAATCATTCATCACATCATAGCGCGCAGCAACGCTATCGAAAACTCCGCGCACGAGTTTTGCTTTTTCGCCTTCATCAACAGTTTTATAGCCGAAATGTGTATTGCTGGTCATGTGCTATTAAATAGGCGCATTTTGAGGGATACTCAACTGAATTTATGTAATTCAAGAACATATAATTAGTTGGTTTATCAAAGGATAGGCTTGTATCGTGACCAGTTATACCTTAAAGTAGAACCATGATGTCATCAATAATATATGCTCCAATGGGGGCAAAAAACGGAAAGCAACAGCTATGCTGGATATGTCAACGGATGCGCCAGATTCTTTTTCTGGCAGGCGGGGGGCGGTGGAACATGAACCTATTTTTGCCGCACTCGATTTGGGTACCAATAATTGCAGGCTTTTAGTAGCCTCGCCACATTCTTCTTCTGATGATTCTCCCATTCCAAAGATGGGAGGGATTAAGGTGTTTGATAGTTTTTCGCGTGTGGTGCGTCTTGGTGAAGGTGTAAGCTCAACTGGCTTGCTTTCTGATGAGGCTATGGAGCGCACTGTAATTGCGCTGAGAGCCTGCCAGAAAAAACTCAATCGTTACAATCTTACAGATTCCCGTTTTGTGGCAACTGAAGCCTGCCGTCGCGCTAAAAATGGACAAGAATTTCTTGATAATGTCCGCGCTGAAATCGGTATGGAGATAGATATTATATCGACAGAGGATGAAGCTAAACTTGCATTTACTGGTTGTTCATCACTCCTTACTGGTGAAGCAAAAAAAGCGGTGGTGTTTGATATTGGCGGTGGCAGCACCGAGCTGATGTGGGTTGATGTTGAAAACGGAAAAACAATTACTGATTGGCTTTCAGTTGGGTTTGGTGTGATGAATTTATCTGATAAATTCGGTGGTTCAAATCTTGCCGACATTGCATTTGCTGATATGGTTAAGACATTGGTGGATAGGCTAAGTCATTTCGATGTTGCTAATCAAATAGGAAAAACAATTGATGGTGCAAATGTCCAGCTCCTTTCAACATCAGGAACAGTCACCACTCTTGCTGCAATTCATCTTGATCTGCCGCGCTATGATCGCTCGAAAATTGACGGTATAACGCTATCAGTAAAGGATATTCGAGCCACTACAAAAAAATTGCTGGAAATGAAGCAGTATGAGCGTTTCAACCATCCATGCATTGGTGCGGATAGGGCCGATTTTATTCTTTCAGGCTGCGCTATTTTTGAAGCTATCAGCACGCTTTGGCCAACACAAAATATCACCATAGCGGATCGTGGTGTGCGCGAAGGGATTATCCTGTCGCTTCTGGAGAAGCAGGGTTCATGAGTAAATCTTCAGCAGGTGGTTTTTCTGGTAACCGTGAACTAAAAACGCGGGTGAAAACCGCTCGTGGTCGCAAGCCATCATCAACTCGTTGGTTGCAGAGGCAATTGAATGATCCTTATGTAGCCCTTGCCAAAAAAGAAGGTTATCGCTCGCGCGCTGCTTATAAGCTAATTGAGATTGATGATAAATTACATTTCTTGAAAGCTGGTAAAACAGTTCTTGATTTAGGTGCTGCACCAGGTGGATGGACACAGGTTGCAGCAGCACGGGTGAAATCAACTGAAGAAAAACCTTTGGTGATTGGTGTGGATATTTTGCCGATGCCTTCTGTTCCTTCTGCCATTGTTATCCAATTAGATTTTATGGATGACTCCGCGCCAGATGTTATCCGCGCACTTATTCCTGATGGTGTTGATGTTGTTCTTTCAGACATGGCACCAAACACTACAGGTCATCATACTACGGATCATATACGCATTATGGCGCTAATCGAAACAGCATATCCATTTGCTTGTGAAGTGTTAAAAACGGGTGGTGTTTTTGTTGCAAAAGTTTTTCAAGGTGGTGCAGAAAAAGAATTGCTCGCACAAATGCAAAAAGATTTTACGACAGTGAAACATGTGAAGCCAAAAGCAAGTCGTTCCGATTCATCAGAAATGTATGTTGTGGCGATTGGGTTTAAGGGACGGAAATAATTTTTTACATTGTCATTATGAGCGGAGCGTAAGCGTAGTCGAATAATCTCTGCATTATAAAACAGAGATCTTTCGACAAGCTCAAGATGACAAATTTTGCTAGGCATTTTTTTCCTAGCTGATATGAATGCGTAGGTTTTTTCAGAGTTTTTGTACACAGCATAAAAGTTAATTAGCCGAACCAGTAAAGAAAGTATGAATTGGCAAAATATTACGCTAACGAATTAAATATAATATATATATAACAGGCACTTGAAAAGCTGCCTATTTTTTAGGCAATGCGGAAAAAGGCTAGGATTCACCTTCATTCGATGATTTATTATTATGCTTGCTAACAGAGTTATCCACAGAAATTGTGAGCTATTTTGAACTGTTGAAAATGGGCTATTATTAGTTAGATATAAGCTATGGAAATACAACAACTGTCTCTCGCATCAGGGCGAAAAATTATCAAGAGCTACGCAGATGAGTTGTCACATTCATCTGGTGTGTACATGATGATTGATACAGAAAATAATATTCTTTATGTAGGCAAAGCGAAGAGTCTAAAAAATCGGGTGCTGAATTATGTAAATAGTTCGGCACTGAACACTCGGTTGCAGAGAATGATTTCTCTCACCGCGAAAATGGAAATTATTTCTACTCGTTCAGAAGCGGAAGCATTATTGCTGGAAGCAAATTTAATAAAAAAACATTCGCCACGCTATAATATTCTGCTCAAAGATGATAAATCTTTTCCTTATATATATTTTTCTGATGACCACGATTTCCCTAGGATTTCTAAGCATCGCGGGGCGAAAACAGGAAAGGGAAAATATTTTGGTCCATTTGTTTCGGCGGGTGCGGTTGATGAAACAATCACTATTTTACAAAAAGCATTTTTGCTCAGAAATTGTAGCGATAATATTTTCAAAAATCGTACACGTCCATGTTTGCAATATCAAATAAAACGGTGTTCTGCTCCCTGCGTTGATTATATCAACAAAGAAGATTACGCGCAGTTGAATCGGCAGGCTTATGATTTTCTTTCTGGTAAGAGCAGGCAGATTAAGGATGAGTTATTGCAGGAAATGGAAGAAGCAAGCAAAGCGCAGGATTATGAAAAAGCCAGTGTTATCCGCGATCGTATACGCTGCCTGACGCAGGTGCAGCAGCAAAGCAAACTAAGTAGTGTTGCAATAGAAGATGCAGATTTAATTGCACTCGCTAAAGATGGTGATGATTGCGCAATCCAGATTTTTAGTTTTCGTTGTGGGTGTAATTACGGCAGCAAAAATTATTTTCCCAGCAATACGGGGGAACATACCAGTGGTGAAATTATCGCAAGTTTTATCGCGCAATTTTATCAAGCACAGCCAGTACCAAAATTGATACTCACCAGTGAGCAGGTGGAAGATGCGCAGTTATTGGAAGAGGCGCTGCGCTTAAACACTGATTACGCTGTTACTATATCCTGTCCGCAGCGTGGTGAAAAACGTGAATTGATGGAGCAGGCTTTGCGTAATGCGCGTGAGGCACTTTCGCGCCATCTATCAACTAACATATCGCAAAAAGCATCACTGCAAGCTGTGCAGGAGCTGTTTGGGCTGGATGAAATCCCAAGGCGCATTGAGGTTTATGATAACAGCCATATCAGTGGAACAAATCAAGTGGGGGCGATGATTGTGGCAGGCGCTGATGGTTTCATCAAAAACCAATATCGTAAGTTTGATATAAAAAATTTAGCAACTACTGGCGGTGATGATTATGCCATGCTCCGTGAAGTGCTGACTAGACGCTTTAAGCGTTTGCAAGATGAACAGCAGAATAAACCCGACCTAGTTCTAATAGATGGCGGGGCAGGGCAGCTCGGCGTCGCCACCCAAGTTTTTGAGGATCTTGGTATTGATGATATTGTGTATGTAGGCATAGCTAAGGGTGAAGATAGAAACGCTGGGCGCGAACATTTTTTCATGCGCGGACGAGAACCATTTCAATTACCAGAAAATGATGCGGTGTTGCATTATTTGCAGAGGTTACGAGATGAAGCGCACCGCTTTGCCATTGGCGCGCATCGCAATAAACGCAGCAAGTCAATGCAGGTTTCCGAACTGGATACGATAGCAGGAATCGGGGCAGCGCGCAAAAAAGCACTGCTTCAGCATTTTTGTTCGGCGCGGGCTGTGGCGGCAGCCAGTATAGAGGAAATAGGGCAAGTAGCTGGCATCAGCAAAGAAAAAGCCAAAATAATTTATCACCATTTTCATGGTAATGTTGAAATTTAGGTATTAATAATGGATGCTAATATTAATAATTAAAAGGAATAACCATGTTAATATTTATTGGTGGTGGCGGACATGCTAAAGTTTTATTCGATATTGTTCTGGCACAAAATAAATTGCTCTATGCCTATGTAGATCCTAATAAGCAGGAATGGCTAAGTGAAAGAAATATAAAGCATATCAGCGAAGATGATTTGTCATCGGTGATAGCATCGCAACCAGAATTATTCATGGCGTTTGTTGGGCTTAATTGTGAAGCATTGCAAAAGCGTCTGCAAATGATGAAGGATTATAAGACGAGGGGGGCGTATTTTACTCCACTGGTTCACCCGTCAGCTATAGTCAGCAGCAAAGCAGTGTTATCAGCAGGTGTTCAGGTTATGCCACTGGCTGTTATAAATAGTGGTGTACAGATTGGCGAAGGTGCGGTTATCAATAGCGGGGCTATTATTGAGCATGATGCAGTAATTGAGGCAGGGGCGCATATTGCACCGCGCGCTGTGGTTCTTGGTGATGCAAAAGTTGGTGAATGTGCCTATATCGCCAGTGGCTCTGTTGTCGTGCAAAATAGCGTCGTTCCGCCACAAACTTTTATCAAAGCATTGACAGTTCATAAGTAAAAAGATTAGCTCTTTTATTATGTCAGAAAAATTAGAAAAAATATTAGTGACAGGTGCGGAAGGTTTTATTGGTTCGCATCTTGTGGAAGAGTTGGTTAAACAAGGTCGCCAAGTGCGGGCTATGGCACTTTATAACAGTTTTGGCAAATATGGCTGGTTGGATACAATTCCTTCTATAGTGCGTGATAAAGTAGAGTTAGTGATGGGCGATGTGCGCGATCCTTTCTGCGTGCGTGAGGCTATGCGCGGTTGTGACGGCGTTATGCATCTAGCGGCACTTATTGCCATACCTTATTCTTATGTTGCACCTGCGTCATATGTTGATGTTAATGTGATGGGAACGCTTAATGTTGTTCAGGCAGCGCGTGATCTCGGAATTAAAAAAGTTGTTCACACCTCAACTTCGGAAGTTTATGGAACGGCGCAGCAAGTGCCTATTTCAGAAGAACATCCTCTGGTTGGGCAATCACCATATTCCGCAAGCAAAATAGCTGCGGATCAGATGGCATATTCATATTTCTGCTCTTTTGGAACACCAGTTGCTATAGCCCGCCCATTCAATACTTATGGAGCGCGTCAGTCACTGCGCGCTGTTATACCCACAATTATTTTGCAGGCACTTAGTGATATGCCAGATTTATCGCTTGGTGCGCTAAAACCAACCCGTGATTTTAATTTTGTAAGTGACACGGTGGCGGGAATGATAGCGGTTCTTGATAGCAAAAATTCTGTCGGTGAAACCATAAATATCGGAAGTGGTTTTGAAATATCTGTTGGTGATACTGTTGATTTAATCGCAGAAATTACTGGGAAAAAATTAGTGGTAAAAACCGAGCAATCACGCCTGCGCCCAGAAGCAAGCGAAGTTGAGCGTTTATGTTGCGATAATAAAAAAGCCCTGAAATTGCTTGGCTGGCAGCCGAAATATGCTGGTAGAGCAGGGCTTAAAACTGGTCTTGCTCAAACTATTGAGTGGTTTAAGAATCCTGCTAACCTTGCTCATTATCAAGATGTCCACCGCTATACAATCTAGACAAATAATTTTAGCAATTTCGCAAGTGATAGGTGACGCTGCCCGCCCTGTTGCTCTGCATGAGCCATTATTTTGTGGTAATGAAGAAAAATATGTCACCTCCTGCATCCGTGATGGCTGGGTTTCGTCAGTTGGTGAATTTGTGGATAGGTTTGAGCGTGAACTGGCGCAGGCTTGTGGCGCAAAATACGCTGTGGCGGTGGTAAATGGAACATGTGCGCTCCATGTGGCGCTGGTTGCTTGCGGTGTTCAGCCGAATGATGAGGTTCTAGTTCCATCGCTAACTTTTGTGGCAACCGCTAACTCAGTGGCGCATGCTTCTGCTGTTCCTCATTTTGTTGAAGTAGAAGAAAAATCGCTTGGAATCTGCCCTATTAAACTAGAGGCTTATTTGCAGGAAGTAGCTATCCACAAAAATGGATTTACGGTTAATAAAAACACGGGGCGCGTAATCCGCTCGCTTGTTCCTGTGCATGTGTTTGGGCATCCTTGCCAACTTAAGGAATTACAGAAAATCGCTGATAAATATAATTTGATTTTAATTGAAGATTCAACCGAAGCACTCGGCTCAAAAATCGGTGGTAAACCAGTTGGCAGCAATGGCACAGTGGTTCTCAGTTTTAATGGCAATAAAATTATCACAACTGGTGGTGGCGGTGCAATTCTGGTGCAGGATGAAGCTCTACATAAAAAACTAAAACACCTGACCACAACAGCTAAAAAACTACATCCTTATGCTTTTGAGCATGATGCTGTGGCGTGGAATTATCGTTTACCCAATCTCAACGCTGCGCTTGGTTGCGCCCAGCTTGAACAACTGCCACGCTATATCGCAGCAAAACGCGCTCTTGCTGCGCGTTATATAGAAGCATTTAACAGCATTTCAGGGCTTAAGATTTTACAAGAACCAGAAAACACGCAGAGTAATTACTGGCTGGTGACGTTGGTTAATAATAATGTTGGCGATGATTGGCAGGAAGTGGTGCTAGGTGAATTGCATAAAGAAGGGATATTATGTCGTCCGACTTGGAAACCGCTGCATTTATTGCCGATGTATAAGGATAATCCTCACGCTGATTTAGCACTTACTGAAAATCTGCATAAGCGGATTATCAGTCTGCCTTCTAGCGTCAAATTGGGGATTCAATATGTCTAGGAAAATAGCAGTAGTAACGGGAACGCGAGCGGAATACGGACTGCTTTATCATCTCATGCGTGAGTTACAAAACAAACCAGATGTTCAGTTCCAACTCATAGTAACAGGTGCGCATCTGTCACCTGAGCATGGCTATACTGTAAGCCAAATTGAAGCCGATGGTTTTCCTATTGCTGCTAAGGTGGATATTCAGCTTTCTGGTGATGCTCCAATTGATATTGCGCGTTCTATGGGAATTTGCGTTAGCGAAATGGCGAAGGTTTTTGCCCAACTTCAGCCTGATATAGTTGTGATTCTGGGTGATAGATACGAGATGCTTGCCACCGCTACCGCTGCAATGGTGATGTGTGTTCCAATCGCTCATATTCACGGCGGAGAATCTACCGAAGGGCTAATTGACGAAGCTATCCGTCATTCAATTACCAAAATGGCGCAGATTCATTTTGTTTCCACTGATATATATCGTAATAGAGTTATACAGCTTGGCGAACAGCCAGAAACAGTGCATCTGGTAGGCGCATTAGGTGTTGATGCTATTAGAAAAACAGCACTACTTAGCAGAGATGAGCTAGAAAAATCGCTTGACTTTAAGTTAGGCAAAAAAAATCTACTTATAACTTTCCATCCTGTAACACTAGAAAGCAACTCTGGTCGTGGGCAGATGGAAGAGTTGCTATCCGCGCTTTCAAAACTTAGCGACACGCATCTTATTTTTACCATGCCTAATGCGGATGCTGGTGGTCGTGAGATAATGGGGATGATAGATAATTTTCTAGGAAAGCACAAAAACGCTCGTGCCTATAGTTCTCTAGGGCAACAACGCTATCTTTCCTGCGTTGCTTTGGTTGATGCGGTGGTTGGTAATTCTTCCAGCGGGATTATTGAAGCTCCAAGTTTCAAGAAACCTACCATTAATATTGGCAACCGCCAGAGTGGGCGGGTGAAGGCAGAAAGTGTAATTGACTGTGAACCAAAAAAAGACGCAATTTTAGCAGCTTTGCAAAAAGCATATTCGCAGGAATTTGGGGCAAGGCTTGCGAGTGTTCAAAATCCTTATGGAAGCGGTGATAGCTGCAAAAAAATTGTGGAAATGCTGATTTCTGTGGATTTAGAGAATATTCTGAAAAAGAAATTTTTTGATATTTCTGTGCCGAAGGAGCAATAGTTATATGCGGATTGTTTTTATCGGTGCAGTTGAATTTTCTCACTCTGTGTTGCAACGGCTTATTGAGCTAAAGGCAGAAATAGCTGGTGTCTGCACGCTTCAATCATCAGATTTTAATGCTGACCATGTTGACCTTTCACCTTTATGCAAGGATCATAATATTGATTGCATTTATACTGCTGATATAAATTCGCAGGAAACTATCCAGTGGATTAAAAATAAAAAACCAGATGTTATTTTCTGTTTTGGCTGGTCAAAACTTATTGGCAAAGAGTTGCTAAATTTAGCACCACTTGGTGTGGTTGGGTATCATCCTGCGGCACTTCCCGCCAATCGCGGCAGACACCCGCTGATATGGGCGTTGGTGCTGGGATTGAAGCAAACTGCATCTACCTTCTTTTTTATGGATGAGGGGGCAGATAGTGGCGATATTTTATTACAAAAAACAATAGAGATTACAGCTGATGATGATTCTTCCAGCCTCTATAAAAAAATGACAGCAACAGCTATGCAGCAGCTTGAAGAATTTTTGCCCGAACTTGCTTCTGGCAAGTTTGCAAGGCAGCCACAAAATCACCAACTCGCAAATAGCTGGCGTAAGAGAAGCAAAAAAGATGGTGTGATTGATTGGCGAATGTCGGCTGATTCCATACATAATTTGGTGCGCGCTCTTACCAAGCCATATGTTGGAGCTAGTTTTGTTTATCAAGAACAAGAAATAACTGTTTGGAAAACAAAAATAATATATAATGCTCCAGAAAATATTGAATATGGCAAAATTCTGGAGGTAACAGGCGATGGAGCGGTTATAAAATGTGGTGAAAATGCTCTACAGCTTCTTGCTACAGCTCCAGTATTCAATCCTAAGAAAGGCGAGTATTTATGAAAATTTTGGTTGTTGCGCCACATCCTGATGATGAAACGCTTGGCTGTGGTGGAGCTATACTGCGCCATGTTTCTGAAGGGCATGAAGTCCATTGGCTGATTGTAACAGAGATGAGTGTGGAAGGTGGTTTTTCCGAAGCACGAATTTCTGCCCGTAATGAAGAAATAAAACGAGTTGCTGGTGAGTATGGTTTTGCTGGCGTACATCAGGCAAAATTTCCGACATCGCAGCTAGATGTGATCGCAAAAACCAAACTGATTGAAGCTATAAGCTCGGTGGTTGCCAAAATTGAACCACATTCCATATATCTTCCTTATCGTGGCGACGTGCATAGCGACCATGCAGCTGTTTTTGATGCTACTGTTTCCTGCACCAAAACCTTTCGTTATCCCTATGTTAAGCGGGTTTTAGCATATGAAACATTATCTGAAACTGAATTTTCCCTGCGCCCAGATGACTATGGTTTTAAGCCGAATGTATTTATTGATGTAACAAAATTCGCCCAGAAGAAGATAGATATTATGCAAATATATGCTGGCGAAATGGGAAAATTTCCATTCCCGCGTAGCAAAGAGGCGATGCAGGCGCAGATGCAGCTTCGTGGCAGCACATCAGGCGTGGAAGCCGCAGAGGGATTTATGTTACTTAAAGAAATTATCTAGCGAGTGGTTGAAACTTCACCTTTTTCCATGAATTTCAAGAACTCATTATCAGGTGACATCATGATCGTTGTGTCTTTTCTATCCAATGTTTTCTTGTAAGCTTGCATTGAGCGGTAGAACTGGAAAAATTCCTGATCCCTTCCAAAAGAATCGGCAAATATTTTGGTTGCTGTTCCATCGCCTTCACCACGCGTTATTTCAGCCTTCTTTTTAGCTTCAGCGATTATAATTGTTCGCTCTTTATCTGCCTGTGAGCGAATCTTTTGTGCATCCTCTGAACCTTTGGCGCGGAATTCTTTTGCTTCACGCTCGCGTTCTGTTTGCATCCGTTTATAAATACCATCACTATTGGCAGGTGGCAGGTCAGCGCGTTTGATACGAACATCAACAACTTCAATACCAAATCCACCTTTGGTTATATTGTCTGCTCCACCTTCAACCTTAGCTCCCATAGCCTGAAGATTCACCAGATTACGAATATCCGCCATGATTGCCGAACGTTTTTCTGACAGCACTGCTGACAGCGGAACGCTACCCAACACTTGCCTGAGGCTTGATTCCAAAATTGAGTTCAGGCGACTGCGCATGGTCATTTCGTTACCCACGGTTTGCTTGAAACGTAGCGGGTCGGTAATGCGATAGCGCACGAAAGCATCAACAATCAAGCGTTTCTGATCGGAAGCGATTACCTCATTAGGATTGGCATCAAACTCCAGCAGACGTTTATCAAAATATTCCACATTCTGCACAAAAGGTGTTTTGAAGTTCAGCCCAGCATCTTTCACCACACGCACGGGCTTTCCAAACTCTAAAACCAGAGCCTGCTCTGTTTGATTAACAATAAAAGCCGAATTTAACAGCGCAAACAACCCGACAAAAATTATTACTATACCAATGCTAAAAAGCTTCATTATTTGTTCTCCTTCGCATCATCAGCGCGCTTGGCTGGCTTTAGTTCGGGAAGGGGTAGGTACGGCTGAACCCCTTGTGAATTTTTGCCTTCAATTATTATTTTATTCATACCCTGCAATATTTCTTCCATAGTTTCTAAATACATACGTTTTTTAGTAACATCGCGTGCTTGTTTGAATTCATTATAGATAGCAAGGAATCGTGATGCTTCACCTTCAGCGCGGGCGATGACTTCTTGTTTATAGCCTTCTGCCTCAAGGATCATCTGTTGTGCTTGTCCGCGTGCTTTCGGGATTATATCATTGCGGTAAGCTTCTGCTTGATTGCGAGAAGTCTCCAAATCGGCGCGAGCAGTCTGCACATCGCGGAAAGCATCAATTACCTGCGCTGGCGGGTCGGCTTTCAGCAGGTTCACTGTTATAACTTCAATGCCAGAATTATAAGAATCCAGAGTTTCCTGAATCAATTTTTTTGTTCCAACTTCAACTTGCAATTTTCCTTCAGCAAGAACGGTCGCAATATGATTTTTTCCTATAATCTCCCGCATCGCGCTTTCGGATATGGCTTTTACAGTTTCCTCTGGATTGCGAACATTAAACAGGAAATTAGGCGCATCGCTGATTTTCCATTGCACTTCAAAATTGACATCAATAATATTCTCATCGCCAGTCAGCATCAAACCTTCTTGTGGGATAGAAGATTCACCAGTTTTGCCGCTTCTTGTCACACCACTGGAATGAAAGCCGATTTCCACGCGGTTGATGGCGGTAACACGCGGGGTGAGGACGCTTTCAAACGGATATGGCAAATGGTAATTAAGACCAGAAGCAGTCTTACGGTGATATTCACCAAAGCGTAAAACAACACCTTCTTCATCAGCTTTAACAAAATAAATACCTGACGATAGCCAGAGAAGGGCTATAACCACAGCTATTAGAGAAAATACTTTTCCATTGCTACTGCCGTCATCGGGAAACATTTCTTTGAGTTTCTCCTGACTGCGGCGCAGCACTTCTTCAAGGTCAGGCTTCTGTGGTGAACCACCGCCAGAACCCCTGTTTCCGCCGCTACCACCGCTTGCTGGCGGTCGCCCCCATGGTCCTTGATTATTGTCTTTATCGCCCCATGCCATATTATTTCCTCTTATTCTGGTAATTTTTAATATCTAAGCTATATAGAGGCATTATAGTGAGAATTTCAAGTTTATATCGAGTGAATATATTAAAATTATGACACAAATTTCCTCACAATCTATTTTGAGCACCCTTTCTCAAGTTATTGACCGTGAAACTGGCAAGGACGTTGTTTCTACTGGGATGATTTCTGGTGTGGCGATAAAGGGCGGAAAGATTGGGTTTTTGATAACTATAAATCCACAGGATAAAGATAAAAAAAATTATTTGCGTGAGGTTTGCGAAAAAGCGGTTATGGAGCTTGACGGTGTGGAATCAGTGACCGCTGTTTTGACAGCGCAAAATGCTGAACCTATAGCTCCGAAGCCTGAGTCAGGATACACCCAGCCACGCGAGAGAGTGCAGTGGAATTTAACTCCTGTGGAGAATGTAAAAAATATTATAGCTATTGCTTCGGGCAAAGGCGGAGTTGGAAAATCAACAACGGCGGTTAATCTGGCTTTGGCTTTTGCGGCGTTTGGTAAAAGTGTAGGCTTATTGGATGCGGATATTTATGGTCCTTCAATTCCGCGTATGCTCTCCCTTTCTGGGCAGCCAGAAATTGTTGATGGAAAAATGATTCCCCATGAGCGTTATGGCATAAAAACTAACTCTATGGGCTATATCACTGGCGATGAGGCAGCAATCCTCCGCGGGCCTATGATTAGCAAAACCTTGCACCAACTTCTTAGGATGACGCGCTGGGCAGCGGCTGAAAAACCGTTGGACGTGCTGTTGGTTGATATGCCACCGGGGACGGGTGATATACATCTCAGCATGGTGCAGCAAGTGCCACTAACAGGCGCAATAATCGTTACCACACCACAGGAAGTGGCAACTATTGACGCTAAGAAATGTGGGCAGATGTTTCTTAAAACAGGTGTAAAAATTTTAGGCGTTATTGAAAATATGAGCTATTTCACTGATGCAGATGGTAAGCAAATTGCTATTTTTGGTGAAGGTGGTGGCAAGCGATTGGCTGATGAATTGTCCGTACCGTTGCTTGGTAGCGTTCCAATAGATGTAGAATTACGCAAAGCAAGCGACTGCGGAATGCAATATAACGGGATATGTGCTGGGGTTTATAGAGAGATAGTAAAAGTCATCCCCGCATAGGCGGGGATGACTATATGCACTAAGCGGAAGCAGATTCATTCATCGTGCAGAGGTAACGTTGCATTTCTTCTTTCAACGCTAGGTTTTGCTTTTTTAATTTGGTTATGGTTTCAAAATTCGGGGAGGGGTGATTCATTTCTGCGGTGATCTGTTCTTTAATTTGGGAGCGTTTTTCGGATAGTGAATCAACATGAGCTTGAATAGACATAATTGTATCAACCCTTTCTATGAATAATTACTTTAAATAATTACGGTCAACATACCTGCGATACCTAACTTCACTTTTTATGTTGCTTTTTTGTCGCAGGTGGCGGAAGAACTCTTCATCGCACGTCTGATAGTATAGAAAAAAATTGACCTAATTTGCAAGATAAAAGATTGTCAAAAGTTTTTTATTTTTCTAAACGCATTTTTTTATTGACACCTTGTTTTACTAAATAAACAACCTACTTACAAATATAATGCTTCTTATTTAACCAATATATGAAAGGTTTCATTATGACACAGACCACAAAAAATGATCTTCCAAGTGCTAACCGTAAGAAAATAAATTTGCTGCTTGGGCAATTGCTCGCGGATGGAATTGATCTGCACTATCAAACAAAACAAGCGCATTGGAATGTGAAGGGCGATAATTTTATAGCACTACACGAACTTTTTGATTTGCTGGCTACGGAAGTTAGTTTAGCGGTTGATACTATAGCTGAACGTATTATGCAGCTCGGTGGCAGCGCACAGGGAACGGTTCGGGTTGCTGCAAAAAAATCACGCTTAAAAGAATATCCATTAGACGCTGTCGATAGCCAAAAACATGTGGATGCACTGTCTTCCGCGCTTGCTTCTTTTAACAAAAATGCGCGTAAGGCAATTGATGAAACTGCTGCACTTGGTGATGCAGTTAGTGCCGATATGTTTACCAGCATGACACGCGGACTTGATAAACAATTATGGTTTGTCGAATCGCACTCCAAGAATAAATAATATGATTGAGATTCGTAAGTCGGGTGAGCGTGGTCACGTCAATCATGGTTGGCTGAATGCCAAACATAGTTTTTCTTTTGCGGATTATCATGATCCAGCGCACATGAATTTTCGCGCGCTGCGGGTGATAAATGAGGATGTTATTGCCCCAGCACAGGGTTTTGGCACGCACCCACACCGTGACATGGAAATTATCACCTATATATTAGACGGTGAGCTTTCCCATAAAGACAGCATGGGCAACGGACGCACCATAAAAACTGGTGAAGTTCAGGGTATGAGCGCAGGAACTGGTATAACCCACAGCGAGTTTAATTCTTCAGAAGATAAACCCTGCCATCTGCTGCAAATATGGATTATGCCGCATACTAAAAATGTTACACCGTCATATAGCGAATGGATTCCATCAGGAAATAAAAATGAATGGCAGCTAGTGGCGAGTGAGCAGGGGCAGGGTGGTGCTATTTCTATTCATCAGGATGCCAAGTTATATTTGGCGGTTATGGACAAAGAAACAACTCTACCAATTAATATAACAACAAACCGTTTCGGCTGGCTGCAAATCGCCAAAGGCTCGGCGGAAATAAATGGCAATAAACTTGCAGCTGGTGATGGAGCTTCTTTTTCTGGCGATGAAGTAAAAGAAATTAAAACAACTGCTGGCAGCGAGATTTTGCTGTTTGATTTGGCGTAAAGAATTCAGAGTGTAGAGTGTTGAGTGTGGAGTGTAGCAGAATACCAAACTCTATACTCCACACTCCAAACTCATAACTCTGTCAGATAGCCTATAAGCCGAGTTCTGTATTCCTATCTTGCGATAGAAATGATGACCATTCATCTAGGCTGTTAATCGCTTAACAGCTCGTGCGACCTACCCGAATGGTTAAGCGCACAGCCACGCACCATTCCTATTTGGTCTTGCTCCCAGTGGGGTTTGCCCTGCCACTACTGTTGCCAGCAGCGCGGTGCGCTCTTACCGCACCATTTCACCCTTACTCTCGCTTGCGCGGAAGCGGTATATTTTCTGTGGCACTTTCCCTAAGGTTGCCCCCGCCAGACGTTATCTGGCACTGCGCTGTGTGGAGCTCGGACTTTCCTCCCGCCTTCGCACTATGCGCTTCGGCGCGGTAAACCCCATCTTCATAACGATAGGGCTTGTCGCGCTGTAGCACGCAGTGCGAAAGCGGACGGTCATCCAGCTATCTGACAGACGGTGATTCTATACCATTGCAAGGAGGGCTGCAAGCAGCTTGGCGCACTCATCATCCCATATTCCAGAAATATTTTTTGGGCGGAAATGACGCTGAAAGGCAGTTATAGCTTGGGGAAGGTCGGTTATATCATAGCCATAATCAGCAAGGAGGGATGAGGGGGTAGTGGTTAGGGATGAGGGGGCTAAGGGAAACAACCCAATCCCTTTTTTTGCCAGAAATTGCCAATCAAACAATTCTCCAGGGTCTTTTTTTCGGGTAGGGGCGATGTCGCTATGCCCAACTACATTGCGCGGTGGTATATTATGGCGCGTGAGTATATCGCTGCATAATTCTGCAACTGCTTTAATCTGTATTTCAGGAAATGGTGTATAGTCGAATTCATGTCCACGATTTACTATTTCAATACCGATAGAGCGTTGGTTGATGTTGCTGTTGCCGCGCCAACAGCTTACGCCAGCGTGCCACGCCCGATCATCTTCACTCACGAGCTGGAATATCGTTCCGTCCTCGGCAACCATATAATGTGCGCTGACCTTGGCGTTTTCATCACACAACCTTTCCAATGCTTCCTGCCCTGATTTCATACCAGTGTAATGCAGCACCAGCATATCAACGCTCTGCCCATCACGATTGTCAAAATTTGGGGATATTTTTTTGATAATTAGCATTGTTTTGCAGCTATGCAGCTTTCTTGGTCAGTTTACGGTAGGCATGGCTGATTTCTGCGCTTTTTAATGTCAGCAGCATCTGCACTTCTGGTGAGGTTGGAATTGAGGAATAACGGTCGGGATGATAGCGGTTCATTAGCATATAATATTTCTGCTTAATAATATTTTTAGGGCTTCTTTTTTCAACACCTAACACAACATGTGGAGCAAGCGGTTTGCTATATCGATCATAAAGCATACTGTAATCAGATGGGCTTAAACCCAGTGAATGAGCTATTTTTGCCAGCAACCGCTCTTCTTCCCGCACCAGTGGTTTATCGGCTGTAGCGATACGAAATAATCTGTCCACCAGAGAAACATACAAATCCATCTGTTGTGGGAACAGAATTTTTATTTGTAATATATGGCTGGAAAGAGGTGTTTGGCTTTGGCATGCAAGCAAAAATAGTTGCCTAATCTTGCCACACATTCCACCAGTCAGCGGGAAAGAATCACGAAATGCCAGATATTCCTCGCGTGACACAGTGCCATCCGCCCGTGCCACCATTGCCGACAGAGATATTGCAGCAAAGGTAAAAGATATGTGTTTGAAAGAATTTTCTTTAGGCGCAATATTCTCAATCATCTCCGCCGAAACATCGGGAATATCATCCCTCGTTCCAGAAAACATATAGCGCAGAGCCGTAACACCGCGCGTTGGAAGGTGAGCAGTGGCTGCAAGCCAATCAAAATTGCGTTTAACGTATAATTTTGGCAGAACTTGCAGTATTCTCATCCCAAAGTCCCCACTTAGTGTTTATTGCTTGTCTCCAATAATCTTTTTCTGTGCTATTGGTAGCAAACGCTCCATTTCTGCGGTTATCTCTGCTTCCGTAATAGCAATTTCGGCACTGTAGAAATCTTTTAGAAGTTTGCCTATAACGTCGCTATTTCCTTCAACCTCAAAATCCACCAAGACAATATCCTTGGCATATTGCTGCGCTTCTTCATCTTTTTTACCCAGCTTTTCCGCTGCCCAAAGCCCCAGCATTTTGTTGCGTAGTGCATTGGCTTTAAAGGATAATTCCTCATCATGGGCGAATTTCCGTTCAAAACCTTTTTCCCGTTCATCAAAACTAGTCATTTATACTCCTATTGTAACTATTGTTCTTAATGCCTATATAAACCATTCTAAATCTCACCGCAAGTATTGCAGTTCTATAAAAACTACTCTAGTAATGTACCCATGATAAATAAAAAACGAAAGATATATAATATGGCACCGCGCAAACCGATTTATGAAGGTAAAGCAAAGCAGCTTTTTGAAGGACCAGAACCGGGGACTTTGATTCAGCATTTCAAGGATGACGCCACTGCCTTTAATAACGTAAAAAAAGGCACTATTAGCGGTAAAGGCGTGCTTAATAACCGTATTTCGGAATATCTGATGCTGCGCTTGCATGATATGGGTATTCCTACCCACTTCATCCGCACTCTGAACATGCGTGAACAGCTTATAAAAGCGGTGCAGATTGTGCCTCTTGAAGTTATCGTCCGTAATTATGCGGCGGGCAGTTTCTCTAAGCGTTTCAATGTTCAGGAAGGCAAGCCCCTTGGTCATCCTATGGTTGAATATTGCTACAAGAACGATGCTCTCGGAGATCCATTTGTTACTGAGGAACATATTTTTGCCTTTGGTTGGTGTACTCCGCAAGAGATGGATGAAATCCGCATGTATGCTTTCCGCATCAATGATTTTCTTTCAGGGTTGTTTGCAGGAATTGGTATCCGTCTGGTGGATTTCAAGTTGGAATTTGGTCGCCTTTATGAAAATGAACGGGAGACAATTATTCTTGCTGATGAAATAAGCCCTGATAATTGCCGTTTGTGGGATCTGAAATCGGGCAAAAAACTTGATAAAGACAGATTCCGTCAAGATTTAGGGCAGATTGAGGATGCTTACCGCGAAGTGGCGCGCAGGCTTGGTGTCCTGCCACAGGATGGCGGTGAAAGCAGTTATGTTATAGAGGTAAACGCAAAAGTTCCTGCAAAACGTAAATCACCAACAAAATCAAAACCAGTAAAATCAAAACAAACAAAGACGAAGAAGAAAAAATAACATTGTCATCCCCGCGAATGCGGGGATCTAGGGCAAAAACCACTTACGGAAATTATGGCTCTAGATCCCGCATCAAGTGCGGGATGACGAAAGAAAGAAGAAAAAATGAAAGCAAAAATACATATTACTCTAAAAAATGGTGTGCTTGATCCGCAAGGGCGGGCGATTACTGGCGCGTTGCATAATATGGGCTACTCAGAAGTTGAAGATGTGCGCCAAGGAAAATATATTGAGGTGGATCTGAAAAGCGCGGATGCTGAAAGCGCTAAAAAAACTCTCGATAAAATCTGCTCCTCATTGCTTGCTAACACTGTTGTCGAAAATTATAAATACGAGCTAGTGGAATAATGAAATCAGCCGTTATTGTTTTTCCGGGTTCTAATTGTGATCGTGACGCGCAGACAGTTCTTGCTGCCACTGGTCTAAAACCAGTCATGGTGTGGCATTGTGACACCAGCCTTCCTGATGTTGATTTGGTCATGGTTCCGGGTGGGTTTTCTTATGGAGATTATCTACGCAGTGGAGCCGTTGCTGCAAAATCACCAATCATGCGCGAAGTAATTGCTCATGCGAATAAGGGAGGTTTTGTACTCGGTGTGTGCAATGGTTTTCAGGTTCTAACCGAAGCTGGGTTGCTTGATGGCGTATTGCTGCGTAATCAGAAGCTGAAATTTATCTGTAAGGAAGTGCAGCTCAGGGTAGAAAACACAAACACAGCGTTTACCTCAAAATATAATAAAGGGCAGGTTATAACCGTTCCTGTTGCTCATCATGATGGTAATTATTTTGCCGATCATCGTACGCTTAGAAATTTACAGGATAATGATCAGATTATTTTCCGCTATTGTAATAGTGATGGTGAAGTTACGCCAGAAAGTAACCCTAATGGCTCTTTGCTTAACATTGCGGGAATTTGTAATGCAAAACGTAATGTGCTTGGCATGATGCCCCACCCTGAACGCTGCGCTGAAGCATTACTTGGCGGTGTTGATGGTGTTGGGGTTTTTGAATCTTTGCTTGTGGCTTAATTTATGGCTTCTATAGATGAAACAAAAGAGAAGATCAGAGAGCTACAAGATTATGATACGATCCCAGTTCTTCGTGAGTTATCGGAACTGAGTTTTGTAGCAGCTAAAAGAGAAATAAACCTTTTAGTAGAACTATATAGATCTATTTCTCTCGAAATCTTGGAGAAGTTACCGCAAAGTAAGCTGGATAATATTTTTAAAGTCGCAGAAGCAACTAAGAATGTTTTTACAAAAGCTAGAGAATTTAAAGTTGACGATAATAACCCTGCAACTCGTCGTGATGAGTTAGTCAAGGAAATTAAGAATAATTATGACAGTGTTTTTACTAGCTTAAGTTCCATTTTTAGTTTCTATAGCGCACTTGTAGCAAGCGACATTGAGAAAAAATTACAAGATAAGATTAATGAATACAATGCCATAGGAGACAAAAACTCTGGTAAACTAAAAAAAGAAGTTGAAGATTTATTAGAAGAAATAAAAGGCAAAGCAAGTAAAGCTGATGAAGCCTTAAAAGGAATTCGTCAAGCTGCGGCTGAACAGGGTATAACAAAACAGGCGGAGTATTTCAGCAAAGAAGGTAATACACATACAATTTACGCTAAGGTTTGGCTACTATGTAGTATAGTAATTTTGGGGATTTTAGTTTCTTGTATTATTGTGTCACCACTATTGGGGACGTTTTTTCCCTCATATGATGTTTCTCAATCAGATGTTTATAAATCGGTAAATATAATAGCCAGTAAAATGTTGTTTTTTGCTGTGATTACCTACCTGTTATTTTTATCCGTGAAGAATTTTAATGCTCATAGACATAATGCTGTAGTGAATATTCATAGGCAAAATGCACTACTTACATATTCAGCGATAGTTAGTGCAACAAATGATGAAAGGCACAAAGACGCTGTACTAAATCATGCTGCATCTTGCATATTTGCTCCACAAGAATCTGGATATACAAAGTCCGATGCAAATAAAGGTTCTCTAGTAGAAATTATTCCAAAACTCTCCGTGACACCATGAACGCTGCGCTGAGGCATTGCTTGGTGGTGTGGATGGTGCTGGGGTCTTTGAATCTTTGCTTGCTGCCTAAACAGCTTTTCCGTTAGCTACAGAATTTTTCTGGCGTTCTTTAGTATAATCCTGCCATTTTGTAGAAGTATCTTGTTCGCTGTTATTTTCTACAACCACTGTTTCATTTTGCTCACTGTTTGGCTTTTCTATCCCAAACATTGTTTTTGTTGATTGCCAAGGGTGCTTAAATATATCTTTCCAATTTTCTATGCGCCCGCCAAGTTTCCACCCTAATGCTGCTCCCGCTGCTCCTCCGATTGCGCCAGTTATTATCGTATATCGGAAAATTTTTGTACCAGCGACAATATGAGATGAAACAGGATGCCTTGTTTGAGATTTGACAGTTTCTTTGTATTTGTTGACCAATTTACTAAAAAGTTCCCCCGAAAAAACAGAGCCGATTTTTTGTCCGAATGTATAACCGTTTCCTTTTAACACATTATTGGCATCAATTATTGTTCCTATATTATTTACCTTTGTAGCCAGCAAAGCTCCAAAAGCAGTCGCAGTGAGAATACGAGAAACAAGGCTTCCTTCCTTTTTTTCTGTGGGGTTTGTATCTTTATTTTGCGTATTATCCATGCGCGAATTTTACAGCGACAATCAGCACTAAACAATCAGGCATTTGTTAAGTTTTTGCGACAACGGAAAAATGTATATAAATCAGAATATTACCATTTTCTTGGGGCGACTAACCTTTTCTTACATTCGCTAAAAAACTATTTACTTCGCTGCGGAGAGTTTCCGATTGCTTGGATAATTCACTGGAAGCCGCCATCATTTGTGTTGCAGCAGCACCAGTATCTTGCGAGGCTTTTGATACATCGGCGGTATTTTTAATCACTTGTTCGCTGCTGGTTGCTGCCTGATGCACATTGCTGGCTATGTCTTTGGTTGCTGCACCTTGCTCTTCAACGGCTGCGGCTATGGTGTTGGCAATAGAGTTTATCTCATAGATTTTATCGCTGATGGTTTTGATAACACCCACGGTTTCAGAAGTTGAACCTTGAATAGCATTGATATATTGCGAAATTTCTTCAGTTGCTTTGGTGGTTTGTCCCGCAAGGTTTTTAACTTCACTGGCAACCACGGCAAAACCTTTGCCAGCGTCACCAGCGCGCGCTGCTTCGATAGTTGCATTAAGCGCGAGAAGATTGATTTGTGAAGCTATTGAATTAATCATTTCCACTACTTCACCAATTTTTTGTGATGCGCTGCTAAGCCCTTGTGCTGTGGTATCGGCTTTTTCAGCATCATGCACAGCGCTGGAAGTGATAGCCGTAGCTTTGGCAATTTGGCTGCTGATTTCGTTTATGGCTGATGAAAGCTCAGATGTCGCGCCTGAGACCATCTGGATATTGCTGCTTGTTCCGCCAATTTGTGTGGAAAGAATACCAAGTTTCATTTTGCTTGATTCTGCATTTTGGGCAACCGATTTTGACGATGCTTCCATCTGCACGGCGGCAGAGGCAACAGTATCAACCACACCTTTCACGTTAGCTTCAAAATTATCCGCTAATTCCAAACGAGTCCTACGGCGTTCTTCAGAAGCAATTTTCTCTTGCTCTTTTTGTTCTTCTATTAGTTTTGCTACGCGCGCTGCATTATCCTTAAATACTTGTATTGATTTTGCCATATCCCCGATTTCATTGTTTTTTGAAATATAGGGTATAGGAAGAGAAATATTACCAGCAACAATTTCATTCATTGTGTGAATAATGTTTGCTAGTGGGTTGAATATTGAGAGTATTGCAAATAAAGGCAAGCCAACGGCAGCAACCAATAAAAATCCAAGAGCAATTTGTAGAAGTGAGCTATAAGTTTTTGATTCAGCGTGAATTGCAGATGACCAAGCAAGAATCATTTCGCTGGCTTTTTCTTGATCTTCTTCCAACACGCTGAATACATTGTTAAATTCAGGAAGCATAGGAATGGCTTTATCAAAATCACTAGCTGCCGCAGATATTTTTCTGCTAAAATCAGAATAGTTGGCAACGGATTGCTTTATCTTTTCGAATTGTTTTTTTATTTCGTCAGGAATATAAGAGACAATATTTTCATCCACACTTTTTGCAAATTCCTCTGACATTGTTTTTATATCTTCTTGCGAAGATTTAAGCAAATCAGGATCACCAGTTTTAGCTGCAACTAATGCGCTATAAACATTCCCGCGTATGCCGTCATGTTTCATATCAGCATCCATGTGCCGTTGTATAACCTCAGTGGCCACCTGTTGGCTTTGAGCGATTACTGTGGTTTTGTAATTAAGAAATTCAGTGGCAAAGGTTATTGAAACCAGCACTATACCAAGAATAACAAATTTCTTTTTTAGGGAGATGGTCATATAATCACTTCCTTTGATATGCTTTATTTTTTAACAAAAAATATGTCAAAACAATTTCTAACAATGCAATTATGATACAATGACTTTAAGAAAGCATTAAAAATATATAGAATATTTTTTTAAATAATTATAAAGAACTCTGCATAATGCGTCATTGCGAGTGAAACGAAGCAATCCAGTTTTTAGAATACTTATTTACTGGATTGCCACGAAGGCTATGCCTTCTCGCAATGACGAAAAACGCATTATGCAGAGGTCTTTTTCTATGCCATATAATTCGGTAGCCAGCTCTCATTTGTATTTTTAAGCTCGGCAACGGATATGCTGTTTTTCTCAGCAGTTAGCTGACTAGCTTGTGTTTTGCCAATTAGCGTGGCTGGGATGTTTTTTGCTTTGGTAGCTTCCAAAATAGCCGTGCTATTTTTAGCTGTTATTACATATCGTGCCTGATCTTCGCCAAACCAGAAGCCAGCGTCACCGCTTGCTGTTATATTTGCACCAATACCATTTCTATATGTCATCTCAGCAATAGCGACCAATAATCCACCATCAGAAACGTCATGGCAGGCAGTAACTTTGCTGCCTTGAATAAGTGAGCGCACAAAATCTCCATTTGCTCGTTCGGCTTTTAAGTCAACAGGTGGCGGTGCGCCTTCTTCACGACCTAAAATCTCGCGTAAATATAGTGACGCTCCAAGATGACCTTTGGTTTCACCAATCAAAATAATATCTTCATCAACGGCAACAAAAACGTTACCAACGCGCTTGCTTAAATCCTTCAAAATACCAACACCACCAATGGCAGGAGTTGGTTGAATAGCTGTTCCATTTGTTTCGTTATAGAGCGAAACATTGCCAGAGATAATTGGGTAATCAAGCGCACGACAAGCTTCACCCATTCCTTGCAGGCAGCCTACAATCTGTCCCATGATTTCTGGTTTTTGTGGGTTACCAAAATTCAGGCAATTGGTTATAGCAAGTGGTGTTGCGCCAACGGCTGTTATATTGCGCCACGTTTCTGCCACTGCCTGTTTGCCACCTTCAACAGGATCGGAGTAGCAATAGCGCGGTGTGCAGTCAGTCGTAATCGCAAGTGCTTTATTTGTGCCATGCACTCGCACAACAGCTGAGTCCCCACCACTACGGGCGATAGTATCATTACCAACCATGCTGTCATATTGCTCATATATCCAGCGTTTGGAGCTTAAATCTGGTGATTTAAGCAGGGAACAAAGTTCGGAGAGCAGAGGTCGGGACAATTCTTTCTCTGAACCCTGAACCCTGACCTCTGACCTCTTTATTTCATACGGTCTATCATACATCGGTGCGTCGGTTGAAACAGGTGCGATCGGCATATCTGCGACAACTTCACCATGCATTTTTAGCACGATATTTCCTGTATCAGTAATTTTTCCAATGGTGGCGAATGACAGCTCCCATTTTTCAAAAACAGCACGGGCAATATGTTCTTTTTCTGGTTTAATAACCATCAGCATCCGTTCCTGCGATTCGGAGAGCATGATTTCATACGGTGTCATGCCAGTTTCGCGCATTGGCACTTTATCTAGCTCTAGCTCAATACCTGTTCCGCCTTTGCCTGCCATTTCCAGTGATGATGAGGTTAGTCCAGCCGCTCCCATATCCTGAATAGCAAGGATGGTGTCGGTCTGCATTAGTTCCAAACATGCTTCAATGAGTAGCTTTTCTGTAAAAGGGTCACCAACCTGCACAGTTGGGCGTTTTTCTTCAGAATCCTCACCAAATTCGGCAGATGCCATAGTTGCGCCGTGGATACCGTCACGCCCTGTTTTTGAGCCAACATAAACAACGCTGTTGCCCACACCTGCTGCTGCGGAATAAAAAATCTTGTCAGTATTTGCAATGCCAACAGTCATGGCATTTACTAAAATATTACCGTTGTAAGAGGAATGAAAATTGCACTCACCGCCCACAGTAGGAACACCAACACAGTTACCATAGCTTCCGATTCCCGCCACGACACCTGAAATCAGATGTTTGGTTTTTGGATGGTCGGGCGAGCCAAAACGCAGCGCATTCATGTTGGCAATTGGGCGCGCACCCATGGTAAATACATCACGGAGTATTCCGCCCACGCCTGTTGCTGCACCTTGGAAAGGTTCAATATATGACGGGTGGTTATGCGATTCCATTTTGAAAATGGCAGCCTGCCCATCACCAATATCAATCACTCCAGCATTTTCACCTGGCCCGCAAATTACCCAAGGAGCTTTGGTCGGAAGTTCCTTAAGCCATTTGCGCGTGGTTTTATAAGAGCAATGCTCGCTCCACATCACCGAAAAAATTCCAAGCTCAACCAGATTCGGCTCACGTCCTAAAACTTTCAATACGCGCTCATACTCATCAGGCGTTAAGCCATGTTCAGCTACTATTGCAGCGGTTATTTTAAATTCATTTTTTTGTGCAGTGGCAGTTTTCATTTTTAATGTTTTCCCTTAATTGTTTTAGTCCCTTCTCCCACTGGGAGAAGGTTAGGATGAGGGCTTTTTTAGTTTTGTCTCAGCCCTCACCCCGACCCTCTCCCAAAGGGAGAGGGAGAAGTATTATAGTCCTTTTACAGCTTCCAATACGGCATTTACATGCCCATCTACTTTAACTTTGTGCCATATTTGGCGGATAATGCCTTTTTTATCAATCAAAAAAGTAGTTCGTTCGATGCCCATATAGGTTTTGCCGTAGTTCATTTTTTCTTTCCATACGCCATAATCCTCGCAAACTCTGGTGTTTTCAGCGGAGGCGAGGGGGAATGGCAGGCAGTATTTTTCAACAAATTTGTCATGGCTTTTTACCGAATCCTTAGAAACTCCGATTATCACGGTGTTAAATTTATCAAAGGCTTTAATATTATCGCGGAAATCTTTGGCTTCTATGGTGCAACCCGGTGTGTCGTCCTTTGGATAAAAATATAGCACTATGTTTTTACCAGAAAGCCCTGAAAGGCTTACAGACTCATCGCCGTTTGTTGGCATGTCAAACGCAGGGGCTTTGTCGCCTATAGAAAGTTTATTGGGCATGTTTTTCTCCTTTTATTATAGAATTATAATATTCATACACTGTCTTTTGCGTTTGCAGCAGCCGATTATGTAATTGCTCAAAATCTTTTTCATTTACTGTTTCCACAAGAATTTTTTTTAAGCCTTCTGGTGCAGTTTTTTCATCAAATTTATGATCTGAACATAAGCGCAGCATATTAAAAATCTGTTCTAAAAAATGGCTGGCAGCAAGCAATTCATCAGTTGTTTTTTTATCAAGATAATTAGCATGGTTTAGCAGGGTAAAAATCTCCCGCGCATTGCCTGATTTAGCGCCTAATATATTTGGAGCATGGCGGAGCATTAAATATTGTGCGATGAAATCTATATCAATTAGTCCGCCACGGATATATTTTATATTCCACGGGTTATCGGTCGCATGCTCTTTGGCTATGCGCTCACGCATATCCACTACGTCATGCTGTAATTTATCAAAGTTACGGCTCTTGGTTATTTGTTTGCTGATAAAAATTTCTAATTCAGTGATTAATGATTCATCACCAGCTATAACTCTTGCTTTGGTGAACGCCATATATTCAAATGTCCAAGCCAGTTCATCAAAATAATTATTGAAAGCCTGATTGCTGGCAGCCAGCGCGCCTTGTCCGCCTGATGGGCGCAGGCGCGTGTCCACCTCGTATAGCCTGCCATCGCGCCCCATGCCAGCAAGTGCGTTTAGCAGGCGTTGGGTCAGGCGGTTGTAATAAACACTGGCGGTGAAAGATTTTTCCCCATCGGAGAATTTTTCATAATCTTCGGCATCATAAATAAACACAAGGTCTATATCAGAGCTGAACGTCATTTCGTGGCTACCGAGCTTGCCTAGTGCGATGATAGCAAAGCGACCGCCAGAGATTTTGCCATAAGTTTTTTCGAATTCAGCAAGCACTGCTTGCAACGATTTTCTAACCATACATTCGGCGAGATTGCTAAGGAAAACCCCCGTCTTCTGTGTATCAATCATGTGCTTCAAGAATTGTACGCCAGCTTGAAACTGCTTTTCATTACGAAACTTACGCAGAGCTTCCATATAATCATCAAAATATTCAGTGTGGTTCAATGCTTCCTGCAATTGTATTTCAAGATTAGAGGGTGAGGGGAGGTCATTATAAAAATCTTCATAAAGTACTGCGTCCAATAGTTCTGGAGAGTGGCTCAATGTTTCTGCAAGAGTTGGTGCGCTGCCCATAATATCAGCGATTAGCCCAAGCAAATGTGGATTCATTTGGAATAAAGAAAAAAGTTGGATAGCAGCAGGAAGATTTTTTAAGAATTCATTGAATTTAAGAAACGCAGCATCAGGATTCGCTGTTTCAGATAAACGCTTGAGAATTGCAGGGGTCATTTCTGTGAGCAGTTCACGGGCGCGTTTGGTTCTGGTGGCGCGACACGAGCCATGATGCCAGCCCATTATTGTTTCAGAAACCACTTCTGGCTGGCTATAGCCCATATCGCGGATGGTTTTTAATGTCTCGGAATCATGAGTTACACCTGTAAACACCAAATTTCCAGTGTCTCCCAGCCCTTCCGCGCTGCTGAAAGAGGAAGAATAAATTTCATGAACAGCAGACAGATGGGTAATTAAATCATCAGAGAATAATTTTGTATTTTTATACCCCATAAATTCTGCGATATTTTTTAATTCAGCGTCAGTGCTTGGCAAGGAGTGAGTTTGCTCGTCGGCAACCATTTGAATGCGATGTTCAAGTGTACGCAGGAAAACATAAGCTGTGCGCATAATATTTTCTTTTGTATTATCTATCAGCCCTTTTTCCAGCAGCGTGGCAAGAGTTTCACATGTGGAGCGTAGGCGCAGATTTGGCTCGCGTCCACCCCAAATTAGCTGGTGAATTTGTGAATAAAATTCAATTTCACGAATACCACCAAGACCAAGTTTTATATTATGTCCTTTGGGACTAATTTGCTTGCTTTGTCTAGTATCCATCTGCCGTTTTATAGAATGGATATCTTTGATAGCTGCAAAATCCAGATTACGTCGCCACATAAACGGCGTAAGACTTTTTAGAAAACGTTCTCCAGCCTCAATATCTCCAGCAATTGGGCGGGCTTTTATCATTGCTGCCCGTTCCCAATTCTGTCCGACACTTTCGTAATAATAATAAGCGGCATCAACCGTAACTGCTGGTGGAGTGGAGGCAGGGTCTGGACGCAGGCGAAGGTCGGTGCGGAAAACATAGCCGTCGCTGGTTCTATCCTGCATTATAGAAACCAGATCATGTGCCAGCTTGTTCATAAAATGCTGTTCGTTATTTCTGCCTTTATAGCCCAGCTTGTTTGGTTCGTAGAATAATATTAAATCAATATCGCTGGAGTAGTTAAGTTCACGCCCGCCTAGCTTACCCATAGCTAGGACTATTAAACCGCTGTTACTAATATCAGCATGGTCAATATCTCCACGCTTTTTTGCAGCATAAAGCAAATGCTTGATTGTAATAACAAGGCAATCACTGGCAAAATCTGAAAGTGCAGCAGTTACTTTTTCTAGCGACCAAACTCCTGCAATGTCAGCAAGTGCTGTAATTAGAGCCAATTTTCCTTTAGCGATTCGCAGTTCTTTTATTAGGGCAGATTGTTCTAATTCTTGCTTAGCTAATTCAGAAATATTTTTGATGAATTCTTCATATACATTATCTGAACCACGTTCCTGCAAATCGGAAAGCAGGTCAGGATATAGCGTCAGTAACCGCGTCAAAAATGCTGAATGACTGCGTGCCTTACTTGCTGCTTGTTCAAAAATTAGATTGCTATCAAGGTTTTTCATTTGTTGTTCAATTGCGTATATGGCATTTTAGTATAGTATCATAATATTAGACCAACATCATAAGAGACAAAACGCCATTGCGAAGCAAAATATTTAAATTTTTATTGGGCGTGATGTTAATGCTAGTGGTTTCTGCACTGCTGGCATTTAACACGCTATTGCTGTGGGTGGCAACAGGGCCACGCTCGCTGGCATCGGTTAATCCTTACATTGAGAGCGCGCTCTCTAGTTCTGACGGCAGTTATAGCGTTAAAATCGGCGAAACCCGCCTTATTTGGGATGGGTGGCGGCATCCTGTGGATATTCGCCTTAATAATGTTAAAGTCTTAACCCGTGAAGGAAAGGTATTTACCGTTTTTCCAGAAATTGCGATGGGTGTTGATGTGTTATATTTGCCGTTGGGGCGGATTATGCTTACTTCGCTTACCATCAATGCGCCCCTTATGAGTCTTGTTCAGAATGATGACCGTACTTTTGGGTTCGGCTTTCATCAGGCGGGCGATAAACAGAATGATGAGTTTTTATCAGAAGCTGAACCAACCGTGCCGTTTTCTGTGCTATTGGCATCATTTCTATCGCAAGGAGATGAAAATAATTTTCGCCGCTTGCGCAGTATCATTATTCATGACGCGAGGCTACGCGTTCGCAACAGCAAGCAGGCGGTATTCTTTGATGCTAATGACTTGAATATTGTACTTAATCGCGATCGCTATGGAAAAATCAAGGTGAGTAGCAGTGCCAATATCCATTATAAGGCAAGTAAGGATTCTATAGATTACAACTCCAGCATCCGCACCGAATTTTTATTCAATCCCAGTCAAACCAATATTGAAGGCAAGCTAGAATTTTCTGAACTTATGCCCGATGTTCTTGCGGGGATGTTCACCGATATTCCAGATGTAAAATCTTTTGCCGTTCCCATCAGTGGTAAAGTCAATATCTCATTAGAAGTTGGCGGAGGTGTTGAATATGCTGGTTTTGAGATTAACGGCAGAAAAGGAAATATTGTTTCTGACAGGTTGATCGCCAAACTGCCTGTAAACTCGTTACATCTGCACGGGATGTTCAGTAAAAATTTCAATGAATTGGATATTGACTCGTTAGTGGCTGATATTGACGGAATACAATTATCAGCAAAAGGAAAAACAAAATTTTTTGATACCAAAGCAGAGCCAGACGCAAGCCCTGAAATAAGCGCAGAAATTTCATTGAAAGATGTTCCTAGCGAGAAGGTAGCCAATCTTTGGCCGCCAGCACTTTCACCGATGACGCGGGAATGGGTAACAGGCAATATCAGTGGTGGGAAAATATTGGAAGACAGGTTGATTCTGGATATAAAAAAGGGCGATTTAAAGAAGCCTATATTACCTAAAGAGGCAATTGATGCCAATATCACGATAGAGGGTATAAATATACGCTATCTGCCAGAACATCCGCCAGCCAAACATGTTAAAGGCAAAATTCATATTGATGGGTTGGGTCTTGTTGCTGAAATTGAATCGGCTGATTATCTGGAAAAAACCAAACTTAGCCAAGGTCAAGTTCTGATTGAGGATCTAAACGTTGATAATCCGTATATAAGGGTTGATTTGCATGCGGATGCCCCAGCAAAAGACATAGTGCATTTTCTAGGTCTGCCACGTCTAAAACATGCAGGACATCTTGGACTCAAGGAAGATACAGTGACGGGAAATGTCAAAGGAAACGCTGCCGTTGGCTTTAATTTCTTCGCGCCAAAAGGTCAGAGCGCGGAGGATGCAATTGTTTACGATGTAAAAGCTGAAATATCAGGAGTTTCGCAAAAAGATTTTCTCCAAAAATTTGATATAGTAGGAGCAAACGGCAATATTCGCGTTAATAATAACGGTGTTGAGTTTACAGGAACAGGTGAGGTGAACGGTGCAGTCATTGGTAGTGGCAATGTTAAATATTTATTCAAACCAGAAAATAATTTTGACACTTTTATAGAAACCAAGGCAAGCGTAGCCACGGAATATCTAAAACGTTTTGGTTATCCAGAATTTCCCTTTATAAAAGGCAATATCGGGGTGAGTGCCAAAGTAAAACTTGGTGATAAAATTGAACATACGGAGGCGGCTCTCGATTTATCTGATACTGAGGTTAATTTTAGTACGATAGGTTGGAAAAAAGCAGCCAAAGAAGCCGCCAATCTTGAACTTGTTACCGACAAAAAAGATGCTGTGCTTAAAATCAGTTCTTTCACTCTTACTGGAAAGAAAACATCAGCTAAGGGAGTTGCGACCTTATCGGATAATTTTTCTGAAATATCCACTATGCATCTCGACCAGTTTATCGTTGGTGACAGCAATATTTCAAACCTTAACTACAAAAAAAATGAAGACGGAATACAGGTTGATATAGAGGGCGATAGTGTAGATTTAACCAGCAATCTGGAAAGTAATAGTGATGGCTTTTCTTTTGCCAATTTTCCTGCCATGAAATTAAATGCCAATATCGGAAAGCTGGTTTTTGGTAAAGGTCGCGTCCTTTCAGGATTCAAGGGTGAAATATTGTGCGACAAGGACATCTGTAATAATGTGAAGTTAAATGGAAAAACAGGTGCGGAAAAACCATTTTCGGTAAAAATAGCAAAAGATACAAAAAATCAGAGGCAGCTCTCTGTTACCGCTGATGATGCGGGGGCATTTTTACACACAATCGGCGTAATTGACGGAATGAATGGCGGAAAGCTAACATTGAATGGCAATTATAAAGAAAGTAAAGACGGAAGCACCTTGACTGGCAAAATGTATATTACCGAACATACTATAAAAGATGCTCCTTTGTTGGGTAAGGTGTTATCACTTGCTTCCCTGACAGGTTTTATAGATGCCCTGCAAGGCAATGGAATACGTTTTAAAGAGCTGACAATGCCGTTCACTTTGCATGATGATGTCATAACCTTAGAAAAGGGAAAAACTTATGGCGCAGCCATTGGCATAACTGTTGATGGCACAATAACTTTCCCTAAGAAAATTTTGGATTTGCAGGGAACAGTTGTGCCATCATACACACTTAATAATGTCTTTGGTAAAGTGCCGCTGCTTGGTGAGATGCTGACTGGAGGTGAGGGGCAGGGCGTATTTGCCGCGCGTTACAGCATCAAAGGACCAGAAAGTAAAGCTGATGTCAGCGTTAATCCGTTATCCATTCTTACACCTGGTTTCTTGCGTGGATTATTTGATATATTTGATGACAAGCCAGCAAAAGGCAAAGATTCAAAGCGATAAACGGCTAATTCCTTAATGACCAGATTTTCTGTTATCATTTTCTGCTTTTAGAACATAATCACGGCTACAATATGGGCATGCTATATGTCCCTTTTCTGGCTCAATCTTTAGATACACCTTAGGGTGTCCAAGCGCACCACTTCCGCCATCACAACTAACTTCTGCAGAAGATACATTTATCTCTTCAAAACGATTTTTCATATTTTCATTGTCTCTTAGTCATTAAAAATAAAATTAGGACCAGCCTTTTGTATTGCTACATTATTTATTGGTCGCTTGCTAGTAACCAATTTATTATCAAGGCGGATAATTTTTGCCTCTATATCGGCTGGGGCTGGTGATTGAGCAGCAGATGCTATAGTATTATTACCAGCACTAGGTGGTGAATCCAACAAACTTTGTTTTATGCCAATTGGAGTAGCATCTGCCACTACCATAGGTTCTGGCGAATTATTTTTATTGGCTATAGGCAACGTACCGCTATTTGCTACGGTGATTTCAGGATGCACGACAATTATACCGCTTTCTCGTTTTCTAGCATCGCTGCTTTGGTTTGTTACGCCTTGCGATGTAACTTTGATAGTTTTCATGTGTGGTGATTTGTAGTTGGAAATTCTTTGCTCTTCCAAGTTCGACACATTGATGTGTTTTGGAGCTGCCGTGGTAACCGTAGAAGGAGAAGCATCAGCTTGTTTCATTTCCTGCAATCCGCTTACCGCGCTTTTCGCTATATTTATACGGGCATTGCGTAATTTATCCACTATCTTTATCCAACTATCATATACAAGACCTATATATTTATTGCCAAGACTTGGAGTCTTAGAATGGTAATTACTTGCAGCTTGTTTCCATGAGCCTCCTTCTTGATAAAGATTACGGAGAAAACTAGCGGCATAAGCAACATTATTTTCTGGTTCAAAGGCAATGGCAAGCGAAGCAAAAGCATTGGGATGATGATAAATATTTACCTGCATACAGCCAACATCCATGCTTTCCACGCCACGCGCCTGAAGTTTACGCGCTGCCATTATAGCCTCTTCTTTGGTGTCAAAGAAATAACCTTTGCCTTCTGCATTGATAGTCCATGGCCATGGCAGCTTTATTTTAAGACCGTCATGGAAACGACCAGATTCAGTGGAGGCTATAGCAGACAGTAAATGGGACGGGATACCATATTGGGTTTCATAATGTTGCAGATGGCGTGTACACAGCTTTGCCCCCTCAATAAGTGGGTCAAGTTGCGCCTGCGCTGGCGCGTGCTGGATAAAAACCAGCAACGCTAGAACAAAACATCCCAACAAATTATGTTTAGGTATAACCATATGTATTATTGTATCCAAAAATTATGCCACGACTTTACACTGGTAGATATTAACGCACGGTTAATGGAGGCTATTGTAAAAACCTCAAAAAGGCAAGGAATATCAACAAATCCAGCGTTATTAGACACTATTTAGGGTAATCATAAACCACTGGTGTACCCATTATACTCGAAGAAACATCTGATTTATTAGGATTTGTTGTTTTTGGAGGTAAAGTTTTGCCAGAAACTGTGGGCGACAGGACAGGAGGTGTAATAAAACCAATATTTTGCTCCTCTTGCGGGGTATTTTTCTTATTTTGTTTTATGTCTTTTAATGGAATTCCATCTTTGGATTTCTTTATATTACGCGCAGCATAGCTTTTATAAAAATCGATATTCTCCTGTGCCTGCTCTTTAGTCATGTCACGCAGGTTTAGTTTTGTGGCTTTTTCATGTTGTCCTGAAATTCCATATGCCAAAGCTAAATTGTGACGAACAATACTTATTGATTTGCCTGTCGAAGCTCCTTTTTTTACCAAAGGCTCAAGTAATTTTATTGCCTGATTTATTTGATTGTTCAATATAAACGACATCGCAAGATTGTTTTTAATCGGAACGGAATCTGGAGATAAGGAAAGGGCTGTTTTATAAATATCCTGTGCCGCTAAATGGTTGCCGCTGTGATCGAAGGCAACGGCTTTCCCATTATAAGCTAAAGCGTTTTGTGGATCTAGTGCGATGAGCTTGTCAAAAATTACTATAGCTTCCTTTGGGTTTCCGCTTTCGATAAGCTGGTTGCCATTTTTTCGTAACAACTCGGATTCACTAAACGATTGTGGAGATTTTACATCTGGTGCTAGTTGCTCGCAACCAGCCAGCAACACGGCACCCAGAGCCATTATTATATATAATTTATATGCTGCAAATTTTCCCATGCATAATTGTTTACTTGCTTATGCGTAAATTTGCAAGAGAGTCTCCAATTTTCTTAAACGCCGCTGATAAATCATCGGTGGTTGGGCTATCAAAATAATATTCTGGTTTGCTGGCACAGGCTTGCAGCATATTTTTTGCTGTTGTGCCGATGCTATCACCTAATGCCACCGTATATATTATTACATTGCTGTTGTTAGCTTTAATATTGTTACAAACCGCAGTGGTACGGGTGTTAAGTTCTGTTTCACCAGTGCTGCAAGAAGATGTAGGGCATGGATTTGGTCCAAGTTGTCCTGCACTAGGATAGCCATAAGCTGTATATTTTCCTGAAGTGAGAGTGTTATCACCATCGGTCATCAGAATTATAGCTTTGTTCATTAGTGGCGAATTATAATTAAGTGGCAAATTATTTGTGTTCATTTCTCCACCCCACAGACCGCGCCATTTTGGTGAAATCATACGCCACCCCCATGCCAAACCGAGGTCGATATGTGTAAGACCGCCAGTAGTCATGGCGTTGATTGCGTTAGATATGGTAGTTTTACTTGCTGTCATGGGAGTTACAGCTTTTGGGCAATAAAGATTGGGTCCTTTTGAACTATTGATAGTATAACTGCCAGTGCTGCTTATCCAATTATTATTGCCGTCATCTGGTGCGTAATATTGAGCAAATAGACGTGTAGTTGGTGTATCATCAGTAATATCATATTGTGGTGTCAAGGTTCCATTACTGCGTGATTCTATACAGCCACCCCAACTTGTTGGTCCCCAGTTATAAGCGTTGGGAGATGTCCACCCAGAACGCCCAGTTCCTATATTTACTGTCTGTGAAAAAGGCACCAAGCCAATCCATAAATTTGGGATCTCTTCGCTGTTACCAAAAATAATATTAACTAGTGAAATACCAGCAGTTTTAGCAGCGGTAATTTTACTTACGCTGCCACCAGCGGAGCTGGTCATTGAGCCAGTATTGTCCATCACAAGAATTACCTCAAGCCCTTTGCTGGCACGAGTTACCTCTGCCGAGGCCGCAATAGATATAGAGTTTATACCAACTACTTTCATAAAAGTGGTTGGAACCGAGCCTGTTATAGAAAGGTTCAAAACAGTACTATCAGAATTTGGTGTTACAACTAGAGTGCCTGTGGTTGTTCCCATATATCCAGGAGGGAAGTTGGCATTGAAATATTTTAATGCCTCTGAATTAATATCAGTGGTGCTTGCTGTGGATGCTGCGGCAAGACCAGCATTATCAAGCGCGCTGCTCATGCGTGATTGTACCAGTTGCGCCCGCGACATATCAATCGAAGCACCCAGAGCAGACATTATTGCAAATATACCAAGACCAATAATGGGGATGGCTGAACCGCGCTGTTCATCAATAAAAACACGCACATTGCGTGACCAAATTTTTAGCTGAGACATATAGACCTCACTGCTTTTATGCTTGGAGAGATAGACCCAAGAACTGTTAGATTACCCAGTCTTGGTTTGTAAATACTGTATCTATACATCTGGCTGTTACTATAAATAATCCCAGAAAATATAGGCTTATAATTATAGAATACTTCGGTAATAATAACCGTGTCTTTATCCACCAGCGCAAATCCTGTTGGCAAGGTGGCCGTTCCACCGCTGACACCAATCTTGCTTGTTTGTGGTGTTCCGCCACTACTATATTGCCAATTGATAACTGGTGAATTGTTTCCGGTCTTGGTAACTGATGATATGATAGCATAACCATCAGCGCTAAAACTATACGGTAACATTACTTGTCCAGCCGAAGGAACTATTTGATTGAGCTGTGCGCTGCTTACTGTTGTTAGCTGTGCCACCAAATCTGATAAAGTGAGTGATACTCTTTCCAGCTTCTGCGTTTTTAATATGTAAACTGTTACTTCGATTGAGCCGATTGTAAGTGCTATAAGTAACGGCAAAGCTAGTGCGAATTCTACAGCTGCTAGCCCCAGTTCGGTTCTAAGCAGTTTTTTTAGTAATCTATAAAGTATATTGTTTCCAATATTCATATTAATATGGCTCGTTTTTAACAACAGTTCGGCTAGAAACAATTATAGGGCTACCAAGAAATTTTGCTATAATTGGTGTATTAATTACCCAAGGGTAACTTACCGTATACACGACAACGTCATTTGCATTTCCTAGACCAGCAACTCCAGAACTGTCCCACTGACCATTTCCGTTGACATCGGTATATAATTCATCAGTGTCATGATTGCCGTTGCGGTTGGTATCTATATACGGCTCTTCCTGATTAATAGAATCAAAAGACGGGTATACTTTAGTGGTAACTGTAATTTGAGCTGGATCCAACAGACCAGCCGTGCGTTTAGATACAGTATCTATGATTTGTTGTTGCCTTGTACTTCCAGCAGCTGTGTATCCAGTTTTTCCATAACGACCGCTGGCAGATGTTGCGCCTTCCATTACGCTAGTTACAAACATAACTAGTGAAAATTCTACTATGCCCATAAGTACCAATATGAACACTGGGGCAATCATAGCAAATTCTACGGCCGTAACGCCTTCGGAATCACGAGCTAAACAACACTTATTATTTTGTTTCTTTAATAGTCGCACAGCCACATCTCACCTAAGAATGTGATACTTACACCCTCAAATGGTAGCATCCAAAACTTAAAAATAAGTGAATAATGCAGCGGGATTTATTGAATATTATTAATAATATAGATTAAATATAGATTTAATTTTAGCTAAAATATATAGCTCATAAATGGTACGGCTACTAGTTTCTACCTTTTACCTGCTTCTGTCTAAGCTTATTAATAGCCTCTATCTTCCAGCGCAGACCAGCGTCCACCATTCCGTAGATACCATTTACCATCACCGCAACACCATGTTGGTTTGGGCGATAATTATCTCCCATTGTCAATTTTTCATCGCCCACTACCCCTTGAAGCGTATAAGGATATAAAGGCAGCCTGCGACCTATCTTAAAATAAAAAAAATCTTTAATCTGTTCGGCGTAAACAGGATCACTGGATTCTTGAGCTTTTGTTCCCATAACTATAACATACACCCCAGCTTTCTTCAGCTCATCAACAATTTTTAGGTAGTTAGTGCTAAACCCTATAAAGCCAAAATTACGTTTTATATCTGCCTCTCCCAATTGCAATATAACCACGTCTGGTGCGATGCCTACTAAAGAACTTATTTTCTCTAATGCTGTTGAAGTGGTAAAATCAGTATCACCCATTGCTGTTACGTTGACTTCAAATCCAGTGGTTCTAAGTCTTTTTTCAAGTTGGGCAGGAAATGTTTGTTCTGGTGAAAGATATGTGTTGGATGTCAGTATGTCACCATATACCACTACAATAAATTGATGCGACGAAGATGCCGACACAGGCGATGCTTGCGCGGTTATTAATAACAAAGAGCAAATAAATATTAAAAAGTTTATTATCTTCATGTGGTTGATTGTAGGCAAGCTTAACGTTTTATGCAAGTAAATTTATAATTTGTTGGATACATTGGCGGATATAATTTTTACATTTTAGCCTTTAATCCCATGGCATGGCGCATAAACATCTTTTTAAGAGGTGGCAGTTTTCCTACTGTCCACAGCCCTATATCGCGCATTGCCCGTATAGGAATAATATTGTTAGAAAATAAACGATTAAGCAGGTCAGTTATGGCGAGCATTGTGACATTATCAAAATTTCTTAAGCTTGCATAATTTGCGAGCAAATCTTCACCGCCAATATCTAATCCCAATGAATATTGCTTATTGATTAATTCAGCTAGAACCTCAACATCACGAAACCCAAGATTAACCCCCTGCCCAGCAATAGGGTGCATTCCATGCGCGGCATCACCGATTAAAGCTATCCGAGTTGATGTATATTTTTTTGCGTGAAGCAGTGATAGGGGATATGAAAATCTCTTTCCAACGGTTTTAATCTTACCCAAATAACCACCAATTCTTTCGCTAATTTCTTGGACGAATTCTTCTTCTGGCAACTCCAGATATATTTTTACCCGATCGTTAGGTTCGACCCAAACTAGGGATGATTTATTATTCATCATTGGCAACACAGCAAAAGGACCTACTGGAAAAAAGCGTTCCTGTGCCAGCCCATGATGCGGAAGGCTATGTTCTATGGTGCAGACTATAGCTGTCTGATTATAATCCCATTCTGTTGCACTTATATTAGCAAGCGTACGCATCTGCGATGCTTTACCATCGGATGCTATGAGCAGAGATGCTTGCAATGCTTCGTTTTTGTTGCTTGTGATGGTTGCTTTATGAGAATCTTGGGTAAGAGTTTTTATTGTAAAATTATCAATAAGCGTGATATTTTTCAGTTGTGATGCTGCCTGATGCAGCGCGTGGCGTATATGGCGGTTTTCAACTATGTAACCAAAAGGCTCATCCCCAATTTCTTTATGGTCATAATGCAGGAAGAAAGGCGTTGCTCCTTCTGTAACGCGAATGTCGAGAATTGGTTCGGCATGATCCCGCATAAATTTCCACGCGCCGATATTATCCAAGATGCGCTGTGAACCAAGTGCAATCGCGCTTACCCGCCCATCAAATTCTGGTTCAAACTGTGTATTTATATTTGTTTTTTCGATTACTGCGACATTTATTCCAGAGCGTGCCAAAGCCAAAGCTATGCTCATTCCAACTAAGCCAGCACCGACAATTATTACATCATAATTCCTAACCATAGGCACGATTATAGACTAACCAGTCTCCAGATGAAGGATTATTTATAGTCATTATGTATAATTTTTATGCATAATGACTATGAAAATCGAATCCGAAAGATCGATTTTCCGCTGCGAAGCGAGCGTATCTTAAAATAAGAACAACTACAGATAAAGTTTAGTTGTGTTGGGAGAGGCTATATTGATGCATCATCAGAGCAATGCGACTGTCACGCACCCTAAGGGCATCAAGCTCGGTTTTGCTCATGATGCTTTGCAGAGAAATCTGAGCAAATTCAAAAAATATAGCAACAACCTTGTCCAGTTGCTTCTGTATTTTTTGCACGATAGGAGCAGCAACATTGATTGCGGCGCTACCAGTTTTCTTGGCAAGCAGTTTGGTGTTTTCCTGATACTCATTGATGGTAACAAAAATCCTACGCAGAGCGGACTCAATACGCTTCTTGCTAAATTTATTAGAGCTACGGTTTTTTTTGCTTTCAGCAACCAGCAAGAACTCTTCCGCAAGAACATCAGAAGCATCAGCAATTTCATTAATCAATGGTTCAATCAAATCCAATTGCGACTGTGGATTGTTAACCACAGGATTTTCAACGGTCGCCAGCAATTCCTCAGCACAATCACAAAGAGCTGTGATATCATTATATCCAGCCTTATAATCATCCATCGTATATTCTTTTTGTACCGTAGCCATACAATCCTCTTCAGGGAACAAATCATTAGTCTATATATGTGTAATCATACCTATATAGCGAGCGATAATAAAGGATTTATTAGTAATTAGTGTTACAATTTAATGACATTTTTATGTCAATAATAAAAAATAAGCCCAACGGTTTCCCATCGGGCTTATAATTAAAAATCAATAGCTTATGCTGCTACACGATCATCTTTTAATGAGCTTGCGCGAGCGATTGGGCGGGCGGCAGCCATTGAAGCTCCAGCCATTTTGATTTCTCCAGTTAGCTCACCGCCGCGCTCGATTTCAATTTCTCCATAGGAAATTTTACCACGAACTTTGCCAGTAGCATAGATAACCAAACGACCGCGAACAGTCAGTTCACCTTCGAATAAACCACTGATTTCAGCGTCTTCAATCTGTGCAGAACCCTTGAAAGAGCCGCACTCAGCGATTTCAACGGTGTGAACGTCATTAAGAGTTGCATCAACCTTACCCTCGATAACCAAACGGTCGCAAGTCGCAATTTCACCTTTTAGCAATATGTCATTGCCAACAGTAAGAACGCGCTTAACTCCTTTTGATTTATCGCTTCCAGGCATAGGAAGCGGGGTAGCAAAGCTAGCAGTAACGCTGGTTGCTGGTTGTTTTGCTTCTGGAAGGCGGTTGCGTGTCAAGTCGGCTGCAAGCGGAGCAGCAGGAGAGGCAGCAGTCGCTGGGCGGAAAGAATTTGCTGTTGGTGCAGCAGGGTTGTTAGGGCGGGCAGCAGCCTGTGCGCCAGACGTTGAAGACGCAGCAGGCGACGACGCGCTGTGGGCAGTGCTGCTAGCATTAAAACTAGATGTCGCTTGCTGACCAGCTGATTTATCGTCCTGAGCGGATTCATTTTGTGTTTGATCTTGATCAATGTCGGAATCAAATAGACCTTCTTCTTTACGACGGAACATGTTCACTCTCCTGCTATATATTTGGCGTTATTTCTGAGACACAAAACACCAACATGGCAATTATAATACGCATATAATTTTTTTAGTTGGTGCGTTATCTTCTAAAACCTATAAGAAAAACTTATCTCGCGCTACAACAATTTATAGTTTTTTAATACTTATTTTTAGCGCAATGTTTTTCTTCTGAAAAATACGTCGCTTGCAATAAATTTAAAAATTGGATTTGTGAGTGCGACATTCAGCAACCAATTTGGCGCAAGATGTTCATATATTTTTCGTAGTCCTTGTTTAAGATAAAAACGCGGATAAATTTTTGCCATCACAGATGCTGGATGTTCACCGTTTTCATGCAAATGTTTGGCTATGGTCTCACCAAGAATTTTGCCATAATGCAGAGCGGTGTGAATCCCTCCAGCCGTAAGCGGAGAGACGATTCCAGCCGAATCACCAAGCAAAATAACATTGCCGCGCGCAAAGGGTGAAACCAAGCCGCCAACTGGAATTAATCCGCCGCGTCTGGCAACCACTTTTGCCTCTGAAAAATCTACAACATCTTTCATCCGTCCAGCGAATGCGTCAATGTCTGGTCGCTGTGGCATACGGCACGCCACGCCCACTTGTGTAACTCCAACACTTGGTATCACCCAACCTAGATAGCCATAAGCCTGCACCTGATCTAAAAAGCAATAAAAACTATTTTGTGGAAGGTTTAAGCCTTCATATTCTGCTTCTGCACCGAGTAAAAATTTTGTGTTTTGCCCAAGGTTGAAATGGTCAGCAACTTTTGAGCGTGGGCCATCCGCACCGATTAAAAATTTGCAAGTAAACGCACCGTCATTTACCGAAATCATTCCATCTTTTTCTACGGCATTTTCATAAGGCGTGTCATATAGAATAGTTGCGCCTGCTTTTTCTGCCTCGTCAGAGAGATGCTGCATAAGGGCAGGGGTGTCGGTAGTCAGGAAGAAATAATCAGGTGCGTGCAGGTCTATATATTTAAGGTTAGGGGCGAATAAGCGCACATCGGTGACTTTGCGCGTGACACGTTCAGGAATAGCAAACTCCTCGGCACATTCACCAACGATTATGCCTGTGGTGTGCATCCCCACGCCCGCAGCCTTCTTGCGCTCCAGCAGCGTCACCGAAACGCCAGCCGCAGCCAATACCCGCGCACACTCCAACCCCGCAAATCCACCACCAGCTATGAGAACGTCAGTTTTGGTCATATTTTCCTAGAGCGATGGGTTTGATTATATCCAATAGTAGGGTCGTTTGATTTTAGAAAACGAATAAACTCTGTTTCCTTTTTACCAACTTCTTTTTTATCTTTTGATTCAAATAAAATTTCCTTACGAATAATAAAATTTAGGAGTTGCTCTTTAGTAAAATCCTTCTCTACGCTTTCATTATTCCATGAACCAAAATAACGCAAAGAATGTCCATTTCCGCCTATATCTTTTCCAACATATATTTTTCCATTTGGGAAAGTTAGTTTATATACGACATAATCAAAATGCATATTAAACTCTTATTTTTACGTTTCTCTTAAATTTTATCCCACCTTCTGGTAAAGTTCTCCACCAGATTCTTTGAATTTTTCTGCCATTTCTTTTAGTCCATTTTTAATGTCATCCTGAGAGAGCGTAGCGAAAGAAGGATCTCCTGATGGGGATTCTTCCACCGCAAGTGCGGTGTCAGAATGACGTTGTTTAGCGGTATAATCTCTAACATCTTGGGAAATTTTCATGCTGCAGAATTTAGGGCCGCACATAGAGCAAAAATGCGCCACTTTTGCGCCATCGGCAGGCAGGGTTTCGTCGTGGAAATCCTTAGCAGTTTCGGGGTCGAGCGACAGGTTGAATTGATCTTGCCAACGGAAATCAAAGCGCGCCTGCGATAGCGCATCATCACGCATATAAGCTGATGGATGCCCCTTTGCCAAATCCGCAGCATGCGCGGCAATTTTATAAGTTATTACACCAGTTTTTACATCATTTCTATCAGGCAAACCGAGATGTTCCTTTGGTGTGACGTAGCAAAGCATCGCCGTGCCAAACCAGCCAATCATCGCTGCACCAATTCCCGAAGTTATATGGTCATAACCGGGGGCAATATCGGTGGTTAGTGGCCCAAGCGTATAAAACGGTGCTTCGTGGCACAGCTCAAGCTGTTTATCCATATTTTCTTTAATCAGGTGCATCGGCACATGCCCTGGTCCTTCCACCATCACCTGACAATCATATTCCCATGCTCGTTTGGTGAGTTCGCCAAGGGTTTTTAGTTCAGCAAATTGCGCCTCATCATTGGCATCATGAATTGACCCAGGACGCAAGCCATCACCTAGGGAAAAACTCACGTCATAAGCGCGCATGATTTCGCAAATATCATCAAAATGCGTATAGAGGAAATTTTCCTTGTGATGCGACATGCACCATTTGGCTAGGATGCTCCCACCACGGGAAACAATACCAGTTTTGCGGTGCTCAGTGAGTGGTATATATGGCAGGCGCACCCCTGCATGAATGGTGAAATAATCTACACCCTGTTCGCATTGTTCAATCAGCGTGTCGCGGTAAACTTCCCATGTTAGTTCCTCGGCAACGCCACCAACTTTTTCGAGCGCCTGATAAATCGGCACAGTACCAATCGGCACAGGTGAATTGCGGATAATCCACTCGCGGATATTATGGATATTGCGACCTGTGGAGAGATCCATAACATTATCTGCACCCCAGCGAATCGCCCACACCATTTTTTCCACTTCCTCAGCCACCGAAGATGTCACTGCTGAATTGCCAATATTAGCGTTGATTTTTACCTTGAAATTGCGCCCAATAATCATCGGTTCAGCTTCAGGGTGGTTGATATTAGCAGGAATAATAGCCCTTCCAGCAGCAACTTCCGAACGCACAAATTCAGGAGTAATAAACTGTGGTATTTTCGCACCAAAACCTTCACCGCGCTGATAGGGCATCTTTCCCGAATCCTGAATCCCGAATCCTGAACCCTTCCTTCCTTCATTTTCCCTTGTAGCAATATACTCCATCTCCTTGGTTATAATCCCAGCACGGGCATAAGTCATTTGACTAACTGATTTGCCTTTTTTGGCTCTCAGAGGGGTTTTTACAACATTAGGAAACTCCTCAACACTCGCGCCACGCGCTGCACCAGTAAGCCCATTATCTTCTGGCTTCACTTCCCGCCCTGCATATTCTTCCACGTCGCCGCGTTCGCCTATCCACTGCTCGCGCAGCTTGGGTAGTCCCTTATATATATCAATCTTAGCGGTTGGGTCAGTATATGCCCCCGATGTATCATAAACCGTCACAGGTTTGTTATCGCCCGATATCGATATTTCACGCATGGCAACACCACCCACATATATTTTTTTGGAGGCGGGCAACGCACCCGTAGTTACGGAAAATTTTTCAGAGGTTTTCATGGTTATTACCCTAGTAATGATTTTATTTTTTCAATTGCTTTTGGAAGTGCGCTGGCATCTGCGCCACCGCCTTGCGCCATGTCAGGACGACCACCACCGCCTTTACCACCGAGTTCGGCAACGGCAGCTTGAGTGAGTGTAACGGCACTTATTTTAGTCGAGGTGTTTTTCTCAACTGCCACCACCACTGAAACCTTGCCTTCCACCACTGTGGAAACCACAGCAATTTGCGCTTGTTTGATGAATCCTTCAGCAACTCCGCGCAGTTCCTTTGGATCTAAATCATCAAAATTTTTGGCTATAAAACTGTAAGCTCCAACTTGCTCTGGTTTTACGTCATCAGCATTTCCCATTGCCAATTGTTTTTTTGCTTCGGCAAGTTGTTTATTTAGCTTTTTATTTTGCTCTTGCAGAGCTTCGATTGCTGCAAGCAGCCGTTCTGATTCAGCCTCATAAATTTTGCCTGCATCTTTAAGAGCTGATTCTTTTACTTTTTTGGGTATAGGGGCAGGGGCTAAAGCAGGTGCTTTTACGGAAAGTTTTTCTAGTTCTATGGCTATCTTTTCTTGATCCTGCTCTTGCTTTTGTAATTGTTCATATTGTTTTTGCAATTCATTATCCATATAAGCAATCACATTATCACCTGTAACTGCTTCAAGTCGACGAACACCAGAAGCAACAGAACCTTCTGATGTTATTTTGAAGATTCCTATATCAGCCACATTGCGAGCGTGCGTACCACCACAAAGCTCAACCGAATAATTGCCGCCTTCAGCATTTTTACCGATACTAAGGACGCGAACCTTATCGCCATATTTTTCGCCAAACAGAGCCATTGCCCCTGCTTTTATTGCGTCATCAGGCGACATTTCTTTACATTCAACTGCACCACCGCGCATGATTACTTCATTCACTCGCTTTTCAACTGCAGCAATTTCTTCGCGCGAAACTGGCTTATTATGGCTTATGTCAAAGCGCAGGCGTTCAGCATTAACCAGAGAGCCTTTTTGCGTTACATGCTCACCAAGAACATCACGTAGCGCCTTATGCAGCAAGTGCGTTGCTGAATGATTAGAACGAATAGCATTGCGATTAGCAACATTAATTCGTGCGCTAACTTTATCACCAGTTTTTATTGATTTTTTTAGCGTCGCTTCATGCACAAAAAAATCATCAAGTGGCTTTGTGGTGTTAGATATAGTGGCAACGCCTGATAATTCACCAACATCACCGACTTGCCCACCAGATTCACCATAAAACGGGGTTTGGTTGAGAACTATAAAAACCTTATCGCCAGCATTTGCGCTGGTTACTTCTGCGCCATCTTTGACGATAGCAATTATATTTGCTTCTGCACTTTCCTGTTCATAGCCAAGGAATTTATTTGCACCCAGCTTTTCTTTGAGTTCAAACCAGATTTTTCCTGTTGCAACATCACCTGAGCCTTTATGGGCGGTACGTGCCATTTCGCGCTGGTTTTCCATCGCTTTTTCAAAACCGTCAGTATCCACTTCCAAGCCACGGTTACGCAAAATATCCTGCGTTAAATCCAGTGGGAAACCGTAAGTATCATAAAGTTTGAAGGCAGCTTCACCAGCGAGTTTTTTGCCTTTGCTGAGTTTTTCTGTTTCTTCATCCAGCAACTTCAACCCACGCTCCAAAGTTTGCTTGAAGCGTTCTTCTTCAGCGCGGAGATTTTCGGTAATTGTTGCTTCAGCGCGGGAAAGCTCAGGATATTGCGCTCCCATTTCGGTGATAAGTGCTGGAACTAATTTATACATAAGTGGATCTTTGCAACCAAGCTGGTGCGCATGGCGCATAGCGCGGCGCATGATACGGCGTAAAACGTAACCACGCCCTTCATTGCTTGGCAAAACACCGTCAGCAATCAGAAAGCAGCTAGAGCGCAGATGGTCAGCTATAACACGGTGCGAAGTTTCATGCTCGCTATTACCTGAGAGATTTTTTGAATTTTTTATCAGGTTCTTGAACAAATCAATGTCATAATTATCATGCACACCTTGCATCACTGCGGAAATGCGCTCCAGCCCCATGCCAGTATCAATCGATGGTTTGGGTAAATTTATACGCTCACCGCTTGCCAGTTGCTCATATTGCATGAATACCAGATTCCAGATTTCGATGTAGCGATCGCCGTCAGCGCCAGCAGTTCCCGGTAATCCGCCAGCGATTTTATCGCCATGATCATAGAAAATCTCGGAGCAAGGGCCACAAGGTCCAGTATCGCCCATGCTCCAGAAATTATCGTTGGTAGCAATGTGGATGATTTTACTGTCAGAAAATCCAGTGATCTTTTTCCAAATATTAGCAGCTTCATCATCAGTGTGATAAACCGTGACATAAAGCTTTTCTTTGTTCAATCCAAAATCTTTGGTGAGTAAATCCCATGCCAATTTGATTGCTTCTTCCTTGAAATAATCACCGAAGGAAAAATTACCAAGCATTTCAAAAAACGTGTGGTGGCGGGCGGTATAGCCAACATTATCAAGGTCATTGTGCTTGCCACCAGCGCGCACGCATTTTTGCGATGTGGCAGCACGGGTGAAGGGCAGTTTTTCTGCTCCTGTAAATACGTTCTTAAACTGGTTCATCCCCGCATTGGCGAACATAAGGGTAGGGTCGTTATGTGGCACAAGCGAACTGCTTGGGCGCACCTCATGCCCATTTTTCTTAAAAAAGTCAAGAAAGCCAGCGCGAACATCGCTTACGGTTTTAGTCATAATCAAATAACCTTAAAATTAAGCGGCATCCTCGGCAAATTCTGCTGGTTCACCTTTTAAGACAGCGGAAATTATGCCAGCGTTAGCGCGGATTTTCTTTTCTACTTCATCCGCCACTTTAGGATTATCTTTCATAAACTGTTTTGCGTTTTCACGACCCTGACCAATGCGCTGGTCGCCATAAGAGAACCATGAACCAGACTTTTCAATAATTCCAGCTTTAACGCCGAGATCAATCAGCTCACCAGTTTTAGAAATTCCTTCGCCATACATAATATCAAATTCAACAATGCGGAACGGAGGTGCAACTTTGTTTTTTACCACTTTCACGCGGGTCTGGTTGCCGACAACTTCTTCTTTTTCCTTAATCGCACCGATGCGACGAATATCGAGGCGCACAGAAGCGTAGAATTTCAGTGCATTACCACCAGCAGTAGTTTCAGGGCTTCCGAACATCACACCAATTTTCATGCGGATCTGGTTAATAAAAATAACGGTGCAATTGGTGCGTGAAATAGAACCAGTAAGTTTGCGCAGAGCTTGGCTCATAAGACGTGCTTGCAAGCCCATATGTGAATCACCCATTTCGCCGTCAAGTTCGGCTTTAGGGACGAGCGCAGCAACAGAATCGATAACCACAACATCAATCGCGCCACTACGAACCAGAGTATCTGCAATTTCCAATGCCTGCTCACCAGTGTCAGGTTGTGAAATAAGTAACTCATCAATATTAACGCCAAGTTTTTTGGCATAGATTGGGTCGAGTGCATGTTCTGCGTCCACAAACGCGCATGTACCACCTTTTTTTTGCGCTTCAGCGACAACATGCAGTGTGAGGGTGGTTTTGCCAGAACTTTCAGGACCAAATATTTCGATAACGCGACCGCGCGGCACACCACCAACACCAAGCGCAATATCAAGACCAAGCGAGCCAGTAGAGGTTGCTTCGATAGCTTCCATTTTATTGTCACCAAGCTTCATGATTGAACCTTTGCCGAAGGTTTTTTCAATTTGGCTCAGGGCAGTTTCTAGTGCTTTATTTTTATCCATGGCTATTCCCCCAATTTATGAATTATTCTTGACCAGTTTGCAATCTACACGCTTTATAATTGTGTGCAAATGATTAATTTCTAAATCAGGGATCAGAGGTCAGGATTCGGGATTCAGGAGAAAAGGTAACCATGTATCCCTTTCTGATCCCTGACCTCCAACCTCTGATTACTGACTTGTGTATAAACGGCAATTGAGTAATATAGCTCAATATGAATGATGACTCGCGCCCCGATCCAGATGAACTTCTCAGCCGTATAAAGGCTGAGGAGAAAGAGCAGTTACAGGCGAGCAATGCGCGTGGAAAACTCAAAATTTTCTTCGGAGCGTGTGCTGGTGTGGGCAAGACTTATGCCATGCTTTCCGCGGGCAGGTCTGCCCTAAATGACAAGGTGGACGTAATTATCGGTTTGGTGGAAACTCACGGACGTGAGGAAACTAAGAAGCTCTTAGATGGCTTGCCGATTTTGCCACACCGTGAGGTACAATATCGCGGAACTCTAATTAAAGAATTTGATCTTGACGCTGCTCTCGTCCGCAAACCGCAATTGATTTTGCTTGATGAACTGGCGCATACCAATGCCCCTGGGTCACGCCATCCCAAACGCTGGCAGGATGTTGAAGAACTGCTTGATGCTGGGATTAACGTATATACCACCATCAACGTGCAGCATCTTGAAAGTCTGAATGATGTTGTGGCGCGCATTACTGGTGTTTGGGTGAAAGAAACAGTACCAGATGCCATTTTTGATAAGGCCGATGAAATTTCGCTGGTTGATATACCATCCGAAGAATTGCTTAAACGCCTTAGTGAGGGCAAGGTTTATATTGCCAATGATGCAAAAAAACGTGCAGCACAGAATTTCTTCAAAAAAAGTAATTTGATAGCACTGCGTGAACTTGCACTCAGGCGGACTGCCGAGCGTGTTGATGCACTGATGGATGTGTATAAAACTGGTACGGGTGGGGCGCAAGGCTGGAGCGGTGCAGATCGAATATTGGTTTGCATCGGGCCCGATACACTTTCTGGGAAATTAGTGCGTACGGCAAAGCGCATGTCAGGCGGTCTTAAATCACAATGGACGGTGATTTATATTGAGAATGAACGGCATTTCCAATTGAGCAAGGAAGGGCAGGAGGCCGTTGAACGGACACTGCGCCTAGCTGACCGCATGGGTGCGAGAACTGAAATTATACAGGGGCAGAGAAGGGCTTCTGAAGATATTCTGGCGTATGCTCGTGCTAACGGTATAAGCAAAATAATTGTTGGAAAACCCAATAAGTCGCGCTTGCTGGCGTTTGTTTTCGGAACGCTTGCCGATGAAATTATTCGCGGTTCTGGTGACATTGACGTTTATGTAGTTACAGGTGACACTGAGGATCGCAAAGGTCTGCGCTCGCCATTCTGGAAAACTCATACACCTTGGCAATATTATGCGATGGCGGTCGGTATAACCTTGCTGGTTACCTTATTAATGTTTCCAGTCAGAAAATATGTTGATCCCTCAAATCTTGTTATGTTGTATTTGGTGAGTGTTGTTGGCGTTGCACTGCGTTACGGTCGCGTTCCCTCATTGATAGCCACGTTTCTTTCGGCAATTAGTTTCAATTTCTTTTTCATTCCACCGTATAATGCTTTCAAAATTGCTGATGAAAAACACATAATAACTTTTTGCGTGCTGCTGCTTACGGGCATTATAGTTGGTTCGCAAACTTCAAGGTTGCGTTTGCAGGCGATTAGTGCTCGTAAACGTGAAAAGAATACATCCAGCCTATTTGCCATGAGCCGTGAACTTACAGCTAATCGTGGCAAGGTTAATCTGGCTCAGGTGGCAGCGCAGCATATTGCGGAAGTACTGGATAGTAACGTATTTTTATGGCTGCCTGATGATAAGGGCGAGCTGCAAACAGTAGTGGCGGAAACTCATAGCGATTTGCATAATGCTGATCCTGTTCGTGAAGAAAGCGTAGCCCGTTGGGCTTTTTCCCACAAACAGAATGCTGGGCTTGGAACTGATACTCTTCCGAGTGCCAGTGCTTTTTATACACCGATTATTGCTTCAAGCGGGGTAATGGGTGTAATCGGTTTAATGCCACATGAGGAAAATACAATTGGCTATTCCACTGATAAAATCGAGTTGATAGAGGCGTTTTCTGGCATAACCGCTTCCGCTTTGGAGCGCGCCCATGCCGCGGAAATGGTAGAAAAAACCATGATAGAGGCCTCAAGCGAAAAGCTAAGAAATATACTATTATCTTCTGTTTCGCATGATCTGCGTACACCGCTTGTTGCCATAACTAGTGCCGCCAGCACTTTGCTTATTGAGGGAGATAAGATAACTAATGAATATAAAACAGAGTTGTTACGCTCTATTCATGAAGAGGGAGCGCGTTTGGCACGAATGGTAACGAATTTATTAGACGTTACCAGCCTTGAATCTGGCTCGGTAAAACTGAATAAAGAATTATATTTTATTGAGGAATTGATAGGCTCGGCACTCATGCGTGTGGAGCAGAAATTGGTAGGTCATAAGGTTATAACTGACATTGAGCATGGCTTGCCACTGCTTAGGATAGATGGATTGCTCATTGAACAGGTACTTATTAATTTACTAGAAAATGCCGCTGCACACACGCAGGCAGGTACAACCATAACTATTCAGGCGACGATCAACAAACCAGATATTCAGGTAGTAGTTGCCGATAATGGAGTGGGAATTAAGCACGGCGAAGAAGAGAAAATATTTGACAAATTCTATGCAGGAACTAGTGGCGATGGCAGCTTGGGGCTGGCGATTTGTCGCGGAATTATCAATGCTCATGACGGAAAAATATGGGCAAAAAATGCTGATGAAGGAACAGGCGCAGTATTCACCTTCACCTTACCTATAAAATCCGCAGATGGTGAGTGATGATTATTTTATTAGTAGTATTTAGTCAGAATATTTATAATTGACAACATTAAAGATGTTGACTATAAGTCACTTTATGAAAAAAAATGCAATTAGTTTATTTTCTTCGGCTGGAATAGGTGATCTTGCACTAAGAAGTGCAGGAGTGAGTGTTTTAGTGGCAAACGAATACTTGCCTGAACGTGCTGAATTGTTTAAACGAAATTTTCCTGAAACCAATATGATTGTCGGAGATATTAGAAATCTTAAAAATGAAATCATTGGTTCAACAGTTGAGGCTTTAAAGGGTCGCCAACTTGATATTTTGTTTGCTACACCCCCGTGTCAAGGTATGTCTAAAAATGGCAGAGGAAAACTTCTTGCTGGCATACGAGCAGGGATAAAGCCTGAAATTGATGAAAGAAATCTTCTTATATTGGAAGTTATTGAGATTGCCAATCAGCTCAAGCCAAAAATAATTGTAATTGAGAATGTTCCTGAAATGGCAGGAACAATTATTGCTGATAGAAACGGTAGTTTTGCGACTATGACTGAAATTCTTAGTTCTTGCCTTAAAGGTTATACAGGAAAATGGGAAGTGGTTGAATTTGCAGATTATGGCATACCACAAAGAAGACAAAGGCTGATAACTGTATTTTCACGAGATACGAACATTGTTGATAATCTAATAAAAAAACGAAGCATCATGCCTGAAACAACGCATTCACAGTCACCATCTTTATTACAGAAAAAATGGGTGAGTGTTCTTGATGTTATATCTGATTTACCTCCGTTAGATGCTAAAAATAAACAAACTGCAACTTCCAGTTTACCGTTTCATCGCGTACCTTTACTTGATGAAGAAAAATATTTATGGGTTTCAAGAACACCTGCTGGCAAGGGAGCTTTTGATAATCAATGCATTACTTGTGGTTGTATTGAGAACCCAACACATTCTGCTTCAAAAAATGGAGAAGGAATAAATAGAGCGCACAAATGCACACCAATTAGATGTAAAAGATGTGGTGAATTACTGCCACGACCTTGGGTAAAAGAAGACGGAGAATATCGTTTAATGTCTGGCTTTACTAGTGCATATAAAAGAATGAGAGGAGATCTACCAGCAAGTGCTTTAACAAGAAATTTATCTTATGCATGCAGTGATCAGAAGCTGCATCCTACACAAAACAGGGTGTTATCGCTTTTAGAGGCGTTTATTATTCATACAGTGAATGATTTTAATTATCATTGGGAACGACTAGATGGCAAACCTGTTTCAGATAAAACCATTCGTGAGGTAATCGGTGAGAGTATTCCACCAAAAGGTTTGGCTATAATCTTCAACCATATAATTAATGCAATGGATAAGAAGGAATTACTACCCAGAAGTAATTTTAATACTGCCATATCTTTCGAAGAAAGCTATGTAGCGTGAGTCGTTTAATATACATACCCAAGATGAACACATTTTTCTAATACCGCTCTTTCCCATAATAGAAACGGATGTTGTCCTCCCACCACCATCAGTAGGATGAACAATTTTACCCCAGTCATCTACCAATAGTTCGTTGCAGTAAAACAAACCAACTATTTTTGGTTTCTTATTAATGAAATCCCAATACAAACCTAACAAATTGTTGGTGTCTCTGTGATGAGCTTTCCAGTTAACATTTTTTACATAAGTAATTCTTTGGTCTCCAATATCTGGCTTAATAATCCCTTTTTTGGTGAATTGTTTTGCACTTGGAATATCGCCACATGTCGCTTTAATTTCAATACCGCCAGTTGCAAAAGGGCTAAACGGTGATTTTTCTCGTAGCCTTGAATCAAGTGATTTCCATAGTTTTTCTCCTATCTCATCCATTAGCAAAAGATCAGGATATCCATCCTGATGGGGGTTTTTTCTAAAGGTTTTACCTGTGCTTTTAATAAGACAGCTTGCATAAAGTTCACCAACAAATGCACTGAGATTACGCATTCCTAAGAGAGATGATATATCAATTTCAAATTCATGAAATTTTTGTATAAGCTCATCAAATTTAATGGCTGCATCTACAAAATTTTGCGATGGTATCTCATGACCTCTAAGCATCTTATACGCTTTTGTGCCATTAAAAATATATTCATTATTCATCGGCTTCTTCTTCAGCAATATATATTTGATTAATTAATTCCTGAAGGAAGTCGTGTTCAGTTAGTTCCATGCTAACAACTATTCTGGATAAGCTACCAATAGTGATGTTTCGTCGCCCTCTCTCAACAGCAGAAATATATGTTCTATCTAAACCACACCTGTCTGCCAATTCCTCTTGGCTTATACCCATATCATTTCTAAGGCGACGAATGACCTGAGAAACGAGAAGATTTAAAGATTTGATATTATTTTTTGCCATGTAAACATAATCACGATATGTTGATAATAAGTCTACGGACTATAAGTCACTTATGCCCGCAATTAAACCAACCCAACCAACTCCAGAAGTAGCCTCTTAATTGTTGATATTTTATCATTTAAATCCTTAAATTCGTGGGTAAACACCAGCTTTTGGTCGGGGCGGAATTTGAGACGTTTAGGGTTGCGCTCAATATGTTTCAACAATGCTTCAGGCTTAGCAAAATAATTATTATGGAAAGATATAACAGCACCTTTTGCGCCTGTATCAATGCGCTCGATACCCACTTTTTTGCACAGTAATTTTAAGTTTAGAGTGGTGATGAGGTGTTGCACTTCCTGCGGCATATCACCAAATCTATCAACCAGTTCAGCGGCGAAGCTGTTTATTTCTTCTTCGGTATCCATTCCCGCCACACGGCGATATAACCCCAAGCGTAGCTGTAAATCATTCACATAATCCTCAGGTATCAGCACAGAAATCCCCAGATTGATGGTCGGGCTAAACCCTTCCTCACTGACCTCTGCCCCCTGATCTCTAACCTCTGAGCGCAGCGATGCAACCGCCTCTTCCAACATCTGTTGATAAAGCTCAATACCAACTTCTTTGATATGCCCCGATTGTTCTTCGCCTACCAAATTCCCGAATCCACGAATATCCATGTCATGGCTGGCAAGGGTAAAGCCTGCACCGAGAGTATCCAGAGTTTGCATCACCTCTAGGCGTTTAGTGGCGTTTTTGGTTAGTTCACGGTGGTGCGGCAGTAGAAAATAAGCATAAGCCCGAGTTTTTCCTCGCCCTACCCGCCCTCGCATCTGGTATAGCTGCGCCAGACCGAACAAATGGGCATTATGGATAATCATCGTGTTAGCGGTGGGAATATCCAAGCCTGATTCAATAATAGCAGTGGAAATCAAAACATCATATTTGCCATCATAAAAATCATTCATGATGCCGTCTAATTCGGTGGGTGTAAGCTGCCCGTGCGCCACAGCGATTTTAGCTTCAGGCACAAGCTCGGCAATTTGCCACTTCAAATCAGCAATATATTTTATGCGTGGCGTTACCACAAAACATTTACCGCCACGGTGTAGTTCCCGCATCATCGCTTCACGGATAATCACAGGGTCAAACGGCATCACAAACGAGCGTATGGCAAGCCTGTCCACTGGCGGTGTGGTTATCAAGCTTAAATCCCGCACACCTGTAAGAGCCATCTGCAACGTGCGAGGGATAGGTGTTGCCGACAATGTCAAAACATGGACATCCGATTTTAATTCTTTAAGTTTTTCTTTCTGCCCCACGCCAAAATGCTGCTCTTCATCAACAATCACCAGCCCGAGTTTTTTGAATTTTATTTGTTTGGAAAGCAGGGCATGCGTGCCGATTACAATATCAACTCCGCCGCTTTCCAGTTGTTCTTTAGTGTCTTTTTGCGCTGAAGCCGTCACCATGCGTGAAAGCTGGCGCACGGTCACAGGAAACCCTGCAAACCTCTCACGGAAATTACGGAAATGCTGACGGGCAAGAAGTGTAGTCGGGCAAACAAGGACGACTTGCAGTGGCTCTTCCTCGTTACATGCAGCAACAAATGCTGCCCTAAGTGCCACCTCTGTTTTTCCAAAACCAACATCGCCACACACCAGCCTATCCATTGGTTTGCCAGAGCGGAGATCTTCTAATACTTCAGTGATGGCACGAGCCTGATCCTCAGTTTCCACATAGGGGAAGCGAGCGCAGAAATCATCATAACTGACTGCTTGTGTATCAATTACATTTGCCTGTTTTATTTTTCTTTCGGCGGCAATTTTCAGCAATGCTTCAGCAGCAATTTTTATACGTTGTTTCAGGCGGGCTTTGCGGTTTTGCCATGATGCACCGCCGAGTTTATCAAGCTGGATATTCTCATCATCCAGCCCGAAGCGAGACACCATCTCTATATTTTCTACAGGCAAAAATAACTTATCATCATCAGCATAAATTATCTTCAGGCAATCATGCGCTGCGCCTGAAACTTCAAGGGCTATAAGCCCTTCAAAACGACCAATGCCATGGTCTTTATGCACCACCAAATCACCCTCGGCAAAGTTGGAGGCTTCTTGCAAAAATACATCGGAAGTTTTTTTCTTTTTTACCGCACGGGTGATGCGCTCACCAAGAATATCCTGCTCGCTGAAAACATATAGGCTCTCAGTTTCAAAACCTTGTTCCAGTGGCAACACCGCCAAACCAATAGTTTTGCCTTTGATGTTTTTACTTTCCCGCCAATTTTCAATGCGGATGCTATGAAATCCATGCTCCATCAGCAAGGTTTGCAGCCGCTCACGCGAGCCTTGCGAGAAGCAGGCAATCATGATTGCCTTGCCTTTATCCGCTTGCGTTTTTAGTTGGTCAAAAGGCGTGTTATCAGCCTGCCCTTGCACAAAACGTAAAGTTGGGCGCAATTGCAAAGCTATAGAATTAGCGGTGGCAGCCTCATGAAATGGCGAGAAAGCCAAATTATCATGTGTTGCTAAAACCTTTTCCCACGCCTCTTTCATAATAAAAAAACTATCAGGCAAAATCGGGTTATAAATGCTTCCGCTAGCGAAACTATTTTTCTTGGAAGTCATGCTGGTTGCGGTTTTACGAGCTTCATAATAATCAAGGATAGATTCCTGACGCTCGTTTATGGTGGTTTGCGCCTCGCTATCCATGGTAATCAGCGCGCCATCACAATATTCCAACAAGCTAGCAGTGCGCTCATAAAATAATGGCAACCAATGCTCCATACCTGCATAATTTGTGTTTTGGGAAATCGCTTCGTAAAACGGGTCTTCCTTACTTACTGCTCCGAATAAATCACGGTATCCTTCACGAAAACAAGTAATGGTTTTTTCGTTTAATAAAACTTCGCTCATCGGCGAAAGTGTAAGATTATCAACTGCTGCGCTGCTTAATTGCGTCATCGGATCAAAAGATTTAAGACTTTCCACCTCATCGCCAAATAAATCAATCCGCACACCGTCACTCATGCCCGAGGGAATAATGTCTATAATCCCGCCACGCAGAGCAAACTCGCCAGCTTCCATAGCCTTGCCCGAACGTCTGTAACCTTGCTCAATCAAATAAGCAGTAAGCGCATCAGGCTTTAATTTATCACCAACCTTAAGCGAAAACGCCACCCGCCCCATTATTTCACGGGGTGGAAGTTTTTGTAATATCGCACTGGCGGTGGTGAGGATTATACGAGATTTTTTATTATTATTTCCAGCAGACAATATTCCCAAAACTTTCATCCGTGCCGCCATAATGCTGGATTGCGGTGAAGAACGATCATAAGGCATGGTGTCCCATGCGGGAAAAGTCAGTATCTCAGTATTTGGTGAAAAAAACACCAAAGCCTGCGCTAATGATTCCAGCGCACGATCGCTAGTTGCGATGTGCAAAATACTGCTCGGAGCAGGTAATGGCGCAAGTCTACCTTCAATCAAGTGGGAAAGGGCAAGGGCTTGTGCGCTGGCAGGAACACCCGATAAGGTGGAAGAAATGGTGGTCATTTGTTAAATTTTCTGCCCGTAAGCCTTCAGATTTTCTAGAATTGGTGCGTAGGCAGGATTTTTAGGCGGAAGTTTACCTACTAGCCAATCCCAAATATCGGCATCATTTTCATCGAGCAATTGCTCGTAAATATCAATTGTAGTGGCATCCATTTTATCCAGATTTTCATCAGCAAATTCGCCAAGAATCAGGTCGGTTTCTTTCCAACCCCTATGCCAGCTGCGGTAGCGCAGGCGTTTTAAACGAGTGTCATTTTCCATAGATAATTCAAGGTATTTTGAAAATTAATACTTTCTTCATATAGGCAAGTTAGAATAACAGGCTGAAATATACAAGCGTAAGGTTCTAAAGTTTATGCCAATTAATCACCGTCCCAACGATGCAGTTCTTACCATTTGTCAGAATAATAGAGAAAAACTGGTAACCATTAGCGAGATTAATGATGCGGCGAAAGGTCTTATTGGCTTTGAACCGTCGGAAGTTGTTTCTAGACCTCTGAGTAATATTCTACCTCCACGGATTGCTGAACTGCTTACGGAATATATTGATTTTGAGAATGATAGCAATGATGTGGGTTCGGTTCTTTCGAAAGTGCAGAGTTTCAGCATTGTTGGGAAAAACGGTCAGGAAAAATCTTATAGAACCAAAATATCCCGCACTGAATCGACTGGTAGTTCCGCATTTTTTTCATTGGTACTTCAGGATGCTATTGGAGTTAGAAAAAACGATGCGGTTCGTCAGATTATTAAGGAAAATTTTAAGGGGCATGAATCTTTAGATACACAGACCGACTTGCCGAATAGAGCGTCTCTAGTTAAAGATATTGAACTGATGAAACATCACGCGAACAGCAGTGATATGCTCTCGTGTTTTGCTGTGTTGCAGATTGATGGTTATAATAAATTGCTGTCTAAGAATGGTAATTCTGTTTGCAACGAGATAGTGAAATTTGTGGCATCTACCGCCAGCAGATGCTTACGCCCTGATGACGTTGTTGGCAGTGTTGGTGATGGTCGTATTGGTGTGTTGCTGGTGGATATCACCAAAGATTCAGAACGCCTTGTTCTTAACCGCCTACGCTGGCAGGTTGCCTCTAATCCATTTGTAGATGAAGATAAGAAATCGATTAGTCTTAGCGCAAGCATAAGCTTTTTTGCTATTTCCGCATTAAATAGCGACAAAAAAGTGCTTGAGCGCTGCGAGGTTGCACTTGATAGCCTTGATGCTGGCGCGCTTAATATACTGGTAGATGCTACGGTATAACGCTACCTTACATATTAGAACGAAGCATTGAAAAATAGCTGGCACGCAGTTTTTTCTGCATTTATATCATATCCTACCCATGAATATTCCATAGTTCCGCTATCATCATAACTGGTGCAGCCGGGAATGGCAACGCCAGTGTCAGTACGCCCAGACCAATTATGATCCCCACCGTAGACATTAAACGGTGATTGTACATTTCCGCTGAATGGACCACCATCATCAATCTTATTATCAATAGTGTAAGCATCAAAAGCTGGTAATGAATATAACCCAGCAGTACAGCTTGTATGGGCTATTCCCGTCCCATTATTAGTGGTTGGATTTCCCACGGCAAAAAAATTCTGATACGTTCCATCCGCTCCGCCAGTGACTATAGTCATTGGAACAAAATGACTGGCAGCAATAGCAGCAGAGGAGGAATAATCGACGCTATAACAGCCACTTTCTAGCCTAGACATGGGAACATTGGTTGAATCAACATATGGTCCCCATCCCAGAATGCCAGAATATTTACCCGCTATAAGACCAGCAAGAGATAAATGTTGCCAGAACAACACCGATTCGTCATTCTTCGAAAAATTTGCAGCGGGAGATTGTAGTTTTACCTGCCCGTCACCATCACCATTGCATGTATTATTAGTGGCACTGCTTGAATTGCAAGTTGCGAATAGACCAAAATAATCAGACGCGTTTTTGCAATCACCGGGGATGCAGTTATATTTATTTTGAAAGGCATTCGCCGCCGCATTGAATTTTTCTATGTCAGAAATTACCGAGCGCAGCTTCGAAGATTTTGTAAGTTCTTTTCCAACCATTATTCCGCCAATTAAGAATCCGATTATGACCAATATTAGTGATATTTCAAAAAACGTGAAGCCATTATGATTGCTATTATAATTTGAGGCGGTGGTAGAATTCGATTGCATGATAACCTAATTGATTATTTAGTAATAAATTATCGAACCATTCTAACATAAAAACATTAATAAAAAATGAATTATATCAATGTTTAGGCAATAGACGATTAGGTTATAATCAGCTAATCTGCGCCTCATGCGACATGAAATTCTAAATTATTTATTTTCAGCGATAACGCGGGTTAAGGGCGTTGGTGGCTCTACATCGGAGGCATTATGCCGTTTGCTGCCTACATCGACGACTATTTCTGGTGCAAAAATCCCTATCATTCGTGACTTATTATTTCACCTACCAGTTGGCTTGCTTGACAGGCGTTTTACCTGTCCGCTTGTTTCTGCGCCAGATGGGGTGATTGCAACTTTTGTGGTGAAGGTTGAAATGCACCAGCCGCCGCCAGCAAGCGCAAGGCGTTATGGCAAAAAACCATATAAAGTTATTTGTTCCAATGAAACTGGTGATATTGCCTTGATATTTTTTAATCCGCGCGAGGATTATCTGAAACAGGCTCTGCCAGTTGGGCAGATGCGGGTGATAAGCGGGCGCACCGAGAAGTTTGATTATCGTTTGCAGATGACCCATCCCGACATCATTACCACTGTTGATAAACTCGCCGATGTGCAGAAGCCAGAGCCAGTTTATCCGCTAACTTTAGGGCTAACCAGCAGGCGGATTTATAAAATAGTGACCGAAGCGTTAGAGAAAGCATCAGAGCTTCCCGAGTGGCTTGCGCCAGAAACACTCACTGCAAAAAATTGGAAAAGCTGGAAACAGTCACTGATTGCAGCGCATAATCCGCAGACGCAGGAAAATTTGCAACCAATCTCACCAGAGAGGATGCGCCTTGCTTATGATGAGATGCTCGCCAACCAGTTACACCTTGCCATACTTCGCCGTAAACGCCAGCAGCAGGCGGGAGAAAAAATAACAGGCACAGGCGAACTGACAGAAAAATTGCTCTTGGAACTTCCCTATAAACTTACTGCTGGGCAAATATCGGTGTTGAAAGAAATTGCTGACGATATAGCTTCAGGAAACCGCATGGGCAGGCTTTTGCAAGGCGATGTGGGCAGCGGAAAAACCATTGTCGCTCTGCTTTCTATGCTTCGTGCTGTGGAGCAGGGTCTGCAATGCGCGCTGATGGTTCCCACCGAAATTGTTGCTAGTCAACATTTTGAGGTAATTTCAAATCTTACAAAAAATCTGCCAGTGTCGGTTGCTATGCTTTCAGGGCGGATAAAAGGCAGGGAGCGGAAGGAAATCCTTGATAATCTCGCAAGTGGAAAAATCAACATAATTATTGGCACACACGCGCTATTTCAGGAAGGTGTGGAATTTGCCAATCTGGCGTTTATAGTAATTGATGAGCAGCATCGCTTTGGTGTCAATCAGCGCATGGCACTCTCAAGCAAAGGTCACGCACCGCATATTTTGCACATGACGGCAACGCCAATTCCACGCTCGCTTACCATGACATTATATGGTGATATGGAATGTTCGCTGCTCAAAGAAAAACCAGCGCACCGTCCAGCCATCACTACCCGTGTAATTCCACTTTCACGTTATGATGAGATAATGGAGCGATTAAAATCTGCATTAGAGCGTGGTGAAAAAGTCTATTGGATATGCCCGCTGATAGAGGATAATTCCGAACTTCTCCCTCTCCCTTTGGGAGAGGGTTGGGGTGAGGGCATCAATATTGAAAATGACATAGCAGCTGCCAAATCGCGTTATACAGAATTCAAAGCCCGATTTGGTGACGTGGTTGGATTAGTTCATGGGCAGATGAAGGGTGATGAACGTGACGCGGTAATGCACGATTTTGCCGCAGGAAAAACCAGACTGTTGGTTGCTACAACGGTGGTGGAAGTAGGGGTGGATGTGCGTGACGCTACTATTATAGTGATTGAAAAGGCCGAGCGTTTTGGTCTGTCACAACTACACCAATTGCGCGGTCGCGTGGGGCGTGGTGACAAAGCCAGTGCCTGCGTTTTGCTTTGTTCCGAAAGCGCAGGGGAGGTGGCACAGTCTCGCCTTTCAATTTTGCGTGAAACAGAGGATGGTTTCCGCATTGCTGAGGCGGATCTTGCCATTCGTGGCGGAGGTGATTTGCTGGGAACTAGGCAAAGTGGGCTGCCACGCTTCATTTTTACTGATTTATTGGAGCATCAGGAGCTTTTGGAGCAAGCACGCGAAGATATAACCCAGTTTTTGGATGGCAGCAAACCTATGGAAACAGAGCGTGGAAAGGCACTTTCGCTGTTATTACAGTTATTTGGGTATCAATGAATAAGCTCTTGCCTAGAGAAAGCCTTGCTTGTATAAGCCTTGCATGAAAAATATTTTTAATTGTCATGCCAGCGCAGGCTGGCATCTAGTGGAAAGAAATTATTGGATACCAGAAGCCAATTTTTTCCATGAGCGCAGCGAATGGCTAAGAAAATTGAGCTGTCTGGTATGACAAGATTATCTAAAGAAACAGCACCAAAAGTTGGGTTTATCAGTCTTGGCTGCGCGAAGGCGTTGGTGGATTCCGAGCGGATTCTTACCCAGCTTCGCGCCGAGGGCTATGAATTCTCTGGTGGATATGGCGATGCTGATGTGGTGGTGGTCAACACTTGTGGTTTCCTTGATAGCGCGCGCGAGGAATCACTTTCTGCCATTGGCGAAGCACTTTCTGAAAACGGAAAAGTGATAGTCACGGGCTGCATGGGCGCAACTCCAGAACTTATCCGCAGTAAATACCCTGACGTGCTTGCCATAACAGGACCACAGCAATATGAATCGGTGTTAAATGCTGTGCATAAAGCAGTGCCGCCACTGCATGAGCCATATCTGGATTTGTTGCCGCCGCAAGGTGTAAAACTCACTCCGCGTCACTATGCTTACCTTAAAATTTCCGAAGGCTGTAATAACCGTTGTTCATTCTGTATTATCCCAAAATTGCGCGGTGATTTGGTGAGCAGACCAGCAGCTGATGTTCTTGGTGAAGCAGAAAGATTGGTTGCTTCTGGTGTGAAGGAATTGCTGATAGTTTCGCAGGATACTAGTGCTTACGGCATTGATACCAAATACGCCAAGAGTGATTGGAATGGCAAAGAAGTTCGCGCCAAATTTTATGATCTCTGCGAGGCGTTGGGTGAGCTTGGTGCGTGGGTGCGCTTGCATTACGTTTATCCCTATCCGCATGTGGATGAGGTTGTGCATTTAATGGCAGCTGGCAAAATCCTGCCATATCTTGATATACCGTTCCAGCATGCTTCGCCAAATGTGCTTAAAAATATGCGCCGTCCTGCCAATCAGGAAAAAGTTCTGGAACGTATAGCAAGTTGGCGGAAAATCTGCCCAGATATTACTCTGCGTTCCACCTTTATTGTTGGCTTCCCAGGTGAAACAGAGGAAGATTTTCAGTTCCTGCTTGATTGGCTGAAAGAAGCACAGCTAGACCGCGTTGGCTGCTTCCGTTATGAAAATGTTTCCGATGCTGATTCCAACGCTCTGCCCAACCATGTTCCACAGGATGTTATCGAGGATAGGTGGAATCGCTTTATGCAGGTTCAACAGAAAATTAGCGCGAAACGCCTGAAGAAAAAAGTTGGGAAAACCATTCCAGTGCTTATAGATTCGGTAACGCCAGAAGGTATCATCGGGCGCAGCGCTGCCGACGCGCCAGAGATTGATGGCGTGGTGCATGTAAAAAGCAAAAGTCGTGTTCTGGCTGGAACAATCGTAAATGTACTGATTGAAAAATCAGACGATTATGATCTGTTCGGTAACGTAGTTAGTTAGTAGAAACTACTAGGCAATCAACGCCACGCATCTGCAATTTATTGCATAGCGCATTGGCATCATCTTCATTTTCAAATGCACCAAGACGTATGCTGTATTTTGCATAAGCCGATGATGAAGATGCAAGTTTGCTGGCTATGCCTTTAACAGTGGCAGAATTCTTTTTCTGTATCTCTTTCCAGCGATGCATCGCTTCATCCTTGCTGTCGGCAATTGCAACCTGCGCCCAGAATTCTTTTTCTGCCAAATCACTAACGGCAACTAAAGATTCATTGGTCTGAATTTCTGCCTGTTGTGCAGGAACTCTTCTTTGTGTTAGTTGACGACGTTCTGCATAAGAATCGCCACGTTTATACTCTGCATCATCCGAAACCAAGGCATTATTTGCCTCATAATGACACTCTAACACGCTGCCAAAATCATTGACTGCTTTTGCACAAAACGCAGCGGCATCATCCCCATTTGCAAATGGATAAACTTTAATTTGAATACCGCTATCTTTTCCAGCAAATAAATCTCGTTGAATGTGTATTTTCAAACCATCAACATCATCAGGATGGTTATCTTTTACATAACCCCAGAATTTTTTTGCGGATTTCTCAGTTGGAAATTTTTCAATAATCAGACCGCCATTTTCACGGGAGGTAAATTCAATCGGGGAGAAGTTTTTTACCCTAACATTTTCTATAGGTTTATTGCTTGTTGCTGCCTTTACCTTTATTTGCCCTAAATTATCATCATTGGTGCGGTCACTGAGTGGAACAGCTATAGCCTGAGCAACAGCCACTTCACCTTCTTGTGCAACTTCTTGTTCTTGGGAAGTTTCCGATGAAGATTGTTCGCTGTCATTTCCACCATCAGCTAATACTTGTGGCGCGCTGCCAATAGTTTCTCCTAATCCAGAAAATAGGTTTCTTGATGAAGAGCTGCCGATATGGGCAATTCCAACAGACATAGTCGGTGGTTTTTTTTCTATTCCTTCAATAACGAAGCAGGGGATGTCTTTGGCAAAGAGTGAATTACATATTTTTTGCGCTCTGCTTTTTTCCTCAATAGGTCCAGCTTGAATAATATTAGTTGTTTCACCTTGTTCATTTACGATAGCTTTAGGATAGAAAGTCAATTTCCCGAGCAATGATTTATATTTTTTGGATAAATTCTGCCATTCATCACGCGTTTCTTCAACGCTGGCTGGCGAGCCGATTTCTATATAAAAAGTTTCAGCGGCATACGCCCTCGTGGTAAAAATAGCTGCCACCATCATTGACACAACAAGAAATAGATTGGAAATCGTCAGAGTTTTTTTCACTTAAATCCTCACCGAATAATAAACATTTTGTTGGAATATAGTTCTATCTAGCAAAAAACCAACATGTTTTTTATATTGCGTATAAACGCAATCGCAATATGCGCCGAGAGCGCATGCTGCGCGCGGCGTAGCCAGCGTATCAAAAATACCATGGGCGTAAGTTAATGTAAATTTATTAGATAAAAAAGATAAAAATATGGAGGCCAGGGGGAGAATCGAACTCCCGAATACAGGATTTGCAGTCCCGTGCATTACCACTTTGCTACCTAGCCCCAAAGATGTGAGGGCGCACATACTAAGCGCGGATATGCTGTTTGGTCAACATCTTTTACAATCCTCAAATTTCCTCATATTGCCCAATGACTTTAACATAAATTAATGATATACTCAAGCCCAAGCAAATTAAGGGAATAGCATGTCTAGTAAAGATTTAAGAGCAGAATGTATAGAAGCGCGTGATAAATTGGTTGAACGTGTCCAATTTTCTCAGTTTGCAGGTGGATTGGGTTCTGAAGTCAAGAAATTTGTTATTTTCACAGACGGATATCTGAAGGATATGGACAAATTCCATGCCCGCGCGGAAAAGATGTGTGGCAAAGTTCTTGCCGATGATGCGGTAAATAAGGGGTTTCTTGAGCGATTTAAGGAGAGTGTGGATTTTGCTAATAAGATAATCGAATCACGGGTTTTGCCATCACCAGATAAATATGATCCAACTAGTAAAGTTGAGATAGCTGGTGTTAGTGAGTTTAGGGAAGATGGTGAAAAAGCTATTAAGCATGTTTTACAATCAACACAAGATATTTTGAAGGCATATCAAGAGCTGGCATTTTTCTCAGAGGTAAAAAAATCAATGTCCGAAGGAAAAACAGGAGAATTACGGCTTTCTTGGCATTGATTATTTATTGTTACCCAGCCAATTTCCTTGTCATCCCGCACTTGATGCGGGATCTAGGGACAAAACCACTGATAGAATTTGTAGCCCTAGATCCCCGCCTGCGCGGGGATGGCAGAGGTGGAAGAAGATATGTCGTCATTGCGAGAATGCGTAGCATTCGTGGCAATCCATTTTCTTGTCATGCCAGCGCAGGCTGGCATCCATGCCTAACCATACGGAAAAAGCTAGTTGCTTGGCGTAGATACCGCTCTACAGCGGTATGACGGCAACCACTTTACAAGCATTTTTAGTTAGGTATGGTGGAACGTATAAGAAATAATTAGGAATAAAATAAATGTTAGAAACAATTAAAATAATTGAATTTTTGCACGGAGAAAAAGATAAATTATTTGCTGCTAAGAAATCTATTTTAATAATTATTTTATTGCTTATATCAGCAGGAACATGGCTATCACAAATGTATTATTCTAAAGAAATCCATGAGTTACAAAGCAGTATATCAAACTTACAAAGCAACATAGGACTCAAAGAAAGTCAGATTAATGTATGCAATCAAGAAAAAGAAAAGTTAGAGAAGGCAAAGGCAAGCGTCGAAACTCCTGCTTTTATTTCTAGCAACATACCAACTCTGATACGGTATGCTGGTCGTGACAGTATCTTCCGTGTAAAGGATGCTGATTGTAAAACTATAGATCTTGTTAAAGATAGTGGTACTCGTGGCAATTTTGATATTGAATGTAGCAAACAGCAGAAATAACGCTCACCCCGTCTTTTTCTTCCGTGCTTCTTTCTTTGTTTCTTCGCGTTCTTTTTTGCGTTGGGCGACCACCAGTTTACGGTAAGCCTCAAGGTCATCATTATATGGTTTACAAGTGCCATCAGCCACCAGCCACAGCCTGTCCACCACCGAATCCACCAGATGCGGATCATGGCTAACCAGAATCACCGCGCCTTTATAATTATTCAGTGCCTGCATCAATGCTTCACGCGCATCCATATCCAGATGGTTGGTTGGTTCATCGAGCAGCATGATATGCGGTGCGTCAAAACTCATCAGGCAAAAGAGCAGGCGGGCTTTTTCACCACCTGATAAATCACCAACCACAGTATCTGCCTTATGTTTATCGAACCCAAATTTGCTTAGTGCTGCGCGGATTTTTGATTCAGCAGTGCCTTTGGGCATAGCATCTTTCATCACCTCAAACGGCGTTTGCAGAACATCAAGCTCATCAGTCTGGAACTGCGCGAAATAACCGACGCGGAGTTTGCTGGATTTATGGATCTGCCCGCTAAGCGGTTGCAGGCGTCCAGAAAGCAATTTCACCAATGTCGATTTACCGTTACCATTCGCGCCAAGCAGGGCGATGCGGTCATCGGCATCTATGCGTAAATCCAACCGTTTCAAAACTGGTTTGCCGACTTCATAACCAACCTCAACATGCTCCAAAACCAACATAGGTGATTTTTGCTGGTCAGGCTCGGGAAACTCAAAAGCAGTCACGCGGTCTGCCATCACCGCATCAACAATATCCATCTTCTGAATAGCTTTCAGGCGGCTTTGCGCTTGACGTGCCTTGCTCGCCGTTGCGCCGAATCTATCAATAAATTTCTGCATGTGGGCTTTTTGCGCCATTTGTTTTTCATGTAGTGCCTGCTGCCCTAATAATTTTTCCGCGCGTTTGCGCTCAAACTCATCATAAGTGCCTGTGTAGAGCGTTAGTTTTTTATTTTCTAAGTGGGCAATGTGAGTTACGGTTTTATTGAGAATATCGCGGTCATGGCTGATGATGACGAGTGTCTCGGTGAATTTCATAAGATAATTTTCCAGCCACACCATCGCCTCAAAATCCAGATGGTTGGTGGGTTCATCAAGCAGCAACAAATTCGGTTGGCAGAATAACACCGCAGCAAGGGCAACGCGCATCCGCCAGCCACCCGAAAAATCAGAAATTGGGCTGTTTTGCGCTGCTTCGCTAAAACCTAAACCAGAAAGAATCGTGGCAGCGCGGGCAGGGGCATCATACGCGCCAATTTCTTCCAAGCGTGTGTAGATATAGCCGATACGGTCGGGATCTTCGCAGGTTTCTGCTTCGGTAAACAGGCTGGCTCGCTCAGTATCCGTTGCCAGAAGAACATCGATAACAGGCGTATCATCTTCGGGAAGGTCTTGGCGCACCATGCCCAAGCTCGCACCTTTTATCACAGTTATATCGCCCGTATCCGCCTGATATTCTCCAGAAATAAGTTTAAAAAGTGTGGATTTTCCAGTGCCGTTTGGGCCCACTAGCCCAACTTTCTGCCCAGCATTAATGCTGATGGAGGCATTCTCAAGCAAGGTACGCCCAGCGATACGGAAGGTAAGGTTGTTGATAAATAACATGATGTTCAGCTTATATATTTTATTAATTCGAGCGGTATATGTAGTGATTTATGGCTCTTTGTCTATCAATTCTTTGGTATATTATTAAATTTGAAATATATCATAAACTAAATGTTAATATTTATGGGCTATGGTGGTCAGTGGTGGCTTTTGTAAATGTTTTAGGAGAATACAGTTGAAACAGGTTTATACAGATTCTATTTTGCTTATCGAACGCTTGCACCGTCGTTTTCTCGATGTGGTCAAGGCGGAGCTTGATAGGCTCAAAATTGACGACGTGAACAACGTGCAAACCCTGATTCTCTATAATATTGGTGATGAACAACTTACCATAGGTGAGCTTACCAATCGTGGCTATTATCTTGGCTCAAACGTGTCATATAACGTCAAAAATCTGGTGGAAAATGGCTATTTGGTACAGGAGCGCGCTCCACACGACAAACGTTCAACACGCATCAAACTTTCTGATAAGGCGGTTGGGCTATGTGCAAAGATAGATGCTCTTTATCAGCGTAACGTTGATGTTTTGTCTAAAGACACTAGCAGTGCGGATCTTGTTGCCTTGAATAAGACTCTGACTAGCCTAGAGAATTTTTGGACGCACTACATCAATAACATCCACAAAGTTAAGTAAATTCTACTCTGCTTTGCTGCAAATGACTATTTCCTGCGCTTCCGCTGCTCATGTATAAACTACATTCCGCTGCGGTTCTCGTAAATTAGCCATTTTCGCTAAAGCAGAGCGAATTTCATTGTATAATCTAGGTAAAAACCGCTTGACTTACTGGCATCGCACCCTTAAAAATGCAGCCTCTTTAATTTAAAAAAATCAGAAGGTAGTATCATGTCTAGACGTTGCGCAATCACGGGAACAGGCTCTCAATCGGGTAATAAAGTGTCCCATTCTAACCACAAAACCCGTACGCGCTTCATGCCTAACCTTCAGCATGTTTCGCTTAAAAGCGATCTTCTGGGCGTGAATGTTCCTTTGCGCGTAACCGCTGCTACTCTGCGCAGCATCGAGCATAATGGTGGGCTGGATGGTTATCTTTTGAGCCATAGCGCAACAAAAATGACACCAGAAGCAGCTAAACTGAAGCGCCAAATTAAGAAAAAGCTGCTTGCTAAAGCTGCGGCTTAGACGTTGGACTCGCAGGTCTATAGCGAACTGATTGAACAGGAGGAAACTCATTGGTGGTTTGTTTCCAGACGTGCGATTACCAGCTATGTTCTTAATCTTATAAAAATTCCTAAAAACGCTAAAATCTTGGATTTGGGCTGTGGCGCAGGTGGCAATCTTTCCATGCTCTCTGCCTATGGCGAGGTTTTTGCCTGCGAGATGAACGATCAGGTTCGTGAACATAGTACCCAGCGAAATATTGGCTCTGTTGCTTATGGAAAACTTCCTGATGAAATTCCGTTTTCAGGTGAGCAGTTTGATTTAATAACTATGTTTGATGTGTTGGAACATATAGAGGATGATCGCGCTGCTCTTGCTGCAGTGGCTGGGCGGCTATCACAAGGAGGTGTACTTCTGCTCACTGTTCCTGCTTTTCAATGCCTTTTTTCACGTCATGATAAGATGCATCATCATTTCCGTCGTTATGGCAAAACGGAGCTGAAGGAAAAAATTAAAGCTGCTGGCTTTAGGATAGAATATCTGAATTATTGGAATTTCTTTTTGTTCCCAGTTGCAGTTGCTGCGAGGATGCTGGACTTCTTCCGCGCTAAAAATGAACATGCAATCGGCACAAAAATTCCTGCCCCAGCAATCAACAAAATCCTTACGAAACTAGTTTCTGCGGAACGTTTTTTATTCCCGCGCGTTCCTTTGCCTTTCGGTCTTTCTCTGATGCTGGTGGCGAAGAAAGTTTAATGCTTACTAAACAAACTCACCAGCTGCTCGGTCATAGTTTCGCCTAGCTTATCAATCTCGGAAATTGTTACAGCGCGGCTATAGTAGCGTGTGACATCATGCCCAATGCCAATGGCGACCAGTTCAATAGGCAGTTGCTTTTCCACCTTGGCAATAACCTCGCGCAGATGTGTATCCAGATAACTACCCGTGTTGCAGGAGAGAGTGCTATCATCAACTGGCGCGCCGTCAGAAATCACCATTAAGATGCGCCGTTGCTCAGGGCGTGCCAGCAGGCGGTCGCACGCCCATAATATTGCCTCACCATCGATATTTTCTTTGAGTAAGCCGTCCTTTAGCATCAGTCCGATATTTTTATTGGACTTCCGCCAATTAACATCGGCTGGTTTATAGATTATGTGTCGTAAATCATTGAGACGACCGGGGCGTGGCGGTTTTCCAGCTTTCACCCATTCTTTGTAAGAGATTCCACCTTTCCATTCTCTGGTAGTGAAGCCTAAAATTTCTACTTTTACTCCGCATCTTTCAAGCGTTCTACTGATAATATCGGCGGACAGGGCGGCAATGGTAATAGGGCGACCGCGCATTGAACCAGAATTATCAATAAGCAATGTCACTACTGTATCACGGAAATCAGTATCTTTTTCCCGCTTGTAAAACTGTTCGTAATTCGGTTGGGTGATAACCCGCGATAATTTACGGCTATCAATCATCCCATCTTCTTCATCAAAAAGCCAAGTCCGCGCTTGTTTGGCAAGGAGCAGGCGTTGCAGGCGATTAGCAAGGCGTGAGGTGACGCTTTGAAATTGGGTGAGTTTTTGATCAAGCTGAAGGCGTAGGTTTTTTATTTCTATTTCGCTTGCAAGTTGGCTGGCTAATATTACCTCATCAAAGCGCGTAGTGTAGGCGTGATAGACTTTCTCCGCTGGTTTTGCTTCAAAGTGATTAAAAGGATAGGGTGAACGGTTATCCACATTGCTATCCTCACCCTTTTGCAACATGGCTTGTTCGCTTGGTGGTGAACCAGCCTGAACTATGCTTTCAGATTTTTGGGAATCTTCTTCATCTGAAACCGAGGTTTGCTCACTATCTTGTTGCGTCGAGAGTTCTTTGTTTGATTCGTTTTTATTAGTATCGGCATCATTGTTTTTAGTTTCGTCATCGTCACCATTTTTTGCTGCCTGCGTAATAACATCGATTAACTCAATCGCCAGATTTGCAAATTTCTGTTGGCTGTTCACATGAAACTGCATCTGTTTCAGAAGTGGCAGAATAGAATTTTCCTCGCTGGTGGGTTTCTCGAGCGCGCCAGCGATAAAATCTGGAATTGGCAGATGTTGAATATGCTTTCGCGCTTGAATTTTAATTTTTTCTAGCAGCGGTATATTATCTGGGTTTAGTGCCTGCTGCATACATTCAAGTTCAAAACGGCGGTATAGATTATATTTTACGCCCTCCATATCCTCGCTGCCCAGTGTTTCAATGCGTATTTCTTCCAGAGCATCAAACAATGTTGCGCTGCTTGATTGTTCGGGACGGAATTTTTGATGAATTGTTGGGTTATGGTGGCGGATAAAAAGCGCGGCTTGATCTGCATGTCCTCTTATCGAAGAAATTGTTTTAGAGAGGCGAATATCGAGCAACGCAGGTAAAACAACATCAGCACTTGAAACGCCGTTGGTGAATTCCACCTGCAAATCACGCTTGCCAGAAAGCGCACGGGTGGCAGCAGTTATGGCATGTTTTAATGTGTCTGTGGCTTGATTCATGACTGTAAGCTGTTAATAATTTCTATAAGTTTTTCCTTATGAGCTGGTTTTAACTCTGCGTCTGATTCTACGATTTGAATATAATTATCCAAGAAATCTTTTGATGAGTTTATGAGTCTCAAATAATACTTAATGGTATCCATAATCCCATTTACTATTATCTGACAACCATGCTCTATTTTTGTATTATTTATAACTTCTTCTATCAGTTTTCTATCACTATCCAAAATTCCCTTGAATGACAGAATGTAATAACGACTTGGATTATACTTTTGGATTTTCTCAACTGCTATGGCGACAGTATTTTCATCAATCCACTTATCATGCTTTATTTCTAAAATTTCGAATGGTTTTCCATTCTTAAAAATCTGAATATCACCAGCAGTTTTTGATGTTAGATCTGATGCTGTATGACTACCAAGTGCAATTAATTCACAATTAGAATATCTTGTTAATTCTTTAACCATAACTTGATAGATTGCGTACAATGCAATCACTGGTAACTTAGAGCCTCCATGAGTGCTATACTTAGAAGAGAAATGTTCCTTCAATATGTTCAATATGGAGTTTATGTCTAGGAAATCAGGATTTGATATTTTTGTTATTGATACTTGATTCTCTTTAATCTTTAGCCCAACTTTTGATAGAAGATAAATCATAACAGATTCGGAATAATCAGGATGGTTTTGAACAAAATCCAATACCCCCAAAAAAGATTCTTTGACCTGTCTGTTGCTGATTTTTCCGTTGTAATCTAGGCTATAAGGGTATGGTTGTTCAAGAGAGCGTGTAAGCCAACCGCTTTCCGCCATAGATGGCAATTTTAGCCTTTTCAGTGTTGGAGTTATGAATTGAGTGTCAATAGTTCTTCCTGAGAAGCCACCTTCCATGCCAGATTGATGAAGTCTTATATCTTGCGTTGGATGCAGTATTTTGTGAATCACAAGGGTAACGAGAACAGTAAACACTCCTTTTTGAGACAAGGAATTGTCTGATATACAATCTAAATAGCCTGTATATTTTTTATCAATCTTGTTTTTTTTAGGTAAATCATAAAGCAAGCTCTTGTTGTACAACTCTATTAATTTTTCTGCGTGGTTCATAAATAGACTCATTTAATTCCAATAGTTGCGCTCTAATCTCTTTAGATATTTCTTCAATCATTGGAATGCAGACAGAATTACCGACCTGTTTGTAGGCATTTCCCCTATTTGAAGATATTTTGAAGTCATAATCAAATCCCATTATTTTATAACATTCCTTAATAGTTAGTTTTCTAACAGCATTTTCTTGAGGAATATAGATAAAAAACCTCCCAGATGTTTCCTGTGAAGGAATAGTTGGATGAGTACCCATAACAGAATAAATTCTATTTGGTTGTCTATGAACCCTAGATAAATGTTCGGTGTTCGGTCTAATTCCTTTTTTCCATATTCCCTTATTACGATAACCGCAGAAAATTAATCCAGTTGGTTGCGTTGTTGGTTTTTCAATAAATGTATATTCTTCTGGTCTTAAATATTCAAAATCACCTGATTGTTCAAGAAAATCAACTAGTTTTGCTACATTAGGAGTTGTTTTCAATTTGGAGAAATTAAATTCACATTTTTTTGAGCCTATGATGATAATCCTCTCTCTGTTTTGAGGGACACCAAAATTTATAGCATTTAATACCTTATAAGTTGTTATATATCCCAAATCTTCGAGAGATGATAATATCAACTCTAAAGTCCTTCCAGAATCGTGATGGAGCAAATGCTTTACGTTTTCTAAACATACAACTTCTGGATTTGTATCTTTAATAATTCTACAAATTTCAAAGAAGAGTGTTCCCCTTGTATCTTCAAACCCTCTTTTCCTACCACAAATACTAAATGGTTGGCATGGGAAACCAGCGGTTAGGACATCATACTTTCCAATGCTATTACTTGATAATTCTCTCACATCACCAAAAGGAATTTCTCCATAATTTTTGTAATATATATCCCTACAATCAGAATCTATCTCACTTGATAAAACACAATCGTAACCCTGTCTCTCAAAAGCAGTTCTTATGCCACCAATTCCTGCAAACAGGTCTATAAAACTATAACTTTTGACATTGCTTTTATACATTATACTAGTTCCGCGATATTTTTATTAAAGCAACGCTGGTAATATTCGGCGATAATAGAGCGTTCAGTCTCATCACATTTGTTGAGAAATGTTAGTTGGAAGGCAAGGTGTACATCATCAAAAATCACCATGTTTTCTGCCCAGTTGATAACAGTGCGTGGTGACATAACAGTTGATAAATCGCCATTCATAAAACCTTCGCGGGTGAGATTTGCCATAGCTATCATCGCCCCTAAATTTTCTTTTTGTTTTGGCGAGAGATTTTTAACGCGAGAACTTATGATTTTATATTCAATATCTTTATTCAGATAACCAAGGCTTGCCACAATATTCCAGCGATCCATCTGCCCTTGGTTGATTGGTTGTGTGCCGTGATAAAGCCCAGTTGAATCACCAAGCCCAACAGTGTTGGCAGTAGCAAATACTCGGAAAGATTGGTGTGGAGTGATAACGCGGTTTTGATCCAGCAAAGTCAGTTTTCCTTGTGCTTCCAGAACGCGCTGGATAACGAACATAACATCTGGTCGTCCCGCGTCATATTCATCAAACACCAATGCCATTGGTCGCCCTAAAGCCCAAGGCAGGATGCCTTCCTGAAAATGGGTTATTTGTTTGCCGTCTTTGAGCATGATTACATCGCGCCCGATAAGGTCGGTACGGCTGATATGACTATCGAGATTTACGCGGATACACGGCCAGTTGAGGCGTGCTGCAATCTGTTCAATATGCGTTGATTTGCCAGTTCCATGAAACCCTTGCACCAGCACGCGGCGGTTATATACAAAACCAGCAAGTATCGCGCGCGTTGCATTTGGCTCAAAATAATAATCAGGGTCTATATCAGGCACATGCTCGGTTTTGATTGAAAATGCAGGCAGTGGTGCGCCCCATTTAACACCAAAAACCTTCTCCGCAGAGATTGCTTTGTCTGGTGTTTCGGGTATTTGGTGTTCAATTATCATTGGTTTTGTCATGTGCTTACGAGCTTTGTTTGGTTGATAAACCAACATAGAATACACATATTTGCCTTCTTAGCAATTACAACAGATGACAATATGTAAATTATAGTGTAGGTTTTTTGCCCTTAACCACTAATTTTAATAGAGAATGAGTATAATATGAGTTATAAAGTAGCCGTTGTTGGCGCAACTGGAAATGTTGGTCGCGCTATGCTTAAAATCCTTTCTGACCGCCGTTTTCCAGCGAGGGAAGTGGTCGCGTTGGCTTCCAAAAGATCACTTGGAAAAGAAGTAAGCTACGGCGAGACTGAAGTGCTGAAAGTGCGCGCGTTGGAAGATTATGATTTTTCTGATACAGACATAGCTCTTTTTTCCCCAGGTTCATCGGTTTCCAAGATTTATGCCCCTATTGCGGCGAAAGCTGGCTGCGTAGTTATTGATAATACCTCATATTTCCGCATGGATCCAGAAATTGCGCTGGTTATTCCTGAAGTTAATGCCTCCGCGCTTAAAGATTTTCGCAAAACCAATATTATAGCAAATCCGAATTGCTCGACCATGCAGATGTTGGTTGCTCTGAAGCCATTGCATGATGTGGCAAAAATCAAACGCATTGTTGTGGCGACTTATCAGTCGGTTAGCGGTGCTGGCAAAGCAGGAATGGACGAACTTTTTGATCAATCCAAGGCTCTTTTTATGAACGATAAAAAAGAAGCAGAACTGTTCACCAAGCCCATCGCATTTAACCTTATTCCGCATATTGATTCATTTATTGATAATGGCTCGACTAAAGAAGAACAAAAGATGGTGAACGAGACCAAGAAAATTCTTGATAAGGATATAGAGGTTATTGCCACATGCGTTCGTGTTCCTGTGTTTGTTGGGCATTCAGAGGCGGTGGTTGTTGAGTTTGAAAAGCCGATTGGTGTGGATGAAGCGCGCGAGATTTTAGAAAATTCAGAGGGCGTGGTGATGTATGACGAGTTGCATGACGGTGGTTATGCAACTCCGTTGGAATGTATTGGAGAAGATGCAGTTTTTGTGTCGCGCCTGCGTACTGATCCAACAGTGAAACATGGCTTGGCGATGTGGATTGTGTCTGATAATCTACGCAAAGGTGCCGCGCTTAACACCGTGCAGATTGCTGAAGAACTTATCAATAACTATGGGCTATCACCGAAGAAATTGAATTAAAAAGGTTGATTTGTCATCCCCGCGAAGGCGGGGATCTAGGGTTATAAACACAGACGTAATTTGTGTCTCTAGATCCCGTGTCAAGCACGGGATGACGGTTAAATAAAACAGGAGAAAATATATGCGTTTTGTAAAAGAAAATCCTGCGCTGGCTGCGGGAATAGGTCTTCCAGTTTTACTCGTTATATTTTTTACACTTGCAACTTTAATTCCTAAGTGGACAGTTGCTCCACCGCAATATGATGTGATTTTTACCGTGCAGAATTATCAGTGTATTGGCGGTGAAGCAAAAGTAAATTTCGATTATGCTGGCGGTAAAATAAAAGCAAAATATAGCTATCCAAAAAAAGAAAATAATTACGTTAATTGCAGTGACAATCAACATCTCTACCGCTTTAGCGCCAAAAACATGATTAGTAGGGAAATAACTTTTGAACTTCCAGCAAAAAAAGATGACGTTTCTGATTGGCAGCAATTTGAAGTTACTGAATTACAGGGCTTGAAGATTGATAACAATCCGATCGCGCCTGATGGCTATAGATTCAGTGGTAAAGACGGCTATTATTCGGGCGGTTTTTTCCCGTTTGGTGGTTATAATTACCGCAACGGATTGAATATCAGCAAAAATGGTAGGGCGATAGATTTGTCACCAGCGAATAGAGAAAGGTATTATTCATATAATAATATCAATTTTCTTGGTTGGGTAGTCTCTGAAGCGGGAGATAAAAAATGACCAGCAAGCAGGATATTTTAGCACAGATAGTGACCCTTGCAGCGCAGAATGGAATTTCTGCAAGCGAGATAGAATCAGCCATTAGTGGTGGCAAAACAGACAAAACTCTGGAAAAATCTAGCGGCATTGCCATGAAGATTTTCTCCATTTTGGGCGGCATTTTTATTTTTGCTGGAATTTCTTCCTATGTTGGCATGTTCTGGAATGAGATGAACAGTGCCATGCGCGTTATCATCACTCTGGGCAGTGGTTTTGTTGCATATATTCTTGGTGTGATATTCTCGCGTGATTCACGTTATCCCACAGCCGTTGCGCCTTTGATGTTGGTTGCAGCACTCTTGGAATGTGGTGGATTATTCGTGATGATTGATGAGTATTTTAATAATCACACTAATAACTGGCGGTTGGCTTGCCTTATAGTGTTTGGGCTGATGCTGCTGCAACAAGGGCTTACTTTTGTTTCGATGCGGATTCCGATTCTGCTGTTTACCACTCTTTGGTTTGGCGGTTCATTCTTTGCTGTGGCGTTTGACATGCTTGGTGTTACAGAAAGGTGGAGTGGTATTATCATTGGGACTTCGTTGCTTCTAATAGCTTACGGTTTGCGTAACAGTATTTATCAGCGCACATTGCAACTTACCTATTTTGTAGGGTCGCTTTTGTTTTTATTCGGTATGTTTGATGTACTGAAACACACACCGTTTGAGATATTATACCTCGCTATCACCTGTTTTATGATTTACATGAGCGTGGTCGCACACAGCACAACTTTGCTGGTGGTTAGCGTTCTGGCGATGCTTTCTTACATTGGTTATTTCACAGCGGAACATTTTGTAAATTCGGTCGGTTGGCCGCTGTCACTCATTGTGCTTGGCGTGTTGTTTTTCTTAGTTAGCGCAGGCGCGGTGCGGATTAAGAAGAAGTATATCCAGTGATTATCCGTATTTACGGCTTGATTATTGTAATAAAAACTTAATATTACTCATATATGTCTTATGTTAGATTGATAGCGATATGTATTGAGGAATATGATGTCTGATAATTTTTCGACAAAAACTGAAAAAATTTCAGTTATAGAAACTCCCACCGAGTCTTTTCAACTCAAGAGACCGCTTGATGTTGAGCGTGGTAATGATGGTCGCCTTACCCCAGAAAGTGTTGCTGCGATAAAGGATTTGGAAAAAAATAAACTTGCTCACGATGCAGAGAAAAAAGAACGTGGCAATATGGAAGCTGCGCTGGCGCAGGTTGCTGCCCTGAAAGACCCAAACTTGGCTCAAATTGCGGTGATGACGGAAAATCGCAAAGACCTATCCAGCTCAAATGCTTCCGTCAAACAGGAGCAACAAAAAGGTGTTTCGGTTTAGGGTTCTTAGTTAAACCTTTGTATTACATATTATTTATCATCAAATCTCTTTCACAAGAGTTGTCATAAAACTTTAACACTATTTAGAATATCCGTGTGATATTGTTGTGGTTATTAAGTAATCTAAGGAGAATTTATGGCTGAACCTGTAGCTAAACTTGAAAATTTTAAGGTCAATCCAGCAAGTGTGAAGGCACAACGCTTGAATCATGATGTGCTAGAAGTTTCGGATTATGGTCTTGGTAAGGCTTCTTCTGGCAATTTCGATAAGAGTGTTGTTGTTAGCGGGAGTACAGTACCAGACAAGAATGGTAGGGTTGAGCAGGTGAAAATGACTGGTGATGCATTTGGGCTAGGGGAGCTTAAAGAAGCAAATATCAAACAGATTCAGATTGGTGATAATACTTTTGAGCTTAGCAAACCGATTAAAATTGCTGTTTTACCAAGCGGAGTAGTGCCAGACAAAGATTTGGGAGATATTGAAACTCTAGTTCAGAAAGGTAAAGTTCACAGTGGCGGATATAAAGTTTTGGGAAAACATTTCGGTGGTGATGATATAACATTAAAAGAAGTTCCAACTCAGCCCGCCAAGGATCCTGTCGATGGGAGAATGCAGAAAGCCTTAGAGCAGGCTGGTAAGCCTGCAGCTAATTTTCAATCAGAACATAATCTTACCCCCAGACAGAAGGCGATGCGGGAAGCGATGCGTGAATAATTCAAATATTTCCTTATAATCACTCAAAGTTGTTGCGCTTTGCTATGTAATTCGGCTAATAACGGCTATCATCAAAGATAAGCGAAGCCGTGAGTCATGAAACAATTACCAAAAGAATACGATCATAAGAAAAGCGAGAAATACTGGCAGGAGCGGTGGGTTGAAAAAGGCACTTACCACTGGCAAAATGACCAACCTCGTGAGCAGACTTTCGTAATCGACACGCCACCGCCGACTGTTTCTGGCGTTCTCCACATGGGGCATATTTTCAGCTACACACAGGCGGATTTTATCGCTCGCTATCAGCGCATGTCGGGCAAAGATGTTTTCTATCCGATGGGTTTTGATGATAACGGACTCCCCACTGAAAGATTGGTAGAAAAAATCAAGAATGTGCGCGGAAGTGCCATGCCACGCGCGGATTTTGTAGCACTATGCCGTGAAGTGGTAAAAGATGCAGAGGAAGAATTCCGTAGACTATTTAAAAGCACGGCTCTTAGCGTTGATTGGCGGCAGGAATATCAGACTATCAGCGATGATGTCTGCAAACTATCACAAGCTTCATTTTTAGATCTTGCACAGAAGAATGAAGTGTACCGCGATTTCCGCCCAACCTATTGGGATTGGGTAGATCAAACCGCCATCGCCCAAGCTGAAATTGAAAATAAGGAAATGGCTGGGGTGATGAGTGAGATTGAATTTGTCATCCTGAACGAAGCCGAAGGCGGAGTGAAGGATCTCATGCCACAATCTGGAGATCCTTCTCTTCGCTTACGCTCCGCTCAGGATGACAAAATAGTGATTATGACTACCCGTCCTGAACTGCTCGGCGCGTGCGTAGCGGTGATGTATCACCCTGAAGATCCAAATGCTGCTAAATATAAAGGCAAATTTGCTATCACCCCATTATTTGGCGTAAAAGTGCCGATGATCGCTGATGAGGCGGTGGAGCGCGACAAAGGCACAGGGCTTGTTATGTGCTGCACCTTCGGTGATGACACGGATAAGGAGTGGGTGAGGAAGCATGAGTTGCCATGGCGTCCTATCATCTCACAAGAAGGAAGGATAGATTATTTTATAGTTGGTAGTGAAATAACATTTTGGGGTGGCAAAGATGGCAATGGTGATGGTGCTTTTTTAACATATAAAAATACTATCGAAATTAATAAGACCATTTCCACATTTGAAAATATACGCAACCTAAAGCCCAAACAAGCCAATGCCAAAATAATTGAATTGTTGCAAGCTGAAGGAAAACTTCTGAAACAAACACCGATGATGCACACAGTGAAATGTGCCGAGCGCAGCGGAACACCAATAGAGATTATCCCAACTCACCAGTGGTTTGTAAAAATCGCTGATAAAAAAGATGATCTTCTTAAAAAGGGAGCAGAAGTTAATTGGCATCCTGAATATATGCGCATCCGCCTCAATCAATGGATTGAGGGACTCAAAGAAGATTGGTGCATTTCCCGTCAACGTTTCTTTGGTGTTCCTATTCCTGTGTGGGATATAGAAATAGATTCTAATCCAGAATCCCCAGAATATAAAACTGTTTACGCTTCACTGGATTCTTTGCCTGTGGATCCACTAACTACAGCACCTTCAGGCTATGAAATAATTGCGCATCTAACAAAAGGTAAATTAGCATATTTTGAAGCTAGAGAAATATCTACGGGTAAAATTGTAAATATATATCCAAATGTTGACGTTCTCGATACTTGGGCGACATCGAGTATTTCCCCACAGATAAATGCTCGATCTATCGGTTCGTCATTGCGAGAAGCGGAAGCGACGAAGCAATCCAGTTCTGGATCGCCACGCTTTGCTCGCGATGACAGGTATGAAAAACTTTTCCCCGCCGATTTGCGTCCGCAAGCGCATGAGATTATCCGCACTTGGGCATTTTATACCATAGCCAAGGCGCATCTCCACGCGAACGACATTCCTTGGAAAAATATTGTGATTTCTGGCTGGTGCTTGGCAGCGGACAAAACCAAAATGAGTAAATCCAAAGGCAATGTGGTAACGCCTGTTGCTCTGATTGAAGAAAAAGGCACAGATGCAGTGCGCTATTGGGCTTCCACTTCGCGGCTAGGCACAGACACAGCCTTTTCCGAAGATTTACTAAAAATCGGTCGTAAGCTGGTCAATAAACTGTGGAATGCCAGCCAGTTTGCCAGTCTTAATTTAAGTAAAATTGAAGGAACTCCAACCACAGCAGCGCAGGACGCTAAAAACGGAAAAATCAGCGAGGCATTGGATTTGTGGATTTTATCACGCTTAAACCAATGCGTTATCAAAGCCACTAAAGGTTTTGAAACGTTTGAATATTGCGATGCGCGCGTGGCGATTGAAGATTTCTTCTGGAATGATTTTTGTGATAACTATTTGGAGCTTGTTAAAGCTCGGGCGTATGGCGAAAGCGGTGGCAATCAACAATCTGCACTCTACGCAATTTATCATTGCCTTGATGCAATATTGCGCCTGTTTGCGCCTTTTGTTCCGCATATCACGGAAGAATTATACAGCCATATATTTGATAAAAAATATGCAAAACTTGGCTCAGTCCATGCGCGTGGAAATTGGACGAAAGCAGAAGATTACCCTTATGATGCGGCAGCAGAAAAAAGTGGCATGGCAGCGGTTGATGTTCTGAATGTAATCCGCAAAACCAAATCAGAGGCGAATGTTTCCATAAAGTTCCCTGTTGCCGATGTTCAGGTTTCTGCGGTTGGAGACGGGGTTTCATGGGCGGACTTGGCAGGAGTTTTGGAAGATCTGAAATCTGCTGGGAACGCGCAGTCTATCAGCGAATCAAAAGGTGGTGATTTGCTGTATTTATCAGAGCAGGGCTGGTTTAGAATAGGTGTTACGCTGGCAGCAACTATCTAGTATAGGCAAGGGGTAGGAGAGAGTTGGTGTGCTTGGAGCGATTGGCTACGCCGCGCCTGCACTTCGCTTGTCGTCAAACTTCGTTCTCATCGCGGTGACCATATAATATCCATTTCAGTACTTCGTACTACAATGAATATTATGGTGCACCCGGAGCGATTCGAACGCCCGGCCTTTTGATTCGTAGTCAAATGCTCTATCCAGCTGAGCTACGGGTGCATATAAAGCGGGAAAATCCCTAATTCTATTGCGAAGAGGCGGAAATGTAGCCAATCTATTATAAAACACAAGCGGTTTCTTTTATTGCTCAATCTTCTGAAAAATAATGAAATAAGTATATGTAGTATATTCGCCTAGTTATTATATTCCCCTGTTGACTTGGGGTTGGGGCTATTTTAGATTACGGCGATCGTTTATCAGTATATATTTATGTAGGAGAATTAATATGATACGTTTTGCAAAGAAAATATCGCAAAAGAATGTTAGTAAAGATACTTCTCTCGCTACTATGCTTATGGTAGCTGCTGTTTTGCTGTTTATTACCTCTCCATTTTCTGTAGCAAATGCTGATATTGGTGGTGTTGGTTCTTCTATCGATGGTGAAGAAAGTGATGTGGCTGGGGCTGATAACAATGTAGCTCCTGCTGCTGGTAAATCTGGGAATGCTTCGCCAGAAGATGAATTAAAGCGTGCAGTTGATGCAGAAAGTGCTGCTGCTTCCAAAGATGCTGTGATGATAATTCGTTTCAATCAGAAAAATGTTTATTTCCAAACAGCATTAAAGAAAGTGGTATATAAAGTTGCGGCCTCTAAACCTGATGCCCGCTATGAACTGATGTCCACTGTTCCTGCTAAGAAAAAGAGCCTTGCTGAGGCAGAAGATTATGTGACAAATTTACAGAGCGTAATTAACGTTCTTGGTAGGTTTGGTGTATCTTCTGACAAGATAAGCTCGAACACAGTAACTTCTGATTCTGCTCAAAATCAGGAAATCAGCATTTTTATCCACTGATTTTTTCCGTTTTTATAGCTTGCAGCTATGCGATGCTTGTTCCATAATGCTGCCGCTGGTGGCGGGCAGAGTGCCTGTGAACTCGGTCAGGTTCGAGAGAAAGCAGCCGTAGCAGATACACTTTGGGTCGCTGCCAGCGTTAGTTTGTATTTAGTATCTTTATTATTGGATATATTATGGAGAATATCATTTTTGCATTCGGTGAAGATGGCATTCTTAGTGTCTTTGATAATTTGAAAGCACTGCAATTGGAATGCGAGGGAATTGATGTTGAGAGCGGTGTTTGGGATTTTTTTAACTATAAGGGAGATCCTATAAAACCTAATTTTATCACTCCAAATATTGTCAAAAAACATTTATTTGGGTTGGTTAGTAGCGTAGAATCTTCTCAGAATTTTTCATTTGTTTCAGAAAAAAATAATTCTGAACCAAATTTGAAATCAGTGCTAGAAACCATAGTTGATTTAGAAAACAATAAATATTTCAGTAATGTCGCGGAAGTTAAGCGTTATCTGGAACAATTTGATAAATAATTTGCCATTATGGAATATCGCGTTCTTGCCCGTAAATACCGCCCGACAAATTTTGATGATCTCATTGGTCAGGAAGTTTTGGTACGGACTTTATCTAATGCTATCAAATCTAACCGCATTGCCCATGCTTTTTTGCTCACAGGAATTCGTGGTATTGGAAAAACCACGACAGCGAGGATTATAGCCCGTGCGCTGAATTGTATTGGTGCGGATGAAAAAGGCGGAGCGACAATAAATCCATGCGGTGTGTGCGCTCATTGCCGTATGATTTCTGAAGATCGTCATGTTGATGTGTTGGAGATGGATGCTGCCAGCCATACTGGTGTCAGCGACATTCGTGATTTAATAGATACTGTGCGCTATCTGCCTACTTCAGCGCGCTATAAAATATATATTATCGATGAAGTACACATGCTTTCGACCAGTGCTTTTAATGCGCTGCTGAAAACGCTGGAAGAACCTCCTCCACATGTTAAATTTATTTTTGCGACCACTGAATCCCGAAAAATTCCTGTGACGATTCTTTCACGCTGTCAACGTTTTGATTTGAAGCGGATTGATTCCGAAATGCTTACTTCTCATCTTGCTTCCATTGCAGCAAAGGAACAGGTTCAGGCGCAGGAAGAGGCTCTAAAATTAATAGCAATAGCTGCTGAAGGTTCAGTGCGTGATGCACTATCTTTGTTGGATCAGGCGATTGCACGCGGTGTGGAAGAAAGCGGGCAGCTTAGTGTCACAGCTGCTGCTGTACGCCAGATGATAGGTGCTGCGGATCATTCCGCAACTTTTCGTTTATTGGAAATATTGCTTAGGGGTGAGGTAGCGGAGGTTTTGCAGGATGTTCAGGCGCAATATAGTGCTGGTTCAGATCCATTAATGTTGGTGCAAGATGCGTTGGAAATGATCCATTTGGTGACGCGGGTTAAGGTAGCACCACAAGCACTAACTGACATTTCACTTTCTGAAAATGATAGAAATTCGGCAAAAAAACTGGCTGATGCTCTGTCTATGCCGATTCTCTCGCGTTTATGGCAGATGTTCCTTAAAGGTGTTGGTGAAGTTAAGCTCGCACCATCTCCGCTTTCGGCTTTGGAAATGTTGTTGGTGCGCGTTGCCTATGCTTCGCAACTACCAACTCCAGCAGAGATTATAAAAAATATGGAGACAGAAAAAAAAACTCCTGAATTAGTCGCGCAGCAGTCAGAAGTCAGCGGTCAGCGGTCATTGGAAGTAGCAGAAAATTTTGAAGAAGCCGTTGGGTTGTTTAATAAAAATCGGGAGATATTATTATACACGCAACTTCGGAATGATGTGTGGCTGGCTTCCTTCGAAGTTGGAAAAATAGAGCTTAAAATTTCTTCTGCACTACCGCGTGATTTTACGGCAAGGGTGGCTGATTGCCTAAATAAATGGACGGGGACGCAATGGAAAATAATTGTTTCTAACAGTGCTACTAATCCTAGCTTGCATGAGCAGGCAGTCGCCCGTAAAGAAAAAGAAATAAAGGAAATATCATCTCATCCTCTAATCGCCAGTGCTTTGCAGCAATTTCCGGGGGCAACTGTGATTGGGGTAAAAGGAAACTAGAAAGTATTTATACAATGTTACATAAAATAACAGCTTTATTAGTCATATTATTGGGAGCGTTCCCTGCATATTCTGCAGAAATCATAACATCTCCTCCTGCTGACGGAAGTAAATATCAATATATTTATGTTCGCGATGTCATTGTTGGTGGAGATGATAAGAAGCTGGAGGAAGCACTTAAACAGGCGGAAGCCTCTGGAAATAATGTAGTGGTTGATCTCGAATCAAGGGGTGGTGATGTTGATGTTTCAATGGCTATGGGGCGGAGCATCAGAAATCATAAAGCTGTTACATATCATCGCAAATGTGCCTCTTCATGTGTTTTTGCATTTCTAGGGGGAGTGCAGCGTTACACTGTAGTCAGAGATGACAGGGCTGCTTTAATAGTTCATCGCCCAGAACTTGGAGAAATATATGTTAGCCATCCAACTGCTTATGGAGAAAAAATGTTGAGAATGCTTCGTGATTATATTGTTGAAATGGTTGGAAAAGCAGAATTGTTTGATGTAATGATGACCATATCATTTAACTCACCGCGTGCCTTGTCAAGAAGAGAAGAAATATCTACTAACACAATTACCAAAAATAAATAAGGAGCCAATTATGAATATTCAAAAAATGATGAAGCAGGCGCAGGAAATGCAGGCAAAAATCACTGCCCTGCAAACAAAAATTGAAGCAGAAGAAATGAATGGTTCAGCAGGTGGTGGGATGGTTTCTGTGCGCATTAACGGCAAGCATAGTCTGCTTAAAGTGAATATTGACGATAGCCTGATGAAAGTTGAAGAAAAAGAGATGCTGGAAGATTTGATAGTTGCTGCTTTTAATGATGCGAAGGAAAAAATGGACAGCTCTACAGCAACTCAGATGAACGCTATCACCAGTGGTTTGAATCTACCTGCTGGTATGAAATTACCGTTCTAACTTTTTTTGTGACACACTCTGATATAGATGAGTTGATTCGTTTATTCTCCAAACTTCCAAGTCTTGGACCACGTTCGGCGCGCAGGGTTGTTTTAACCATGATACGCAGTCGTGAACAGCTTATGAAGCCACTACACAACACTCTCGGTAAGGCTCTGGATAGCATCAAAACGTGTAGTATTTGTGGCAATCTGGATACGCATGATATTTGCACAATTTGTAGTGATAGCAAGCGTGATGACTCAGTAATATGTGTGGTGGAAGATTTGGCTGACTTATGGGCAATTGAGCGTTGTAATCTATATAGAGGTAAATATCATGTGTTAGGTGGTACTCTTTCCGCACTTGATGATCGCGGACCTTCACAGTTGAACATTGAATCGCTGATAGCAAGGGCAGGTGTGGAATCAGTAAAGGAAATTATTCTGGCTACTAACGCAACCCTTGAGGGACAAACTACCGCCCATTACCTGACCAACCGTCTGCATGATTCCAATGTCAGTATTTCTCGGTTAGCGCAGGGAATTCCGATGGGTGGCGAGCTGGATTATTTAGATGATGGAACACTTGGGGCTGCTCTTAAGGCACGCCTTCCTTTTTAATAAATTCTATCTGTTTTTGTCTTTAGATTTTGTTTCTGTCAGTTGCTTTACCGTATCTCCCCATTCTTCCAGAAGCTTGCTTTGTACTTTTTCAAGATGGGCAGAGCGGAATTTATACTGAATCTCCAATATAGCCCGCGCAACTTGACTGCCGAAATGGATTATACACCAGCCAATTCCAGCGCCACTGTAAATAAACAGCCAGACTTTTGGATCGCCTATCACCGAACCTATTTCATAATGTTTTAGTTTTAGACCAGAAATGAATATAGGGGTAAGGGTAGGAAGTGTAGCCGCCAGATTGCAGGCAAAAATGGTACGGAAAGTGGTAAGTTCGCTATCATCATCAACGAAGTAAGCTGCGATGGATGGCAGCAAGGCAATTAGTAAGAAGATAAACCCTAATTGTAGAATAATAATAAGAAGTATGCTCACGATAATCATCAGAGGCATAATAAGTTTTTGTCCGATTCTGAGTAAAAACATATTACCCTCCCCGCACCGAAACTACGAAACTTAACAGCAACGCAGCAACCGCTATATAATGTGCCATTTTCGCGCCCAATCTTTTACTATGTATATCTATCATCTCCTTACGGTTATAATATATAATATCATTGGCATTCTGTTTGAAGTTATGAATTGCCTGCTGGAAGGCGTTTGCTTCTGCCTGTGCGTAGCCTGATTCGATAAGAACCTCTGCCATTTTTTGTGTGCTTCCACTGCGAGCGGCATTGGCCAACATGGCAACTAATTTGCGTTTAAGTGTTCGGCTGCGGATAACATCAAGTAGTGGCAAAATCCTGATAGCCAGCCAGCTTGTGAGACCGGGTAGATAAGGAAGACCTGTTTTTTGTTGAGCGGATGCAATAATTTTTAACGCTATCATTGCCTGATGCTTGGCAAGAGTTGGTTGTGCGCTAAGAGAAACCAAATGAATATCGTGCTGAATATTCAGATGGCTGGCGATAAAAGCTGCTATATGCCTATCTATCGGGTCGTTACTTTGTGATAGGCGCGGAGCCAGTCTATCCAGTGTTTTTAGCATGCTTGATAATGATGAAACATGTAACCCAGCAAGCATAGGACTCATGCATTTTATTCCGGGATTTAAATCATAAAATATTCTCTCAATACCAAAACCTATCCCACTGTTGCGTATGATACTGCGCAGGCGGTCAAGTCGCATGAATATAGCATCAAGACTGCTGTTATCAGATTCTAGACGCTTGTCTGGGTCTTTGTTTTTTTGTCCAGCAATGAAGTGAAACATACTCAGTTCGATAAATTGCATTAGTAATAGCAATTCTGGTTCTGATTTTGTCAAAAGTAGATCAGCAAAAAGAGTGTTGATTCCGTCAAGATGAAAAGATAATTTTACTAATCTTACAGGTCCCGCTGGATCAAAAACGGCAATCGCCCGCATGATTTGTTCATTCATGTAAGGGTCATTTTTTTTCCCTGCAGAGGTTACAACTTTAGTTGTGCGTAGCAGATATTCATTAAGCTCTTTATTCCTCAGTGAAATAGCTACCCAAGTTGATAGCTGCCCGCTTGCAAAGATATCTGGCATATATTGCCATTGGTGGAAAAATATGTTGGCAGCTTCTCTGCGTGTATATGCAAGGTCGCCTTCAAATTCGAATGGCCTGATAGCTTCCTGCGGTGGCGGTGGTGGCATTACATTGTAACGCTTTCCGTCAAGCCATGCTTTTAGGTAACGATAATTCCACCTATCATGTGAGTTATGACTAAGCATCCCGCGAAAGAAATCATAAAACACCTCTGGCATGTCTTTTTGCCGAGTCAGTGTTTCAAAAGCCCCTTTTCTAAGGATACCTTTGATCATCATATCTTCCGTAATACCAGTAAAATGATTCATACCATAGATAATGTGGAGAACTACGACCGCTAAAGCGTAAAAATCCTGTGTAGAATCACCATCACCCTTGCCAGCGGGAAGGGCTTGCATACGTTCCACTGGTTCATAATAAAATGGTTGCAAGAAACCGCATGGCTCCGCTGTACATGGTCCGATTACCGCTCCGATTATTCCTGAAGTATCATAATATATATTTTCACAATTAATGTTGCCATGCGACACACCCAATTCATGGAGATGTTGTATTGCCATAGCGAGAGGAGAAATAATTGCCTGACAGATAAATTCAAAATTAGGGCGATTTTTAGTGGCAGCAATAAGTTTTGATAGTTTTTCTCCTTTTGGTCTTTCATAGATGATAACAAAACGTTCTTCCTGCATCTGCGAGATTTCGACCACACCAGAAGTAATGACTGCCATCAGGTTTGCATGTGGAGCATTTGTTAAAGGAGAAATTATCTGTGTTCTCTGTATGGTATTTGCTTCACAGATTAGGGCAACATAAGATTTATCAGATGTTTTTAGGTCAGTAACAGCGTAAGCAGCGGCAGATTTTGAAGTAAAATCTGGAAGTGGTGAGTTTAGCTCTATTTTATAGCGTCCAGCAAGAACATCGCGTTCATTACTTGAGCTATTAGCTGGAACATATCCACTTAAAAAACCACCAAGAGTCTTGCCGAGTTCTACCTCGGCTTCAGACTTTGACAAATTCTTTGACAACGCCTCTGTCTGTTTTGTCACTAGTTCCTGTGCCATATTTTGAACCTAACTGGTTTCGCTAATACTGCCACAATTTAGCAGAATTTTTTGCTAAAAAATGCTAATAATTATCTGTTTATTACTTTTCCTCTAAATCATCTTCTTCTGGTTCTATTGCTTCCTTGTTGGCAGTCTTACTAGCTGTAGTCTTAGGATTAGAAATTTTAATAGTACCCAAAGATTTTTCAGTAGGTTTTGCCGATTTACCAGCAGGAGGATTTGTAGCCTTTGTATTAATGTCTTTGACCATGTTATCTATAACATTTTCAACAGCAATTCTTTTCTCTCCTGATTTTATTTCATTAGGCATTACTACAACTTGGGGCTGATTACTAGGTTTGTTGCTCTCAACAGTATTCACTACTCCATTTTCGTCTTTCTTTATTTCACGAGACATGATTTCGCCTAAAGATTTTACTTCGCTTTTTGTGGCTGGTGGTTCTGGGTTTATTGTTATCTGTTTGCCTTGTCCTTTATCAGCAGCCTTATCTTTTTTTTGTTCCACTGGTTTTTTTTGTTTATCTTTTCCTTTTTCTTTTTTTGGTTCAGCTGAAGATTTTGAAGGTTGCTTGGCTTCGCTGTCGCTTTCTTTGCTACCTATTGTTTCCAGATTTTCCCATGCTTTACCATAATAGGTTTTGCTTTCGGTCAGTGCCATGTTCAGATAGGATTTTGCCAAACCATCATCTTTCGCCAAATGTGCATATAGCCCGAGATTGTTGTTGAGTGATGGTCCACTAAGATAGAGTGAGGCTATTTTTTTTGCTTCTTCCAATTTTCCTGCGCTTGCATAAACTAGTGCGAGGTTTAGATCTATACGCTTACGCGCAGAGCTGTTTATGGAGCTTTGTGCTGATGCTTTTGATAATGTGCCAATAGCAGATTCGTATTGTTTATTTAATGCTTGTGACAGCCCAAAATTATTCATAACAGAAGTATTGGTAGGGCTTTGTTTTATAGCTTCTTCAAAATATTTCATAGACTCAGGATATAGACCGCGCGTTACAAACAAAATCCCCATTCCATTAAGTGATTTCCAGCGTTTTTCATCGACTCTGAGTACATCTTCAAACAAAGCAGTTGGAGTTTCAAAGTCACCTTTTGCGATTAAAGCTAGGGCTTTCCCTTCTTTTGCTAAGATATTTGTATCATCTTTTGCGATTAAGCCATCATAAACGCTAATTGCTTTATCATATTCACCGCTGCGGCGCAGGCTGTCTGCCAATAATTGAACCACGTCAGTTGTTTCTGGGTCTTTCTCCAGAATTTGTTGATATATCTGTGATGCTTTTGTGAAATCTTCATTTTTTTCTGCATTTTTAGCTTCTGCTATCTGATTTTCCTGCATAGAGGGGATTTTAGGACCATCAAAGCTAGAGAGCAGGTCACGTCCTTTAACTGGCATTGCCCCGCCATTTTGGTCGCAGGCAGAAAGCGCAAATATGAATAATACAGGTAATACAGGGTAAAAAAGTCGCATTTGGCACCTCACAAAAAGTTTTTTATGAAATTAACTGTATATCAGAGAATTACAAGTAATTTTACATTTGCCATAATGGGAAATGCTAATTATGCTGCAAGCCATGACCAGTAGCCCACAATCATCTCCAAATACTTTCAAACACAAGCATTTGCTGGGAATAGACGGACTTTCCCGCGCTGATGCTTATGCAGTTATGGATTTGGCAAAAACTTACATAGAAAAAAACCGTCAGCCTGATAAAAAGCACGCTATTCTTAAGGGGCGGACGCTAATTAATCTGTTTTTTGAGAATTCAACCAGAACCAGAACCTCGTTTGAACTAGCTGGCAAAAGGCTGGGCGCAGATGTTATCAACATGTCAGTCGCCACTTCCTCGGCAAAAAAAGGGGAAACCCTGATTGACACGGCCATGACGTTGAATGCCATGCACCCTGATTTTATTGCTATGCGTCACAATGAAAGTGGAGCGGTACATTTGCTGGCTGCTAAGGTTAATTGTTCGGTGATAAATAGTGGTGATGGTTGCCATGAACACCCGACTCAGGCTTTGCTTGATGCCCTCACCATTCACCAGCGTAAGGGTAAAATTGAAGGTCTAACGGTTGCGATATGCGGGGATATTCTTCACAGTCGTGTTGCGCGTTCTAATATGAAATTGCTGAACTTGTTGGGCGCAAAAGTTCGCATTATTGCTCCACCTACGTTGATGCCACCATTTCCTGAATCGTTTGGTGTGGAAGTGTTCCATGATATGCGAAAAGGTCTTAAAGATTGTGATATTATCATGATGCTGCGCCTGCAAATGGAGAGAATGACTGGCAATTTTATTCCTAGCATCCGCGAATTTTTCCATTTTTATGGGCTTGATGAAGAAAAACTTTCTTACGCCAAGCCAGACGCTCTGATAATGCACCCTGGCCCTATAAACCGCGGCGTAGAAATAGACACTAGACTGGCGGATGATCTCAACCGCAGTGTGATTCTCGATCAAGTTGAAATGGGGCTTGCCGTGCGCCAAGCTGTGCTGGAGTTATTAGCTAGAAATTTTTAGGTATGACTAAGAAATTTACGTCACTGGTTAGCAATCAAGATAAATATCTATACCAAATTAAAGGTATTGATTCAGTTAGCAAGCGTGACTCATGGTGGTTGGTGCGGGTATTTTCTAATAAGGAAGTAATTTTTTCAAAAATTATTGAAAAGGGTAATTTGCGCCTCACAGATTATGGTGAAATCCTCGCCAGCGGTTTTGGAACGACTATTCCTTCAGAAATTCTGAAATTATATGGATTTAAGGTTGATGAATAGATGGCAGGTGATTATATAGTGGTCTGAATCTTTAACAGCGAGTGTATATGATTAAAAAACAACATTTCACCATGCCTACACATCAGAATGATACGAATAAAAAAGTAGCATATATCAATGCGCGCTTGTTCGATGCAGAGTCAGGGCTAGACGCAAAAGGCAGTCTACTTACCATTGGTGACAGCATAGCAGATTTTGGTGAACGCCTGTTTAATGATGGTGTTCCTGAAGGAATTGAGGTGGTGGATTGCAAAGGGCATCTGCTTTCACCGGGGCTACTTGATATTCAGGTTCACTTCCGTGAACCGGGGCAGGAATATAAAGAAACTATTGCCACAGGCAGTAAATCAGCAGCGGCTGGCGGTGTAACCACGGTTGCCTGTATGCCGAACACCAAGCCAGTGATTGACGATATTTCTGTTGTAGCATTTATCCATAAACGTGCGCGCGAAACAGCTTATGTCAACGTACGCACCTACGCTGCCATTAGCAAGCATATGAAAGGTGAAGAAATCACCGAAATGGGTCTCTTGGTTGATGCAGGTGCGGTTGGTTTTACTGATGATGGCTTGCCTGTAATGAATGCTGGCGTGATGCGTAAGGCACTGGCTTATTCGCGGGAATTAGGAGTTCCCATTGCTCAACATGCGGAAGATTTAAACCTATCTTGTGGTGGATGCATGAATGAAGGAAAAATTTCAGCACAGCTTGGTGTAGCGGGAATTCCCAATGCTGCCGAAGCAGTTATGGTTGAGCGCGATATCATTCTCGCCGAGCTGACTGGCGGGCAATACCATGTTCTACATATTTCAACAGCAGAGGCGATTGATGCAGTGCGCCGTGCTAAGAAAAAAGGTCTGCGTGTTACTTGCGAGGCTGCTCCCCATCATTTCACACTCACTGACGAAGCGGTTCTGGAATATCGCACCTTCAGCAAAATGAATCCGCCACTTCGCGCGGAAAAAGACCGAATGGCAGTGATAGAAGGTTTGCGTGACGGCACGATTGATGCAATCGCGACTGATCACGCTCCTCATGATCAAGAAAGCAAACGTGTTCCACTATCATCAGCAGCGTTCGGGATAGTTGGTTTGGAAACTATGCTGCCACTTTCACTATCGCTTTATCATCAAAAAATTATGTCGCTGCGTGATGTGATGGCAGCGATGACTTATAAGCCAGCTGACATTATCCATGTGAATTCTGGAAGGTTGCGCAAAGGCGCACGCGCTGACCTCGCGCTGATTGACCTTGACACGCAGTGGAGCATAGACCCTAAACAGTTTATGAGTAAATCGCTCAATTCTCCGTTTGATGATTGGCCTGTTAAAGGGCGCACAATCCGCACTATAGTTGGCGGTGACACGGTGTTTAAGTGGGAGTAGTAATGCCACATAACCCTATCATTTGTGCCATTGATACCACTGATATTGCAACAGCAAAAAAGCTGGTGCAGGCGGTGCGTGGTTCGGTTGGTGCTATTAAATTAGGGTTGGAGTTTTTCACGGCGAATGGTGCTGCTGGTGTGGCTGCAGTTGCAGGTGACGTTCCCTTATTTTTAGACCTAAAATTCCATGATATTCCTAACACGGTGGCGGGTGCTGTTCGCGCAACACAAGGTATCAATGCTTTTATGATGACGGTGCATACGTCTGGTGGCAAAGCCATGATGCAGTCAGCAGCGAAGGCTGCTAGAGATTTGCCGAATAAGCCAATGATTATTGGTGTAACCATACTCACCAGTTTTGATGAGGTTGATTTAGAATCCGTAGGAATAAAAAATAGCATTCAAAATCAGGTAAGTAAGTTAGCTGACTTAGCACAGGAAAGCGGATTGGATGGTGTGGTTTGTTCACCACATGAAATAGAAATACTCCGCAAACAATGTGGCAAAGATTTCAAACTAATCGTTCCGGGAATCCGACCAGTTGGTAGTGCATCAGGTGATCAAAAACGGGTGATGACACCGAAAGAGGCGTTGGCAAAAGGTGCAGATTATTTAGTAATTGGTCGCCCGATAACTGAAGCAAAAGATCCCGCGCAGGCAGCACATGGTATATTTGAGAGTTTGTAAAACTTACTAATCAAGTTTCCAAGCAAATACACAGGCAGTATCTGTGTTGCTAAGTAAATAGGTAGATGGTGGCGAAGAGCCTGTTACGCAACTACCATTCAAACTACCCCATGCCTCTCCACCTCTTAAAATACCTGTATGTGGAAAGCCATCATCAAGTTTTTGGTCTATGGACTGCATTTGCACTGGAGTTAATATACCATATGTATCGTTTTTATCTCCCCATACTGGTGCGTCTGGGTCACCAATAATAAAAAATAAACCAGTAGTCCATTGACCAGCTGCAAAACAATCGAATGAGTTTGTACCAATTATACAGCCACTAACATCTGTCGCACGGGCTTTTCCTACTACAAATCCTTTTTTTGGAGCTAGAACAATAGCAGGAAATCCGATTCCAACGGTAGCAACTGTAGAAAATTTACTAGGAATAAGGTTGGCTAGCGAAAGTTGTTCAAAGAAATGTGATTGTTCACCGCTAAATGCGTTGTCTGGAGTAGAACTAATCAAATTCTCTACTATTCCATCCCCATCCCCATCTGTTGTTCCAGTGAAGAAAGCACTTGCTTGTTTGCAGTCGCCAGGAATACAATTATACTTTACCTTAAAGGTGTTATAGGTGAGGGTATATTCTTGAACTTGTTTTATCTGTTTACGAATCTCCGCAGCAAAAATCAAATTCTGACCCACCATCACGCCACCGACAACCAGACCTATGATAACGAGGACTATTGATAATTCAATTAAGGTAAAAGCTCTCTCTCTCTCTCTCTCTCTCTCTCTAGCATTCCGCGGTTATCCTTTGCTTCTATCACTGCTCCATTCTACCATTTAAAGGTAAAATATTCAACTGTTTAACTCCGCATTTTTTCCAATAAACTATTAAGCGCCACTTCAATTCGCCTGCACACCACTTCCTGCGCGTATTTTGTTCTAGTTTTGGCAAAGGCATTTGCTGCCATTTTATCGGCGGCAACGTGGTCTTTTATCAGAGTTTCCAGAGCATTGGCTAGTTGCTGCGCGTCACCTTTGGCGACAATTAGCGCATCATAATTAGGCGTAATAATATCACGTGGACCTTCAGAATCAGTGGCAACCACTGGCGCGCCATAAGTGAATGCTTCCAGCAACACAATACCAAATGGTTCATGCAGTGAAGGCAGGCAGAAAATATCAATCCCAGTATAAAATTCTTTCCTATTTTCTATCCAGCCAAGAAAGGTTAGCTGATCATCAAGGCCAGAAGCCTTGGCGCGATCTTTTAGGGACTTTTCCTCTTCGCCACTACCACCTAATACAGCTTTGAAATCTACACCGCGTTCCTTCAGGATCTTTAGAGCATCAATATAAACATCAAAGCCTTTTTTAGCCACAAAACGCCCCATAGTTCCGATGATTGGCGGATTGTTGCGATAGCCACGATGTGGTAGCTCAATACACTTCACCATGTTGGGAATGTGAAACACATGTTCTTTATCAATGCCCTGCCATATCAGCGTATTTATCAAGTCATGGGTGGTGGTGAACACAGCGTCAGCATCATTATAACGGCTGGTGCTGTAATTCTGCACCACACCAACCAGTGGAATTTTTCCTTTGATAGCTTTGCGTGATAACCCAAACGCGCGGTTGGCATGGGCTATCACCACATCAATTTTTAACTCGAGCAAAAGTTTACGCAGGCGTTTTACCGCAAAAATATCCCACTCACCGAGATTGCTAATATTGTGAGTTTCAATATGAAGCCCAGCAAGTTCAGAATTAATCAGCGCGCTTGGATCGGTAATGGCTACAACCTGATGCCCTAAATCGCGCAGCCCTTCACAATAATCAACGGATGCTTTTTCGATACCACCGCCACCTTTGCTTAACATGATATTGGCTATACGCATATTTTTTCCTTGTTGGATGATAGGATAATAAGATGACTAGATTTTTACAAAATTACAACTATCCTATCATCTTGTCATCTTATTATCCTATCATCTTATAATCAATTTATGCGCTTACCTATTTCCGTATTTATTATTGCTAAAAACGAAGCTGACCGTATCACAACCACCATTAACAGCGTCAAAGATTGGGTTGATGAGGTGGTGGTTATTGATAGTGGAAGCAGCGATGATACAGTCTCAGTCGCCACATTTCTTGGTGCGCGGGTTTTATATAATGAATGGGAAGGATACGGTCTACAAAAACGCTTCGGTGAAGATGAGTGTAGAAATAATTGGCTGCTAAATCTGGATGCTGATGAAGAAGTAACGGAAGAACTAGCGCAGGAAATACAGGGATTATTTGCAGCAGGCGAGCCACCTATGTCTGGTTATATCGTAAAAGTTCGTGACTTGCTGCCAAATGAAACAAAATTTGCTTTGCTTGCTCACACCAACCATTGTTTGCGATTATATAACCGCGACAAAGGGCGTTTTTCTGAAAGCCCAGTGCATGATTCGGTGATTATGAATGATGGAGAGGCGGTGGGAAGATTAAAAGCCTTAGTGCGCCACAGGTCGTTCCGCAGCGTTGCTCATGCTATAGAAAAAATGAACAGCTACACCACAGCTCAGGCGGAAAACTTAATCGCAAAGGGTGGTCTTAGCTTTGCCCGCACCCGTTTGGTGATAGAATTTCCTATTTCCTTTTTCAAAGCCTACTTACTGCGTTTGTATATCCTGCGCGGAATGCGTGGTATAATCTACGCCAACATATATGCCTTCGGCAGAGTGATGCGGATAGCTAAATATTTGGAAATGCAGAGTAAAAATTAATCAATCACTTCGTAATGGATTGGCTTGAAAGAATAATTATTAGATTGCTCGGCTGAGCAGGCAGTTAGTCCAATAATCAAATCCATTTTAGCTTCTACAATTAAATAGTCTCCAGCCTTACTTAGTGGCGGTTCAACTCTTAGAACTCCTGTAGAGGAATCTATGGGTACATTCATGAAAACGTTAAATGCTGTAGGTATATGGTCTGGGATTATTCCGTATGGTGCAAGTGCTTCGGCTAAGTTCCCAAAGCAGCCACGGTGCGGGTGTTCATGCCCATAAATTATCCTGAAAGTATCTGCCGAGCATGGGGTCAGTAAAAAATCATGGCGACCCACAGTATCTTCTATTATTTCCAGCATTATATTGCTGCGGTTGGAATAGATAGGGTCGCCTTTTGTCAGATAAATTTTGCTGGCATAGTCGAGGCTGCGACCAGATGATATAACCTCGTTAATATCTGCTCGGTTATAAGCTACCATATCGGCAACTTGTTCGCCCTGCGGGTCGATAACTTTTAGTTTTTGTCCTTTTTTTAGTTCAAACGCAGCACCACTGCGCGGGGATATTTTTTGTACCATCTATGCAGTCTTTCGCATACGGAACGGGCATTTCCAGCCTTCTTCTAATACTCGCCCGCTATATTGCATAGAGGCAGGGCTTGTGCCGTGTTGAGCAAGCATAGGATTTATTGAGCCACTTAATTTTATATCGCGCTCCAAAATGGCTTCTTTTATCTTGGTGTATTTTCCTGTTTCGCGTAATAGCTCAAACTGACTGTGCAGATTGAAAACTAATGCATTTTTAGGGAAACTTCTGGCTGGTCTACTAGAATTTGGATGCAAGCCCACTACATAAAATGCTTTGCCCCCAATACTCATAGCAAAATCTGGAGAATCAGGATCCGAGCTTACTTTCTTATCCCAATCATATTTTATAGAATCTTTTTCATGAATTGCCTGTAGTCGTTCCCACAGGCAACGCTCAAATTCAATTTCACTTAAAGACGGTGAATTCTCAAATATAACAATAAAGCTCACAAACAGGCTATCAGGAGTGCATTTATGAGCAAAGGCTTGCAATTTCTCTGTGATTTCTCTGTCGCTTGATGATTTTCTTATATCATCCGCCAACAGATAGGTTATCTGATCTTTTTCTAAGGCTGACTTTGCACCTACGCACGGGAAAGCACGATCATCAATAAATAACTGAAATTTATCTATATTTTCGTTTGTATATTGCTGTTTCATAACTTCCGTCTATCAAACCATTAGTTAATAATAAATTAATGGAGGAAGGCGTATATACACCAAAAATAATGATTTTCAACTATTATTTACTTTGAAGTAAAGTAATTTACGACAATTTATGTGCCTTTAGCAGCGGTCTATGCAGCTTCCATTTCAGCTTCTTCAAATTCAGGAAGCATCCCTAATGCACGCATGTATGTATCCAAGATTGTTTCTTCTTCTTCGCGTTCTTGTGCGTCCATTTTACGGAGTTTAATAATCTGGCGAATAGCCTTAACATCATAGCCATTGCCTTTTGCTTCGGCAAAAACGTCTTTAATATCATCAGCAATAGCGGCTTTTTCTTCTTCCAGTTTTTCTACACGCGCAATGATGCTTTTCAATTGATCAACCGCAACGCCACCCACTCTTGCTGATTTAGCCATTTATTTTCTCCTAGTTTAGATGATTATATTATTTCGTCAGATTATTTATTCTTATGCTTCTTTATCGTCTCTGCAATTAAAAATGCAAGCTCCAATGATTGTGAAGCGTTGAGACGTGGGTCGCAATGTGTGTGGTAGCGGTCGGATAAATTAAGTTCAGAAATCGCCTGCGCACCACCCAGGCATTCGGTCACATCCTGCCCAGTCATTTCAAAATGCACGCCGCCAGCAACTGTTCCTTCAGCTTTGTGAACTTCAAAGAAATTCCGTACTTCAGCAAGAATATCAGTGAATTTTCTAGTTTTATAACCGTTTGGTGATTTGATGGTGTTGCCGTGCATCGGGTCACATGCCCATATAACAGTTTTGCCAGCATCTTTAACTGCGCGCACTAGTGGTGGTAGTAAATCACCAACTTTTCCAGCACCCATACGGCTGATAAGGGTCAGGCGACCAGCTTCGTTCTCAGGATTAAGCGTATCAATCAGTTTTAATAATCCATCAACAGTGGTGGAAGGACCAACTTTGCATCCAATAGGATTTGCGACACCGCGCAGAAATTCAACATGCGCTTCGTCAGGCGAACGTGTGCGATCACCAATCCACAACATGTGAGCGGCGCAGGCATACCATTTTTCATCAAATTCATCAAAGCGGGTGAGGGATGATTCATAACCCAGCAGCAATGCTTCATGTGAAGTGAAGAAGCTGGCTTCAGCAAATTCTTCGACATCATCAAGAGGTAGGCGGCAGGCTTGAATAAAACCAAGACATTCATTGATGCGCGCCACTAGTTCTTCAAAACGGCTGCCTTGACTGGAGGAATTTACAAACTCCATATTCCAGCGGTTGATTTGTTTCAGTGAGGCATAGCCACCGCGCGCGAGTGTACGCAGGAAATTCAGCGTTGCAGAACCTTGATAATAAGCGCGTAGCAAGCGATCAGGGTCAGCTTGGCGACCGCTTTCGTCAAACTCCATAGAGTTCACCATGTCACCGCGATAGCTAGGTAGTTCGGCATCACCGATTTTTTCCATATTTTCCGAGCGTGGTTTGGAAAATTGCCCAGCTATGCGCCCGACTTTTACAACAGGCCTTCCCGCGCCATACATAAGTGCCATAGTCATTTGCAGCATCACGCGGAAAAAATCGCGGAGATTTTTTTCATTGAATTCAGCAAAACTTTCAGCGCAGTCGCCACCTTGCAATAGAAATGCCTTACCGTAAGCAGCGTCAGAAAGCTCATTCTTCAACGCACGGATTTCCGTTGGCGAGGTAAGTGGTGGGAATGAGGCAAGCTTGCCCTCCACCTCTTTCAGATGCTCAAGGTTCTTATATTCTGGCTGTTGCTTAATAGGAAAATTGCGCCAGCTATTTGTGTTCCAGTTTTTAGGAGTCAAAAGTTTAGTGTTCATGCGTTGCAATCTTTTATATTCGTGATATTTATTATTTCTACCAACTTAAGGAATTACCAGCATCATGTCCAGCACTACTACGAATCTTGATCCAGAAAATACAATTGCTTTTATGGGTGTGGAAGGGGCGAATGCCGATTTGGCGTGCCGCCAAGCCAGCCCCTATATGCAGACCATGCCTTGCCCATCATTTGAAGATGTTTTTGAGGCGGTGACGGCTGGCAAGGCTGCGTTGGGGATGATTCCGATAGAAAATTCGCAAGCGGGCAGGGTGGCAGAAATCCACAATTTATTGCCCAAAACCAAGCTGCATATTGTTGGGGAATATTTCCAGAATATTGAACATGTTCTAGTTTCGGTAAAAGGTGCGACGCTGGAAACGATAAAAGATGTTTATTCTCATCCGCAGGCTTTGATGCAATGTCGTGAGCATTTGCGCGAGATGAAAGTAAATACCCATGCCTATTCTAACACGGCCGCTGCTGCTGCCGATGTTGCGAGGTGGAATGACCCCACTAAAGCGGCTGTAGCTTCACCACTTGCTGCTGAACTTTATGGACTTAAAATTCTGCGCGAACATTTGCAGGACGCAGAAAATAATGTGACGGTTTTTATTATGGTAGCGCGTGAACCAGCTGAGATAAAACCAAGTGAAGATAATATACTAACTACAATTCTTTTTACCGTCCGCAATATGCCAGCAGCTTTATATAAATCACTCGGCGGGTTTGCCACACAGGGTGTGAATATTGTGAAGCTGGAAAGCTATATTCCGGGGGGAGCGAAGCGTGATGCCGCCCAGTTTTTCCTCACTTTTGAAGGTCATCCGCATGAAAAAAATGTGCAAGGTGCGTTAGAAGAACTAAGTTTTTACTGTAAAAAGGTAACAGTTCTTGGAGTTTACAAGGCGGATAAAGCTAGGTTTTTATAACTAATCTTTCATCAAAAACGTAACATGTCCCATCTTGCGTCCTGCTTTGGCTTCTTTTTTTCCGTATAGATGCAGCTTGGCGTTTTTCTGCGCGCTGTAATTTTTCCAGTCATTCACATCATTACCAATCAGATTTAACATCCGCGCATCGCACAGGCGCTCTGGGCTTCCCAGAGGTAAACCACAAACAGCGCGGATAACCTGCTCAAACTGGCTGGTGACGGCGGCATCGATTGTCCAATGCCCAGAATTATGCGGGCGTGGGGCGATTTCATTCACTAATATTTTGTCATCATTAGTCACAAACATTTCGATTGCCAGCAAGCCAACCAAATCAAGTTCTTCTGCTATTTTACAGGCGATATTTTCTGCTTTTGTTGCCAACTTTTTTGATATGGGGGCAGGGGCTATTGTTTCATGTAAGATATGGTTTTTGTGGGTGTTCTGCACAGAGCAATAGCACTGGATATTTCCTTTAACATCTCGGGCGACGATAACCGAAATTTCCATAGTAAAATCAACAAACCCTTCAAGTATGAGATCATTACTTTCAAGTTTAGCCCAAGCAGTTTTTATGTCGGATTCTTTGCGCAGTATTGCCTGTCCTTTGCCGTCATAGCCCATGCGTGCTGTTTTAAGAACTGCGGGGAGTCCAATTGTCCTAGCTGCAAAGCGTAACTCTTCCAGAGAGGAAACGGGAACAAATGGCGCAGTTGCAATGCCCATAGCACCTATTACTTGTTTTTCTGAAATCCTATGCTGTGAAATTGCTAGAATTTGCGGTGAAGGAAAAATATTTATTTTTTTTGCAAGAGCTGCAACTGGCTTGGCGGGAATATTTTCAAATTCATATGTTATCACATCAACACTTTCGGCAAAACGCACCAGTGCTTTAATATCGTTATATTCTCCAACGGTGTTAAAGCGCGCAACTTCACTGGCAGGAGAGTTTTTTTCTGGGCAGTAAATATGCACATGATAGCCCATTTCTGCTGCTGCTATAGCCATCATCCGACCTAGCTGCCCACCACCTAATATGCCGATGGTGGATAATGGAAGAAGTGGTTTAATTGCAGAATCAGGCATTGGGTTTCAGTGCTACAGATTTGGTTTGTTTTGCGCGCCATGCAGCCAGTTTTTTTGCCAGTTTTTCATCATTCAGCGCGAGTATGGATGCAGCAAGCAGAGCAGCGTTAGTTGCGCCAGCCTTTCCGATTGCCAATGTTCCAACAGGAACACCAGCGGGCATTTGCACGATAGATAACAAACTATCCATTCCTTTCAAAGCTGCGCTTTCCACGGGTACGCCAAGAACGGGCAAGGTTGTCATAGAAGATGCCATACCGGGAAGATGTGCCGCACCACCAGCCCCAGCGATAATAATTTTTATGCCATTTTTTTTGGCATTCTTGGCAAAGTCATAGAGCCTGTCAGGTGTGCGATGGGCAGAAATGACTTTTGATTCATAAGAAACATCGAAATTATCCAGCATGTCGGCAGTGTATTTCATTGTCTCCCAGTCGGAGGTGCTGCCCATTATGATTGCTATTTCGGCTTGTTTTTTTGCCATGAATCTTCCTGAAAATCAAAAAATTAAGCCACGAAGGTTACAACACCTATGACAAAAGTCAAACTACTATTGGCATGCATATGTTACGCAGAAACTGTTTCAGCGAGATAGGGGCGAAGTTTTTCGCGTAGTCCCAATAGTTCATTGCGGATAGCGGAAACTTGTTTTCTCTGTTTATCGGTTAGTATTATGGACTTAGCTGTTTCTGGGACGGTTTTTATTTCCGCCTGCTTCACCTCTTTAAGTTCAAAGGCTTTTTTTGCACCTTTGATTGTATAGCCTTGCTTGTATAATAGATTATGGATTTTGCTGAGTATATCGATGTCTTCAGGACGATAATAGCGACGACCACCCCCCATTTTAAGAGGTTTTATCTGGGAGAAACGACTTTCCCAAAAACGCAAAACATGCTGCGGAACATTAAGCAGAGCCGATGCTTCACTGATAGTTTTGAAAGCTGTTGCTGATTTCTTAGGTGCATCATCAGAAGATTTTTCTGAGGGCTTCTCTTCTGATTTCTCAGCAATTTTCTTGATGGGTTTTGGATTGTTTTTTTCTGGTGGCATAGCCAACGGCAGACCACCAAATAAGTCAGCAGAGGAGGCAAGAGTTGGTTTCGCTTTAGAGGCAGAAGTTCGTTTTGATTCTTTCAGTACGGTAAGCAGGTCTTCCTGAAGAAAATTTAGCTGCACGAACCCTCCAATAGTTTTACCTTATGCAAGTTCAACGTTTTTACCCACCAAATTGCTGTTCACCTTAGCTTTCAGCAAATTCGATGCATTAAATGACAATACGGTGCGCGAAGTAATAGGCACTTCCACACCAGTTTTAGGGTTACGCCCCATACGCTGTTTTTTATTGCGAAGATTAAAAGTACCAAAAGAAGAAATCTTCACCGATTTACCCTGTTCAAGGGCAACAGATACTTCTTCAATCACACTGTCAACGAGCGCGTTACATTCCTGCAAAGACAAACCAATTTGTTCATATACAGAATTGCTTAAATCGGCACGGGTAAGAGTTTTTGGCATAGTATTTTCTTCTCTAAAAAGTTACAACTGGGTCGATTCTAACCTATTTCGAGAACATAATCAAGGGGTTTGGTTGATTTTATTGGAAAAGCCAGTCTACCAGCGTAAAAGTACGCAGCCCCATGTGAGTCCCGCGCCGAGAGCGGGGCAGGCAATGAGGTTTCCTTTGCGAATCCGCCCGTCCTGCGATGCTTGGTGGAGGGCGAGGGGAATAGAGGCAGCGGAGGTATTAGCGTGCATAGCCACTGTTGTTATCACCTTATCTTCCCCAATCTTCAGTTTTTGGGCGACGCTGGCGAGTATCCGCATATTTGCCTGATGGGGAACTAGCCAGTCAATAGCATCTTTGCTTAATGATAATTCTTGTAACCCTTCTTCCACAGAGGCAGGCATTTTGCTGGCAGCATGGCGGAATATTTCTTTGCCAACCATGGTTAAAAAACCAGCCGTCATAGTGGATGAAACTCCACCAGTGGTTTTTAGCAATTCGGTATATTGTCCATCAGAGTGAATTCGTGAAAATAGAATACCGCGATCATCGCTTGTTCCACTTCCTTCCTGTGCTTCCAGAATTATCGCAGCTGCACCGTCACCAAATAAAATGCATGTACCGCGATCCTGCCAGTCAAGAATGCGTGAATAAGTTTCCGCGCCGATAACCATCACACGCTTTGCCTGCCCAGACACGATAAAACTGTTGGCAATACTCATGGCATAGACAAACCCGCTGCAAGCAGCATTGACATCAAAAGCTGCGCCACGATTTATGCCCAGTCTGTGCTGCACTTTCGTGGCGGTGGAAGGCATCGTGTCATCAGGTGTGGTGGTGGCTAGTATAACAAGGTCGATAGTTTCTGGTGAAATACCAGAGTTTTTTAATGCATCAAGCCCAGCAAGAGTTGCGAGGTCAGACGTATTTTCACCTTCTGTTGCAATGTGACGTTGGATGATTCCAGTGCGTTCGATAATCCATTCATGGCTGGTTTCAAGATTCTTGGCAAAATCATAATTAGTCATGATTTTAGCTGGAAGATATGCTCCAGTGCCTATGACGACCGAACGAATCATTTGAACCTATCCCAGTAATATTTTTGTGTTGCGTTGCTGCCCAAAAAGGCGGAATAATAGGAAAACCTCGCAAGCCTGTAGTGGTTCTACAGGCAAGAGGTTTGACGAAGTAGTACGACTTTTTTGGCGCAACCCGAAGGGACAGGATAATTTTTGCGAACAACTGCGTCGCAAGTCTAGACCGTAGCCACCGCTACGCTCTTCACCTTGCTCCTTGTATTTCATCAAAAATTCTCTCTGTCGCATCATAATAATATTACTGGGATAGGTTCTAATCAGCCTCTCCCTCGATTGCATCAAGTTTAGATATATCAATCTTTGGAGAAAAGACTTTTGCTGGTGCTACATGCCCAATTTCATCCATAATTCTGGTGTTGATATGGTGAGCTACCAATTCCACAGCCACACTCACCGCATTGCAGAAACTATAAGCATCCGCGCCGCCATGGCTTTTAACCGCGATACCAGCAAGACCCAAGAACATCGCGCCATTACGTTTGCGGTCATCAAGTTTGTCTTTAACACCCTTCAATGCACCACTTGCCAGCAAGCCACCCACTTTTGCAACGGGCGAACTATTGAAAGCATCACGCAGGTAAGTGCGGATAAGTCGTGCTGCACCTTCGGCAGTTTTTAGTGCGACATTACCAGTAAAACCATCAGTTACTACGACATCAACAGTGCCAGCGGCTATGTCATTTCCTTCAATAAAACCATGGAAATTAAGGCTAAGTCTAGAATTTTTAAGTAATGTGCAGGCCTCCTTTACTTCGGTGCGACCTTTCAAATCTTCCGAGCCAACATTGAGCAGCCCAATGCGTGGGCGGGAAAGACCAAGAACAGCGCGGGCGAAAGCGTCTCCCATAATTGCAAAGCGATATAGATCTTGCGCGTCAGATTCAACATTCGCACCGAGATCTAGCATCACACATTCACCGCGTAGCGTTGGAAACAAGGCTGCGATAGCAGGACGTGAAACACCGGGTAATGTACGCAGCACCAGCTTGGAAATCGCCATTAGCGCGCCAGTGTTTCCAGCTGATACGACAGCGCAGGCACGCCCTTCTTTTACCGATTCAATAGCCAGCCACATGCTCGAAGAGCGGCCACGACGCACGGCAACAGATGGTTTATCTTCACTGGCAATGATATGTGGTGTGTGAACAATTTCACTGGCTGCTTTAAGGGCAGGGCGGGATTTAAGTAAAGGTGCTATCTCAGGCTCATTGCCGAATATAAGGAATTTTATACCAGGATGGCGGATGAGAGCCATTTCTGCACCAGCAATAACGCAATCAGGCGCGTTATCACCGCCCATGGCATCAAGTGCGATAGGAGACTGGATTTTCCCATGAGCCATGAGAGCTATACCTTAGCGGTTTACTTTATCTGTAGTTACCTGACGACCGTTATAATAGCCGTCTACCGACACATGGTGTGGGCGTTTCAGTTCGCCTGTGGTTTTATCTTCAACTGGGTTTGTTCTTTTCAGAGCATCATGTGAACGACGCATATCACGTTTTGATTTGGTCGTTTTTCTTTTTGGTACAGCCATTTTCTCATCCTTCCAGATTCTTTGGAAATAGTAGTTATTTAATTTTAATTCATGCTTTTACTCTAAATATCAGAAAGAGTAAAGCAGAGCGAACGGGGTTTGTACATCAAAACTAGCCACAGGGGAAAGAGTTTTTTTTATAATTGTAGCATTATTAGTAAGTTATTGTAAATTGGGGCTTTCTTCATCTTCTGAATCAGGCATATCATTACCTTCGATGACGGGAATAGAATAATCACCGCGAAACCAGCGAGCCAGATCAACATCTTTGCAGCGTTTAGAGCAGAATGGGGCTAATTCTTTTACGGTTGGTTTGCCACAATTGGGGCATTTGCTGATGCTACTCATTAACGCAGTGCTGCAATATTTTTTGCGTAGTCAGCAGAATTTCCTGTAAACACTGCCGATCCAGCAACCAGAACATTAGCCCCAGCTTTAATTGCCTCTTTTGCGGTTTGCGGATTTATGCCGCCATCAACTTCCAAATCAATATCCCGCCCAGTTTTATCAATCATAGCGCGTAATGTTTTGATTTTATCAAGCTGTGATGGAATGAATGATTGCCCGCCAAATCCGGGATTTACGCTCATCACTAAAATCAAATCCACATCACCCATTATATGTTCAAGGGCTGAAGCAGGTGTAGTCGGAACTAACGACACACCACATTTTTTACCAAAAGATTTTATCAGCTGTAATGTGCGGTGTAGGTGTTTGGTTGCTTCGGCATGTACAGTTATAATATCAGATCCAGCCTGTGCATAAGCCTCGATAAACTGGTCAACAGGTTCAATCATAAGATGTACGTCAAATGGCAGCGGGCTATATGGCTTTATGGATTTTATAACAACTGGACCAATGGTCAGGTTCGGCACAAAATGCCCATCCATAACATCAACATGGATATAGTTTGCGCCAGCTTTGGTAATTGCGGAAACTTCCTCTCCCAACCTAGCAAAATCAGCAGAAAGAATTGAAGGAGCTATTTTTATGGTTGCCATGTTATTTTTCCTTTTTAACTAGAATCGCTGCGTAGAATCCATCCATTCCGCCAGATTCAGCAAGATGACAGGGTAGGGTGCGAACCTCGCCACGTTTTGTAATACATTCTTTTAACCCACCAATCATAGCTGGGTCAACTGCTACCAACGAAACATTATCACGTTCAGTTAAAATCCTAGTTATTTGCTGTTCACCTTCTTCTGGTTGAAGAGAACACACGGCATATACAAGAGTTCCACCAGATTTTAGTATATCAAGTGCGTGATTAAGCAACTTATTTTGTGTTTCAGCAAGGCGGGCAATTTCTTCTGGTTTTCTGTGCCATGCGACATCGGGGTGACGGCGGAGTGTGCCAGTGGCAGAGCAGGGAGCATCGAGTAAAATAGCATCAGGCACAAATGTTGGAATCCATTTTGAGGCATCAGCGTTTACATATTCTGCGTTTAGCTTCAAGCGGTGTACATTGGTTTTAAGAATAGAAATTCGCTCTTTGGAGCGTTCAATAGCGCACACTTTGGCACCAAATGATGCTAACTGCGCGGTTTTTCCACCGGGGGCAGCGCACATATCAACCACAATTTTATCTTTTACATCACCAAACAGGCGGGCAGGGATAGAAGCCGCCATATCTTGAACCCACCAGCTACCTTCGGAAAATCCTTTGAGATGGGTTATATTCTTTGCGTCACGCAGGCGGATAGACCCGTTTGCTAATAAACTTCCGCCTAATTCTTTTGCCCAAAATTCTGCATCAGATTTTGCGGTGATATCCAGTGGTGGTTCGGTTATATGTGTTTCAGCTATTTTTCTAGCTGTTTTCTCTCCGTAAGTCTTCACCCAGCTTTTCCACAACCATTCTGGTGTATTTAGTTTTGCTGCATCTTGCTCAGTGATAATAGCTGCACCTTCTTTTATAACGCGCTTCAGCACAGCATTTACCAACCCACCAAATTTTTCCATTTTAATTTGTTTGGTAATTTCCACAGAAGAATGAACAGCGGCATGGTGTGGTGTTTCCAGCCAGATTAGCTGCGCGATGCCAAGCCGTAAAATATGAGTTATACGAGAGGTTTTATTATTTAATGGATGTTCAAGAAACAGAGCAATCAGTGTGTCAATCTGCCCCAGCCTACGCAATACAGTCTTTACCAATAATTGTGAGAATGCTCTATCTGACGGACTCATCGAGGCGAAATGCCTATCCGCCAGCCACGCACTATCCAAAGGTTTGCCTTTGTCGATGGTGTGGACAAGGGCAGCTATCGCGCTTAAGCGAGCGTTGGAAGGCAGAGAGCTTTCAGAAATATTTTGTTTCTTAATGTTCATTTTATAGTTACAATTCTTATGATATTTGCCTTCTTATGACATAACCATGACCAATAATGAAGTGACTATTTATGAAAAATAAAAATGAAAAGCCAGAAGACAAGAAAGATAAATCTGCTGTAAAGGATTCATTGTCAACAACTGAACCCAAATCAAAGATTCCTGAAACTGGCGGTCGTGGTGGCTTAGACCCATCACGTTTTGGTGATTGGGAAATAGCTGGAAAATGCGTTGATTTTTAGTGCAGCGTTATTCCATCAGCGTGAGATGAGCGGTTAAGGTACGATTCAACATGGCTGTGTTTTTTATGTAACTCATGTTCTTTTCTCAGCTCAGAAATACGTTTTTGCACAGCTGATTCAGTTGTTTCCACATAAATACCTAGTTCTTTGGAGCGTTCTTCGCGTTTACTTGGAGAAGCTGTTTCACTAGTTAGCAAATTATAATCTTTTTCACCGAGAACAGCTTTGAGCGCAACATTCCATACTTGCGTCTGCTCCACATTCAATTTTGGGTTATAAAAAACTATTGGTTTTTTTTCTTCTTTAGGGCGCAGATGGTTAAGTATCAGTGCTGCTGTCCATTCCTGCACTGTTCCTGCACCACCGGGGGCAGCAACCACGGCATCAGAATTTTCCAACATATCCGCCATACGCTGATAGATATTGGTGTTCTGTTTTGAATAATTTAAATCAGGTGAGAACGCACTCTTTGTTGTTTCTGATTTTAGTATCTGCTTGGTGCTGTAGCCCGCGATGTAGGTTTTTTTCTTTGCGTCTTCTTCTGATAATCCATCAATTGTCATCAATTCTTTTCGATGTTTTTTAACACCTTCAAGTACAGCTCCCATAGTGTAGCGGTCGCCACCACCATAGATAATCCCAAATTTATCTTTTGCTAGATGGTAGCTCATATCTTTGACGGCTTCATTCAGATATTTATTTTCGTTGCTGGCAGAGCAGAAAACAGCAACTTTGTAACCGTCAAAATCCTGCGGGTCTTTTCCATTCCAGCTTTTTGCCGAGTGGGAGGCTGGGCGAAGATTATATCCTTTACGTTTTTCTTTGAGTATTTCTATAACAGCATCAGCGGTCTGCTGGTATGTATAGTGCTTACCATTTTTGGGTGTTCCAACCACATCGTAATAGCTGTTAGATTGTATATCTACGCCGTGAGTGTTATTGAATCTGGTTGGAAGATTTATGGTATGTTCTTTGGTCATGCCAATATTAGCAAGGTTGTTGTGAATGGCGATAGCATCATTCCAGCTGCCGTCATGATTCATGATTATTATTGGCTTCTTTGCATCACGGGCATTGAGTTGTTTATCAACAACTAACGAAAACAATGTGTATAGCTTTGTCAGTTGGGCGAGCTTTTCTCTCTCAATTTCTTCTGGCGTTTCAGGTTTCTTTCTATGCTCAAGCATGTCAGGGAAAAGCACCACAGAATCGCTGTTTGCCAACGTTTTTTCGATATTGCTGAGTATATCATAGCTTGATTGCGGCAGAGTTTTTGATGTGTGTCCCTTATCACCAATATACGCGCCATCAGGAATTGTTATGGCAAAACCTGCACCTAGTCTACGCCCTTTGTCCAAACGAGCTATTTTGTCAATCATAGCCTGAGTTCCAGCGGAATCAAATGCACCTATCCGATATGCTTCCCCACTAACTTTATTTTTGTAAGGGTGATGGTAATTAGGTTTATGACCAGATTTAATTTCTTTTTCAAAAAACTCGGCGTAAACTTTATCCGCTAATTCTGCGCGGACACCATGTTCAGTTATTCCTTCCTTCCCCAATTCTATAATGCTTCTACCGTTACCATTATGTGGTTTTGAATAATGGTAGTTGCTGATTTTATGCTCATTTTCGGTAAAGGATTTTTTCATCGAATGATGGTCTGGCGTGTGTAGATAGGTAATTTTCTCGGCATTAAAAATCTCTTTTTCTGCAGTAGAACCAACATCAATTGGTGTTAGGCTAATAACAGCATTTTGTAACATTGTTATATCCTGCCCATCTCTACCCAAATCTGACACGGCTTTCTGAACGCGTTGCATGAAGTTATATTCGCCAAGCATTGAACTAATAACAGGAGCTGTTTCAACCCCAGGACCACTGAAATTAGGATTTTTATTCGGCTTTATTCGCTCCAGAACCTCACGGGGGATACCGTCTTTATTTACCTTATCCCATATGTCTTTTTCTAAACTAAAACCACCATCTTCAGTGGCAATAAACATTTTTGTAGTTGCAGATAAATCTCTATCTCTTAAGTAATTCACAACTCGTTTCGTATAATCGCCATTGCGAAATCCAGAGATATCCACGGATTTTAGTTTGTCGCCAGCGTTAGCTTTGTAATCACTGCTGACCTCATCAGCGTGATGAAATGCACCGAGGAGTTTATTTATATCCTCAAAAATAATAGGGTATTTTTTAGCCTCGGCGATGAGCTGGAAGTCACGGATTTTTTCAGGAGTTGAAGAGGCTACAAAAATGACGATAGGCTCGGGTGAACCTGCTTTTACTTTATCAGCATGTTTGTGATGTTTTTTATTATCGGGCATATTTCATTTTTTAGGTTAAATTTTTTAATTCAGAAGCTTAGTTTAGCAAAACTTTGCGGAGTTTGTGTTAAGGTTTTGTTACGATTATATTATATATATAAATCAACAGATTATTTTGTCATCTCGAGCTTGTCGAGAGATCTTTACGATTATAATGTAAAGATTCTTCGTTGCCCTCGGAATGACAAATTTATTTCAAACCTGATTCCTGAACCATGTCATTTGCCGCTTGGCGTATTGTCTGGTGGCGGTTTGGCAGAGTTCGGTTGCCTGTTCTAGGCTCATTTCTCCGCGCAAATAGGCGGATAATTCGCGCACACCGATAGTTTTCATAATTGGCAGGCTATCTGGCAGATTTAGCATCATTAATTGTTTTACTTCTTCCACTGCTTCAGCCTCTATCATTTGTACAAAACGGGCATCACAACGTTTATAAATTTCTTCACGCGGGAGTTCAATTTTTGTAATTTCAATTTCATCAGCATTATATGTGGGTTGCACTTCACGGTTCTGCCACCAAGATAGAGTTTTTCCACTGCCTAGCCACACTTCATAGGCTCTCACTAATCGCTGTCTGTCATAAACTTTAAGCCGTTCAAAAAATTCAGGGTCTATGGCGCGCAGCCGTTCGCTAAAAGCCTCTTTTCCCATCTGTTCATAATCACTCATTGCTTGTGCGCGCACGCTTGCATCAATATCAGGAATTTCAGCGATTCCCTGCGTCAGAGCTTTTATATATAATCCTGTGCCACCAACCACTATCGGCGTGATATTTTGTGTGCGCGCCCAGTCAATTTCCATTTTAGCGTAGCGCAGCCATACTCCAGCAGAGCAGTGTTCATTCGCTGCCATTGTGCCGTATAATTTATGCGGTATTTTGGCTTCTTCCTCTGGTGTAGGGCGGGCGGTGAGGATTCGCAAATCGCTATAAACCTGTTGGCTATCTGCATTGATGATGACAGCGTGAGTTTTTTCCGCTAAGGAAATTGCAAATGCTGATTTGCCACTGGCTGTCGCTCCCACAATTACTTTGATATTTGGAAGTTTATCTATGGATTTTGTCATTACTTTACTTGCCGATTCTAAAAAGATGCCTCTTTCTGAGGCTTTTGTTCAGTCTATGGTGCTGTCGCTGGCTTCGCAAGGGATTAGCGTAGAAAAAACGCAGTGGTTGGCAAAAGATGTTGCCTGCGACCTTTTCTTTTCACACTCCACACTCAAAACCACACATTCAATTGTGCAGGAAATACTTGCTGACCAACCTTATGATGGCATTGTGCAGGAGGTTGCAAATCGTCATAAAAAATTGCTGATTAGCGATATGGATTCAACCATGATAACGGTGGAATGTATCGATGAACTGGCGGATTTTGTAGGCAAAAAAGCGGAAGTTTCACTGATAACCGAACGCGCCATGAACGGCGAACTTAATTTTGAATCTGCGCTAACGGAACGCGTGGCGTTGCTGGAAGGAATGCCAGAGGCGGTTTTGCAGGAATGTTATGACGAGCGTGTGAAAATGATGGCAGGGGCAAAAGAACTCATAAACGTGTTTAAGAAAAAAGGTGGATATACAGTCCTCGTTTCTGGCGGATTTACATTTTTTACCTCGCGGGTATGCAGAGAGTTGGGTTTTGATGCTGATTTTGCCAATGAACTGGAGATAGTGGGCGGTAGGCTCACAGGCAAAGTAAAGCTGCCAATTCTCGGCAAAGAAGCCAAGCTGAAAACCTTGCAGGAAACATGCAAAAAGATGAATATTTCCCAATCAGAGGTGCTGGCAATCGGTGATGGTGCGAATGATTTACCGATGTTGATGGCAGCAGGTTTGGGCGTTGCCTACCACGCCAAACCAGTCGTGCGTGCGCAGGCTAACGCCCAGCTAAACCACTGTAATTTATCAGTTTTGGTGTGGTTGTAACAATTATATTACCCATGTCATAAAATCTTAATAAATAGGTGCTTTGTCTTTTCTGAGGATTTGTTACAATCCACCTAGCATAATATATATGGGAGCTTGCATTGGTTATGGGTGATAATAAAAATACAAACGAGCAAGAATATAAAGGACTTAGCAAAACTGCGTCTGCTTTCGGGCAGGGTGATGTTGATGCTCTTAAAGGCTTGGCGGTTGGTGGAGCAATAGGTGCTGCTATAGGTGCGGTTTCTCATAGTGATGAGGTGCAAAAAGAAGCAACTGCCAAACTTAGAGTTTCATATGATTTGCTTAAACGATTAAATAAATTGGAAGATAAAGAAGCTTTAAAATCATTAAAGGCAGAGCTATTTAAAGACGTTAAGTCTTCTGATATACTGAAAGGTGCTTGGGAAGCTTTGGGGCGAGGTAGTAAGGCATTAATTGGTGCTGCTATTATTGGAACAGCTGTTGCCTCCGTTACCCAAATCGTAGGATATTTCCGTGGTGCTAAAAAAGCCAATGCTGCCCGCCAACAATTCGATGAGATTACCGCTGAGAACAGGGATCTTAAGGAGAAACTCTCTGCTATTGAGACTTCGGCAGCTCAAATAAAGCCAGAAAAGTCATTCGTTGCTGATTTAAACGAACAACGTGCAAAGCAAGCAGCGCAGTCACCTTCTGTAGCTTAAGAATAACTCACTTCTCTATATTAAACGCGAAGGGAACAATTATTTCTTTTCCGTTCAGTGTAACCTGCACAAACATTTTCATAAATCCTGCCTGTGGTGGTGTCATGCTGAACTCAACATCAGGTCCACTTTCTGTTTCAAAGCGACCAGTTGTTTTTGATATGCTTGGCTGCACAGTTTTTGGGTAGATATGGACAATATGCCTATTGTCATCATAAAATCCGATAATATTGGCAAACTCTTTCGGAGGAGGTATTTTCCATTTCGCTGGCTTTTTATCGCGATCAACTATGTTGATTTTCCCAGCTAATGGCTGGTTAAACTTTGGTGGATTATCAAACGATAGAGTAAAGTTATATCCTTCAATCGAAGCTGTATAAGAAATTCTACGGTCAACAAATGAAGATTCTACTTCACCAACCCATCCATTTGAGATCTCTTCTTTTCTGGCGGGAAGCGGTGTTACATATGCCCAAGCCTTGTAGCTGCTATTGAATTTCGGTGAGAATGTGAAATTGAATGCGTAGGGACTTTCCGATGGCTGTGGATGAACATGCTGGTAGTCGGTTAGGCTCGTGTCAATGAGCATAAGGTGAACAATTTGTCCTTGCACAGGGTGTAAAGCATCTTTAGCAACAGTCTCCCCATCACTAATTCTACGCAATCTAACTGTCCCTGATATTTTCCGACCAGCTAGCGGTTCATTGTCCCAGAGCAATTCCATTTTCAACGTTGGTTTGGTCTCTAGCACTGGGGGGGCATCGGTGTTATAGGGGCTTGCGCCTAGTTGAGACATTTTAAGTATATCCGCCATTGTGGCGGGTGGAGAGGCTGGAGCCGTTGGTGTTGGCAGAGCCTGAGGTATTGTAGGAAAGGCAGCCGCTATTAATGGTGACGGCAATAGAATTAGGCATATAATCAATATTTTTCTTTTAAAACTGCCACTCATAATTGCTTCTTCTCTACATATATTTAGATAAAATTCCAGTTTAACTTCTCCGCTGATTGTATTCTGTTTAATTGTAAAATGCTATATAAAACAGTCAGGTATTGTTATGCTTCATTGTGCGTTATAACAAGTAATACAGAAAATACCTTGACTTCCACGAGAAAATCTATATTTATGACGCTCGAGTTTAGTATTTTACTCTTCGCATTACTTCACCATCTAACCATGATGGCTGCATCAAAAATGATGTAGGATTGATCTTCCTTCAAGGCGTTCTTTCATGACGTGTAGCCAAGAGTTTCCAGCCCGTATATATTTATATGTTGGGTTGATTACGAAGCTATATCTACACATGGCAATAGTTGCTATGTGGATTAACGCCATACAAGGAGATTTCTAATGGCTACAGGTGTTGTTAAATGGTTCAATCCAACTAAAGGTTTTGGTTTTATTCAACCTGATCAAGGTGGTTCGGACGTATTCGTTCATATCAGTGCGCTTGAACGCGCTGGTCTTTCTACCCTTAACGAAGGTCAGCGTGTTTCTTATGAACTCGCTACCAACAAAGGTAAGACTTCAGCAGCTAATTTGAAGCTGGTTTCTTAAGTTTTGAACTGGGGAGTTATAAAAATAATTCCCCATTCCTTCCACGCGGTGTGGTAGTTACGCATACAAAATCCACATGTGGGATTTTGTTTTTATGTCTTCATAGATTTGCGTATCATGTCGTACCGCTCAGAATGTCTGGATGTCTGGATATTCTGCATGTACGTCTTGAATACGCTCTTTGAAAACGCAATGTTTTCATAGGTGCAGCAGCTTTTATGCTAGATGTAAACATTCTTCGGTGCAGTATTCTGCCAAGAATATATTATTTTTAAGGACTATAATATAATGACTAGTTTTTCTCAGTTTGAGCTTCCAGCTCAACTTAACACTGCGCTTGAGCGCATGAAATATACTGTTCCAACTCCAATTCAGAAACAAGCAATACCCCTTGCTCTTAAAGGGCATGATGTTCTTGGTTCTGCACAAACTGGAACTGGTAAAACCGCTGCTTTTGGTATTCCACTAGTGGCTAAAATTTTGAATAATCCTCGCGGTAATGCGATTGTTTTAACTCCAACCCGTGAACTAGCAACGCAGGTGATGACTGTTATCACACAATTGCTTGGTCAGCGTAGTTTTATACAAGCAGCACTGCTTATTGGCGGTGATTCAATGCATAAACAAACCGCACAGCTCAAAATGCGTCCGCGTATTATTGTTGGCACACCGGGGCGTATCAACGACCATCTGGAGCGTGGCAATCTGATTCTGCATGACACTAATTTTCTTGTTCTAGACGAAATGGATCGCATGCTTGATATGGGGTTTGGTATTCAGATAGATCGTATAGTGAAATTTTTACCTCCTGCTCGCCAAACCTTGATGTTCTCGGCAACTATTCCAGCAGAAATCGTGAAGATGTCTGCAAAATATTTGAAAAATCCAGAACGTGTTGCGGTTGGTGCGGTTAATGCGCCGATTGTAAAAATCCAGCAGGACATCATTCATGTCAATGAATCTGGCAAGTATGAAGAGCTTACCAAGCAAATTGAAGCTCGCAACGGTTCTATCATCGTGTTTGTAAAAACCAAACGTGGTGCTGATAGGCTTTCTGAACGCCTCAATAAGCAAGGTCATAAAACCGATACTATCCATGGTGATTTACATCAGCGTAAACGTGAAAAAGTTATTCAAGGTTTCCGTGATATGAAATTCCGCGTTCTGATAGCAACTGATATTGCTGCTCGTGGTTTGGATATTCCGCATATCGAACATGTAATCAATTATGATTTACCACAATGCCCTGAAGATTATATTCACCGCATTGGACGTACTGGTCGTAACGGTTCGGAAGGTTCGGCTTTATGCTTGATTTCTCCAGACGACGGTTTGAAATGGCGTGCAATTCATCGCTTGCTGCATCCCAATGAAGCTCCTCCGCATATGCCTCGTGGCAATGCTGGTGGTGACGGCAAACCGCGCAACTATGGTTCTAAGAAGCCTTACGGTGGAAATAGAAGTGGTAGCAAGTCTGCTGGCGGTAACGCTGGTGGAAATAATGGTGGTAATAAACGCTTTGGCCGTTTTCCGAAACGCACATCTTCTGCGCCAAAAGCCGCTGCCTAATTATTCAGACTTTGTCATCTCGAGCGTAGAGAGAGATCTTTGCATTGCTTGGGAAGACAAGAAAAAAACCCCTTCTTTCAATTATAAAAGAAGGGGTTTTTATTATAAAAACACTAAACTCGATTAAATAATTTTTTAGACAAGCCCTCATCTCGGCTCGCGCCACTCTTCCCCCAGCGGGGGAAGATGCTCATTCCCTCTCCCTTTGGGCGAGGGCTAGGGCGAGGGCATAAAGATGCTCAATAATTATTGAATGGAGCATAAATCTATTTACGAGCTTTACCACCAGCATGTCTTGCACCGCCAGCGTGTTTCATGCCACCAGAATGTCTTTCGCCACCAGCATGTTGTCCACGACGATCATCTCTGTGATCCCCGCGTATGTCGCGCCTGTCACTGCGACGCTCTTTAAGATCCTGATGAAGTTCTTTTTTGTCACCATGAATTTCTTTTTGTTCTAATTTTGCAGCTTCTTTATCACCAGCTTTTAGGTACTGATTACGTTCATGGATGTCAGTTCTTAGTTCTTTTCTATCTTGGCGTATTTCTTGTGTGTCTTCCGCTAGTCTTTCTCTTTCAGCTGGAGAAAGTGCAAAAGCTGGTGATGAAATGGCAAATAGCGAAGCGAGTAGGAATAGAATCTTTTTCATATATTATCCTTGGATATGGGGTTAAAAATATTCTGCGAGCATATGTCAAATTTTCAACATATTGAGTGTAGTTTATACACTAGAATAAGTTTATTTTCAATAGATATTAATAATAAGTGATTGTTTTTTAGTGTGTTTCTACAGGAGTGCCAACCTCTATTGGGTCTGCATTATCAGGGACTATTTCCTCAATTATTTCTTGCGGTTCAGTCTTTTGAGGCTGTGGGGTAGTAGGTGTTTTTTGTGGAGTTTGCTCTACACCAGCATCCATTTGCTGAACCCGAAGCAGCACGTCGCGGGCGACAGGGGCAGCAGCGGATGCACCGCCACCACCATGTTCTATTGCCACGCAACAAGCATATTTAGGCTTATCAACTGGTGCAAAACCAACAAACAGTGCATGGTGTCGCGCTTCCCACGGAAGCAAATTCTGGTTTTGCCCGCGCTGCAGAATCTTGCGTACCTGTGAAGTTCCAGTTTTTCCACCCATCATGAAGCGCGGATCACTTATACGTTTTGCATATGCAGTTCCATGTGGTTCGTTCACAACTGCCGACATAGCATTTATGTTCAATCTCAGCAGTTCAGGTTTTAGTCTGACACTGGTAAACTCTGGATTTTCTTCTCCTTCTGGCACGAATAAACGTGGTGATACGTTCAAGCCACTCGCCATTCGCGCTGCCATTACAGCTAGTTGCAAAGGTGTAGCCAGCACATAGCCTTGTCCGATGGCGTAATTAATGGTGTCGCCACCACTCCAGCGTTGTTTGTATTTTTTCATTTTCCAATCTGGTGTTGGAATATTTCCAGATTTTTCACTAGTTAAACCAAGATCGTGTAATTCGCCAAGACCGAAGCGATGTGCCATTTCTACAATTTTTTCCGTACCCAGTTTTTGTGCGGTGGTGTAGAAAAAAGTATCGCATGATTGTTCAATTGCCTCATGATAATGCACTGTGCCGTGTCCGCCCTCTTTCCAGCAGTTGAATTTATGCTCACCAAGATAAAAATGACCGGGGCAGAATACCGTGGTTGCTGGTGTAATAACCTTTGCTTCCAGAGCAGCGAGACCAACTATCATTTTAAATGTTGAACCGGGTGGGTATTGACCAGTGATAGCCTTATTGAGCAGAGGTGATTTTTTATCGCTGGAGAGTTCTTTCCAATAATCACTGCTGATACCAGTGCTGAATACGTTGGGGTCGAAAGCTGGTAAAGAAACCATTGTAAGAAGATTACCTGTATCTACTTCTATTACGATTACGCTGGCACTTTCATTTTTTACCAGTCCAGCGGCATAATGTTGAAGGTCGCTGTCAATTGTAAGTTTGATGTTCTCGCCAGCGATGCTTTCTGTTTTGCCAATTTCCCGCACGGGCATTCCGTGTACGTTTACTTCCAATTGGCGGATACCAGCCGTGCCACGCAGCCTATCCTCCAACATTTTTTCCACGCCATTTTTTCCAATTTTAAAATCAGGCAGGCGCATCAGTGGTGGGTCGTCTTCGGATAACTCCTCTTCCGTTACAGCACCAAGATAGCCAAGCAAATGCGCTGCTTCATCAAGCATTGGGTAGTAACGTATCTGACCTATATCAACGGTTACGCCAGCTAAATCCATCATATGCAGCTCAATTAGTGACACCTCATCCCAAGTCAGATGTTCTTTAATCATATCAGGCATGGAGGCAGTGGAAACTTTAACATTTGCCAGTGCTTTAATTTTTTTTTCGGGAATGACTAACAGATTTTTTAATTTCTCAATAGTGTTCTTCAGAGATTGTTGGGTTATAGTGCTGTAATCAATAAATAGGCGGTAATTAGTGTCGCTGGTGGCTAGTTGGTTACCTTTTCGGTCTAAAATATTTCCGCGTGCTGGCGCAACAAGTTGCAGCTTGATACGGTTATTTTCAGATAGTGCGGTATATTTTTCAGCGTTTACGAATTGAAGATAGTAAAGCCTTCCAGCAAGCGCGGAAAAGGCAGCAAGCTGCAATCCGCCGAACACAAGGGCGCGACGGGTGAATATATATTGTTTCTCATTTTCTTTAGGCATGCGTGAGTATCCAGCGTCTTTGCTTTACATGCTCCACTATCTTATCAAACATATTATGAAATAACGGATAAAGACACACAGTAATGAGCCACTGCATAAACACGGCTGGTATCGCGTTCAGGTGATTGCTGGTGAAGGACATAATCAGCCACTGAAGAATAAAAATTACAGCAAGTAGAATCATAAAATATCCCCAGACAATTGCAAATCCTTCCTTGTGGAGATATTTACTTTGTGAGTGGAGTATCGCTAAAAATAGGAGATATAAAAATGATGATAATCCAATCGGGATTCCACTTGCAGTGTCCATAAACAACCCCATTAAACAGACAAACCAATAGGGCATCTCTGGTGCATCGAGTTTTCCCCAATAGAAAATTGGAATTATTGGCAGAATTGGCATGATATAGCCGATACCCCAAATATGCTTGGGAATTATGTATAAAACGAACAGCAGGAAGGTTATGCATGCTGGCATTACTGTCCAAAATAGAAGCTCAGGGCGTTTAAAACTACTCGTCATAGCCAATCGTTTTTTTATAATATATTGTTATACAATAATTTTTTATGCCAATCCCCATGTAAATCTTCACCGAATTGTAATATATTGATTAGTTAATTATGTTACTATTGTCCGATAACATAAATAACATAGAAGCAAAGGAATAATATGCAATCATTTGCAGATAAAATAGGGCAAACACAACACAAAGATCATTCACGTCATTTTACAAAGCAAGAATATACGCACATTAATGATTTGATGGAAAAAATTAGAAATGGTGATGCTTATGCCAGCGATGAACTGATAAAAACAATCAAACCTTTTGTGGATCGAACTTCTAAAAAACTGGCTCTTAAAATTCTTGGTGAAGATAATATAAGTGATGAAGTAATAAGTGATGCGGTTAATAATGCTTTAGTCAGGTTGCTTGCAGGTAATGGCAATGCAAATATATTCTCTGGTGATCCAAAAGGATGGAAATATCTGCAGACAAGAATCCAAAACACTTTGGTGGATGAATTTAAGAAAATAAAAGTGGCACGGCAAAAAGAACTTGTTGGTAGTTCTCCAGACTCAAGTTATAGAAATGAAAAAGATATTGCTCTTGATCGTGATGTATCTAATCCAGAAATAGAGTTGCAAAAAAAAGAAGTTAGCCTAGCATTACAAGGCGTTTTAAGTAATGTTTCAGAAAGGGAAAGATATATCCTTGAAGGGATACTGGATGAGAAAACTGAAGAAAATATAGGAAAAGAGCTGGGTATCTCTAAACAGCGTGTCGATCAGATTAGGGGCAAAGCACTCGAGGATTTACGCAAACCATTTTCAAGAAACAAGCGTTTAAAATCTGCCTATCTTGGTGATGAAAATCCAATTAGTCGGTGACTGCGAGTTTTAAAGAGAATAATCAACCACACTTATATATTCAATACTGGTTGCATCGACAAATGGCTGGACGCGTATTGTACCTTTTTCAATCTTTGTCACCACGCCAACAGCTATCCCTTGTGGAAAAACGCCACCATCGCCAGAAGTAATGATACGCTCGCCGACCCTGATATTACTATCTGGTGAGATATAAGATAGGCTCGGAAGCTCGCTATTATTTCCAACCAAGATAGTTTTTTCACGGCTTGATTCACTCATAACTGGGATGCGCGAATTTATATCGCTAAGTAGCAGAACACGCGAGCTGGAACTGCCTGTTTCAACAACACGACCGACAAGCCCCTTTTCACTTATCACTGCTTGATCTTTTTTTATTCCTTGGTCAATGCCACCACCAATAAGGGCTGAACGGACATAAGGACCACCCATATCGGTAAAAATCCTAGCGGTAATGTAATTATTTTTAGGCACAGCAACGGCATTCATCAAAGCGCGTAAACTCTTATTTTCCGCCTCCATATTTTTTGCGATAGACTGCCATTGTAGCAACTGTGCATTTGCGTTTTTAAGAGCAATGTTTTCTGAATAGAGATGAGTGACATCGTTTATCCACGCGCCAACATTAGCGACAGCATCAAGAGGCTTGCTCGCCACGGAAACAACTGGCGTAATAAAGTCCATGAGAGCGATGCGAAGACGAGTAGCGGTTTGGTTGGAAGTTTGGCTCATTACCACCAACGCCAGCGACATTGCCATCAAGATTACTAGGGAAGCGCGGGTCGCCCATCCCCGCGGTGTTACAGCTACCAAATGTGTGGTTCGACTTTTCTTAATGGACATTTCCCAATTCTTACATATCTTTAGGCGTTACCAAAATTTTTAATCTCTAATTGTTTTGACAGTATAATTTTACAATCGCAACTAAAAAAATATTTTTTATCATTATACGACAAATTAGTTAGGAAAATATTAACGGTTGATTCCGACCGTCCATAAAACATCATTTTTTCCATCGTCATTTGTTGCTCGGGCAAGTACAAACAAAAAATCTGAAAGACGATTAAGATATTTAATAGCTTCGGGATTCACCTTTTCTTTAGTAGAAAGAGCGCAGGCAATTCGTTCTGCTCGCCGTGTTATGGTTCGTGCCAGATGCAAAAATGCAGACGCAGAACTACCACCTGGCAGCACAAAAGAATTAAGCGGTAAAATATGTTCGTTAAGCGCGTCTATTTCACGCTCAATCCTTAGTGTTTGTGATTCTATGATACGCAGTGCTTTGTCCTCACCGCTTGCTGAGAAGGGAGTAGAAAAATCCGCTCCGAGATCGAACAGATCATGTTGGATACGCTCCAGCATTTTGTCATGTTCGTCAGAAATATGTAACCGAGCAAGTCCAATTGCAGAATTGGCTTCATCAACTGTGCCGTAAGCTTCAACGCGCAAATCATATTTCGCGCGACGGCTGCCGTCAGTGAGTCCAGTATCTCCTGCATCTCCAGTTTTCGTATATATTTTGTTCAGTTTTACCATATTTTACCGCTTATTTTGCTGCGAATAAATACATCATGGCAAGCACCACCAGCACAAGTCCTTGTAAGCTTACGCGCGCCATCATTAGTTTGTTGCCATATTTAAAATTAGCTTTTCCACCTTTGCCCATAAGCATGATGCCAGCTATCAGAACAGCCAAGACTGCAAAAATCAGTATAATAAGAAGATAGTTTCCAATCTGCATTTTGCGCCTTCATAAATGTGCAAGTTACGACACATCATGTAGAAATAATATGGTAATTGCAATATAAGTTATATCTTTTATTGTTTACGGATTGACATAAATGCGCTAGGAAAAATGCAGGTATTTTTTATTTTTATTAATAATGGAGTTTTTAAGTTATGAATTTGATACGCAAAATAAAATATTCAGCGATAGCTTTAGTAGCAGCTTTTTCAGCTTTAGCTCCAGCAGCTCAGGCAACAGAGGACAAGAAGGATTATATTACTGGCTATATAGGTTATTTTGATGTTATCGGTGCGGATAATTCCGCAGCTCAGTTTGGTATTGAGTATCGCGCTCGCCCTCTGCAATATGGCATTCGTCCAACAATTGGTATAAATGCAACTAATGATTCATCGGTATATGCTTATGCTGGTTTGCATTGGGATGTTCCATTGATTGATAACCAGCTCTATTTGATCCCAAGTTTTGTTGCTGGTGCATATAAAGAAGGTGACGGTAAAGATCTTGGTGGTGCGCTTGAGTTTACTTCAGGTATAGAGCTGGCGTATGAGTTTCCTAATGCTCACCGTTTAGGGGCGGCTTTCAACCATATTTCTAACGCTAGCCTTTATAGGAAAAATCCAGGTGCAGAAACAGCTATGATTACCTATTCTGTACCGCTTGATAGCTTGCGCTAGTTTTTCTCTCCTATTCCCTCTCCCTTTGGGAGAGGGTTAGGGTGAGGGTGTAACGCTTTCATTTACTCACTTCCAGACCCGATATTCTCCTTATATTCTTACTTTTATAAAAAAGCAGGAGTATAAGAAATGTCACACAGACTCACACCAAAACAACGAAGGGCATTAAATATGCTAGCTGGTGGAAGCTCAACGACAGACATTGCCATAGATTTGAAATTGCGAAGAGAGACTCTTGCGCGCTGGCGAAAAATACCAGAATTCATGTATGAATATGAAAAACTTATGGATGAAGTGCGCCTCGGGTTCAGAAATAAAATAACAGAGGCAATTAACACTTCAATTGAAAGAATTGCGTTTGAGGCTGGTGGTCCACATGGTGATCCAAAACGTATGGAAGTATTACTGAAGATTATAAAAACGTTAGAGAAAAGTGACGATAATGTACAATAATATACAGATAATGATCAGATAAATTGCAAAACTATCCTATATGTCTTTCCTATGTCATCCCGAGCGTAGCCGAGGGATCTTTGCTTTATTCTGTAAAGATTCCTTACATTTGTTCGGAATGACAGTTGTAAGATAATTAGTTGGCTTTATCCCAACTGCTCATAACCAGATAGCGTCAAGAACTCGGCGAATTCTGCTTGTGAAACCAGTTCGGTAAGCAGTTTTGCTGCGCGGTCGTATGGCAGGTCACTGGCTGGCAGTTTTGCTAATTCCTCATCCAATAACTGCTCAAACAACGAAATGGTAATTGAGTGACCATTTTCCAGCACGCCTTTATCATGGTGAATCCACTGCCAGATTTGTGAGCGGGCGATTTCAGCGGTTGCTGCATCTTCCATCAAGTTAAAAATCGGCACGCAACCAACACCATTCAGCCACGAAGCAAGATATTGCACTGACACGCTTATATTGTTACGCAGTCCCGCCTCAGTAATTGCGCCTTGCGGTATGGTAAGCAAATCGCTGGCTTTCATATCCACATCAGGACGCTGACGAGTTACTTGGTTAGAAGTCGGCATCAAGCGGTTAAAAACCTCCATAGCCACAGGCACAAGGGCAGGGTGGGCAACCCATGTTCCGTCATGCCCATCACCTGCTTCACGTTCTTTATCGGCGCGCACCATGGCGAAGGCTTTTTCATTAGCCGCTTCATCATTTTTAACAGGGATAAACGCACTCATTCCACCCATAGCAAATGCTCCGCGCTTGTGAGTGGTTTTGATGAGCAGCAGCGAATATGACCGTAAGAAATGCGTAGTCATGGTAACAGCAGAACGGTCAGGCAAAACAAAATCAGGACGCTTGTTGAATTTTTTGATGAAGCTAAAAATATAATCCCAACGACCGCAGTTTAGCCCTACGCAATAATCTTTCAGCGCGTATAAAATCTCGTCCATCTCAAAAGCAGCAACGATGGTTTCAATAAGTACAGTTGCTTTAATTGTGCCTTTGGTTAGACCAAGTTTTTCTTCGGAGAAGGCAAAAATATCCGCCCACATAGCAGCTTCTTCATGGCTTTCCAGCTTCGGCAAATAAAAATATGGTGCAAGTCCGCGTGCCATGAGTTTTTTTGCGTTGAGATAAAAATACACGCCAAAATCCATGAACGCACCAGCTATTGGTTTGCCGTTCAGCAGAACATGTTTTTCTAGCAAATGCCAACCACGCGGACGCACTATAAGGGTCGCGATAGTATCGTTCAGCTTATATATTTTTCCTTCAGGGCTGGTGTAAGAAATAGTACCGTCCACATAGTCGCGTAGGTTTACCTGACCATCCATGATTGATTGCCAAGTAGGAGTGAGCGAATCCTCAAAATCCGCCATAAAAACTTTTGCACCGCAGTTTAGTGCATTGATAATCATTTTGCGCTCAACAGGACCAGTGATTTCCACACGCCTGTCTTGCAGTGGCGCAGGGATGGGCGCAACCTTCCAGCTATTATCATCGCGGATATGCGCGGTTTCAGGCAGAAAATCTGGCATTTCCCCAGCATCAATCCGTTTTTGACGCGCAACACGTTTGGCGAGTAATTCATCCTTCCGTGCCGTAAATTTTTCTGCAAGACTTGCTACAAACGCCTGAACTTCAGGGGTGAGGATTGCTTGATATTCAGGGGAAAGGGGAGCGGTGATGGTGAGTGTCATATTATCTCTCGAATAAATGGAATGTTTCTACACTATCCATTTAATGAAAGAAGCGTGACTTGTCTATCGCGTTCTAATGACACCTTGTGTCAAAGCAGTTTCAGAAGTAGCTTTTTCTATCGCAGCCATGAATTTTTTGGAGTCATATGGTTTTTCAAAAAAAACAGCACCCTCTGCCTCTGCTTGGTATTTAACACCAGCACTTGCTGATAACATTATAACAGGGATGCCCATTTCTTTGGCTTTTCTTGTAACATCCAGCCCATTTTTACCGCTTTTAGTATCATAATCGGTAATTATAATGTCTGGTTTCTCATCTGTATCTTTGAGGTTATTTAGAGCATTAATTGCTGATTCTGCCTTTGTAAATGAGCGCTGAGTGTACTCTGCAGCGTGCAATCTATCTTCCATCAATTCACGCAGATCTTTATCGTCTTCAACAAGCCAAATATGGGTCTGCCCGTTTTTCATATTCTACCTTCTCATTCCTGTTTGCACGCTTTGCTCAGGCAGAATTTCATCAGTTGCACTTAACAGTTCTCTAATGTCAAAAGGCTTTTTTAGAAATTTTCTTACACCATGCTTTTCTGTTTCCTCTTTAAGGGGTACTTCTTTGCCACCAACTGATATAAAATCAGTTCCTGATTGCATAATAACTGGAACATCTCCAGCCATTTTCAACAAATCAAGCCCGTTCATTTTGCTTTTAGTATCGTAATCAGTAATTATCAAATTAGGTTTGCGTTTTTTTAGTTCCTCAGCTGCTTTATCCACACTGCTAAACATTTCGCAATCATACCCACGCTTATTAAAATCATATTTCAACATACGGGCAAGGGTATGTTCATCGTCAACAAACCAAATAACGTTTTTCTTATTGCTTGCCATAATTATCTGTTCATCCCTGTTTGCGTGCCTTGCTCAGGCTTAGGGACTATTTCATAAACTTTTGGCAAAAGTTTTTTATAATCTGCAGAAGGAGTTATTTCTTGTATAATGACTGGAACATTGGCTTCCCTAGCTTTTTCCTCTACTTGCATACTATCCGTAATAATAAGGGCGGGACGTGATTTCGGTACATCTTTCACTTTTTCAAGCGAAGTAGTTAAGTCTCCATTCGTTGTAAAAGAGGTGCAATCACATCCGCCTTGCTTGAGAGTATATTGCAAAGCACTGCTGGAGTTTCCTCCTTCGTAGGATAGCCACACAATTGGTTTTTTTTCTTGTTCCATTTTCTTTTTCTCCAATTTTAATTAGGAATTCATCTTCCCCTGCCAGAAAAGTGTTCAGCAGTTTCAGAAAGTAATCTTTCAACAGCATTGGTAAACTGCGTATTACTTTCAAAAGGTTTTTTAATAAACGCACTATCAGGATTTACTGCTTTGGCTTGGTTTTCAATGTCTCTACCAGATAATATAATTGAAGGGATGCGTGCTTTTCTGGCTTCTTTTAAAACTTCCATTCCTGCATCGTCTTCTCCAATCTTGTTATCAGTAATGATAAGGTGTGGCTTTTTTACTGTGTCATTGATTAATTCAACAGCAGCTCCAGATGATTTAATTATGGTGTAATTATGGCTCTGTTCTGTAATTAAATTTTTTATTAAATCTGGCAGTTGCGGTTCACTACTTACAATCCAAATTTCTTTGCCATCGGTCGTTTTGTTTTTATCCATATTTTTTTCCGTTAAATAGGTTATCTGCTTGGTGCGGTTTGTAAGCTGGCAGTGGGGATGATTTTATCCACTTCTTCCTTTAGTTTTCCTACATAACCTTTTTCTGTCTTACTGAAGAAAGCCGTAGCACCTAATTCCAAGGCGGAGTCATGAAGTTCTGGTGTGGCAGAAGCCATAATAACTCTGATACCTTTTTCCCTAGCTGCTCTAATAACGTCAGAGCCGTCTTTTTGGCTATTAGTATTGTTATCAGTAATGATTAAATCAGGAGTAGTTTTTTCTAATCTTTCAATAGCTTCATCCGCAGTCGCGGTTTCAAGTATATCATGCCCAGAATTTTTAAAACTATTCTTAATAAGAATCCTTGTAGATGGGCTATCATCAACTATCAAAATTGTTTTTTTATCGTTAGCCATAAACCTTTATCCCTTAGCTTTTTTGGCTTTTGCGATTGGTGTTACTTTGGTCTGTTTTTCTTCAATTGCTTCCATCGCGGTGATAGCGCAAAGATTGAGGATTTCAGACAAGGTAGCGCCCATCTGCACAATCTGGGCAGGGCGTTCTAGCCCCATCAGCACAGGACCAATCGTCACACCGTCGCTAAGTTCCTGCAACATGTTGGAGGCAATGTGCGCCGAGTGCAGAGCAGGCATAACAAGAACATTCGCTGTGTCAGACAAGCGGCAGAACGGATAAAGGCTCATCATCTCCTTGTTAAGGGCAACACCAGCCGACATTTCACCGTCATATTCAAAATCAACCTTCATGCTGTCGAGAACTTTAACAGCTTCTATGATACGCACAGACTTCTCGCGTTTCGGATTTCCAAAAGTTGAGAATGAAAGCAAGGCAACACGCGGAGTATGCCCCATTTTGCGGGCTTTCTCAGCGGTTTTAATGGCGATATGCGCGAGCTGTTCAGGTGTTGGCAATTCCTGCACTGTGGTGTCAGAGAAGAAGATAGTTTTTCCTTTGGCAACAACCAGCGAAATACCAAATAAGAACTCATCTTTCTTGGTGTTGATAACACGGCTGATATTATCCAGCGACACGGTATAGTTGCGGGTAAGACCAGTAACCAGCGCGTCACCATGTCCCTGAGCGAGCATGCAGGCAGCAAAAATATCGCGGTCATTTTTCACCATGCGTGCCACATCGCGGTATAGATAGCCAGTGCGTTGCAGACGTGGATATAGATAATCAATATACTCTTCCACATTAGGGCTGATGGCAGCATTGACGATTTCAATATTCTTATAATCAACCACGCTCATTTTTTGCATCAATTCATGGATACGCTCAACCCGTCCAACAAGTATTGGTTTTCCATAGCCATTATCGCGCCATTGAACAGCGGCACGGATGATTTTTTCTTCTTCACCTTCGGCAAAAATCATGCGTTGCGGATTTTCGCGCACTTTATCAAATATGTGCTGCATGGAGTTAGCAGTTGGGTCACGACGTGCTGCTAGTTCTTTTTTGTAAGCCTCAAAATCAGCTATAGGTTTGCGGGCAACGCCAGTTTTCATCGCAGCTTGTGCCACAGCCACAGGAACAGTGGTCATCAGGCGTGGGTCAAACGGCGCAGGAATAATATATTCCCTGCCATATTCCATTTTGCGACCAGCATAAGCAGCAGAAACTTCTTCTGGCACAACTTCGCGGGCGAGGGCGGCGATTGCTTCGGCAGCAGCCACTTTCATTTCTTCATTAATCTGTGAAGCGCGAACATCAAGCGCGCCACGGAAAATATATGGGAAGCCCATTACGTTATTAACTTGGTTAGGATAATCGCTGCGCCCAGTTGCAATAATCGCATCATCACGCACCTTGCGAACATCCTCAGGTGTGATTTCAGGGTTAGGATTCGCCATCGCAAAAATAATCGGATTTTTTGCCATAGTGGCGACAATTTCTTTGGAAACGGCATCTTTACCAGCCAGTCCCATGAACATGTCCGCACCTTTCATAGCATCAGCCAGTGTGCGTTTATCAGTTTTTACTGCGTGCGCGGATTTCCACTGGTTCATGCCTTCGGTACGACCTTCATAAATCACGCCAGTTTTATCAACGAGTAGAGCATTTTCATGTTTAATGCCCAAGCGTTTGATAAGTTCCAAGCAGGCAATACCAGCCGAGCCAGCACCAAGCACAACAACTTTAATATCCGCAAGTTTACGCCCTGTCAGGTGAGCGGCGTTGATAAGCCCAGCTGCCACAATAATCGCCGTTCCGTGTTGATCGTCATGGAATACAGGAATATCCATCAATTCACGCAGTCTCTGTTCGATTACGAAACATTCAGGCGCAGCAATATCTTCTAGATTGATACCACCCCATGAAGGACCAAGTAATTTTACGCAATTCACGAACTCATCAGTATCAGTGGTGTCAACTTCAATGTCGATACAATCAATATCAGCAAAGCGTTTGAACAGAATTGCCTTGCCTTCCATAACTGGTTTAGAAGCAAGCGCGCCAAGATTGCCAAGACCAAGAACCGCAGTTCCATTAGATATAACCGCTACGAAATTTCCGCGTGAGGTATAGTCATAAGCAGTATCTGGGTTTTTCTGAATTTCAAGGCAGGGAATCGCCACACCGGGAGAATATCCAAGCGATAGATCGCGTTGCGTCATTAAAGGCTTGGTTGGTAAAATTGATATCTTCCCGGGCTTGCCCTCTGCGTGATATGCTAGTGCTTCTGCGTCAGTGATTGGTTCTTTTTCGTAGGTCATGTTCGTTTTCGTCCTGCCAAATGTTTATAATTTGTGTTTCGTAATTTTAATGTCTAATTCTAATTCTATATATAATTTCACACGGCACATCTATGCTGCAACGCAGCATAAGATAATGATATTAATAAGTAAAATCCGTCGAACTACCTAGTTTGCACATCAAGGCGCAGATTGCAAGGGCAAAGTGGAAAAATAAAAGGGAAATATTAAGCAAAACCTAGAAAAACTGGCATAATGACTAACAAAAAGCTAGTCGCTATCAAAATTGGGACCGAAAGTCCGATTTTGCGTTAAGGGGTATAAATTATACCAGTTTTTTCACTGCTTTACGTTTCCAGATAATAGAATCAACTATGTAATGATGAAAGTTAAGAGTCATGAAAGTAATGATGGAAATTGAAATTGCCGTTTGTGCATATACGATTATCCCGATTGCTATTAGCACCTGATATATAAAATAGGTAATGGCAACGCATATAAGCATGTATAAAAACATTCTGAACCTTCCGTCTTGACTCATCCATGAAATCAACTGATGGGCAGGGTCTGTCCCATTTCTGTATTTATGATTATTTTGCATCCATACAAAAAGTATATATTGCATATTGTGCCACATATTTATTGCCAGCCAGCCGATGCTGATATTATCAATCAGCATATATCCAGTAAGAAAAATAAGGTGATGTGATAGCATATAGATAACGTAGCTGCCGTGCAATTCTCCAGCTTGATAAAGCCTCCACCAAGAGAATAGCTGATAAGAAATAAGAAAAACTGATAGCAAACCAGCTATAACAACGCTTTCAAGAGGAACGGGAATGTTCCATAATTCCATCGATAAAAATGATTTTTGATCTTGCCATGAGCGATAGAGAATCCCAGTTACAGGTATGGCGTATAATGCCATAGTGTGAATAGGTCGGTACAGTGGTGATGATGGGTTGCCAGCACGGCCTAAATAATAGCGTGACACGCCATAACTTTGGCGGGTGTAATGAAACCATTGCCAATAATAATATACCGTAACAATTATCCAGCTACCCCAAAATTTATATAGAGCGATAGTCCCAGCCAGAACCAGCATTGGTAATATAAAAACCAGAAAACTATTGGCTCTGGCACTAGTCCAATCAAAGGCTATGCGCGTGTAAGTTGATATAACATGGTGATATCCAAGGAGCCATAAATCAAAAAACAGCACAGTAACAAAAAGCGCGGGTTGATTGGTGCATAATGCAGCAAAGAAAATACCAGTCAGCAAAGGCAGAAGCAAAAATGCCGAGTCAAAGCTCAAATTGCGTAACCAATAAAATTTTAGCCTGTTTGGCAATAATTGCTGTAGTCCCTGCGCTAACATTTCCTCTTTATCCTTTCACGAATAATCGAAACTGGTTTTTCAACACCAACCCATAACGCTACTGCCAGAATATTGACCAACGGAAACACCGCTAGGGCTAGTTCCCAGCTTCTTCCACAAATAGACATTGTACATTTATTATCAAATATAGATACGAGGATTATAGCAGTAATTATATGTAATAGAAATATAGGATATGCTAAATTTCCCAACCAGCCATCAATCCGCAACAATTTCTGGGGAAGGGCGGATAGGTTTATTCTCGATAAAACATATATGGTAATGCAGTTTATAAGCATCGCGATATATAGCCCAGAATATAATATCTGGAAATCATCCCAATTGGCACGGCTATATTCTGGGCTGCCAAAAATCCAAGGAGATACAATATAATATGCGGTTGAGATAGTTATAAAAGCAAACCCAATAACTGGAGAGAAGGTTGGTTTGCGCTCGGTTAGCATATATAACGCAGCTCCAGCAAAAAATGGCAGAGCAGCCGCCAGATGACTATAATAGCGGATTTGCAGCGGAGGATATTCAAAAATGGTTGAGATGTATATGGTGTAACCGACTGCTGCTATTCCCCACAAATATAATCTCAGTTTAGTTCTGACTAGAAACGGCATTAAAATCCAGAATATAATTTCAACGGAAAGAGACCACGCAGGTGGTACCAAATTATGCATAGAACGCCTGCCGTCAAGAATGGTAAGACCTATAACAGTAAGGTTGGCAAGCCAGTCTCCATTGGAGGCAGGCCATTGCATCCTTTCATGGATCTTGTGGGAAATTGTTGGATAATAGAAAGCCATAATTGCCGAAAGCAACAGCACAACCCAATAGGCTGGCATCACGCGCAACAATCTATTAATGGTATATTTTTCAAAACCACTCGATAACTTGAAATAGGTGTTGTGTAGCACCATGGTCATCAAATAGCCACTCAAGGTAAAAAAACCAAAAACCGCATAAAACCCAACATGAACCATATCTATGGGTGCCAAGTGTGCAATGGCAACCATCAGAGCAAGAATGTATCTATATGTTCCGAACATGTTTTCTTGAATTTAAAATAGTCATTATATCTATTGAACATAAAGATTTTTTATTTATTAAACAAATAGAAAATCCTTTATTTTCCGCCATTTTCCAATTTTTCTGAAAAGTTAGCAGTCTTTAGCAATATTTTTGCTGGTATTAAAAAAAGACATTTGCTATAAGACACGCCTCTTGATTGTTCTTATAGCATATTTCAAGTATTCCGCGATAGCTCAGCGGTAGAGCTCTCGACTGTTAATCGAGTGGTCGCTGGTTCGAATCCAGCTCGCGGAGCCATAAAATAAGGAAAGAAGTCGTGCAGGCTTCTTTCCTTATTTTGTTTCTGGGCAGGATGAGAACCATGGTTCGACAAAATGTCAGCAGACATTTTGGAAATTGAGGCGAAGCCGAAAGACCCGTAGGGCAAATGACCAGAAGGTCGTTTGTCAATCCAGCTCGCGCTATCTAATTATAACTCTATCTTCCCGTGTGTAACGCGGTAATGTAATATAACGTCACGCAACAGATGGTTTTTTAGCTTGGATTTTTCCTACAAAGGACGGTGCCACTAGTTCATCCATACTTTTATTGGTGGACGACTTAACCCTAAGCAATGTAGCGCGGAGGGAATCAGATGGTGAAGATTTCATAGCGGAATCAACTTGCGACTGTGCAGCAAACTGAGAAAACTGCTGTTCAGCCCTTTCCCGACTCGAAGCGAGTCTATCACGCAGGGAATTAACTCTGGATTCTACGGATTCAACGGCAGGCATGTATCTCGGCACCATTTTATTTATGATTGTAGAAAACTATAACAAATTAAAAACATAAACACAATAATTTCATCCATAAATCTATTTGATGTTTGCAGAAATAATAGTTGGTAAAATTCTTGCAACAAGGCTAAAAGATAGTGTATCCATAGGGATTAGTTGTAACACTTTAGATTTATGAATTTTTTATGACAGATACCTCCGCCTTGCTATATCTGGTTGCCTCTGTGTTATTTATTCTCGCGCTGAAGGGGCTGTCATCGCCAGCAACTGCGCGTCGCGGGAATATATATGGAATAGCTGGGATGGTGCTTGCGATACTCACCACGCTTGCCATGCCTGCTATCACTAACTATCCGATAATATTATTTGGTATCATGATTGGTGGTATAATAGGCACGGGAATCGCTCGTAAAATAGCCATGACTGCCATGCCACAACTGGTTGCTGCATTCCATTCATTGGTTGGTTTGGCTGCGGTTATGGTTGCGTCAGCTGCGCTATGGTCACCAGAAAGTTATGGTATTGGTGATGGTAACCGTATCCATGCGGGCAGCTTGCTGGAAATGAGCTTGGGTGCAGTCATAGGTGCGATTACATTTACTGGCTCAATCATTGCTTTCGCTAAGTTACAGGGAATAATGTCGGGAAAGCCGTTGCGTTTTTCTGGGCAGAACATGCTTAATGCTTTGCTGGCACTTTCTATAGTTTTGTTGGTTATGATTTTTTGTTTTAGCGGAGCGAAATTATTATTTATATTGATGGTTTTGTTGGCATTTGCGCTTGGTGTTTTGCTTATCGTTCCCATTGGTGGAGCGGATATGCCTGTGGTTGTGTCGATGCTTAATTCATATTCTGGTTGGGCTGCTTCTGGCATTGGTTTTACGCTGGGGAATCCCTTGCTTATAATCACTGGCGCGCTGGTTGGCGCGAGTGGTGCGATTCTTTCATATATCATGTGCAAGGCGATGAATCGCTCTATTATAAACGTGATATTCGGTGGGTTTGGTGCTGCTGCACAAGCAACTGAGGTGGCTGGTGCAGCGAATGATAAACCTGTTAAAAGTGGCAGTGCGGAAGATGCAGCATTTTTACTTAAAAACGCCAGCTCAGTGATAATCGTTCCGGGATATGGAATGGCAGTGGCGCAGGCGCAACATGCTGTGCGTGAGATGGCAGAAGAATTGGAAAAAGAAGGTATAAAAGTGCGTTATGCTATTCATCCAGTTGCTGGGCGTATGCCGGGACATATGAATGTTTTGCTTGCAGAAGCCAATGTGCCATATGACAATGTGGTGGAACTAGAAGAAATTAATAATGATTTTGCAACCACTGACGTTGCCTTCGTCATAGGCGCAAATGATGTTACCAATCCTGCGGCAAAAAATAATCCCAGCAGCCCGATTTTTGGAATGCCTGTTCTTGATGTTGGTGTTGCTAAAACTGTTATTTTCATTAAGCGCGGAATGGCAGCTGGTTATGCTGGCATTGAGAATGAGTTATTTTATCAAGATAACACTATGATGCTGTTTGGCGATGCTAAGAAAGTTACTGAAGCATTGGTGAAGGCGTTGAAAGCATAATAAACCTCATAACTTTTCAATTCTTTTTGTTGCAACAAAGGGCTATTTTAGTTATAGTCCCACTCCTATGACAAAAGCCACACCAACAGAAAATCAAGCGGAAATCCCTTTCGAAGCTGCCCTTAAAGAACTTGAGGCGATTGTACGCAAACTTGAGGGCGGAACTGGCGATTTGGAAGCCTCGATAGCCGATTATGTGCGTGGTACGGAACTCAAGGAATATTGCCAGAAAAAGCTGGAAAGCGCACGCCTCAAAGTAGAAACTATTCTTCAAGCCAAAGATGGCAGCACAACAACCCAACCTTTTGATAATATATAATTCATATGGTAATTAAACTCCCTGATAATTTGCAGGATTCTATTGATTTTGTAGCGGATTCTTTAACCCAGCGCATGGGTGAATTGCTGCGCGTTCCGCAAGTTGATGATAACAACGTCATTTCTCTTAACGCAAAAACTTCTGCCTCTAATGACGCGAGGACAGTTAAGGAAGATACTATAGTTGAAGCTATGCGCTATAGCGCGCTTGGTGGTGGTAAACGTCTGCGCCCATTTTTAACTATATGTGCGAGCGGCTTGTTTGGCGTTAGTATGGATTCTGCGTTGGAAGCTGCTGCTGCCATTGAGTTTATCCATACCTATTCACTTATTCATGATGATCTTCCTGCAATGGATAATGATGATTTACGGCGTGGAAAACCTACATGTCATATTAAATTTGGTGAAGCGGCTGCGATTCTTGCAGGTGATGGTTTACTAACATTCGCCTTTCAAATACTTGCCAATCAAAAAACTCATGCTGATCCTGCTGTGCGCTGCGAACTGATTTCGGCATTGGCACAAGCATCTGGCAGTTGGGGAATGGTCGGCGGGCAGATGATGGATTTGGAATCAGAAAATAAAAAATTATCGGTTGATGAAATTATCCGCTTGCAGCGTTTAAAAACTGGAGAGTTGTTTGCCGTTTCCTGTGAAGCAGGTGCTATTCTTGGCAAAGCTCCGAACATGATGCGTAAATTAATGCGTGCTTATGCTCACGATATGGGGCTTGCATTTCAGATTACCGATGACCTGCTCGATGTTGAAGGGACACGAACTCAGACTGGCAAGGGTGTGCGTAAGGATAAAATTGCTGGCAAGGCAACTTTGGTTTCAAACATGGGCGTGGAGCGTGCGCGTGAACATGCACAGATTTTAATTAGTCAGGCAATTTCTTATCTCGATGTGTTTGATAAGAAAGCTGATAATTTGCGGGCTTTGGCGGAGTTTGTTATTTCCCGAAAATCTTGATACAGCTATCATAGTGGTGGGGGCTTGTGAATAATTTATACATTGATGTTTTTAAGGAGGCACTGCTCACCAGCAGCATAGTTCCTTTTGCACAGAATCCCACTTTTGTTGCGATGAAATCATTCGGTAATTATGATATGTCGCTGGCTTTTGCTCTTGCCATTGCTGGCTCTGCCATAGGCATAATATTGAGCTTTATAATTGGGCGATTGCTGTTTAGGCTCTTCGCTAAGAACATCAATGAAAATAAAGAGAGCTTGGAAAAATATGAATCATCCAAGAAGAAATTTTCTCGATATTTTCTGATATTATTACCGTTTACATGGTTACCACTGCTCAATTTTTTAGCGCCAGCCTGTGGTTTTTTTGGAATTCGCGCCCGTCTATCTTTGCCACTTATGATTGCTGGGCAGGCAGCGTATTACGGCTATTATTTGGTACGCTAATCTTATTTCAGTTTCACCAGCATGTGTTTTTTCTTGCCAGATGAAAGCTTGACGAATCCTTCAGGCTTAAAGTCTGCCTGAGTTATTGCTATATTTTCATCCTCGATTTTTTGATCATTGATTCGTGCGCCACCACCACGAACCAAGCGTTTTGCCTCACCGCCAGAATCAGCAAGACCAGAAAGTCGGAGCAATTCATAAGCAGCAATGCCTTTGCCAATAGCCTCAGCAGTTATATTATAAACTGGCAGATCAGCACCGATTTTTCCCTGCTCAAAAGTTTTCTTTGCTGTGTCGGCTGCTTGCTTGGCAGCGCGTTCACCGTGGCATATTTTTGTCGCTTCGTTTGCCAGAATCTTCTTTGCCTCGTTTATATCAGCACCTTTCAATGCTTCCAGCTTTTCAATTTCTTTAAGCGGAAGTTCAGTAAATAAACGCAGGAAACGACCAACGTCCGCATCCTCAACGTTTCGCCAATATTGCCAGTAATCATAGGCACTGAGCATGTCTTTATGCAGCCATACTGCACCATCTGCTGTCTTACCCATTTTAGCACCAGAGCTAGTGGCAAGCAAAGGAGTGGTAAGCCCGAACAGGTTTTTATTATCACCGTCACTCATAAAATTCATGAAGGCTTCTTGAGTATAATCCTTCGGGTCAGTGCGTGTTGATTTAATCATCGGCTGCACTTCTAAAACCTTCAGAACTTTTTTATCAGATTGTTCTATATTCATAGGTTGGAATTTGGTCGCCGATTCAATGCGTTTGCTGAGGTCAATACCCATTATGATATTGCCCCATTGATCGGAACCACCGATTTGCAGTGTGCAGCCATAGCGTGAGTTTAGCTCCACAAAATCATACGCCTGTAGAATCATATAATTAAATTCTAGGAAGCTGAGATTTTGCTCGCGTTCAAGACGTGTTTTGACACTGTCCTGTGTTAGCATACGGTTTACGGAGAAAAATCTTCCATATTCGCGCAGGAAATTTATATAGTTCAGTTTTTCCAACCATAACGCATTATTGACCAGAATAGCATCGGTAGCACCAGAACCAAGGGTAATGAATTGTTCCATTAGTTTCTGGATGGATTCCATATTGCGGTTAATATCGGCATCAGAAAGCATCTTGCGAGCCTCATCTTTACCTGACGGGTCGCCAATACGACTTGTGCCACCACCAAGCAGAACAATTGGTTTATTCCCAGTTTTTTGCAGCCAGCGCAGAATCATAATCTGCACTAAACTTCCGACATGCAGGCTAGGTGCGGTGGCATCAAACCCAATATAGGCTGTAACCCGTCCATTTTTAAGGATTCTATCAAGGTTGACGGCATCCGTACATTGATGGATAAAGCCACGGCTTTGCATTATTTGCAAAAATTCTGAATTAAATTGGGAGGTTTCTATTTTAGCCATGCAAATATTATCACTTTGTTAATTATATTAGTTTTATGATTAAGACATAATATATACTTAAAATATAAATGTATAGCAGGTTTATATTAACATATGATTAAACAAGAAGAAAACAAATGGGCATTGGGGTTGATGAGCGGTACATCGCTTGACGGCATTGATGGTGCGCTCATACGCACAGACGGCGAGCATATTCTTGAAGTTGGTGCATCAATTACTATCCCTTACAGCGAAGACGAAAAAATAGCCCTGCGCGAAGCGGTTTATGGGCGCGGTGATATGCTGCTTGCCGAACAGAATATAACGCTCAAACATGCTGATGTGGTGAAAGAGCTGCTGAAACAGGCTAATTTGAGCTATAAAGAGGTGCAGGTAATAGGTTTCCATGGGCAGACTGTTTCACATCGTCCAGACGAGCATTTAACATGGCAGATTGGCAACGGTGCGCTGCTTGCTGAAAAAACTAGAATTGATGTGGTTTGTGATTTCCGCAGGCGTGATATAGCAACTGGAGGGCAGGGCGCACCACTTGTTCCCTTGTATCATGCAGCACTGGCACGGCACATGGATTTGCCAGTGGCGGTGCTTAATATCGGTGGAATAGCAAACGTGACATGGATAGGTCGTTCAGAGGATACATCACACGAGCTTATGGCACTTGATATAATGGCATTTGACACGGGAACGGGGAATGTCCTTCTCAATGAATGGGCGTTCAAACACACGGGTAAAGATAGTGATTTTGATGGAAAACTTGCCCTGTCTGGCAAAGCTAATAATGCGATTGTGCAGGAGATGTTGAAAGATTGGTTTTTTGCCAAGCACCCGCCGAAATCTCTGGATAGAAATTATTTCACCTTTGAAGCAATAGAAAAATTATCGGCAGAAGATGGTGCAGCAACACTGACAGAGTTCACCACAGCAGCTATTGAAGCTGGCGCAGCATTTTTCCCAAAGCCAGCGAAGCAATGGTTTGTTAGTGGCGGTGGGCGTTTGAACCCAGCTATTATGCAATCTCTACGCAGCAAATTTAAACATGTTTATCCAGTTGAGTCGTTGGGCTGGACTGGTGATTCTTTGGAGGCGCAGGCGTTCGCATTTCTGGCGGTGCGCTCACTCAATAATCTGCCATTATCGCTGCCAACAACAACAGGTGCAATCCGTGCAGTAACGGGTGGCGCACTATATAGAGCTTAGATTTTAACGTCCTATAGGCGTTTGTTGGCTTTGGCTAGCCGATTTCCCGACCTCAACGCCATAATTTATAAAATGTTTGTCGCCACCAATATAAAGCTCGTTGGGGTGACCATGCAGACCATCTGGGGATAAATCTTTTGGCGCGCCATTATGTGTTTTAGAAGTTGCTTTTGTTTCGCTAAAATATCTAGCTACATCATTCTCATTGTTGGTGTAGATAGCTCCTGCTAAATTATGAGTGTCGAGTTCATGGGTTTTCTTTATTGCCTCATCCAAATCTTTTACAGGGTGGATGATATGGGTTAGCGGAGCAAAAATTTCTTCTTTTTTTATAAAGTCATAAACCTTTTTAGTGTCGTCAGCACCTCTGGCTTCAACAGAACTCCAATCAATTACAATGGGATTAACCCACTTACCAGCGTGCGGAATAGTGTTACCGCTTACATTCAATTTGCCGTGAACATTTGCGCCAAGTTTCTCTGCAAAATTTATAGCCTCTTCCATTTTGTTGTATGCTCCTGCATCAACTAAAGGACCAATTTTAGTGCCTTTCTTAAACGGGTTTCCAACGCCACCTTCACCAACTGCTGGACCTTCATCACAGATTACTCTTAATTTTTCAGAGACCTGCACGGCTGCCCCGTCCTGTACGCATAAAATGCGTGGAGCAGTGCAACGTTGCCCAGTTGCTGGACCAAAACCACCCCATATTTCTGTGGCTATTTTTTTTGCTTTCTCATCATCAGTAACAGCAGAATCCATCACGGTCACCACATTGCTGCCGCCAAGTTCGAGGATGGTTGGTTTTCTGCCTCTTTCAGCTTTTAATGCTTCTCCAGCACCATCTCCGCCAACAAAATGAACTACGTCAGCCATCTTGCTCAAGCCAGAACCCCTACCGATTGAATATTGTATCAAACCGTCTTTTAATACGGATTTTTGTTCGTCAGTGAATTTGTTTTTATCAGAATCTGTAAATTCTTTAACTGCTTCTTTTGCTGCTTCCATGAATGGAAAAACCCAGTTTGGAGCTTTGTCTGGAGTAGAAACCACCACGCTGTTTCCAGTTGCAAGTCCACCAACCACACCAGGAATAGTTAAAGCATAAGGATAGTTAAAAGCACCGATAACCTGAACCACACCCGCTGGTTTAGTGGATACAATTGTTTCTACTTTTCCTATTGATGATTTTTTTTCTTTAAGCTGTTCTGGTGCTTGCTTCTGCGCGTAATCAAACCAAGCATTACCCTTGGTTATTTCGCCTGCCGTAAGCTCAATCGGTTTGCCCATATCGGCGGTTATGGTTAGTTTAATATCTTCTTGATGGGCAGTTATTCTTTTTCTTAGAATTTCTAAAAAATCCAAGCGTTGCTCTAATGGTAGATTGCCAAACACAGCTTTGGCAGCCCGACCTTTTTCCATAATTTCTTCAGCTTGTGCAGCGGTGGTTTTCTTTAGAAGAAATTTTTCTCCACCAAACATAGGGTTTACAACTTGAAGAGATTGCTCCCTATCACTACTAAGTGATTTTTGAAATTCAGGAAATTGATTCAAAAATTGGGTATATTCTTTCTTAAAAGAAGCAAAATCATTTTTATCAAAAGATTGCTCAAGGCTTTTTATTGTATCTTCTGCTTTGCTAGTCACTTTTTATTCCTTGTTTTATAACAAAAAACAGGCTCTTTGCTACCAACAAATTATGTTGTTTTTGCTATAAAAAATCAAGTGAAGGTTCTGTGACAATATAAAACAGGCTGTAAAATAAGGGTAAATGCTCTAGTTACAGAAATCTAGAATCTTTTTCCAAACTTAACGCCGACGAATGGAGGTTCATAATTCGATGAATAACGAGAATTATGAGAATTAGAGCTAGTAAGTGGAAGACCTGCATCAAAACCCATGTTAAAACCACTTTTAACATGCTCAACAGATGCAGATAGACCAGCAATTGGAACAAAACCTTTATCTCCGTTCGTTCTCGCGCCAAAGAAAGAATGAGAGCCTCTCTCACCATAAGCAATAGCACCAAAAACACCAGCATCAGCCTTAAATTTTCCAACAGGGCTATCAGCACCAAATTCAGTATTTAATGGCTTAAAATCAGCTCTGCCCATAAATTGGTTTCCAATCGCAGGGCTGCCACTATGTACAGAAGCACCAAGGGTAAACGCCTTGGTCGCAATGGGAACATCAATCCCAAGCCCTAAGCCATAGGGTGTACCTGACATGTACACATTAGGACCATTATGTTCTACAGAAACCCCAGAATTCTTCAGGTCTCCACCTATTTTTTTAGCATCATCTGAGTTAGCCATAGTTCAATCCTAACCAAAATAGGTTTATTTTAATTAACGATATATTACACAAATTGCCGATAAATTCAATCTATATCTTTACGCGATCTTTACGCGGCTTTATCCAAAATCGCTATATCTGGCTTAATTTCTAGCCTTTCAAAGACCCAGACCAGTGCGCGGGTAAGCTCAAACATCATTTCGTGGGTGTGGTTAGGGGTTGGAGTAATACGCAACCGTTCCGTTCCGCGAGGTACTGTTGGAAAATTAATAGGTTGCACATAAATATCAAACTGGTTGAGCAGCATATCAGATGCTTTTTTGCAAAGCACAGGGTCAGCAACTAGCACAGGCAAAATATGACTCTGGGTAGGCATAACAGGCAAACCAGCCTTCTGCATCATATCCTTTAAAACACTTACATTATATTGATGTCGTTTGCGTTCTTCACCACTCTCCATCAAATGGCGGATGCTGGCGTTTGCACCAGCAGCAAGGGCAGGTGGAATAGCTGTGGTAAAAATAAAGCCGGAAGCATAAGAGCGAATCACGTCAATAATTAGGCGTGAACTCGCAACATAGCCACCCATAACCCCAAAAGCCTTGCCCAGAGTGCCTTGAATAATCGATAGGCGGTGCATCAAGCCTTCGCGCTGCGCAACGCCAGCGCCATGTTCACCATACATACCCACAGCATGTACTTCATCAAGATAGGTAAGGGCGTTATATTTATCGGCAAGATCGCAGAATTCTTTAATTGGAGAAATATCGCCGTCCATTGAATAGACTGATTCGAAAGCAATAATTTTAGGACGGTTGGGATCTGCTGCTTTTAATAATTCTTCCAAATGATTCACGTCGTTATGGCGGAAAACCTTCTTTTCAGCCTTGCTACTCCTCATTCCGTGAATCATTGATGCGTGGTTGTAGGCATCAGAAAAAATTATACAGTTAGGCAATATTGAGCATAAAGTGGAAAGGGCAGCTTCGTTGGTGACATAGCCAGAAGTCATAACCAGAGCAGCCTCTTTTTGATGAAGTTCAGCGATTGTTTCTTCAAGAGTTATAATGGCGTGATGTGTACCAGAAATATTGCGTGTACCACCTGCTCCAGCACCGAAACGACCAATAGCTTCCGACATAGCAGAGATAACTTTAGGGTGTTGCCCCATGCCTAGATAATCATTGCTGCACCAAACATTTACCACTTTGCCTGTAATATGGCTTTTGGCGTGAGGGAACGAGCCAGCTTTACGCTCCAAATCATTGAACACCCGATAACGCCCCTCATTTTTCAGGCGCTCTATGCTCTGATTGAATAGTTGGTTATAATCTACCTTTTCATTAGTCATTTAACTAACTCAACATGTTTTGTTCTGTTAATATAATTACTTAATCCATATAAAACCCAAACTGCCATTGCCCATAAAAATAGTGCAACTATTTGATGAGTTAGTGCAGCAAGAAGTGGTACATTAAAAATTAAAGTAACAACACCAAGCGTAAATTGTATCAAAATCACCAGCGCGAGAAATAAACAAATGCACCCTAGATTATTAGCTACAATATATTTTCTGCTGAAATAACACCATAATAAATAGAAAATTGCAATGAAAACTGCAAGCATACGGTGTATAAATTGAATAAATGTGATATTTCCCAATATATTAATATTTAACAATGAGGAATTAAGTAGCTCGTTTGGTAGGAATTCACCGTTCATAGTTGGCCATGTGTTATACACAAGCCCAGCATGCAGCCCAGCCATAAATCCGCCAAAGATGATTTGCACAAACAACAGGAAAAACCATATTTTATACGCATAAATGACTGAAGATGGATGGCGGATGTTGCTGTCATCATGAGCGTAGCGAAGCGGAGTCGAATGATCTTGTGCTTTGGTTTTATAAAGATAAGATCCCTCGACAAGCTCGGGATGACAATTCTTGTTTAACAAGCTAAGAAAATTCCACAGAATCAGAGCAAAAATTATAAATGCAATTCCTAGGTGTAGAGCAAGCTTGGTGTGGTTGACATAAGGTAAATCTTGGAGTCCGCTTGCCACCATAATCCAGCCTATTCCACCTTGCAAACCTCCCAGCGCAAAAATCCCTACCATTTTCCAGAAGAATTTTTTTGTAAGGCTTTTGCGGATAGCAAAAACTAACAATGGGAAAAAAAATACCACTCCTATCGTGCGGGCAAGCAACCTGTGTATAAATTCTGGCCAGAATATATCCTTAAAACCAGTAAGTGACATGTCGCTATTAACGAGTTTGTATTGAGGTGTATTTTGATAGGAAACGAATTCCTCCAGCCACTCACTCTCATTAAGCGGAGGAATTACCCCATGAATCGGTTTCCATTTAGTGATAGAAAGTCCTGAACCAGAAAGGCGTGTATAGCCACCAACTACCACCATCAGCGCAACAAAAAACAAACACACCGCAAGCCATGTCAGAACGGTGCGACGGTCACGAACAACTGGTGCGGATTGCATATTTCCCTATAATTTTTTTATAGCATGACACAAAACTAATCGATATGTTCTTTAAGCTTTTACATCATTTTATCAAGTTATAAAAATGCCAGATTCTCAATTTTTTTTAGAAACTATACAGTTTAAGAAAACTTCAAATCGTTGGTTGATGATTGGGGTTTGGTCGCTGGCAATTGCGGGGATTTTTTCATTGATTCTGGTTACTTCCCGTACACCGGGATTTTGCGATATGCCATTTTTTATGAATTTATTTCATAAGGCTCTGGTGGCGCATGTTGATTTATCAGTGTTGGTGTGGTTTTTATCCATTGCCTGCATGTTTTGGAGCTTGCTCACTGAATCTGCAAAGCCGTGCATCACCTACACTAGAAGGGCAGCGCAAACCTGCTTTATTTTAGGTATGGTTTTTATTTCCATTGCTCCATTTGGTGGGGAAGGGGCAGGGGTGATGAGCAATTACATACCTGTGATTATGAATCCTATTTTCTTTTTAGGATTATCTTTTTTATTATGTGGCGTAGGGCTGATGCTCTGGCACTTATTCACTAGCAAAAAAGATAGCAAAGTTTTTTCCGAGCCACTAAGGTTTGGGGTTTTTAGCAGTGGAGTAATAGCCCTGTTTGCGATAGCTGCATTTGTGTGGTCGTTCAAATCACTTCCACCGCAAATTGACGGTCAACAATATTATGAGCTTGGTTTTTGGGGTGGAGGGCATGTTCTGCAATTCGTTCACACGCAGATTTTGCTGGTGTGTTGGTTGTTGCTGGCAGTGGCATTAAAACCAGATTTTTCTATCTCCAATAAACTTCTTTACGCCTTGTTTTCAGTTGGTTTGCTGGCAGCTATTATAACACCACTGCCTTATTTTTTATTTGAGGTTACTTCCTCGCAGTATCGTGAGTTTTTTACGGGTGGAATGATTGTTGCTGGTGGAATTGCTCCACTTATCCTCGCGCTTTTTATTATTCCTGTTTTGTGGAAAATACGTTCTAAACGCAAAGGTGAGGGGCGGGCGTTATGGTCAGCGTTGCTGATGTCTCTACTGCTATTTATTTATGGTGGTTTTCTAGCTGGTTTGATTAGTGGGCAGAATGTGGTTATTCCCGCCCATTATCACGGCTCAATAGTTGGCGTTACATTGGCATTTATGGGAGCTGCCTATTTGTTTCTGCCGCGTTTTGGCTATCGTGCTGTGGCTGGTTGGAAGCTGGCTTATTGGCAGCCGATTGTTTATGGTTTCGGGCAGTTGATGCATATTTCTGGGCTTGCATATTCTGGCGGATATGGCGGGCTACAACGCAAAACACCATGCGGTGGCGGTGTAGAACTAGCCACGGATATTAAAGCTGCCATGGGCTTTATGGGGCTAGGCGGTCTGCTTGCCATAATCGGCGGGATAATGTTTGTTATAGTCGTGGCAAGATCTGTTTATGGAGTAAAAAAGCAAGCATAGCTTGCTGGATTGACGGATGGTCGGAGTGACTGGATTTGAACCAGCGACCCCTTGCACCCCATGCAAGTGCGCTACCGAGCTGCGCCACACTCCGAACTTTTATTTCTTAATGATGATTGGACGACTCTTTGGGGAGTTCAACATTGCTAAGTGCTAATTGCGACCGTAAATCATTTTGCAAACGTTCCAAACCAGCATTATCCTCGCCCTCACAACGGGCAACCAGCATCGCCTGTGTGTTAGAGGCACGCAACAACCACCAGCCGTCTTTAGTGGTTACACGCACGCCGTCAACATCACTAAATTTTGCACCTGACTTTTGGAGGCGTGATTTTACTTCGTCAATTACAGTGAATTTACGCAAATCATCACAAGGGAAACGGATTTCTGGAGTATTGATACGTTTAGGTAGTGCTTTGCGCAGGTCAGAAAGTTTTTTATTGCTGCGTGAGAGCAATCCAAGAAGGCGCACAGCAGCATATAGCGCATCATCAAAGCCATAATATTTATCAGCAAAGAATAGGTGTCCGCTCATTTCACCAGCGAGCGGAGAGCTAGTTTCTTTCATTTTTGATTTTATCAAAGAATGCCCAGTTTTCCACATTAGTGGCGTGCCGCCAAGCCTTTCCACCTCATCAAAAAGCGCGCCACTTGCCTTAACATCAGCTATGATAACTGCTTTTGGTTTTTCCCGCAAAATATCCGCAGCGTAGAGCATAAGAAGCTGGTCACCCCACAGGATAGAGCCTTCATCATCAACCACACCGAGACGATCACCATCACCATCAAAGGCTATACCAACATCCAGTTTTTTCTCGCGGACAGTTTTTATTATCTGCTCTAAATTTTCTGGCACTGTCGGGTCTGGGTGATGTGCTGGAAATGTTCCGTCAATCTTTTCATTAAGTGGCACATGTTTTCCCGCTAAACGGTTACAAAGTGCAGACATGATTTCACCAGTTGCACCATTTCCTGCATCCCAGCCAACAGATAGTTCACGGTTACCATCGTAAGCTGCAAGCAATGCTGATATGTAGGTTTCATGAATATCTAGCTTTTCAATTTTTCCATTACCGCTAATTAGAGCATTATTTTCGGCAATTGTTCTAAGTTCGGCAATAGCAGCACCGTAAAACGCTTGATTTTGGAATACGAATTTGAAACCATTATGGTCTGGTGGGTTGTGTGAGCCAGTAATCATAATTCCACCAACAGCTTTTCTGGTGTAAGCTGCATAGTATAACATTGGAGTAGGTCCAAGACCAATGTCTAACACGTTCAGACCACTATCAACAATCCCACGACAAACAGCTTCATGCATTTCAGGAGAACTTAACCGACCATCACGACCTACACAAATAATACCATCCTTCTGTTTTTCTGCTGCCTTTGTGGCAAAGGCACGGGCAATATAATACGCATCCTGAGCAAACAAAGTTTGCCCAACTATTCCACGAATATCATACTCACGGAAAATGGTAGGTGTAAAGCGGTGGCTATTCTTATTTTGTGCTGCTTGTGTCGTCATATAGTTTCTTCTCTGGTTTTTAATAAAAAATAAATTGGCGCTGTGTTAATATCACTGTGCTGGTTTAGGTGGCGTTGCCTCTGCTGGCGGTGCGATTTGTGTCTCTGCCCCAGAAGTTATTTTAGTATTAATTTTACGCTCATTAGCTAGTTCTACGGTTAATTGTTTAGCTTTTTTAGGATTCATAGCCGCAAGTATAGGCGCAGCTTTTTTTTCTGCCATAGAATCAATAACTAATAATAGAATTGGCATTTCAACCTCGTCAAAAATACGAGCAGCCTCTGATGGCTTCATATTTTCGTAGATTTTCACAAGGCTATGAATTTTTGCATCTTCCTGTGTATTGTATTGTGCAAGAAGAATTGCTACCTGTTTTTTCATTGCCTCAATCTGTTTGATTTTATCATCAATACGTTTCTGCGTGGCATCAAGGGCAGACTCTTTAATTTGGATATTATTTTCCCAGCGATCTAACTCCTCACGCCTTTTTGACAGACTTTGCAGAAGTTCAACTTCAACGGCAGTAAAACGATGATCAGTAGATGATTCCAATTCCTTAGATACGTTTGGATTTTCTTTGTCTTTCTTTTCTTCTTTTTTATGTTCTCCACCTTCTTCAGGATGTTTTTCCTCAGTTTTCTTTTCTTCTCCCTTATCGTCCTCAGCTTTCTTTTCTTCTACCTTTTTCCCATCAGATTTTTTATCGTCGGATTTCTTTTTTTCTCCTTGATCTGGAAGATCTTTAGGCTTCTCTGTTGAAACGTTAGAAGGCTTTTCTGGTTGTTGCGCTTCTACGCTGGAGATAAATAATGATTCAGTATCACGAACCATCCCCACCACTTTAACGCACAACAATAACATAGCCGTGACAATGGTTGCTGGAAGAAGTCTAGGTTTTCGTATCACGTTATTTCTATCCTTTTATACCAGCACGAATCATATCCAACAGTTCTTTTTCTGCTTTTGATCTGGCACTGCTGGCAGCTTTGGAACGGTTTGGAGCAGATGGTTTTTCAACTATTTCGTTATGCTCATTTAAATTTGCTGGTTTTGTTCTACCAATAACCCGATCAAGAACTGCCTCCAGAGAAGCAGCGGTTTTTTCTTTAGTTGAAATTTTTTCTACAGTTTTCGGTTGCTGTTGATATTCTTTGGTTGCTGAGGACTTTGGAGATATTTTTTCTAAATTTACCGTTTCTTCCAAACCGTCTGGCGTATTATCTTCAGCAATAACACGATTACGCGCACGATTCACCGCAAAATTAGCATCAAGCTGATTGGTGAGGCGGTTACCTTTTTCAATCATAAAAGCAAGATCATCCATCAAATAATTCACTTTATCAATGCGCGCTTGTATATTTTCACCAATTTTCTTACTGGCAGTTTGGAGGGCGACTATGCTCTCCGAAGCTCGGGTTGTTGACTCATCAAAGTATTTTAGAAGATTCGCCAGCTCACTCTTTCCATCCTGCAAAATTTTAATGCGTTTATTTAATACCCAGCAATAACTAATAGTCGCCATCAATAATCCAATAATTAAAAAATTCAGCAATAGACTGGCTATATCTAGGCTCATAGCTGAGTGTCCTTTGTTTTTTGTTTAACTGAATCATGAATGGAGATGGCTATATTCTCGCGGACTCTACCAAGAGTACCAGTCGTAACTGGTATACCGCCGCAGCGTAGTGTAATATCGTCATCAGGGCTGCAATCAAGCAACATAGTGCTGCCAACTTTTAGGCTCATGACATCTTTAAGAGTTACCATTTTTTCGTTAAATATGGCTTCAATTTCTATGTTAGTACCGCGTAATTCTTTACCTAAATATTTTTCCCATACTGTATCTTTACCAAAGTTCTCACCCATGAACATTTGCAGCAGCAAATCACGAACTGGCTCAAGTGTTGTATGTGGTAATAATATTTCCAACATACCGCCACGATCCTCGGCCATGTCGACGCGGAACTTAATTAGCAATGCTGGATTTCCAGGGCGGGTTATGGTTGCAAAACGCGGGTTGCTTTCCAATCGTTCAAAGTGGAAGGTGACTGGCGATAGAGGCTCAAAAGCCGCACTCATATCAGCCAGAACCACATCTACCATGCGCTTTACGATGTCCTGCTCAATAGTTGTATATGGTCTACCTTCCACACGAACTGGGCGGTCTGATTTGCGACCGCCGAGCAAAATATCCACCATTGAATAAATATGCGAACTATCAACTGTTATAATACCAAAATTTTCCCACTCAACTGCGCGGAAAACCACCAGAAGTGCAGGAAGTGGAATAGAATTCAGGTAATCGTCAAAACGGATGCTCGCCATAGAATCCAAGCTAACATCAACGTTTTCCGAAGTGAAATTACGCAGCGATGTTGATAATTGGCGTACCAAACGATCAAACACAACCTCCATCATCGGCAATTTTTCATATGCCGTCATGGATTTATCAAGGATGGCAAATATCCCATCCGTGCGCGAACCACCGCCTTCTTTTTTTACATCAAAACCAAGAAGTGTATCAATTTCATTCTGATTTAAAACCCGCGCTGTCTCTTCACCAGCAGCAGCGTCAACCGCCGTTGGATCGGCTGCTTTTTTATCCTCAAGCTCAAGCATTGAAGCCCACTCGGCTGCGGCCGCTTCATCATCTACGTTGGTTGGTTCTGTATCTGCCATAATAATAACTACAATAAGTTCAATAGCTTATAACACAATACCAAAAGCGTCACAAGCAATTATCCATAATCAATCCTTTAACTTTGTGGCAAAACTCATGCCAAGCAAATCAAAGTTTGTTATTGAACAATAATCTCTTTAAATAAAACATCGTTAATTTGTACTGGTGCAATAGCCTTGTTGACCCGTAATAAAATTTCCTCGCGTAGACGCTGTATACCAGCAGAACCAGCCAAGTCACTGGAACGTAATTCGCGCAAGTAAGTATTAATTCCATCAACTAAACGAGGTAAATTCGATTCAATAAATGGCACGTCAGTTGCCTTTGCAACTTCAAGGACAACAGTGGTTTTTAAGAAAACCTGAGACTTTCCAGAAGAATTAAGGTTAACCAAAAATTGCGGCATAGTATAATAAACCGCTTTGTTTATTGGGTTTCCATGCTCATCAAGTGTAACTTCTTCTTCCACTTTGTGTTCTTCCGTTTTCTTTGAGAACATCAAAAATCCACCAACGCCACCACCAACCAGTACCACCAGCAAAACGGCAGCAATAATAATCTTCTTTTTCTTCGATTTTGCAGGAGCTGCTACTCCACCTTCTGGATTTTCTGCGCCCTCTGCTCCAGCTTCTCCACCTTCAGGTTTTTTTTCTTCTTCATCAGCTTTATCTTTTGCTTTAGCCTTAGCCATATATTTTCCTCAATTTTTAAAAACCATGAAACTACACCAGCCGTGATAAACGGTAAGAAAAAATGAATTATACTGTACTTATATCAGGAGCATCAACACGCTTCATTCCAACCACATGATAACCTGAATCAACATGCAGCACCTCACCAGTTGTTCCCTGACCTAGAGGTGAGAGTAAATAAAGTGCGGCACCGCCAACATCTTCGATAGTAGTATTGCGTCCCAAAGGAGAATTATATTCATTCCATTTCAAAATATAACGGAAATCACCAATTCCAGAAGCTGCCAATGTCTTTACTGGACCAGCAGAAATAGCATTAACACGGATATTATCACGCCCAAGATCCATCGCCAAGTAGCGCACGCTGGCTTCCAGAGCAGCCTTGGCGACACCCATCACATTATAATGAGGGACAACGCGTTCAGCACCGTAATAGGTAAGAGTTACCATGCTCCCACCGTTTTTCATTAAGGCACTAGCTCGCCTTGCAAGAGCAGTAAAAGAATAGCATGATATATTCATAGTTATTTGAAAATTTTCGAGCGAGGTATCAACATATTTTCCCTTCAGCTCATTTTTATCAGAAAAAGCTATAGCGTGAACCAAAAAATCAATTCCACCCCATGCCTTTTCCACACCATCGAACAAGCTATCAATGCTCGCCATATCAGTTACATCGCATGGTAAGATAAGTTTTGACCCAACGCTTTCCGCCAACGGGCGTACACGTTTTTCGAGAGCCTCTCCCTGATAGGTGAAACCAATCTCAGCACCTTGCGCGCTCAGATATTGGGCAATACCCCAAGCCAGCGATTTGTCATTCGCTACCCCCATGATAAGCCCACGCTTGCCAGCCATCAGCGTGCCTTGCGGCACGCTGGGCTGTTGTTCTAGGTTCTCTGTCATTTTCAAATTAGTTGTCATTACTATAAAAACTACTATTCAACGATTTTCCAAGTACCATCTGACTCACGGCAAGCAGTTCCGTGTCCGCTTTGTTTCTTGCCAGCAACAACGATGGTTTGAGTGTACTCACGGCAATACAGACCACTTGCGTTTTGGTAGGTTTTAGAAGGAGTTATGCTACCATAGTTACCACTTTCAGGATTCTTCCAAGGAAGAGTCTGGCCTGGTTGAGCATCTTCTAGGGCGCGACGTGAAGTGTTATTATAAGCAGCCATGTCTGCGCTGTCCAAAGAACCACCGATTGAGTTACCTATCGCGCCACCCAAGAGAGTTCCAGCGATGGTTGCAACAGTCTGACCAGCACCACCACCAATATTGTGACCGATAACACCACCACCAATAGCACCAGCAATAGTACCAATGTCCTGCTTATTGACGCTTCCGCCCTGCATAACGCCTCTGCCTGGTTGACCAACAGGCTGATTACAAGCAGAAAGCAATGAAATTGCAGCTATAGCTGCGATAATTTTTGACTTGTTCATAAAATAAATCCTTATAGCCTAAAACGTTTATAAATCCTCAGCGGAGACCACCGAAGTTGCATATGGAGTTCCCATATATTCCACAAACTTACATTATTATCAACTACCAATAGATGTCCTCAATGTTACATTCATGTAATCTATTGTCAAATGTTCATATTTTAAAAATAAACTTTGTTAAGCAAGGTATTTATGCGAAGACTTATTTAATGTTTTCGACGCTACACTAAAGACTATGTAAAAAAATAATAATGGACCCGTTCCATATGGGCCTGTGGTGTCTGATTCTACGAATGCCCGCACAAAATACATAAAAGACATACCAACATAAAAGATTGATTCAATGCTGGTGTCATTCTTTAATAAATACCTGAAACTTTTTAAGAAAGTAGATAGGTACATTAAACCCCATAGCGTCACGCCGATAATTCCAAGATCAACGAAAATATTTATGAATAAATTATGGAAATGAAACCCTGTTTTATTGGCGATAAAAAAATTGAACCATATCCTTTCGGCTTCTGGTGTTCCTGCCACCCAAAATGCCCCCAACCCAACACCCAGTATTGGATTTTGCATACCTATTTTCTTACCAGCATCCCATAATTCAGTACGTCCAGTCAGGGTAGCATCCTTACCAACAGCTTTAAGACCTAATTCTTGTATATTGGAAGAAAGCGCGATAGCAGCTATTATACTGCCAAGAAGCATAGAAATAATAAGAATAAGCATACGAAGATTGCGCGATAATTTTGTTAGAATATAGGCAAAACAACTAACAAACATCATTGCAGCTAAAGATAGGCTGGAAGTAGACGATTTGCTGAGAAATAAACATCCTGCAAAGAATATGATAGCTGGCAATATGATTAGGAATTTTTTCCAATATTCCTTAAACATAAAAAAGCAAAGAATAGCGCAGTAGAAACCAATTTGAGAATTCACGCCAACTTGGTTTTTAGAGCCTAATGAACCAGTAAGGGCTGATTCGGTTTGTATAGAACCTGCCGACATAAATACAATTGCAAGAGATATAAACATCCCAAGTGCGACACCTTTTATAAAGGAATTTATTCTGACAATGCGCGCTATAATTAACGAACATAGAATCATTGATCCAAACTCAAGACCTATACGCAAAGTTATATCAGGGTGTCTTGACCATACAGTTGAGGCTATCGAATAAATAATTATAAGAGCAGGAAACAAAATATCTCTACTCGGCTTTATTATCCACTGTCCTCTATAAAATATTTGTGGCAGCCATATTACATAAAGCAGCAAAACATTCATCATTCCAAGAAACACCATAGCAACTACAGATGCAGCTACGCTGATAGTTGCAAAAAAATTAGACATATATGGCTCGGTTTTTTTTCGAACCTGCCAAGCTGGTTTTATGAATGATGTTTTGTTTCCTGTCATTAATATCTCTACATAATTATGTTTTTGTCATTGCGAGCGACTGTAAGGAGCGTGGCAATCCAGTAAAATACAGTAATCAAGAACTGGATTGCTTCGTATTTTTTGTAAAAATACTCGCAATGACGGACTATGCAATGAAATATCATTTACTCAGTTGCTCATATTTTACCCACTCAAACTCGGCTGATACTGGTTTTGTATAATTAAATTCACCAAGCCAGTCATTTACAGATTTTGAGCCAGACCATAGTGACAGATATATCCTACCCGGATTATCAGGGATTTTAGCCCCTGCTTTTGTTTGGTGAACTAGTTTGCCATCGACATACCAAGTTATTTTAGTAGGTTCCCATACAAATTTGTAATCATGAAAATCGGCTGAGGCATCGAAACCAAGCTCTATTATTTTTCCGTCTTGTGGAACGCCTTTGTCGAAATAATTTAGTTGTACCGTTTTAGAATTTTTACCCAAAAATTCGAAATCTATTTCGCTATGGTCGCCCTCATGTACCGCAGGTCCAACATAGGTGAAGAATGCGGTGTTAAGACCAGAGCCAGCAGCAGTCTTCATCCGCACGGAATATGTGCCATAGCCAGTACGTTTGGTAGTGTGAATTTCTGGGCATCCGATTGGTCGTACAGAACCGCTATTGTCAGAAAGAGTAAGCTTTAAGCGATTATCAACCACTGATATAGCATCTTTCCGCCATTCGCAGGATTGATGGTCGCCGTTAGACCAGCCATGCGATATATACCATGTTTTGTCATTGATATATGGATATGGCTTAAAGAAAGGGATATTTTCAGCATATACGTTGCTAGAAAATAGCAATGCAAATATAGCTGTAGCTATATATTGTTTGATAGCGCGATTATATTGATAATTCATATTAATCCGATCTTTTATCCTCTGATTAGTCTGTACTCATTAGCAAAAATTTTATACTGCATCAAACAACTTATAGCGATGGCAATTATAGTGAGAATAGCTGCGGTAATAATCTCTATAATGCTGCTTGGTTGAAATATATCCTGAATGGTAAGAAATATACCTACACAGACGATAGTTGTTATAATAGGGATTATGATCGCATTGATATAATCTTTATAACTGCAATTAATCAGAGGTAATGTCAGGATTAACACACGCGGGCTGTAGAGTATGAACACAACGCTGTAGGAGATTACTAAATAATTAAGCCCAAACCATATGGTGATAAACATAGTTATAATCCATATTATACCTTGCTCAATTGTTTGGCGGATTTGATGCTTGGTGTATCCAAGTACCATGCGAACCGTGTTGCATAATCCGTTCATTACCGCCTGTAGTGCTGAAACTCCAGCAACCATCATAAATATTCTGCCCGATTCATCCCATTTGCTGGAAAGTATCGTGGTGAAGATAGAATGATGTGCAACTGCTATCATGCCCATAGTTGGGAAAATTATAATTGCCAGAATTCGTGTCAAAATCAGAAATGTTTTGCGGATGGAATCTTTGTCATCTTTTACCTTTGCCATTTTGGAATAGAATACTGCGTGCAAAGGCCCTATCACCAGCATCATTGGTAAGCGGGCGAATTGGAACGCCATCGAATAAACACCGACAATTGCCGCACCTAAAATTTTTCCAATTACCAGATTATCAAGCGAACGTGTCAAAAAGGTAATAAGGTTAAATCCCAGCATATCCTTACCAAAACTGATATGTTCACCAACATCTTTAAGATTAAAAATTCTTTGTGGCTTAAAAGGAGAAAATTTAAGTGTCAGTGATATTCTGACGATGTAATACGCAAGTTGCTGGGATACTAAAGCCCACACTCCGCCACCATACAGTGCCACAACCACCACAACAATAATCCCAGTCAATAGTGCAATAATTTCGCTGGCAGCAATGAGTTTAAATTTTTCTTCCCGTTGTAAGGCTGAATAGTGAATAGTACCGATTGATTGTATGCACACTATTACTCCGAGAGCCATAATGATTGGGCTTAGTTTAGGTTCTTCTAGCAACATTCCCATCAAAGGAGCGGATATAATCATAATTGCAGCTAAGGATGTTCCGAGCATTATCGATAGCCAGAAGCAGGTTGACCATTCGCTGGAGTTTTTTAATGAGCCTCGTACTAAAGATGTTCCGATGCCTGCGTCAGAAATCATCATCGTAAATAAAAGAAATGGCATCGCCATAGCCATAATCCCATAATCTTCTGGTGACAATATGCGTGCCAGAAGCGGTATGGCAAGGAACTGCGCCATCAACCGTATAACACCGATAGAAGACAGTGCCATAGTATCAAAAATTGTTTTACGAATGGACAAGCGAAAGCCTCTTATAATTTTAATTAGGCTTATATATGCCAAGAGCCTTGAGAGTAGCAACCTGAATTAAGCAAACAGGAAACCAATAGTAAAATGTTCTATCTTCACCAGCAAGCCTTTTGATTTCCTGAGGAATTTTACCTTTTGTTTTAATAAACTGGCGCAAGGCGAGAAAGGCTATTTTTCGTTTAAATTTATTTATATATTCATTATTCCACATTAGATTTTCCGTGGAGAGTGTAATTTTATTTTTTATAACGTTGTGCGCTCTTAAGTTGGTAATAACTTGCGAAAGATATGATGGATTGTCCCAGCCTAGGCTGCCGAAATATAAATTTATCCCAGTTCCACAATCAACCATAATTTCAGGTGAAAAATTAGCTTTTTTAGTTTTTACAGCCAGTTGTAAAAAGGAAATAAGATCTTCTCCAGCTTGCACGAACCTTGTATCAAAGAGCAAATCTGGGCATATATTTCTCGAGTATATAACAGTTGATGTTTGGGCAGTAAATTCGCGTAATATAGTTGTACTTAACTCTTCTGTTGTAAGCGGAATAGATTTTATATTTGCGGGAGATTTAGCTATATATGATTTAATTATAGGGCAATCATTAAAATGAGAATCATGATGACCTTCGCGCCTATTATCACAAAAATAAAAATCTCCACCTTGTTCAAGAGTTTCCAAGCCTTTTTTTAGGTGGTCTTTGCGCCATGTGTCATCAGAGTCAAGAAAGGCAATATATTTTGTAGTGTTATTAACTGCTTTAAGCGCGGTGTTGCGTGCTTCTGCTACGCCGCCGTTTTGTTGCTTTATAATATTCAAATTAAATGGTGGAGAAAATGCCAGACCTTCAGCCTCTGATTGTGCTGGAATTGGTGAACCATCATCAACCACAACAATATCAACATAAACATCGGGTAAAAGATTCTGCGCCAGTATTGATTCCAGCGCACGCCGTAATATACCAGCTTGCCGTTGATAATAAGGAATAATGACGGATATTTTTATCATTTTGAGTAATTGTTCCGCAGGAGTTTAACTTTTTCCAACATTTTTTTTGTAACATTTTCTATCACTGCATCATCACTTAAACAAGGTTGCTTCTTAGCAATATTTTTCAGTCGGTAAGCTGATAAATATAATATTATTTTATTTGCTATAGATTTTATAATTTTTATAACTTTTTGCCAAAGTGAAGACTCAGGGTCATTTTGAGACACGCTCGTGGGAGTATGATTTCCTGTGTTATGAGTGTTTCCAAATTTCCACACTATCCTTGCCTCGAACATACTAGAAGGAAGTAGGCGATGCGGTTTTAAGTTAATAGATAGTGCTTCTGCCCAATCCAGCCATTTATCTCTGTGTGTTTTAGATAAAGGAATTATTGGAATCCAAGGAATACGGAATGCATCAGAGACTATCGCGCCGTGCATAGCTTCACAAATCACCAGTTTTGAACGAAAAAGTTCGCTCATTACTTCTTCTACTGGTCTGCGCGGATCAATAAAATTGATGCCAGCAATTTTACAAACCTCTTCCCAGTTACCAATTTCTAAACTCTCCCAATGTGGCATAAAAGAAACAACTTCAGGAGTTTTTTTACTTAGATCAACAACGGTGCGCAGCAAAATAGCCGCATCACCAATAGCTAAATCTGGTGAGATATTTAGTGTTTTTGCGGTGCGTGGGCCACGAACAAAATAAATATCCCAGTCAGGAGAATGAACATCAGGTTTTTCATGGTAAGTTGGAACAAATCCTGTTCCGAACACAATTTTTTTTGCGGATGAATCATAGTGATTGCCTATAGTAGAGCCGATACCAATAAAAAGTTCTTTATCATTATCATCAAAAAAATCTGGGAGAATTTTTTGCCACATCCATGTATTTAGTTCATCACCAAAATTAGGGTGTTTGCCTCTGAAATACATTATTTTCATTGCCGATTTCCAATCCCGCACCACCCTATTATTTGTAATTCGACATATCTATAAATTAAATTCATAACCATTGCAAGATGCTGAGAATTTCTGTCATGTTGAGCCGAAGGCAAAACATCTCATGAGATTCTTCTCTACGCTCAGAATGACAAGAAGATAATTTCACTAGCATAATATGACTCATTATAATACATAAGAAATGTATCATAGCAGGTCATTATGTCGCAAATCAGGAAGATGCCTACCATCAGTGAATTTGAAGGGTTGCGTGGTATTCTCGCACTATGGGTGGTTATTGGACATTGGACAACTACTATCAGTTTTTCATTACGACCATTGAGTCAAGATCTATGGAATGTTCAGGCAGTTGATGTATTCATCATCCTTAGCGGTTTTGTGATTGCAATGCTTCTATCGACTGGTACGGAATCATACACTCAATATCTAACGCGAAGATGGTTTCGCATATTCCCGTCATTCTTTGTAGTGTTATTGATTTCTCTAGCTGCGCTGCCGTATATGGCAGATATATTGCAATCTGCTCCACCTTCAGAAATGAAGGAAGTTAGGCTGGCAATTATTGAAGATTCAGAATCCAATTTTTTCTTAAATATTTTTTCACATCTGACTCTCTTGCATGGTTTAATCCCACTAAAAATTAGTAATTACTCAGCCTATACATTTGTCGGGCAGGCATGGAGTATTTCACTGGAATGGCAGTTCTATATTTTGGCACCGCTGTTTTTATTCTTATTGCGGAATATTGATAAACCAATATCGGCTTTAACATTGTGTGCATTTACAATAATTCTGTTAATATCAGGAGGATATTTTAGCCCAGCATATTTAGGTAATAAGCTACATTTATTTGCAGTTGGCGCAGTCAGTTTTTATGTATGGATGAAGATGGTAGAAGATAACAAATGGTTGAAATTAAAAACCATGCGGATGTTTGCTGTTATTGCATTGTTATTTTTGTTGTTGTTACATAAGGATAGTTTAATCGGATTAGCGGTATGGATGACAGTGTTTTATATCGTTCTGGCTGTACGTCATCCTGAATCTAAGGGCAGGGGAGTTGAAGATGTTGTGGCAGCGGTTATGCGCTCGCGCGGGGCCTTATTTTTTGGGCATATATCATATACATTATACCTTGTTCATTTTATGGTGATGATTGCAGTAATGGCAATTCTTGAACAATTTTCATTATCACCAGCATATTTTGCAATCGCTTTATTTGCGTTGCTATTGCCAATATCTATCGTTGCAGCATGGCTACTTAGTAAGTATGTGGAACAGCCGTTTATGCGCTTGGGAAAAAGTTTATCACAAGGCTCGATTGCTAGAAATGATACGCTTTATTCGCGTATGTAAGGTTCGCAGCAAAAGTGGGACAGCTATTGGATGCCGCCATATCATTCGTAGAAAACCGATTATATTTTTTTGTTTTAGTGCGTTTATCTGCAGCAGATGATAATATTCTTTTTTAAGGAATTCTTCTCTTTTTCTTTGTGCTTTCATTGACTCAGCATCAAGAGAATATTTTGCAATAAATTTCTTATCTGCTGCCACCATAAGGTTTATGTCAGTAAGGGAAAGCCTGTGCGATATTGAACCAGCACGCACTGTATATTGATAACCAGCAGTTGGTTCAACAGCGCAAACCGCACCATTTGCCAGAGATTCAGCAAGAAAAATATAATCCTCACCAATTCTGAGGTTGGTGTCATAGGTAATTTGATGTTTGCGTAAAAAATCTAGCGAAAATAATGGTTTTAAATACCCAAGAGTATAGGTTGAACCAGAAAATTTACCTAAAATAAAAGTTGCAATATTAAGGCGTTTCATTGCAGAAAACCTATCAGTAGGAAACATTGGAAATTTTTTATGATTCTCCTCACTATATATCAAAAGATTATCAACTACGATGTCGGCATTATTTTTATTTGCAAGTGCAAGACAGCGTGCAAGGCGGTTGGGTAGAAAAATATCGTCACCGTCAAGTATTGCCAGCCATTTTCCAGTTGCCAGTGCTATAGCTGTATTGCGCGCAATGCTCGGTCCTTTATTGGTTTCAAGTCTAATATATTTTACCCGTGGATCTGTGTTTTCACAAATAATGGACCATGTATTATCTGTTGAACAATCATCAACCACAATAACTTCTACACTCACGTTCTGCTGATTTAGCGCACTCTCTATAGCTTGCTCAATATAGTGTTCCACATTGTAGCTGGCGATAACCACGGATATATCTGGGATTGTATTATCCATATTGTATAAGCTCTCGTTTGCCAAGCAACCGCGCAATCACCCCAGCATGAAGCGCACCCCTAAGTAGCCAAGCACGCATTTTGATTGGACGGAAAAAATTTAACAATGTAGCTAATAAACAAAATAATAATTTTGCTGTAGTTTTTATTATATTTTTTAATTTATTATTAATATAATTATTTTGTTCCATTAATAATAGACCGTGTGTTTGTCCTGAACGAAAACGCCTTTTTAGTAACCAACTAAATTTTGCTCTATCAGGTGTAATTACTTCGGTAACAATAGCATCTGGTGCAAAATCAATAATTCCACCTGCTTTATAGAATGAAGAAAAATATACTGTGTCTTCACCACCAGTTTTTCCTAAATCTTCTCGGAACCTAATTTTATGTAATTCTGGTTTTATAAGTTTAATCAAAACATTGCCACCGTAGCCAGTAATTATTTTACCATCAACCCATACTGGATAAGTAGAAAGAAAATCACCTTCGCGCAGCCAATTATCACATTCCTCTGTATAAATAGCCTTTACTGCACCAAGTATTGCATCAGCATTACTACTCTCCAATTTCTCCAATATTGCCTTTAGCCAGCCAGTGCTTACCAATTCATCATCATCAATGAAGGCAATTAGTGGCGTGGTTGCTGAATCAAGGCAGGCATTGCGAGCAATTGATATATTACGGGCAGGGGCGTGAATGTATTTTATGGGGAGTTTTGTCCCTATGGCGACGGAATCAACTATCTGTCTTGCGCTGTCAGTTTCATCATTATCGGCAACTATTACTCGTACATCCCACTGAGGATTTATGCCTAACTGCAATATTGAATGCAAGGTTTCAACTATGTGCAGTCGGCGAAATGTGCAGATACATATCGTAACTGCAATTTTGGTGGTGTTTAATTCGTTCATTTTTTGTTTGATGCAACATTTCTTACTAGCCCATCCCAGAAACCAAGTGACCAAGACATGTGCATAATCATGGCAGCAAACCCAACTAGCGCAACGTTAAGCTCAGATGATCTAGTTGTTATGAGTGAACTATACACAACGCATAACATCACCCATAAGGCAAAGGGAACGGCGAGCAGCCATAGCTGTGATAAAAAAGCAATAAAGGTTAAGAAAAACGCTGGCGCAACCGCCACAGGCAATAGTTGGCGGAGGCGAGGACGTGATTTATGTTTTAATAAATTACTTACCCGACCGCGTCCATAATTAATATATTGCTTGAATAAAGCCAGAGGAGAGGTGCGCGGGTGGTAGACGATATATGTTTTGTCAGTTAGCCAAATATTAAATCCAGATTTTTTAAGTCGGACATCTAACTCAGCATCTTCATTATGAGAAAAATTCTCATCATAACCGCCAACCTCTTTAAATGCCAACATTCGCATCAGAGCGTGGTGTCCATGATCAATCCACCGACCTTTGCTACCTATGGAGCGGTGTGCTGAACCGCCATTTCCTAATTTTGAATTAGAAGCAGCGGCAATTTGTTTCTGGAAATAATTAACACCTTCGGTTTTCATAATTACAACTACAGAATCAGCTTTAGTATTTTTTGCTTCTTCAATTAGTTTCTTACAATAATCATCTGGGTAATTGGCGTGCGCATCAATCCTGATTAGAAATTCGGCATCTCCAGAGAACTTATCTACCGCCAGATTAATCGCTGAACTCTGCAAGCGTTTCGGATTGTATAAATACACAACCTCTTTATGTCTCTTAGCCAAAGACTGGGCTATTTCCTTGGTTTTGTCAGCGCTACCACCGTCAGCAATCACAATCCTCATTTCACAATTCTGGTTGTTATCAAGAAGCTGTAGAACAAGACGTTCTATATTCTTTTCTTCATTCAAACATGGAATAACAACCAAAAAACTCATATTAAATAAACTCCATCAGCTATTGTTTAACGAGCTTAATTGCGTAACAAAATTTCTACAGTCGTTAGTACTATATATCCATCTTTCTTTCGAAATATTTTGAACTGCTATCTTCATCTCACGATATTTTTCTTCTGTCAATGCGCTAAAAAAGTTTACCAAAAATTCACTATTTACATCTAGAATTTTTGCGCCAATTTTTAGATTATTTATGAAGCGACCAGTTTCAACATTTGATATTGCAACTGGAACAGAACCATAAAGGCAACCCTCGTATATTCTGTTGGGTAGCAACCAAGAAGAATTTAATCCTTCTTCGAACATATCAATTGCCCAAGTAAAATGTACTTCGCTATATATCGCTGCGAGGTCGTCAGGATTTTTGTATTCACCTAAAAATTTTAGACCTGAAATTGATGAGGTTGATTTATAAAAATCATCAAATTGATCGAGGGAGGGGCGACCGCGAATAATCACTTCAATATTGCCATTGCTTTGCTTCACCAGTTGAGTCAGAATATCTAGGCTTTTGCGGCAGCGTATCGCTCCAAACCACCCTATTTTCCAAGGCTTTTTCGGGATATTTATAGTATCAGAAATATTGTTCACTAGGGCGGGATTATATACTTTATTTTCGATTAATATCGTTGGCAGTTTTACTTCAGAGATGCGATCAAAATACTCACTAATAAATGCAGGAGAGCTGGTGATAAGAGCCGATGCTTTTTTTGTTAAATGCCCCTCAAGCTTTCTAAATATTTTTCCTATTATTCCTTTGTTTAATAATAGGCGGTGAATATCTAAGCTTTCATATACTAATATCTGCTTACCATTAAATATTTTTTTTACTCGTACACCAATGGCAAGCATCTCAAGATTGCGGGCAATTATTATATCATTATCAGAAAATACAGATTGGTATTTTTTTAAGAAAATTATTTCACGGACTACAGATAATAGTCTTTGTAAAAATCCAGCATTATAGGTTTGTCCTAAATTTATAGTTTTGCAGCCAGCAAGATTATAAATTGGTTCTTCTACTCGTCTGAAGCCAGCAATAGAAATTTCTGCTCCGCCATCTTTGAGCATATTAACGCGCTTAAATACTGCTGGGTCTGAAAGATCGTGAACAAGATAAAGAATTTTTTTCATCTATTTCAATTATAATCGTTAAGAACAGTGCCGATTACGTTCGCTCCAGATAACAGATTCATTGTTTGTTTTATGTCACTTATTTGTGTGAAGCTATCGCGGATAACCAGCAGAAATGCATCTATATTGGGAATAAATGCTATAGGGTCATCTTGCGCCAGAACTGGTGGCATATCATATATTATCAGACGGTCCGCATAACGATCTTTCAGTTCTTCGGCAAGATGTGCCATTCTTGGAGAACCAAGAACTTCTGAAGAGTTGTCTAAGGCAGACCCAGCAGGCAGCACACTTAACCTTTCAAATGATGGGCGAATAATACATTCAGAAATTGGGGTATTATATAAACAATAATCTGTGATACCAAATTTGGCATCAACGCCGAGATATTTGGTGATATCTGGCTTCCGCAAATCAATATCGACTAGCAGAACAGTTTGTTTCAGGTCTTGAGCAATGCTAACAGCAAGGTTAAGAGCGACGGTAGTTTTCCCGTCGCCATATCTGGGGCTTGTAATACCAAGAGTTCTAAGACCAGATTGATTCATAATCTGCAAGACTTGTGTTCTTAGTATGCGGAATATATCAGACTCTTCACTACGAGTGCGGTAAGAGATTATATGATTTTTTTCCAGATGCTCTTCTTCAACGGCGATAAAATTTGAATTTGGAGCTATTACTTTACTGTATTGAGGAGTGTTTACGTTTTCTGGAGTATTGCGCACAGTCTTCTGTGCGTTAGCGTATTTTTCACGCTGTATCTTTGCTTTTGCCAGTGCTTTTTCAAGTTTTTCCATAATGCTTCCTGACTAAGATCTTAGATATAATTTAACATTAGTAATTTTTTTATTATAAAATTCATAAACTTTTAAAAGTGCAGGAAATCTTTTTATAAGATAATCAAGTTGGGTGCTGCTGTTTTTTTCTTCTTCCGAAAGAATGCGAGGGATTACAGCGAGTGGCATCACTCCTACCAAAGACGTAAGATGTTTTGCCCCATAGATATTTTGGGTTAAAAACTCTGCAATAACCACGCTGGCAATACCGCCTAACACAGATATTACCAAACCACCGATGATTATAAATAAGCGTCTTGGTTGTGTATCATTGGATACTTCTGGAGGATTGGTTATAACCAGTCGTTGCCCCTTTCTGCTTAGTTCCAGCTGTTCATTCAAATCAGCCGCCATTTTCTTTTCCTTAAGCTCACGGAAGCGCAACTGGGCGTTTTCATAGTCACGGCTTAATTTAGATAATTCCTGCTCATTGGAAGGGTTTAGCGCTACGGCTTTTTCATATTTGCTGCGTTGAACAACCAACTCATCGCGCTGGGCTATTAGAGATTTATACTGCTCCTTAGCGGACATTAGCTGAGTTGCAAGTTGAATATAAGATGGGTTATCGGCATCGGATTTAATATCTACTTCTAGCTCATCTTTCTTGTTAAGTTTGGCTAAATTGTCTTTCAGTGAATCAAGCTTACGTTGCAAAGCCAGAACATCAGGATGTTTTGTTCCCAGAGTTTTCTTTGCTGCTGCCAGATTGGTATTCACATCATTGATTTGTTTTTGTAGTTCACCACTATTTTCAGATGATGAAGCTCCTATTTCGGACTTTAGAGCAGCTATTTGCCGCCGCAATTTTACTACATCAGGATGCTTTGAACCATATTGACTTGTAAGGGTTGCATATTGTGTTTCCAAAGACTTGAGCTGTGCTTCTGGTGTTGTCACTACATTACCATCTGATGTAATACGCGAATAAGGTGGGACAGTGGCTAGTTGAGCGCGTAGAGTTCCTTGTAACCCTTCATTGCTGGTAATTTGCGCCTCAATAGTTTGAATATTCATTCCTATATTAGTCACAGACTGCTGGTTAAACATCAAAGCTGCGGGACCAGATTCGCCATGTTCAGAGCGAAACTTCGCAATTAATTCTTCCTGACTGGCAATATTTTTTTCCATGTCAGTTATTTGCGCAGCAATAAAATCAGATGTTTCTTTTGTCTGTGTGTGGCGCATCTTCAGATCTTCATCAAGAAAACGCGTTACTAATTCATCAGTTACTTGTTGTGCAAGCTGTGCGTCTTTGTAATCAAAGCTAAGGGTAAATCCGATGGCGGAAAGCTGTTCGGCAGTTTGTTTTTGCGCTGCCGCAGGGTTTGCTATTGTCCCACTTATCAGCGTTAAATTTATTTTTTTACGCATCATGTTGGTTAGGCTGGCGATCGGGACGTTATCAACCTCTTTTGGATAAAGATTGAATTTTTTGATGATTTGCGCCAGAGACTCTAACGATGTAACCTTCTGTTGAATCTGGTTAATACGCTGATCCGCAAGGGTAACAAGACTTTCGTTCGGATTATTTACTATGTTTTGTGCCACAGTCGAAAGTTCAATCTGCACAGTGGCAGTTGAGCGATAGTTTGACCAACGAAACACAATTATGATGGTGATTAGAAATAGGGAAAAGAACGCGATAAGAAAATATTTTTTCCACCTCAACAGTACCTTTAAAACATATTGTAGAGAAATATCTTCCATTTAGTCACCCTATATTAGTTTAAGCGCAGTGAGCGCAACTCTATGCCATAAAAACATTGTTTTGAAAGTAGGCAATTATTCACGCTGCAATTGGGCGCAGACTAGTAAATACACTAGGAAATTACAAGATTTTATTGTTATTTTCTACAGTGTTTTTTATTAATCAGATTATTAATCAACAGAAACTTTTATGCCTACTAACACGAGTTGTTCTTTGACCCTAGCAGATGTGCCAGTTAGTTTCTGATTAGTATATTGGTATTTAGTAGTAAAACCAAGCTCATCCAGTGGATTATAATCCACACCGCCAGATGCTCTGAATTGACTATCGAGATTAGTTCCTGACTGCGATGAATAATCTGTAAAACTATAATTTGAGTTGGCATTAAGTGTAACTTTTTTATTTAAAGAATAAGCTTCGCTCACATCAAATGATGTTAGAAGTGATGAGCTTCCATTTCCAAACGGCTGCTGCGAACGAGATGCTGTGAAGCTTGCATTGTCTTGGTCACCCTTGAAAATTGCTCCAGCAGAGAAAACGTAATTTATTCTTGTTTTATCAGAGAGGTTTGTATTAGAGGTCTGTTTTGAATTCTCTATACCAGCAGTTATTTTAGTGCTGAACTTTTGATTTATTGTGGATAGCCATCCGAATGATGGCCCCATATTATCAGTTCTCGCCTTATTGCCACCATCAGCTTGATAACGTTGAAGATTAATTATAAAAACCCCAGAATTATTAGGATCAAAATTGTAGGAATATGACGGAGCTACTGAAAATAGCTTATAATCTGTAAAGGCAGCGTTATTATATTTTGATTTTAATAAATTGCTATTTATAGAGAATTTTTCAATAGAATTTGGAGCAAATGAAAGCTGCGGAGAAATTGACATTCCTGTACGCCTGACATTTGGAACAGCTACTCCGAATGTAGTTATTTCACTAGTTCTTGCTGTGTCATAATCAAAACGACCTTCTCCTCCAACTGACCAACGCTGGTTTGATTTAAATAAACCAATCGTTTCATGAAAGTTATTAGCGTTAAAATCAGAATCATCATACATCGCTCGACCAACCAGTGTATTGGCGTATACCTTATGTAGTGGCGTGACATCGCCCAACATAAGCTCAACACTGGTATCACTGCCCATTAATGTTTTATAATTGCGACTAAGTTTTAATGGGTTTGAATCTATTGATAACACTTCACTTCCTTTGATCTTTACATGTCGACCATTGGATAATTGCCCATAGTCTGCAGCATTTGCGTGGTTGCCAAACGCAATAAAAATTGCTGTTCCGTAAAACAAAACAGAAAATAGAAATTTTGCAGCATATAATTTTCGTATGACCATACCCATCATCTACCTAAATAGACCTGCTGTTGGAACCACCACCACATCACCTGGTTTAAGTTCAATGTTCTTATCAAGATTTTTGCCTGATGCTACGTCGTCATATGGAAATGGAATAGATATTTGTTTATTATTTTTATCACGGCGCAAAATTATAATATCACCTTCATCTGCATATGGAGTTAATCCTCCCGCCTGACTTAGAGCCTGCATTACAGTTAGCTGATGTCCCATTACCAACTCACCAGGCTTGGTTACTTGCCCCATTACACTTACTGAATGTCCCAATGCCGCTTTGACTAAAACTGTTACTGAAGCGTCCGGAATCAAATCCGCCAGTTTTTTCTTAACGGTCTGCTGTATTTGTGATGTGTTCATCCCTTTAACTGAGAATGAACCAATGAGTGGAAAAGTTATTGTCCCGTCTGGAAGCACCAATATCTCTTTATCTAATGACTCTTCCTTCCATACGGTTATTTGTAGAACATCACCAGGGTGAACAGTATAGCTTGCATCAACAGCCGCGGATGTACTCTGTAAGAATAAAAACATAATTGGCAAAACAATCAGTAATTCTAAAATTTTTTTCATGTTGGCATTCAAATTCAATAGATTAAACAAGTTTCTATAAGCGCATTATCACGCGAATTCACTTTCAACCATATAAAGATAAATGATTAATATTTGGTTAGCATTTTCTTATTTAGCTAAGTTTTATAACGAATTATTCTGAAGTTTATTGGCTATAATTTTTAGAATTCATTTCTAAAAAATGTATTTTAAGGCTGGTATCAGCAATTGATGTACTGTATTTAGAGAAAAAAATTAATTTATGTCGCCCGAGTAAGGAAAAGTAAGGAATGTACGAAGAATTTTTTGGTCTTTCGGAAATGCCATTTTCGCTTTTGCCTAATGCTGATTTTATGTTTCCCAGCGAGCGTCATCGCCGTGTTATTAATCTTCTGGAATATGGGATAATTAACCAATCAAGTTTTATGGTTATAAGCGGTGATGTTGGAGCGGGAAAAACAACCATTATAAGGCACTTTCTGAAGAATATAGATCCAGACGTGAGTGTTGGCATAATTTCTAATCCTAGCCAGACCATAGGAAACTTAAGAAGTTGGATTACGGCAGCGTTTGAACTGGGAAATTTTGGCGATGATGAACTGAAGGCACATGAAGAATTCATTAAGTTTCTATTGAGAGAGTACAGTAGGGGAAAGCATACAGTGCTTATAATTGATGAAGCGCAGAACATGACACTACAGATGTTAGAAGATTTGCGTATGCTTTCTAACATAAATAATGAGCGTGATTTGTTGCTGCAAATAATTTTAGTTGGGCAGCCAGAATTACTGGAAAACCTTAGGAAACCCGAATTAAAGCAGCTTGTACAGAGAATATCTGTTCATTACCATTTAACACCGCTATCTGCGCCGGAAACTCTGTCCTACATACACCATCGTTTGGGTGTAGTTGGTGGATCTCCGTTATTATTTGATGAACTTGCATGTGCCACTGTCCATTATTTTTCTTTCGGTGTTCCACGCCTTATAAATTTATTGTGCGATCAGGCAATGATGTATGCTTTTGCAGAAGAAAGAGATAAAATTAGCTTTGATACAGTTCTTGAAGTTGTACAAGATCGTAATAGTTCAGGTTTAAGTGCGTTTCGCCTTATCAGAAAAGATATGACTGAAAGGGAATTGTTTCTGGATCTTAATGCGGTGTTGGAAGAAATTTATGAATCAAGGGAATAAAAATATATTATTTACAATAAGAATGGCAATTGCGGCTTTAGTGATTATTTGTGTACCAAAAGCAGCGTTTGCCGATGTTGATTACAAATGTCTTAATGCTTGCGCAAATGATGGTATAATAACGCCAGTCTGTATGAATAAATGCAGCTATGGAGCAGAAAAATCATCAGATTTATCTGACAAAAAAATTAGGCAAGATCCTCATAATCAGTTTTCTAATATCCCGTCAGATAGACTTAAAGGTGAGAACAATAACAGTTCAACCAAAGACTACACTTGCCTGCCAAAATGCTTGAAGGAAAAATCACAATATAAATTTTGTGAAGAAAAATGTGCTGCCGAAAACACAAAGCAAGCTACAACCAAGAAGCCTACGCAAAGGTAGAAGATTCTTTGCGCTGTTTGAAGCGAGAAAAAGCAAACATGCCAGCAATAGCTGCTCCAAACATCAGCACCGAAGCTGGAAGAGGTACAGCAGAGACATCGTAATTTATTTTTCCTACAAAACAACCACAGCCAGTAGGAAATGATTTTAGGAAACCTATAAATACACTTAAAAAATTAATTGTTCCGCCAGAGACATTCCCTATGCTGGTCGTTCCGCTTGTTCCAGATACGTTTGCACTTGCAAAAACCCCACCAGTGGCAACTGAAAAGCCGTTAGAGTTTGCAGAAGCATAAGCAGGGCTGTTACTAAAACCGCCAGATGAACCCAAAAAGGCAGAGCCTGAGCTTGCAAGAGTATAGGTGAATGTTACTTTAGTGTTGTTAGGAATGAAGCCATTAATACTCCCAAAAAATGCGCTTGGTGTAGTAAAAAAAGTTCCAGATTGACCTACTGAAAAAAGCCCTACATTCGGAATGTTTTCACCGCCGCCAGTTTTTGGGTTACCAAAATTGACCACTGCTGCATTGGCTGTGCTAGAAATGAAAATCGCTATGGCAACAGCTGCCAGAGTACGAAGAAGTTTCATATTCATATTCCTTATTCAAACAAATAACTTATACAAAAATATATTATTCGACAGCCTTTGTAAGGTAAACCCTCTCCATACACAATATATTTATTATTGCTAAAATGTTAATATATTATTTTAAATTATTTATTTCTTTTAATAATTTTTTGGCTAACTCCAGTTCTGGGTAATTTGCGCCTTCTTTTGTAGCGTACGATAATACTTCTTTGGCTTTTATAATATTTCCTTTTTTCCAGAGAACTACTCCGTAGTGATAATGTATTTCTGGAGAGGCATCAGGATTAAGTTTTATAGAGCGTTCCAGCATCCTTAATGCTTGCTCAAATTTTCCTTGTCGATAATAAACCCATCCAAGTGTATCTAAGAATAAATAATTATCCGAATTAGCCAATTGTTCAGCGGCTTGTTGAGCTTTTTTAAGCATGTCTGGATCGTTGTATTCGTGGTCAGCAATTATAGCAGCCATATTATTGGCGGCCTCATAAATTTTTGGATTGTTTTTTAATATATTATAGTACAGTTCTATACTTTCTCTATATTTCCCAAGAATACGCAGAATACCCGCCTGCATCATAGAAGCGCGAATATCGTTTGGTATTTTTTCAGTGGCAGCCTTTAGAATATTTATAGCTTCATCATATTTTTTCTCATTTATGTGTATTCTTGCGCGATAAAGATATGGGGTTTGGCTAATAGAATTATTTGCAATTGCCTCATCAAAAGAGTTTTTTGCTAAATCTAATTTACCGAGTTTTATATAACATTCACCCAATATATTGCTAACGTAGGGGTTGTTGGTTTTTAATGAGGCTATATATTTCGTAATTTCTTCAAGTTTATCTGAGTTAGTATTATCTTCAACCAGTGAAAAAATAGCATGTTCAGCAAGAGGTGATGAAGGATTTTCATCAATAACTCTGGTGTAAGAGGAAATAGCTTCCTTTTTATTTCCGTTCTCTGATGCGATTTGTCCTTCAAGGAAGGTGGCTATCATATGTTGCCCCTCAATTGCATCAAGATTTCTAATGGCTGTTCTGGCGGTTTCAAAATCTTTTATGCTTATAGCAACGCGGGCGGTGTTTTCCCAGCCGATTGCGTATTTGGGGTCATTTTTATTAACGTCATCAAGGATTTTAAGAGCGTGTTTTGAATCACCGTTTACATTATATAATTGAGCAAGGCGAACCAGTGCTGGTGAGTTTGTTGGCTCAATATCAATTAGCTGGTTAAGTGTTTCAATCGCTAGGTCGTTGTATCCTTGCATCACGAAAACCTCGCTTAGAAGATTTATGGCATCTTTCGCCTGTGGTTGATTATGTATAATACGGCGTAAATCAGAAACAGCATTTTGATAGTCACCTCTATCGGAAGCAATAGCGGCTCGGATAAATAATGCCTGTTGGTTGTTTGGTGCTTTTTTAAGCACTGCTTCCGCCATTTTTTGAGCAATTTCTTTATTGCCTTTTATAAAATTTATATGTGCTAATGACGTTCTTGCGTTGAGGCTATTTTTATCGGTAGATTCTTTAGATATAACCTTCTCAAGCAGAGACACAGCTTTTTCTATCTGGTTATGTTCAATATAAACATCAGATAGCCATAGGTATAGCCCATCATTTTGCGGATATTTTTTTGTATAAATACTTATCTCTTTTTCTACTGCCTCAAGGCTACGATTTCTCGAAAGAAAATTAATAAACTCGTGCTTTATATCCCAGTCATTGTGGATATCGTCAATTGCTTTGCGTAGCACAGCCTCTGCCTCATCAATTTTTTTTGCATTAATATAGGTATTGGCTAAATATAATCTAAGCTGACTATCTTGTGGTTTTAGTTTGAATATCGCTTGATAAGTTTCATTTATTTTTTCGATGTTAAGAGGTGATTCATAGATTTTTGCTTTTAACATTAGAAGAGATATGTCTTTAGGACTCCGCTTTATTCCTTCCTCTAAAATTTCAGCCGCTTTACCTTTGTTATTTTTTGCTAGATAAAGCCCAGTCAGCACCGATGTAGCAGTTATATTGTTTGGCTCTTTATCTAAGGCGAGGCGAGCCTCTTTTTCAGTTTCCACAAATTCTTTTTTTCGTAATAGAATTGCGGCATTAATAGCGTGTGCTTCGGCATTTTCAGAATTATCTGCAAGCACTGCATCAACCCTTTTTTGGGCTTCTTCTGTATTATCTCCGATTAGGTAATAATTGGCAATTTTAAGCCGTGCCTTATGAAAATGCGGGTCTTGCTGCTCAACTTGTATAAAGGCAAGAAAAGCATTGCGCGCATCTCCTTCTGCCTCATCTACCAATCCCCAGCGATATTCTACTTCTACATCTGTCGGTCTGATTTTGGCAGCATTTTTATATTCAAGGCGAGCTTTCTTATATTCACCTTGTGCAAATAAAACATCGCCACGTCTCATGTATTTAGCTGCTTTTTCAAGCGGGGTATCTCTATTGTAAATAAGAAATACAACAGTAATAGAAATAATCCCTAGGATAATTATTCGAGATTTTTTCATAATTAATCTTTGTTTATTCTAGGAGAAGTTATAGTTTTATCAGGAATGAATTCTTTTATAACAGAATAACTGTCCGAAAGGAAATCACTCAATCTTTTATCAGCAACATCTTCATTTTCTTTGTTATTAAGTTGTGTAACTAACCTTATCAATGCCCCATCGCTACGTTGCATTGTTAGCGAATCAACCAGAAGATACCATTTGGCATAATAGGTTTCTGTTATATTACGCCCACGTTCATCAAACCAGTAATATACAAGCTGGGCGATGTCTCCCTTGCGGATTAACAATCGTGATATGGTTAGTTGTTTTCCGTCAGACAGGGTTATTGATTTAAGAGATTTATCAGCAATCTGCCATCCGCCACCAGGTATGCAGTTCGCTGGAGAATGGTTAGCAGCTCCTATCCTCTGGCTGGCATAATAGGCTATATAGAGATTAACTGAACTATTGGTGTCGTTTTCCTTTTTATAATCAGCAAGAAAATAATCGGTAAGTTGTAAACCTTGCAGCACATCATCGCTTAGAGTTTCTATTTTTCCGTGCCATTTTTCAATAGTCATAGGTAAAAGAGCAAAATTTTTATGTTCAGGAATAAATTCACTGCGCCTATCCATCATTCCACTGCCAAATATTATTGCAAGAATAAGGCATAATACCGCAGATAGATATATCGGTGCCGCTAATCGTAAATTGTCAGAGAATATTTTTCCGCGCGGTATAGTAAATATTTCACTACGGAAGTGACCAGAACCGCCAATCCGCATTAATATAAATACCTCCAGCATAAGCAATATTGTGCAGAGCATGAATATTACCCAGCCTTCAAAATAGTGCAGGAAACCTTCCGCTGCTTCTATTCCCCAAAAATTAACAGCTATTCCAATTAAGGCTATACGCAATGAATTCATTCCAATAGCAATGGGTATAGAGGAAAGAAATATTATGATTCGTTTCCACATCTTATCATCAAGAAGATATGCCGCCAGATAGCTGAAACTCACTAATGGGAAAAGGTAGCGCAGCCCGCTGCAGGCTTCTACCACCTGCAGTTTATATGTTCCCAGATCAATGATATTGCCTTCCTGAAAAACGCTGATACCGAAAGCATCAATGATAAAAACACCAATACTAGAGGATATAAGCTGCAACTCGCCAGAAAGATTCGCATAGATAAGGTGGGGCAGGGGAATGGCAAATAACAGATAGAAAAAAGCTGGAGCAAGAATTCTGGCAGTTTTTATTCCAAAAAATGCCAGAGTTAGCCCAACAAGCGCAAAGATAAACCCATATTGTGCGGCGGTTTGGAAACTTGCCAGCGTTGCCACCGCCAGTAACATCCCACTTATTAGTAAAAATAATATTCCCAGCCATGAAGGCTTGATTGCTGGTCTTGTATCATTGAGTCTGTGCCAGCCAATTAGTAGTGCGATAAAAGGAATTATTGCTCCATGGCTATATTCACCGCTTTGCCAAGCAATGAATAAATCACTACTCATTTTGTAGTGGGCAAAAATAATAAGGGCAAGGCACAAAACTCCAAAAATGGCGCATAATCTACCACTGGATTTATCTTGCTTATGTTTTAGTAATTCCATCATTTGGTTTATTAAATACACGAATAAAAAATTGTTCTATTAATTGTTTGCAAAGATAAACTGGCACAGGGTAGGGGTGCATAAATGTTTTTATAATGTCCACTACACTACGTTTCTTGACAGCCAGTATCAGCAAACGCCATTGCAACCGACACTCAATGCTCAGGTAATGTTGGCGCAGAGCTTCCTTATCTTCTTTGCTTAAATTACATTCCTCTATCAGTTTTTTATCACAATTTCTTAAATTCAACAAATCAGTTTCTGTATGCTTCCCACTGAGTGAATTTGCGCGTACAACGGAAACATAGCCTTGCGTTGGTGTTATTATCAGCCTTGCACCGAGTGCCAGTGCGCGGGCATATAATTCGAAATCTTCACCTAGGCGCATATTTTCTTGATATTTTATATTATTATCAGAAAGAAATTTTCTATTCATCAGTGGTTTTATAAAACCAAGCTCCGCGCGATTTTTTCCAGCTTGCGTTACATTAGATAAAACAAATTCAGAAAAGCTGACTTGCTTTTCTTCTTTCAGGCTGCCGTCTAACAAACTTTTGCCTTTGGCGTTTATATTATCCTCTGGCACCTGCAGCATATCATCAGCGATAAAGTCAGCCCTGTCAGTGAAAGCCAGCAAGTTTTTTATTCGCCCAGCAATAAAAAAATCATCAGAATCAAGAATAGTAATCCAAGCAGAATTGCTTTCTCTAATCGCACGGTTTCTGGCAGCAGAAGGACCTGAATTTACTTCCTGCACCAGAATTTTTAGACGATTAGAATCATCATCGGCTGATTTTGCATTTGCTGCCGTGTTATCAGTAGATGCGTCATCAACCACAACTATTTCGGAAACTTCCGTCTCAGCAAGGGCAGATTTTATAGCGCGGGCAATGGTTTTTTCTGCATTATAGGCAGCAATAACAACGCAGACCGATTGCGCCTTACTCATATAGACAACATCTCCAATGCCTTGGTAACGCTGCTTTCGCGGATGTTGTTTCTATCACCAGTAAAAATATTCTTTGTGCAAAACACATTATCTCTTGTGGCAACAGCGATATATACCAACCCGACTGGTTTTTCTTCCGTGCCTCCAGTTGGACCAGCAATTCCAGTCACTGAAACTGCAACATCTGCACCAGTTTTTGCAAGCGCGCCTTTTGCCATAGCGATAGCTACTTCTTCACTAACTGCTCCGTGATTTTCAATAAGTGTTGCATCAATACCAAGCAACTTGATTTTTGACTCATTGGAATAAGTAACAAACCCACACTCAAACACATCAGAAGAGCCAGAAATTTCTGTAAGCAATGAAGAAATCAAACCACCAGTGCAAGACTCAGCAGTGGCAAGTTTTAGTCCTTTTCTGCGGTAAGCATCCAACAGTGTAGTGGCTTTGTTTATGTGGGTGTTAGAGAACATTATTGATTACGCATAGCAAAAGCAGCAGCAATACATGCAATTATAATAGGATATAGTGCGGCTAAAATATCATCAAACATCACACCAAACCCGCCTTTGACTTTTCGGTCAGCAAGTGAAATCGGGTATGGTTTTAAGACATCAAAAAAACGGAATAATGCAAAGCCAACAAGGTAAGCCTGCCATGTGATAGGTAATGTAGAAAGCAATAACCAAATCCCAGCCACTTCATCAACCACGATTTGTTTTGGATCGTGTTTTTTAGGGTAATATTTCATATATTCATTTGCTGCCCACCAGCCTACAAAAAATATTATGATTGCAGAAATAAAAAGCCCATAATTGCCATAGTAATATTCAATAACCCAAGCAAAGGGCAGGGCAGCAATAGAGCCAGCAGTGCCACTGGCTTTTGGCGCAAGACCTGAACCAAACCACGTCGCCAACCACCACCAGAGTTTATTGGTTGGGAATTTTGTCATGTAGATAACCTAACAGTCGCAACGGCTTGGGCAGCAATGCCTTCGCCACGCCCTGCGAAGCCTAACTTTTCAGTGGTTGTAGCTTTGATGCTAACGCGGTGAGGTTCTATTTTTAGAGTTCTTGCTATATGCTCTATCATTTCTTCACGGTGTGGGGCTATTTTGGGGCGTTCACAAATCAGCGTGATGTCTATATTCACCAATTCACCACCACGATTTTTTAACAACTCATAAGCGTGGAGCAAAAATCTCTCGGAATCAGCTCCCTGCCATTTGCGGTCATTAGGTGGGAAATGCGTGCCTATATCCTCTGCGCTGATTGCTCCTAGTATAGCATCTACTATTGCATGCAGCCCGACATCAGCATCAGAATGTCCAACCAGATAATGAGTAAAAGGAATACGAACACCACAGAGCTTGATATTTTGTTGTGTAAGCGGCGTATCAGCATCATGTTTAGCAAGAACATGCACGTCATATCCCATACCAACACGGGTTTCAGAATTAAGGGCGAGGTTGGTTTTCATACGAGTTAAATCCTCTGCATTGGTGATTTTAAAATTTTCATTTTCGCCTTCAACGGTGAAAACTGGTATATTGGCGAGTTCACAAACAGCAGCATCATCAGTTAGGTTTTTTCCTGCTGCTTGTTTATGTGCTGCTAACAATGCTTGATAGTTAAATCCTTGTGGAGTTTGCACGCGAACCGCACCCTCGCGCTCTATTGTCCCAGTTACCTTGCCGTTTTCTATACGCTTTATGGTGTCTGTTATCTCTAAAACAGGGATTACCGCTTGGTTGGTGTTTAGAGCTTCTGTTATGCGCGAAATAAGCTGCTCGCTTGCAAACGGTCTGGCTATATCATGCACCAAAACACGTTCTGGCTGGTGGTGGGCAAGGCTTTCTAGCCCCAATCGCACCGATTCTTGTCTGGAATCACCACCCATAACGCATGGTATTACAGTCAGTCCGCCAATTGTCTCGCGGTAATAAGGGTGGTGTTCACGGCGGATTACCACACGCACACCATCAATCTCAGGATGGGCAAGGAATGCCTTAACTGTATGTTGTAAAATACTCTCTCCACCAAGCTGGATATAGGGTTTTGGCAGCCCTCCGCCCATTCTTTCACTGCGTCCAGCAGCGACCAGTAGGGCTATTGTTCTTAGTTTTTTAGGTGTTTCAGTCATAAATTTTAAGCGAAATCCTTGAAATTAGCTGAAAAACACTTTACCGTACTTCTTTGAAAAAAAACAACAAACATTTTTGTCATCTCGAGCTTGTCGAGAGATCTTGTCATTATAATGATAAGATTCCTCACATACGTTCGGAATGACATATTAGGATTTTATGACCATATTAATAGACAATATCAAAATAGAAGATCCTGTTTGGCTTGCGCCGATGACGGGGGTTTCTGACCTGCCTTTCCGCAAACTGGTGAAAAGTTTTGGGGTAGGGATGGTGGTTTCGGAAATGATAGCCTCGCGCGCTATGATTCTGGAAACTAAAAATACCATGCGCATGGCGAGTTTTTCTCCTGCTGAATTTCCCTTTGCTGTGCAGCTTGCTGGTTGCGATCCAGAGGTGATGGGTGAGGCTGCGAAACTAAATGAAGATCGTGGCGCGCAGATTATTGATATTAATTTTGGTTGCCCTGTAAAAAAAGTGGTTGGTGGCAATGCTGGCTCTGCCTTGCTTCGTGATGAGCCACTTGCTGCAAAGATTTTGGAAGCAGTGGTGAAAGCGGTAAAAATTCCTGTGACGCTTAAAATGCGAACTGGCTGGGATGAAACAAACCGCAACGCACCAAAAATTGCAAAAATCGCTGAGGAAGTTGGAATTAAGCTGCTCACTGTGCATGGGCGCACGCGCTGTCAGATGTATAAAGGACACGCGGATTGGAGCTTTGTGCGTAGTGTAAAAGATGCGGTAAAACTTCCCGTGGTGGTCAATGGCGATATAAATAATTTTGATGATGTTGATTTGGCGTTAGCACAATCAGGTGCAGATGGCGTTATGATTGGGCGTGGAAGCTATGGTCGCCCTTGGTTTCCAGCGCAGGTTTGCCATTATCTGAAAACTGGAGAGAAAATATCTGCGCCAAGCCTTTCCGAACAACGTGAAATAGTCCTCGCGCATTATGATGAAATGCTGGAACATTATGGCGCAGGAAACGGTGTTATGATAGCGCGCAAACATCTTGGCTGGTATTCCAGCGGGCTTTATGGTTCAGCCGAATATCGCCAGCGTATCAACACCATGCATGATCCAAAACTGGTGAAGCAGGAAGTAATAGATTTTTATGATAGCAGCACTGATGTTAATATTGCTATAGCGGCTTAGATTTCTATTCCTTTAAATCACTCCAGAAATCCTTGACCTTAGCAAAGAAACTTTCCGACTGCGGGCTTACATTTTCACCATTTTTATCGAATTCCTTGAGCAGTTCTTTTTGTTTTTTACTCAGTTTTATTGGTGTTTCCACCAGTGTGTGGATATACATATCACCACGGCTTCCAGCGCGTAATATCGACATTCCCTTGCCACGCAGACGCATCTGGTGACCATGTTGTGTACCTTCAGGAATGGTAACCTTCACACGGCTTCCATCAATAGTGGGAACCTCAATCGAGCCACCCAAAGTTGCAGTTGTCATTTTGATTGGAATATTGCAGTGAATATCCGCGCCATCGCGCACGAATAAACCATGCGCTTTTATACCAATAAATATATATAAATCGCCAGTTGCACCACCTCTTACGCCGACTTCACCCTCACCACTTAGGCGGATGCGCGTTCCTTCTTCAACTCCTGCTGGGATATTTACTGAAAGAGTTTTTTCTTTACGCACGCGACCACTTCCTGCGCATGTCTTGCACGGATCTTTTATGGTTTTACCCATGCCACTGCAACTTGTGCAGGTACGTTCTACGGTAAAGAATCCTTGTGTAGCACGAACTCTTCCACTGCCGTTACAACCAGAGCAGTTTACAGGTTTGCTGCCATTCGCACCGCCACTGCCTTTGCAGGTTTCACAAGACGCTGCTGTTGTTATTTTTATAGTTTCTGTTTTACCAGTGAATGCTTCCTCCAATGTCACATTCAGGTTGTAACGTAAATCCGCGCCACGAGTGGATGCTGAGGCTTCACCACCACCGCGCCTGCCACCACCCATACCAAATAAATCTTCAAAAATATCAGCAAAGCCAGATGAAAAATCAAAGCCACCAGCAGCGCTATTGCCACCAGCCGAACCCATGCCGCCTTGATTGAAGGCATCATGCCCGTATCTATCATAAGCCGCACGTTTCTGCTCATCAGAAAGAACATCATAAGCATGGCTAATCTCTTTGAATTTTTCCTCCGCCGCTTTGTCATTCGGGTTTTTGTCGGGGTGATGCTTCATCGCCAGTTTGCGATAGGCTTTTTTCATTTCATCTGCGCTGGCAGTTTTAGAAACGCCGAGTATTTCGTAGTAATCTTTTGCCATGATTCTGGTAATGTCAGTTTGTGGTTATTCTGGTGTTAGTTGTAATAAAACTAGTGGACAACAAACAGGAAACTGGTTTCTGCACCAATTACTATCTATTGTCCACTACTGACTAGAGTTAGCCAGCTTTTTTATCCTTATCAACTTCTTCATAAGTTGCGTCAACAACTTTACCGTCATCGCCACCAGAAGAAGGTTCGCCACCATCAGAGCTACCTGAAGCAGCAGCTTTTTCCTGCTCGGCTTTATAGATGATTTCACCAATTTTCATTGAAGACTGAGTCAGAGCCTCAGTTTGTTTTTCAATTTTTTCAGCGTCATCACTAGCCAGAGCTTCTTTCAAAGCGGCGATGTCTTTCTCAATCGCTTCTTTGTCAGAGGCTGGGATTTTATCGCCATGCTCTTTCAGATTTTTTTCTACTGAATGAACCATGCCGTCAGCTTGGTTTTTAGCATCTACCAGCGCGCGGCGTTTTTTATCTTCTTCAGCGTGAGCAGCAGCATCCTTCACCATTTTTTCAATATCGGCATCAGACAAGCCACCAGATGCCTGAATACGGATCTGCTGTTCTTTGCCAGTCGCTTTATCTTTCGCTGACACATTCACGATACCGTTAGCGTCAATATCAAAAGTCACCTCAATCTGTGGCATTCCACGCGGTGCATTGGGAAGACCAACTAGGTCAAATTGCCCGAGCAATTTATTGTCGCTCGCCATTTCCCGTTCACCTTGGAATACACGGATAGTAACTGCGGTTTGGTTGTCATCAGCGGTTGAGAATACCTGTGATTTTTTGGTTGGGATGGTAGTGTTGCGATCAATCAAGCGAGTAAACACACCGCCCAATGTTTCGATACCGAGTGATAGTGGAGTTACGTCGAGCAACAATACATCTTTCACGTCACCTTTCAACACCGCACCTTGAATCGCTGCACCCATTGCCACTACTTCATCAGGATTCACGCCTTTATGTGGTTCACGCCCGAAGAACTCTTTTACCACTTCGATAACTTTTGGCATACGGGTCATCCCACCCACCAAAATAACTTCATCGATGTCTTTGGCGGTAAGCCCAGAATCTTTCAATGCAGCTTTGCACGGAGCAATAGTTTTTTGAATCAAATCATCAACCAAACCTTCTAATTTAGCACGGGTGAGCTTGACGTTCATATGCTTTGGTCCAGAAGCATCGGCAGTGATGAACGGCAGATTCACGTCAGTCTGCATTGAGTTGGAAAGCTCAATTTTAGCTTTTTCTGCGGCTTCTTTTAAGCGTTGCAGAGCCAACTTATCATTACGCAAATCGATGCCCTGATCGCGTTTGAACTCATCCGCAAGGAAATCAATAATGCGCTTGTCAAAATCCTCACCACCGAGGAAGGTATCGCCATTGGTGGCTTTTACTTCAAATACGCCATCGTCAATTTCCAGCACTGATACGTCAAACGTACCACCGCCTAAGTCATACACCGCAACCGTTTTGCCGTCTTTCTTTTCTTTATCGAGACCATAAGCAAGTGCTGCTGCGGTTGGTTCATTGATGATACGCAGAACTTCTAGCCCAGCGATACGCCCAGCGTCTTTAGTTGCCTGACGTTGTGCATCATTAAAATAAGCTGGAACAGTAATAACCGCCTGCGTCACTTTCTCACTGAGATAGCTTTCGGCAACATCCTTCATTTTAGTTAGAATAAACGCGGAAACTTGGCTTGGTGAATATTTCTCGCCACGAGCCTCCACCCAAGCGTCGCTATTGTCGCCCTTTACGATTTTATATGGAACTAATGCCATATCCTTAGCGACGATCGGATCATTGAAATTGCGCCCGATTAAACGCTTAATCGCAAATAAAGTATTTTCAGGGTTGGTAACCGCCTGACGACGTGCGCCGTCACCGACTAAACGCTCGCCATTTTCAGTAAATGCCACCACCGATGGCACAACATTGCGCCCTTCCTGCGAATGGATAACTTTAATCTGGCTGCCTTCCATAATCGCAACGCAGCTATTGGTTGTGCCTAAATCGATACCGATAATTTTACTCATGAAATACTCCCCTTGATAATTATGTGTTACATTATTTGATTTGGTAAAATTGACTTACTTATGAAAGAGATATAGGAAGCAAAAATGTAATGACAACACCCCAATCAAACTTTTTTTGAAAAAAATTACAAAAGAGAAAAAAAAATTAGAAAATATGCAAAAAGTTGCATTTTGTTAAATAATATTAACTAAATATTAATAATTAACCTTTATTAAGATAATCACAATTTATTATTAATAAGGATTAATATATTATGAATGCTAGAGATATAAAAGTTATTGAAACTGCAAGAGAATTATTAAAGGCGCATGGTTATTTTGTGGATAATTTATGGCATGTGGATGATATACATTTCATCTGTGAGCAGAAAAATCTTCCAACTCTTACCAATTTAGAGGCGATGGAAATATTTATTATTGCTAACGAGCAATTTGAAGGAGAGACAGGTTTGTGTTGGCCGCAGCTTGAAAATGCGGTTAATTGTTATTTCCGCAGGAAAGCCTTGCTGGCTGGTAATTTATCCAAAGATTTTGTTTGAAATATTTTTATGGTGAGGTGAGCATGTAGCTCATTGCACCGCAACATAAGTTAAAATTCATTTAAAAAATGGTAAATTTTTATTGTTTTTATTGTAATTTTATGATACGTTTAAAGCATGAACAGATTATTTGTAGTAGTGGCGGCACTGCTACTTGTTCAACCAGTGAGAGTAAACGTGGCAGTGGCCGCTGAAAACCCAGAGCATTTTAACAAACATGCGAATGGTTCTCTCAAACAAAAAAAATCTGAAAAACTTTTGATGATGATGAAATCCATTGGGATTTCCGATCCAAATATAACTGCGCTAGTTAATATCGTAGATGCTAACACCAAGAATGGCTATCTGACACTCCATCAGGAGGAAATAGCGGGTGGAACATTATCGTTCAGTTATAAATTAGAACCCAAAATTGGCGTGAAACAATTAGAGATTCTCTATGTTCCCAAAGATTCACACGTTGAATATAGAGCGCGAACTAATTCCGTCTCGGTTAATTATAAGTGGAAATTCTAAACTTAATAGAAATAATCCAACCATATAAAAACGGGCTTCGATAGTCATTGTACAACGGTGATTATATCTATAACATGGATGTAATTTAATAAAAATCAACCGTGCAACAATTAGGAACTTTATGATTAATTTTTACAAAAAAAATATTATCTTTCTTGGGTTATCAGTAATTCTATTATCAGGGTGTGGTCAGGGAATCCCTCCTTTGAATTTTTCCGTTCCAAATGTTGGACCATCAAAACATAAAATCAATGCTGAATTAAAATCTACTACAGTAACAATTGCTAGACCCGATGAAAAGAAAGGTGATTTACCTTTTGGAATTGAGGGTATTCCACCGATGTGGAAAGAGTCATTAGAGGAATCAATCAACCGAATGGCTCTTTTTAAAGATGATGCAGCAAAAAAAGTTTCTTTGTCTGTAAAAATTCTTGCCATCGATGTGCCTGCCATGGGATTTGATTTTACAACAACAGTATCTGCGCGTTATGAACTGTTAGATAGAGAATCTGGCGCAATTATTTATACAGAAACAATTGAGTCTACTGGAGAGGTTCCAGCTGATTTTGCGTTTATGGGTATAGCTCGCGCTAGAGAATCGATTAATCGTGCGGTACAAAATAATATTTCAAAATTCTTGATGGCTATTGAATCGGTAAATATTAATCGCCCAATTTTCTCTGGAAGGAAATAGCCGTGAAAAAACCACTTTTTCTTGGGATAATGATTTGCTTATCTGCCTGTGTACATAATATTTCGCCCGACACTTACTCGGTCGGCTCCGTGGGAGAAGCCAACCGTACCATGCGCGGTGTGGTTGTTAATGTTAGGGATGTTAAAATAGAAGGCAATAAATCTGGCGTTGGTGCTGGGGCAGGAGTTCTAGGTGGAGGTGTTGCTGGTTCTGCTATTGGTAGTGGCGGGCGCAGTAATGCTATAGGGGCAATAGGTGGTGCGGTAGTTGGTGGCATTGCTGGTGCAGTGATTGAAGAAAATGCTACACGGCAAATGGGCATTGAGTATGTTGTGGAAACTGAAAACGGCAATTTAATTACTTTAGTGCAAGGCGAGCCGAGACTGTCTAAAGGCAACAAAGTTCTAGTTATTTACGGAAATCCTACGAGAATTATAGAAGCGCAATAAAAACCCTAAGCGAGAACCCCGTGGCAATGTTTATATTTCTTTCCACTTCCGCAAGGGCATGGTTCGTTGCGTCCTGCTTTTGGAGTTTGTATTGAATCTTCCTGACGATTCTCAAACATTTTTCTGGTTGGTGGAGGAGGAGTAGGTGAGGGCGGTTGTTCAAAATGAATTTCCAAATGTGACAAGCGACTGACTACTAGTTCACGCAACTGTGTTAGCATTTGTTCAAATAACGAAAATGCTTCTTGTTTATATTCATTCAATGGATCACGCTGACCATATCCGCGCAGATGAATCCCTTGACGTAAATGGTCTAGGGATAGCAAATGGTCTTTCCATAGCTGATCCAAAGTTTGCAACATGATGCGCTTTTCAGCAACTTTCATCATCTGTTCGCCATATTTACCAACCTTGCCAGTAAAATGTTCGCTGGTGGCAGCAGTGATACGCTGTACTATCTCAGTGTCAGCGATACCTTCTTCTTTTGCCCACTGAACGACTGGTAGATGGATACCGAAGATGCGGAATATTTCTTTTTCTAAAGATTCGGTTTCCCAAGAATCAGCGTAGGTTTTTGGTGGAATATGGCTCAGAACAAGCGATTGTATGGTTTCTGCACACATATCTTCTACAGTATCAGATACAGAATCTGCCTGCATTAGCTCAATGCGCTGTTCATAAATCACCTTGCGTTGATCATTCATCACATCGTCATATTTAAGCAAGTTTTTACGCATTTCATAATTGCGGGCTTCTACCTTTTGCTGTGCGCGCTCTATAGCCTTACTCATCCATGGATGGAAGATTGCTTCATCTTCCTTCATGCCGAGCTTTTGCAGCAATCCGTCAATGCGTTCGCTGCCGAAAATCCGCATCAAATCATCTTCCAGCGACAAATAAAATTTTGATGCACCAGGGTCGCCCTGACGACCAGCACGACCGCGGAGCTGGTTATCAATACGGCGCGATTCATGACGTTCTGTGGCTATTACAAACAGCCCACCAGCATCAATCACAGATTTTTTATCTGCCTCAACTTCTGCTTCAATTCTATTTTTTTCTACTAAAGATGGTTCTTCACCCAGTTCTTTTGCAATTCGCATTTCAGCGTTGCCACCAAGCATAATATCCGTTCCCCGACCCGCCATGTTAGTGGCAATGGTAACAGCAGATGGACGACCAGCCTGTGCGATTATGTATGCTTCTTGTTCGTGATAACGAGCATTTAGAACCTGATGTGGAATTTTTTCCTTTTTCAGCATTTCTGAAAGCATTTCCGATTTTTCAATGGAAACTGTGCCAACCAACACAGGAGTTCCCTTAGCGTGCGCGGTTTTTATTTCCTTTATAACAGAACGGTATTTCTCCGCAGCGGTACGATAAATTTCGTCTTGATGGTCAATGCGGTGAACTGCAACATTGGTTGGAATATCAATTACTTCCAGCTTATAAATATCACGGAATTCGCCAGCTTCGGTCATAGCTGTTCCCGTCATACCCGACAATTTTGGGTACATACGGAAATAATTCTGGAATGTAATAGACGCTAGCGTCTGATTTTCATTTTGTATCTTCGTACCTTCTTTGGCTTCCAATGCTTGATGCAAACCATCAGAATAGCGCCGTCCTTCCATCATGCGACCAGTAAATTCATCGATGATAATAACTTTATCGTCTTTTACTATGTAATCCACATCAGCTGTAAATAGAGTATGCGCCCTGAGAGCTTGGTTTACATGATGAACAAAAGAAACGTTATCAATATCATATAACGATGCTCCCTCTGCAAGCAGTCCTTTAGCGATAAGCATGGCTTCCATGCTGTGAACACCTCGTTCAGTTAGGGTAACACTACGCTGCTTTTCATCTTTTTCATAATCATCGGGAACTAATTTTTTTACCAATTTATCAATTTGCGTGTATAGCTCGGAATTATCCTCGGTTGGACCAGAAATAATAAGCGGAGTACGCGCTTCATCGATAAGAATTGAATCAACTTCATCGACAATCGCATAAGAAAATGGACGGTGTACCATCGTTTCGCGTGAATATTTCATGTTGTCACGCAGGTAATCAAAGCCTAATTCATTATTGGTGGCGTAGGTAATATCGCAATCATAGGCTTCCTTACGCTCATCATCGTCTAAACCATGAACGATGCAGCCAACAGTCAGCCCCAAAAATTCATGCAGCTTTCCCATCCATTGAGAATCGCGCTTTGCAAGGTAATCATTTACAGTGACTACATGTACGCCTTTTTGAGGTATAGCATTGAGGTAGGCGGCAAGTGTGCAAACCAAGGTTTTCCCTTCGCCAGTACGCATTTCAGCAATCATACCCTTATGAAGAACCATGCCACCTATAAGTTGCACGTCAAAATGACGCATCCCCAAAACGCGTTTTCCAGCCTCGCGCACAGTGGCAAAAGCGTCAACCAGAAGGCTATCCAGAGATTCTCCTGCATTATAACGCTCCCGCAGCCATGTGGTACGACCGCGCAGTTCATCATCAGAAAGTCTAGCAATCTGAGCCTCAAGCGCGTTAATCTGCTGCAATTTTGGTTGCAGTGATTTAACAAAACGTTCGTTGGCAGAACCGAATATCTTTTTTGCGAATGTATTTAGCATGGCAAGTTAAGTAGGTGTTTATTTGTGGAAAGTCAACGGGCAGAAACGCAGCAAAAATAAATAATTGTTACAAACTTTAGTGGCTATTGCCAAGAATTGAAGAATATGTCATAAGGCTGCCAAGTAAATCTATATATTTTAAATCTCTATATTTTTTGCACATTAAATATTTTCAACATAATTAATAAGGACAATTCTATGAAAATGACACTGAGTAGCAGCCTATTAATCGCAATGAGTTTGTTTGCATCGTCTGCGTTTGCGGAAGATGCCAAGCCAGTTACAGATGCTAAACCTGCTGCGGATTCTAAAGCAGCGGCAGCTTCTGGCAAGGATTATACAATTATTAATCTAGATGGCGAAGACATTAAAAATTCTGATGTTATGGAAGTTTGGAAAAGTTTATTTCAAGGTGCTGCTGCACCAGATTTTGGCAGTTTTGATGAAAATATTCGCCAGAATGTTCTGCGTGGTTTGGTTTCTGAGCGTTTGATTTACAAGGAAGCTATAAAAGCTGGGGTTGATAAGAACGAAGATGTAAAAAAACGCATTGAAAATCTTAAAAAACAAATTGTTATTCAAACATTTGTAGAAAACAAATCTAAATCACTGGTAACAGACGAACAAATTAAAACTTTATATGATGAAAAGGCGGCTGCCAGCAAAGGTCAAGAAGAACTAAAAGCACGTCATATTTTGGTTGCCTCTGAAGAAGAAGCTAAAAAATTATCAACCGAGCTTAAAAAAGGCGGTGATTTTGAAAAAGCTGCCAAAGAAAAATCAACCGATAAAGGGTCAGGTAATAATGGCGGCGACCTTGGGTGGTTTGCTAAAGATAAGATGGTGCCAGAATTCTTTGATGCAACTTTCAAACTGAAAAAAGGCGAAGTTTCAGCACCAGTAAAATCTAGCTTCGGTTGGCATGTTATTAAGCTTGAAGATCGTCGCCCTATAAAACTTGCATCTCTTGACGAAATGAAAGAAACGCTGAAAGGTGAACTGAGCAACAGGGCTGTGCAGTCTTATGTAGAAAGCCTGCTTAAAACCGCTTCCATTAAATATTTTGATGAAAACGGTAAAGAAAAAGATTTCGCTCGTAGTATTGGTGCGCCAAAGGCAGCTGCTCAACCAGAAGAAACAACAGCTCCAGCAGCAAAATCTGAAGAGAAAAAGTAAAATTGTTAATTATTTAAGTGCGTAATTCGTATTTCATTTCTATGATTTATCGAATTACGCATTTTTATTAATTACTAGAAAAATTTATGCAAATATCTCCTCTTGCTCCCACATCCTATCCTACTTTGTCACCAATAGCTGGTGTGCGGTTGGCGACTGCTGCATGTGGTGTGCGTTATAAAGATCGTGTGGATGTTTTAGTAGCTGAGTTTGCGGAAGGAACAGCAGTTGCAGGAGTATTCACGAAGTCACTCACCGCTTCGGCATCAGTTCTTGCTTGCCGTGATGCCTTGAAAAGTGGTTTTGCCCGCGCATTAGTTATAAATTCTGGTAACTCCAATGCATTTACTGGTAGGGCGGGGGTGGCTTCAGTTCAGCGTATTCGTGAAGCTGCTGGCAATCTTCTTAATTGTAACATTGAAAATATATTTACAGCATCTACAGGTGTTATTGGTGAAAAATTACCAGATGAAAAAATCACAGCGGCTTTGCCCAATTTGAAATTTTCCGAATCAGCTTGGGATGATGCTGCGCGCGCTATCATGACTACTGATACTTATCCAAAACTTGCTACACAAACAGCAATTATTGGAGGAAAAAAAGTTACTATAAATGGTATAGCCAAAGGTTCTGGTATGATTGCGCCTGATATGGCGACCATGTTATCTTTTGTATTTACTGATGCTAAAATTCCCGCATCAGAATTACAAAAATTACTAAACGAAGCAAATGAGGCCACTTTCAATAGTGTAACGGTTGATGGTGATACATCTACCAGTGATACGCTTTTGGTTTTTGCCACGGGTAAAGCAGGGAATTCTGAAGGTGATTATAGTGATTTCAAACGTGCCTTACATGCTCTTCTGCACGATCTTGCATTGCAGGTTGTAAAAGACGGAGAGGGGGCAGAAAAATTAGTGACCATAAAAGTAAGTGGTGCAGAATCAAAAAATGCAGCAAAAAATATTGCGATGAGCATAGCCAATTCACCCTTGGTAAAAACTGCAATCGCGGCATCGGATGCTAATTGGGGGCGGATAGTAATGGCGGTTGGCAAAGCAGGGGAACGTGCAGATCGTGATAAGCTTTATATAAAAATTGGTGGTGTTAGTGTTGCCAAAAATGGTGAGGCAGATCCAAGCTACAATGAATCTCAAATAACTACTCATATGCAGGGGCGAGATATTGTTATAGATGTTGATGTTGGTATCGGAAGTGAGTTTGCAATTGTTTATACCTGCGATCTTACCCACCGTTATATTGATATAAATGGAAGTTACAGAACGTGAAAATACTGCTTGTCGTTGCAGCTGTTATAATTAATTCCAAAGGTGAGGTATTGTTGGCGCAGCGACCAGAGGGAAAGCGTCTGGCTGGTAAATGGGAATTTGCAGGTGGTAAGGTTGAAGATGGAGAAACACCAGAATCAGCATTAGCGCGGGAATTGTACGAAGAATTAGGAATAGAAGTGCGACAAGAGGATTTGGAAAATTTCTGGTTCCTGTCGCACCCCTATCCCGAATTTGATTTTCATCTGCTTATGCCTGTCTATATTTGTCGAAAATGGCAAGGAACTCCGCAGCCTCTAGAGCATTCTGACCTATGCTGGAGTCACCCAAGTAAAATGCATAAGCTAGACATGATTGAAGCGGATGCGGAGTTGGTGGAACGTTTGCAGCTTTTATAGAGCCTAACTCACCGTTGTTGCTGTTAGAACACCAGCAGCTATGACTGCATGCCCAGCGTCGTTAGGGTGGATATTGTCGCCACCAATCAAAGAATCACCGCCATTAGCTGCCATATACGCATATACATCGGCAAATAAAGTACCATTGGTTACTGCCAGTTCACGCACAGCTGCGCCATAATCAAGATTGATGGTTGCATTAGCACCAGTAAATCCAGCAGAGCCTGTACTATATCCAGTTGTTGTCATGTAGTATGGTGTGCAGAGAACAATCTTATTAGCTGCATAACCATCAGCAAGTAATCCTGTGATAATTTCTTGATAGTCATTTTTGAAATTAGCGCGGGAAAAATCACTTGGTAACGCTTGATAGCGCAAATCATTCAAACCGTAAGCGATAATGCAAATATCTTTCCGCGCAGCCCCAGTCAGAGCAGCAACATATCTATCCCTGCCGTTATTTGCTCTCGGTGCGCCACCATTATCATTTGAGTTTTGTAGAACAGTACCAGCGATACCTTGATTGGTAACTATTGTTCTTAAAGAATTACCAACAATTTGTAGCCATTGTTGTGGTGTTGTCGTTGCACCCTGTCCAAAAATGATTGAGTCACCAAAGCCAACCATTGTTGCTTGCCCAATAAGGCTAGACGGAATAGATGGCAAATTAGTCCATGCCACACCCCATTTAGCTTTTAGGTAATTGCCGACTTGGTTTATTTCAGAATTGGTTAGTGATTTACTGTAAACAAGTATTTCTGCAATAACTCCGTTTAACGGCTGAGTTCCTGAGGTGAATGTACCAATTCTTCCGATAGTTGCAGTCATGTTGCTGGCAATTGCTGCCGTGCCTAGTGTTCCATCAGTTCCCACAACAACAGCTCCTCCAGAACGAGCAAGAAAACTCGCACGCGCATTTGTTGTAGAGAGTGTAGTTGATAACGTGCTGACAACTGTATTACCACTACTATTACTACCAGAAATATTAACATTAACTGTATCAACAGGGAGCAATCTCCACCGCCCTGTACCAGCATCTGACATGCAGATAGTATTGGCACTGGCTGCGGTGGAATCTAATAACGTAACTGCAAATACTGTATTATTTGCAGTTGGAATAGAATATAAGCCACTGGGCAGAATCAGAGCATCATTCGTACCGTCAAAATCCAATACGTTTTTACCGTTAATGGTACGAGTTCCAGTGATGGGCTGGTTTGCACCAGTGCCTTGCGTAACGTGATTGCCAAGCCCTGACTTATCGTTCCACTGACTAACAGCCCCACTAGATGAAGTGATAGATGCTGTGTCGCTGGCATCTAACCACAGGGAAAGGTTAGAAATATTAGAAGGAATAAATTTATTATTCCCAAATAAAGTTATGAGATTCATATTATAAAGACCGTATAGCAAGGGTAATAATAGCATCAGTCGATGCTTGGGAAGCACCAGCAGTTAGTTTTATGAAGCGCAAACCAGCGACAACATTAAAATTATTTATTGGAATATATTTACTAGCGGCAACGGTTAGGGAGTATGTAGCACCATAGCCGTCTTGCGCGGTGACATAAGTTCCGTTTATTGTTGGCGCAGCCTTTATAGAAACACTTGTTGCGGTGAAGTTGGAAGGAATAAAGAATCCAACTATCTCCAGTCCACTCAAATCAATAGCCCCACTATCAGTTTGCCCAACCGCAATGGTGGTGGTCAGGTCATAAAATTTATCATTAACATAACTTGTTTCGCTGGTCATAAATCATCCTTTTTTGGTTATAGGTTTTCGTTTAGCAACCTATTGTTCCTACAGGTATGAGTGGTCTGGAAGGGAGAAAATTGGCTATATGAATCAAAAACTAGCAAAAATAGCTATATTTGCTGTACTAGAGTCTAGACAAAGCATAACTCTTCTTCTATAAGGCATAGCTCTTTTATGTTATGTGCCTCGATAGCTCAGTTGGTAGAGCAAGGGACTGAAAATCCCTGTGTCGCTGGTTCGATTCCGGCTCGAGGCACCACGCTTCATTTAGTAAGAGTAAAGAGGTAATATGCAGTGGCATTTTGAGGATATTCCTTTGCTTATGCATAGTTTGCCGCGTGCCTTGCATGATTTAATGCAGCATGAGGACAAAAACATAGTTGGCAAAGGCGTAAAGTCGCTTTCTGTATCCAAACCACCACTAGTTTCCATAGAAAAAACCTTGGACCCGATGGCGCAGCGTTCTGCACAGAATATAGGGCTTTTGTTGCATGATTATATAAAGCAGCTACCATCTTTTGATGTTTCTCATGCTGAGGGAGAAAAATTGCTGGAGCATTGGCGGAAAATAATGTTGGAGCAACCACAGAGGCTGGCAGTCGCCCATCAAAGCCACTGGCATGACGAAAGCAGCAAAGCCTTTTGGCATGATAAAATAGCCAGCCATCATGCTGATCTTGGCATTACTTCTGACAGTTTTCCCGACGCGTGGGATGATTGGCAACGAGCCTCTGGCATTGGTCATAATATAAACGCCATCAAACAACTGCCAGCGATGAAACAAAAGCAATGGCAGGATCTGGTGATACGCTCACGTTTACACAATGAAACTATGACGCGGTGGAAAGAAGGTTAAGCAGCTTTTTTCAGCAAACCGAATAACTCATCTTTCAGGCTCAAACGCTTCTTTTTTAATTCTTCCAGACGATCATCAGATGCGGCTTCTGCGCCAGATTCAATGCGGTGAACAGCATGTTCCAGCTCATCATACTGCGCGAATAATTTAGAGAAATGATTATCGCTGGTTTTTAGTTTGTGGATTTTATCCTTCATCTCAGGAAATTCTTTAGCTAGGCTATGATTTTCTAATGGCATATTTTTATTCCTTTTTGTTACAATTTTACTATTTTGCAGGCAGCAAGCCTTCACGCGCCGTTACGTTCTGCAGTTTACACGATGCGCTGATATAAGCAAGGGCAGAGGCAAATAGTAAATAGATTAAATCTGTACCCCAACAGAAGGTATACGTTCAAAAGCCACATCGTATTTTTCTCTATTTTTTTCCTTGAGTGCCTTAAATAAATCTCTAATTTCTGGTTGTTTAACATTGACATTAAACGTGTCCGCCAGCATTTCTTTGACCGCTTCTACGGGATAATCATTTCCGAACTTCCATAATTCTTCTTTTACTTGCTGTCTATTATATGCTGTAGGTAAGACTTGTAGTTCAGGATAATCTTTTGCAATTCTTTTAATGCATTCTTGGGTTTTATGGGCTGCTTTTCTTGATGCAATAGTATTTGCCCCTAGTAAGAGTTGTGCAGAACGATCAGGGCAATCTATGACTACGCTAAAAGGTTCTTTTGCACTCAATTTCCGTTGAGTATCAAATATTTTTCTTACCACTGCTTCATCTTGAGGCAACACGAATCCTTCATTTATAAATAAGATTTTGTGAGGGGGTGATGCATTACTTTTGTATACGGGCAAATCTGCATCTCCAAATTCACCAAGTGAATGGTAATAGGAAGATTTTACAACTGCCTTTAGCTCACCGAGTAAACCCTCACTAAAATGTGTTTCTGCTGATTCTAACGGAGAAAAGGATTTATCATTTGCCAAATTTAGTCTAGTTTTCTCAAGCGCAGAACTCTTACCTGATCTACTACCACCAATAACAAGATAAATACCACCCTTATTTTTTTGTAGTTCAGTGCTTAAAACATCTATAACTTTTTGCTGGCGCGAGTTATCACCAAAATAATATGGAGTAGGGTCTATGTCGTCACGCGTTATCATCACTGATCCAAATTAAAGTTAAGGAATCTCAGCTATATTATAAAGCGGTTACATAATGAATTGTGTTACAGTTATGTGACAATTTAATCTATGAATTTCGTTATTTATCAATCGTATGAATACAACACGCGCAGATTTTTGATGCACGGGTGAATATTCCAGTTATTATCAGAGCTATCTCACCTCACTTGGCAGGCAGCAAGCCTTCACGCGCCGTTACGTTCTGTAGTTTACACAATGCGCTGATATAGGCGAGCGCGGAGGCAACCACAGTGTCGATGTTCGCGCTGCTGCCGTTCACGATTTTGCCGTCAGGAGTTTCTAGGCGTACCGTGACTTCCGCCTGTGCGTCTGTACCTTGGGTAATGGCATTCACCTGATAAAGTTTCAGGGTTGCATTATGTGGCACAAGGGCGCGGATAGCGTTAAACGCTGCATCCACAGGACCATTTCCCTCTATGGTGATGCGGCGAATATCATCATCAACGCGCAAGCACAACATAGCGGTTTGTGGGCCAACCGTGCCACAGGTGATATGTAGTGATTCCAAATGTATCGCGTCATCACGGCGCGATTCAGTGTCAAGAAGGGCGATTAAATCCTCATCATAAATATCTTTTTTCTTATCCGCTAAATCCTTGAAGCGGGAGAACGCATCTTCCAGCGCGTTATCACCAAGCACAAAACCAAGCTGGGCGATTTTATCCTTGAAGGCGTGGCGACCAGAATGTTTACCCATAACCAGATTAGACTTGGTAAGCCCCACTGATTCAGGTGTCATAATCTCATAAGTTCCCGCGTGTTTAAGCACACCATCTTGATGAATTCCTGATTCATGGGCAAAAGCATTTGCTCCAACAATAGCTTTATTCACCTGCACCATCGCCCCTGTGATATTCTGAATCAGGCGTGATGCACGGATGATATGGGTGGTGTCAATGCCAGTGGTAAAAGGATACATATCAGCGCGGGTTTTAATCGCCATCACCACTTCTTCCAGCGCGGTGTTTCCTGCGCGTTCGCCGATGCCGTTGATGGTACATTCAATCTGTCGCGCGCCATTACGAATCGCTGCCAGTGAATTAGCGGTTGCCAGCCCTAAATCATTTTGGCAATGGGTGGAGAAAATAACTTTATCCGCGCCTTTTGCTTTTTCTATCAATGTGCGAATTAGCAAACCATAATCATCAGGCGTGGCATAGCCAACAGTGTCGGGAATATTGATAGTTGTTGCACCAGCTTTAATCGCAGTTTCAACCGCTTTAATCAGGAAATTAGTTTCGGTGCGCGTGGCATCCATCGCTGACCATTCCACGTTATCGGTATATTTACGCGCTAATGTCACGCTGTCTTTAATCATCTCAAGGCAGGCATCCTGCCCAATGCGGTATTGATGAGTAAGGTGAATTTCAGAGGTGGACATAAAAGTGTGAATCCGCCCACGCTTGGCTGGCTTGATAGCTTCTGCTGCCCGCTCAATATCAGCTGATTTTGCCCGCGCCAGTGAACAAACCACGGCATTTTTAACGCGCCCCGCTATCTCGCGCACAGATTCAAAATCGCCATTACTCGCCATGGCAAAGCCAGCCTCAATCACATCCACGCCCATAGCGTCCAGCACCTCGGCAACCATGATCTTTTCCTCCAGATTCATGGACATTCCTGGAGACTGCTCCCCATCCCGCAAGGTTGTATCAAATATTATTATTTTTTCTTTGGTCATAGATTTGCTATTATCAAATTTTATTATAATTTCTAATATATGCGTAACTTATTTAGTGTAAAGCACCAACTTATCTTCTTGTCATTACCGCGTAGGCGGGAATCTTTAGTCAATTTTATCAGTGCAACTAAGCTATTTTATGAAATATCTCCAAATCAGAACCGTCAATTAATTTTATATTGTTTTTATCAGCAAGTTCTCTAGCAGACTTTGTGAACTTTGAGTTGGTTATTACCCAACCTTCATCTCCATTATAAAAACGGATTGCTCCAATTACTTCCTGAACCGCTTTATTCCCTACACTGTTTTCATATCTTTTTGCTTGGATAATAACTGTTTTATTGTTTTTCTTGGCAATTAAGTCTGCTCCCTGATCTCCTGTTTTCGGAGTTCCCACAATATTAGTAAAGCCATTTTTTCTTAAAAGGTCAGCAATATGATTTTCGAAATCAACCCCAGACATTTTTGAAACATCTTGACTTTTTGCCCCTTCATTTTTTCTAGCGTTATAATAAGACTTAAAAGATGTCAGTAGATTGTTTTTTATTTCTTTGTATTCTATCGGTATTCTCCACTCACTTTTTTTCCATTGCTTTATACAATCGTCCCCTTGCCCTTCTTTTTTACCTATTTTAGCAATTAAAATGTCGGCTTCCTTACTTAAAACGTCCCAGTTTTCTTCACCATAATCATCAATAGAGGTTACTTTTCTGTATGCGACCTCATTGAATTGTTCAATTAAATCCCTATATTTTTTTGAGAGTGCAACAATCCTATCTTTCTGTTCTTTTTCTTTTTTTAACCTAGATTTTTCTTCTAGCTTTTCTTTTTTAGATAAAAAAATATTTTTAATTTGCATTGAAAGTTCTCGCCACTCTTCTGGGGCGTTATTTTTCCAAGTGGATAGGTAAGAAGTATTTGGACGTATATCGCCTCTTTTTTCAGCAATACAAATATCGTTTAGGCAATCGCGAGTAATATTATCTATGTAATAAGAATGATTAGAATTAATCACACCCCTTAAGTACTTATCAATAATATCTTTGTTACGCTCAAATAGGCTTAAGTCCTTATTCGTTATTCTATTAGGGTATTTTTTATTAAATTCGCTTTTTATTTTCTTTGATTCTTCACGTTTTGAGTAAAAATCAGAAATAACTACTGTTATAGCCCAAATCACAAATCCAATTATAAAAAGTATAGTAATAATAATTAATTGCATATTTTTGTAATTTATAATTGTTTAGAAAAATTATATAGGAAACACAAATTATGTTGTACAAAGATTACCGCCTACGCGGGAATGACAAATTAAATCTACCCAATACCTGCTAGCCCACCCAAAATATCACCTATCAAATCATCAACATTTTCAATGCCGACGGATAGTCGCAGTAGCGAGTCGGTGATGCCGATTTTAGCGCGGGCTTCTGCGCCGATGCTGTGGTGAGTGGTGGATGCTGGGTGGGTTATAAGACTTTTTGTATTACCAAGATTATTGGAAATATCAATAATCTTCAGCGCGTTCATAAACTTGAACGCAGCGTCTTTTCCACCTTTTAATTCAAAGCAAATTATTGGTCCGCCATTTTTCATCTGTTTTTTGGCAATTTCATGTTGTGGATGGCTGTGAAGAGCTGGATATATTAGGCGTGCAATAGCAGGGTGACCATCCAGAGCAGTAGCTATTTTTTCTGCGTTGCTGCAATGGCGTTCCACCCGCAAATGCAGAGTTTCCAATGATTTTAGCAGCAGCCATGCGTTGAATTGGCTCATGTGTGGGCCAGTATGGCGCACAAACGGCAACAAAGTTTCCTCAATAAATTTTTTGCTGCCAAGAATTGCGCCACCCAGCGTGCGTCCTTGTCCGTCAATATGTTTGGTGGTGGAATACATAACCACGTCTGCGCCCAGTTCCAGTGGATGTTGGATAAGCGGAGTGGCAAATACATTATCAATAATCAGCTGCACACCAAGTGGTTTACAAATGGCAGAAAGCGCAGCAATATCCACCAGTTCCAAAGTTGGATTAGCAGGAGTTTCTACAAAAATGCATTTAGTATTTTTATTTATTGCTTTTTTCCAAGCCTCTATATCACCACATTCCACCAATTCGTAGGTGATGCCAAAGCGTGGTAAAATCTCGGTGATTATATATTGGCAAGAAGAAAACAGAACATTACTTGCAACCACATGATCGCCAGCCTTTAATTGGCACATGAGGACTGCAAATAACGCTGCCATACCAGAAGCGGTAACAACACATGCTTCCGCACCTTCCATAAGTGCAAGGCGTTCTTCCAACATCTGAAGATTAGGGTGGGAATAACGCCCATATTTGAAACCGTCTGTTTTCCCAGTGAAGCGATCTTCACCTTCCTCTGCACTACCATAACTATATGAAGAATTTAGAAATAATGCCTCTGAAGTTTCGCCAACGTCGCTTTGCAGCCTTCCACCACGAACCAATTTGGTTTCTGTGTGCCAGCCAGTAGGATTTTGCTTCTTTTTCATGTATAAATTCGCTAGATAGAGTGTTTATCGAGAGAAATACAATAATCAAGTGAGAGTAATGGTGCAAGTCTAATGCGTGGAAAAAATCCTATACGTCCGCCTATTTCTGGTGATGGAAGTAAGTTGGAAGTGAAAAACATCTTTGCCACGTTGCAGGGCGAGGGGCTGCATGTTGGTGTTCCCTCTGTGTTTGTACGGCTTGGGGGCTGTAATTTGGCATGCAATTTTTGTGATACTGAATTTGAAGATGCGCCCACTATGCCAGTTTCCGACATAATATCACAGGTTAAAAAACAGGCAGGAAATGTTATAAAATTGGTAGTCATCACAGGTGGAGAGCCTTTACGGCAGAACATTGCTCCGTTTTGTGAGGCTTTGCTTAAGGATGGCTTTGCTGTGCAGATTGAAACTAACGGCACATTATACCGTGAATTGCTGCAAGGTGTGGATATTGTTTGTTCACCAAAGAATACAGGAACTGGCTATGCTCCGATTCGTGGAGATTTGTTAGAGCGAATTTCAGCACTCAAATATATAATTTCGGCTGGTAATAAGAGCTATAATGCTGTGCCAGAAACACCAAGTAACATTCCTGTGTTCGTGCAGCCAATGGATGAGGGCGACGCAACTAAAAATGCAGAAAACACCAAACTAGCCCTTGAACTGGCAATGAAGCATGGCTACCGTCTGTCGCTACAGATCCATAAGATATTGAATATAGAATAAAATATATGTATAAGTTAGTTATATGACTAAGAAAGCGATATTATTATTAAGCGGTGGTCTGGACTCCACAACTACTTTGGCGATTGCTAAGGATGAAGGATATTATATATACGCTTTGTCGTTTGCTTACGGACAAAAACATGAGTATGAGCTTTCTGCTGCCAAGAAAATTGCTAAGAAAATGGGAGTAGCAGAACATCGTGTAATCACTATTGATTTAGGTGGATTTGGTGGTTCAGCATTAACTGAGTCTGGGCTCGATGTGCCAAAAGACAGAGATGCTGCAACAATGTCCCATGGAATTCCTATAACTTATGTACCTGCTAGGAATACAGTATTTTTATCATTCGCTCTAGCATGGGCTGAGGTGCTTAAAGCGCATGACATATTTATAGGAGTAAATGCTCTTGATTATAGTGGCTATCCAGATTGCCGACCTGAATTTATAAAATCATTTGAGCAAACCGCTAACCTTGCCACAGCTTATGGCGTAGAGGGTGGCGAGCGTATAAAAATACACACCCCGCTTATAAGTTTAACCAAGGCAGAAATAATCAAAAAAGGTTTTGAGCTTAATGTAGACTATAGTCTTACTACTAGCTGTTATGACCCGAGCGTAGAAGGCAAAGCCTGTGGACACTGCGATGCCTGCCAATTGCGTCTAAAAGGCTTTCGTGAAAATGGGATTACTGACCAAGTTTTATATCAGTAGATTAGAATCTATAGCTTAACCCAGCCATATAATCTATGGAATGCCATTCAGCCTCATTCAGGCGCGTAGCACCAATTGCTCCATTAGAAAAATATGTTAGATCTAAACCATGGTCTGTTTTGAAATAATTATAATTTGAGGATAGAGTTAGCTGTGTATGTGGGTAGAATTCCCAGCCATACTCAGCACCAAACATAAAGCCATCTCCATCAGCATCGTGTTTGAAGCTTTCTGGATGGGCGAAGTCAGAGCGTAAATTCCAGTTACCAGTGCCGTTATAAGTACCCTTTGAATAGCGAGCTTTGAACTTTAGGTGGTGAACATCAGCAAAATAGCTGCTTAGTTCAGCACCAACAAAAGGTGCGCTCAGTTCTATATCATAGCTGCTGCGCAGATTTGGAAAGGCTCCATCAGCTGGTATAGTCTGGAAACCATCGCGTATAGCAAATTTTTGATTTTGCATAGAGTAACCAACTAGAGTAACAAAGCGCGTTACATTTTTTTTACGGTCGTTGCTTAAATCAAACGCGTAACCGATTGATGCTGAGAAACCTTCCGCATGACCAGCGTTGGAGCTGTTATTAGAACGAGAAAACTCACCAGTACGATTGTTACCAGCGTAATCAGAATCTTGGTTCTCTCCAGAAGTTGTAATACTTTTATTAATAGAAGCCTGTAAATTCAAACCCCGTAATTGCCCAGTTTTTTGAGTATATTCAATACTTGGTTCAAACTGGTAGCCATTAATTTCTTTCCATTGCAATTCAGATAATATGTTTGGCGATGTACCAGACGTATTACCAGCTATATTCCACTTAAGTTCGCTAGTGCGATACCCACCTTTTACACCAACCTCTAAATCATAATTAGGGTTTCTTAAATTACTCGGTTTTTTACTAGCAGAACGCCCGTTGTTTTTATTATTTTTATAACCATCAACATACTGTTTGCTTGGAACGAAGCGTTCTTGATGAACATTTGGGTCTTCATAATTAACTGGCGCGGCAAATGCGGATGAGGTGCTGGCAATTATACAAAATATTACAAGAAGTGACCGCATGTTTTCCCCGTCAAAGTTAATTTTAATAGTAATTTCTACAAATTTATTAACAAGTTGGTAACAGAACTTCTTTAAATAGTCAAAAAAAACTTACAAAAAAGGGGATATTCGACATATCCCCTTTAAGTTGCTATATTATCAGCGTTATACGCTGTAATACATTTCGAATTCACCAGCTGTTGGTGTGTGTTCCCAGCGGTAAACATCGTTCATTTTCAGCTCGATATAGGAATCAATCAAGTCATCGGTAAACACGTCACCTTTTTTCAGAAAGGCACGGTCAGCATCAAGTGCAGCCAATGCTTCGCGCAGAGAGCCACACACCGTTGGAACATTTTTCAGTTCTTCTGGTGGTAGATCGTAAAGGTTTTTATCCATTGCATCCCCTGGGTGGATTTTATTTTCAATTCCATCCAAACCAGCCATCAGCATAGCCGAGCAAGCTAGATATGGGTTGGCGGTAGGATCAGGAAAGCGCACTTCGATACGTTTTCCCTTAGGTGAGGCTACATAAGGAATACGGATAGAAGCAGAGCGGTTGCGCGCCGAATAAGCAAGCAGCACTGGTGCTTCAAACCCTGGAATAAGGCGTTTATAACTGTTGGTAGAAGGATTGGTGAAAGCATTTAATGCCTTGGCATGTTTAATAATTCCACCGATGTAATACAAACACATTTCTGATAAATCAGCATAGCCATTACCAGCAAACAAAGGTTTTCCCGCTTTCCAGATTGACTGATGAACGTGCATACCCGAGCCATTATCACCAGAGAGCGGTTTAGGCATGAAGGTTACAGATTTACCATAAGAATGAGCAACATTATGCACCACATATTTATATTTTTGAATATTATCAGCAGTGCCAAGCAAGGTTGAGAACATTGTTCCCAGCTCACATTGCGCTGGCGCAACTTCATGATGATGCAGAACAGGCTCAACACCAACAACTTTAAGGGTAGACAACATTTCTGCGCGCAGATCTGCCAGTGAATCTACTGGTTGCACTGGAAAATATCCACCTTTGGTTGGTGGGCGATGCCCCATATTTCCCGCTTGATAAGAACGGTCGCTGTTGATTGGCAGTTCTTCGCTATCTAGTTGATGAAAGCTGTAATTGCCAGCAGTTCTAAAACGAACATCATCGAACACAAAAAATTCTAGTTCAGGACCAAAATAAGCAGTATCACCAATGCCAGTATAAGCTAGATATGCTTCCGCACGTTTCGCCAATGAGCGTGGGTCACGACCATAAGGCTGACCAGTTGATGGTTCAATAACATCACAGAAAATAACTAAAGTTGGCTGCGCAGCGAATGGGTCAACGAAAGCGGTCTTCGCGTCTGGCATCAAAATCATGTCGGATTCATTGATAGATTTCCAGCCAGAGATTGATGAGCCATCGAACATAATACCATCTTCAAAGCTGGAGTCATTCACCTGTTCTGATACATAACAAGTATGCTGCCATTTACCTTTAGGGTCGGTAAAACGGAAATCGACGAACTGAATGTCATTATCCTTAATTAGGGTAAAAACATTCTTAGCAGAAGAATCTTTGGCAGACATGGGGAAAACCTTTCTTGAATAGTAATTTTAATTTTAGATAGTAATCATTGCGCTATTTATAGCAGCGCAAAGGTCTTTGTAAAGAGGGGGTGCAATCAAAAAATATCTAAACCGCGTCTCCACCTCTTTCACCAGTCCTTATTCTTATTGCTTCTTCCACAGGCATTATAAAAATTTTACCGTCACCAATGCGACCAGTGCGCGAGGCTGCAATTATAGCTTCAACGGTTTTATCCACCATGGATTCCTCAACCACCACTTCAATTTTTACTTTCGGCAAGAAATCAACAACATATTCCGCGCCTCGATATAATTCGGTATGCCCCTTTTGGCGACCAAAGCCACGAGCTTCAGTAACTGTTATACCTTGCAGACCGATTTCCTGCAGGGCTTCCTTTACTTCATCTAATTTAAAAGGTTTTATAATAGCTTCAATTTTTTTCATTATGATTGCTCCCTTAATTTTTGTATATAATGGAAGTATTTATAAGTATTGCAAGTGTATTTATTATGTACTTTTATTGCCTGTACTTGACTTATGGCTGTGCGTGCAGCATAAACCCAGATCATATATTATAGATGTAACATAGGATATTTATGCTTGCTGGCGATAAAGAAGTTATTAAACACCTGAACAATGCTCTTGGACACAAGCTGACTGCAATAAATCAATATTTTTTACATGCCAGAATGATGAAACATATGGGGTTTATGGAATTGGCGGATTATGAGTATAAAGAATCTATCCAACAAATGAAATATGCTGATAAATTAGTGGAGCGAGTGCTATTTATGGGAGGCATTCCAAATTTGCAAGAAATTGGAAAATTGAATATTGGCGAAACAGTTGAAGAAATTTTAAAATGTGACTTGAAGTTAGAAGAAACAACCTGCTCTGGCATTAGATTAGCTATTTCTATATGTGAGTCAAAAGGTGATGGTGAAAGTTCTAACATATTGAACTCTGTTATTGAAAATGCAGAGGAGCATATAGCATTTATCAACAAGCAGCTTAATTTGATTGACAGTATCAATTTGCCTAAGTATTTGCAAACAGAGGCTTAATTTTATGCGTCTAATTTAGAAAGGTTTTGTATGTTTCGTAAATTTTTTCTTTCACTAACTTTTATTTCACTCATATCTTTTATTTTCGGAGTTACTATCATGGCAAAATCAAAGCCTGCTAAAGCAGCAGAAAATCCACTGGAAAACACACTCTATCTGGATTTGAAGGATGGTCGTGTGGTTATTGAAATGCGCCCAGATCTTGCTCCTAAGCATGTTGCTCGTATAAAGGAATTGGTGCGTAAAGGCTATTATAATGGTTTGGTTTTTCATCGCGTAATTGATGGCTTTATGGCACAGACTGGTGACCCTACAGGAACTGGTGCTGGTGGTTCTGGTCAGAAAATAAAAGCTGAATTCAGCAAGGAACCACATATGCGTGGTGCATTATCTATGGCTAGAACTAATGACCCAAACAGTGCCGACAGCCAGTTCTTTATCTGTCTTGCTGCCGCTAATTATCTTGATGGGCAATATACCTATTGGGGTAGAGTGACAAAAGGCATGGAATTTGTAGATAAAATTAAAAAAGGTGACAAAGCCAATAATGGTGCAATAGTTGGTGAGCCAGATAAAATTGTCAAAATGCAAGTTGCTGCTGACGTAAAAGAATAGTGTATTGGGAATAGTGGATGGTATTTAGTGAAGGAAGTTATTAGTAAGTGGAATTTCTAAACTCAATATCTTCCATTATTCCGAGATACGACGCATTTTTGCTGGATTTGTGGGGGGTAGTGCATGATGGCACAAGGCTCTATCCCAACGTACGCGAAACTATAGTCTCAATAAAAAAATCAGGGAAAAAAGTAGTTTTTATTTCCAATGCTCCGCGCCGCTCATCGCGCGTCGCTGGTGTTCTTACCCAGCTTGGAATCGAGTCTTCACTATATGATAATATAGTATCATCGGGAGAAGTGGGATTTCATTGGCTGGAATTTGGTAACCAGAGTTGGGGAAATAGATATTATTTAATAGCAGCCGAGAAAGATGCAGGATTGCTAAACAATCTGGATTTTGAAGAAGTCCATGACTTAAAAAAGGCAGATTTCATATTAAATCTTGGTTTCGGAACAGAAGAACAAACCACAGAAGATTTTTTTCCAGTTCTGCAGAAATCTGCAGGGCTTGGAATTCCTATGCTGTGCCTTAATCCAGATCTTGAAGTGATAAAAATTAGCGGTGAACGCTACCCATGCGCGGGAGCTATTGCAAAGAGTTATGTTGCATTGGGTGGTGAAGTAAAATGGTTTGGAAAACCACATTTAGAAATTTATGAACATGCTCATAAATTATTAGGCGGGATCGATAAAAAACAGATTATTGCCATTGGTGACAGCTTGGAAACAGATATTCCGGGAGCAAAGAAATTTGGGATAGATTCTGTTCTGGTTACGGGTGGAATTCTAAAAGATAACACTGTGGATGAAATTAAAAAAATGTGTTCTGAGCTTGATCTACACCCTAATTACCTGATTCCGAAATTCGGGATGTTATAAACCCCTTAACTTCTTTGCTTTCCCAATTCAAATCACCTTCGGTGCGGGCTATTTCTTCTCCCTTGTAATTAATAAAGATAGTAGTGGGAAGCCCTTTGATTTTTAGTTGTTGGAAGGCAGACAGGTTGGAATCAAACAATAGATCAAGGCTATCTATGTTATTATCACTATAGAATTTTTTTGCTTTGTCTGTATTTTTTCCATCCAGTGACAGGGCTATAACCCGAAATCCTTTGGTCGCATATTTTTTCTGTATTGCATCTATTTGTGGTAGCTCTTTAACGCATGGCACACACCACGTTGCCCAGAAATGCAGTGCGGTTAGTTCATTTTTTTTGCTGTCTAAAGTTTGTTCTTTCCCTTGCTCATCACTGTAAATAATGGCGGGGAGGGCTGTTGCTTCGGATTCTTTAATTATTGTGCTGGCTTTTGCAGCATTTGGCAAAAGACAAAATAAAACTATAAAAAACATTGTAAACTTACGAAAAAACCTTGTAAAACATTGCATAAATAATAATCCTGTGAGTATCCCATGGCGAATTCAAAAAAGGTAAAAAATAATAGCAAAACAAGCAGCGCAAACCAGATGTGGGGCGGGCAGTTTACCAGTTCACCTTCCGAGCTTATGGCAAAGATTAATGTATCTATTGGTTTTGACAAGCGTCTTTACAAGCAGGATATAGAAGGTTCAATCGCTCATGCAGCAATGCTGGCAAAGCAGAAAATTATCAGTCAGGAAGATGCAAAGGAGATAATTTTTGGTTTAAAAGACATTTTGCGCGATATCGAATCTGGTAATTTTGAATTCAAAGATAGTCTTGAAGATATTCACATGAATATTGAAGCTGCGCTGAAGGAGCGCATTGGCGATGCTGCTGGAAGGCTGCATACCGCCCGTTCACGCAATGATCAGGTGGCAACCGATTTCCGTCTTTATGTGCGTGATGCTTTGGATGCTCTTGATGGTTTGCTAAAAGATTTGCAGTTGGCTCTGTTGGAGAGGGCAGGGGAACATTCAGCAACTATTATGGCTGGCTTTACCCATCTGCAAGTGGCTCAGCCTGTAACATTTGGTCATCACCTGCTTGCTTATGTGGAGATGTTTGGGCGCGATAGGGCAAGAGTTGCTGATGCGCGCAAACACCTAAACGAATCACCGCTTGGTGCAGCAGCACTGGCTGGAACATCTTTTCCGATAGATCGTTCTGCAACCGCAAAAACACTTGGTTTTGATAGACCGATGGCAAATTCCTTGGATGCCGTTTCCGATAGGGATTTTGCTTTGGAATATCTATCAGTAGCTGCAATTTGCGCGGTGCATTTGTCACGCCTTGCTGAAGAAATGGTAAATTGGTCAAGCGCGCAGTTTGGATTTATTCGTTTTTCCGATGCCTATTCCACTGGCAGCTCCATAATGCCACAAAAGCGTAATCCAGACGCTGCCGAGCTGGTGCGCGGAAAATCAGGTCGGATATTTGGAAATTTAATGTCTATGCTAACTACTATGAAGGCTCTGCCACTTGCTTATAATAAAGATATGCAGGAGGACAAAGAACCTGTGTTTGATACAGCAGAGAATCTGGGAATATGTTTGCAGGCAATGGCTGGTATGGTACGCGACCTAACAGTTGATAAGGAAAAAATGAAAAAATCAGCAGGTGCAGCCTATGCTACGGCTACAGACCTTGCGGACTGGCTGGTGCGTGAGCTAAAAATACCGTTTCGCGATGCCCATCATATAACTGCAAAAATTGTAAAAATCGCCAGTGACAAAGGTAAAGATTTGGAAGAATTATCGCTAAAAGATATGCAGGGCGTTGAACCAAAAATAAAGCAAAGTGTGTTTGCTGTGCTTAGTGTAGAAAATTCTGTAAAGAGTCGTACAAGCTATGGTGGGACTGCGCCTGAGAATGTTAAAAAAGCTGTGGTTGAAGCAAAGAAGAGGGTAAAATAATGCCAAATATTTTTCGTATAGTTTTGTTGGTAATGCTTGCAATCTCAGTTTCTGCCTGTGGAATAAAAGGTAAATTGAAAACCCCAGAACAAATTGAAAAAATAGAAGCAAAGAAAGCTGCAGAGGCGGAGAAAAAAGCCAAAGAAGAAGCAGAGAAAAACGCTGAGTCTGCGGAGCAGAAATAATGGATCATTTTTCTTACAAGAATGGTGCGTACTACGCCGAAGATGTTGCCATTTCTGACATTGCGAAATCTGTCGGCACGCCTTTTTATTGCTATTCTTCTGCCACACTGGAACACCATTACAAGGTGTTTTCTGGTGCATTTGCGGATGTGGATGCAAGTATTTGTTTTGCTGTGAAATCCAATGATAACTTAGCTGTTCTCACCACGTTTGCAAGGCTCGGTGCGTGGGCTGATGTTGTTTCTGGCGGTGAAATTCGCAAGGTGAGAAAGGCTGGAATCAATGCAGAAAATATAGTTTTTTCTGGAGTTGGTAAAACAGCGGAAGAAATGGTTTTTGCATTGGATGAAGGAATTTTTCAGTTCAATGTCGAATCAGAACCAGAGCTTTTATTGCTCAATGATGTGGCTGTTTCTAAGGGGAAAAAGGCGCGCATTGCCATTCGCGTAAATCCTGATGTTGATCCAAAAACTCATGCTAAAATTTCTACTGGTCATAAGGAAAGTAAGTTTGGCATTGCTATGTCACATGCTTTGCCAGTTTATAAATTGGCAAATTCCCTAGCTGGCATTGATGTGCAGGGCGTTTCTGTGCATATTGGTTCGCAGCTTACCACGCTTGAGCCATTTGCGCAGGCATTTGCGCGGGTGCGTGAATTTGTTGGGCAGTTACGCTCCGAAGATATTGCCATCAGCACAGTTGATTTAGGCGGTGGACTCGGTATTCCTTACGGCAAAGAGCAACCTCCACTGCCAGAATTTTATGCAGAAATTGCCAAACGTGAAACTAAAGATTTAGGAGTAAAGCTGCTATTTGAACCAGGCAGAGTGCTGGTTGGCAATGCAGGGATTCTGGTTTCAAAGGTTTTATATGTAAAGCGTGGCGAAAACAGAATCTTTGTAATAGTTGACGCTGCGATGAACGATTTAATTCGTCCAACTCTTTATGATGCATTTCATGAAATTGTTTCGATTGTTCCGCCATCTGGTGACGCGCCTACGGAATTGGTGGATGTAGTAGGACCAGTGTGTGAAACAGGCGATATTTTTGCTGAACAACGTCTGATGAAATTACCAAGATCTGGTGATTTAATTGCCTTCCGTTCAGCAGGGGCTTATGGCGCAGTGATGGCAGGGACTTATAACGCCCGTCCACTTGTTCCTGAAGCTATGGTGAAGGGCAATAAATTTTCTATAGTCCGCCCGCGCCAGACTTATGATGAGTTACTCGCACGCGACAAATTGCCAGAGTGGATTTAGTTAAAACTCAATCGCTCCGATGAACGGCAATTCGCGGTAATAGTTGGCATAGTCAAGACCGTAACCAACCACGAATTTATCAGGAATTGTAAAGCCGACAAAATCTGCGTTTATATCCGCCTTGCGCTTGTTAGGTTTTTCCAGCATCACGGCAATTTTTATGCTTGCTGCACCACGATCACGGATTAAATTTCTGGCGAATGTCAGCGTATTTCCAGATTCTAATATATCATCAACTATCAATATTTCCCGTCCGCGAACATCCTCCACTATATCGCGGATAATCTGTACTTTGCCACTGGATTCTATAGCATTTCCATAACTTGCCAGAGTCATAAAATCCACCTGTGGCTGCACACCAGAGAAATGTAATGCGCGGATTAAATCGGCGGTAAACACAAAGCTTCCGCGCAACAATGACACAATCATAATGTTGGGTGACATATCTAGGGCAATTTCTTTCGCAATGCCGTTTACACGCTCTGTAATATCCTGCGCACTAACCAGTACATCAATTTTTTCTGGTTTTTTCATTGAGGTTTACGTCGCAATGCCAATTCCATAGGTGTTCCCATGTCTACCACAAAACGTTTGGCAATGGAGAATTTTATATTAAGGTCGCCACTGCTGAAAGGCATGGTTTCATTGGGCTTCAACGTTTCTCCATTACTTTTATATTCCCATGATTGCAGCGGATTGTTTGCACCATCCAGCAGCATGATTCTTAAATTTGGAACTTTACGCGGATCATTCGTTGAATTTAGAATATTACCAGTAATTTCAACCGTATTAGTCTTTTCGTCAGTATGTTTCTGTATCTGTATATCAGATAAAACTAGTCCTTTGCTCGGGAATATACCAAACAATTTAGGCTTAACCATGAACAGAGAGACTGCGACGACAAGAACAGCACAAACAGCTACCATTGTTTTTAATCCAGCAGGAGTATGTGCTATATGTGCTGGAAGATTAGAACCAGCAGCAAGTGGTTTAGGTGTGGCGTTTATATTGCCAATCATTGTATCAAAGTCAGGAATTTCTGCTGATACCGCCGAAGTTGCGACAGAAATTGGATTTTCGAACCAACTATGGCTGCATTTTGCACAACGAACGGTTCTCCCATTCGCTCCAACAGCTTGGTCGGGAACAAGATAACGGGCATTGCAGTTTTTGCATTGTAAAATCATATTACTTGTATAATCTTTGATTATGATTAGTGCATCAAAAAAGTGAATACGATGATTACTTTAGAACATATTGCAATGGAATATACGGCTGGGCAGCCTATATTAAAAGATGTATCGCTTACGCTGGAGCGTGGGTCTTTCCATTTCCTTACGGGAGCAAGCGGTGCTGGCAAGAGTACCTTGCTGTCTCTTCTTTCTTTACAAGGGAGGGCAACAAATGGAAAATTTCATATGTTCGGTGAAAATGTCACTAATATGAAACGCGAAGAACTTCCAAGGTTGCGCAGGAGAATAGGTATTGTTCTTCAAGATTATCGTTTGCTTGATCATCTAACTGTTCTTGAAAATGTATCACTTCCACTAAAAGTGGCAGGAGAATCGGATGAAGAGGTTACCCCAAAGGCAATAGAGCTATTAGAATGGATTGGACTTTCTGAACATCAAAATGCTAAACCAGCCACTCTTTCTGGCGGTCAAAAACAGCGTGCAGCCATTGCCCGTGCGGTTATTACCAAGCCTGATATATTACTGGCGGATGAGCCAACTGGTAACCTTGATTCCGATTTGGCACAGCGTTTTATGTATTTATTTGAGGCGCTTAACCAGACAGGCACTACGGTTCTTATAGCCAGCCATGACGAACATCTTATTTCATTGTTTAATTACCCAACATTGCGCTTAAAAAATGGTTATTTGCTTAAGCAGTCATCATTAGTTCCAGATTTTAGCAGTTTTAATGAAAGTATATTGTAAAAAATGCTATATTTATGCCTTTAATTATGTTACCATCACTGGGTAGTATTCATTATAAATCATATAGTTATCAAAATGCACGAAACATCAGGGGTTGAACGCAGGATTACACTTAGATTAATGGCTTATTGGGAAAAATTGCGTAAACACAATGCAATGCCTACGGAAGCTGATATAGACCCTGATGATCTTCAGGATCTATGGGACTATTGTTTTCTTATCCATGTTAAAGATCTTTCTAAGCCTGATTATAACTACACTTATCTAGGGAAAGAGATACAGCACGCTTATCAGGGTGACCTTGTAGGCGATGATGGGTCTGGAATTGCTTCGCCAAATGCGAGCAAGTTAGCAAGTAGTTACGCTAAAGTAATCGAAACTTGTTCGCCATTGCTTGATGAGGGGGAGTTTATAAACCTCCACAATGATGTAGTGAAATACCGTCAATGCTTGCTACCATTGGGTGAAGGAAACAGGGTGGATGCTATATTCGGCGGTATGCGTTTCAAGGTTTTTTTAAGAAGTTAGAAAAAGGTTTAAATAGCTGTAAATTAGCTATTGACTTGCTCGCGACCTTACAATAAATTCCAGCTCCTTTTTAATATAATTAATGTAGAATTTCATAGTTAAGGTGTTGGTTTTTATGCAGACCTATTCGGCAAAGCCGTCTGAAGTAACAAAAAAGTGGCTTATCATTGATGCAGAAGGCGTTGTTCTTGGGCGTTTAGCCTCGAATATCGCTAAAATTTTGCGCGGTAAACACAAAACAATTTTTACACCACATATTGATACTGGTGACCATGTTGTCGTTATCAATGCTGACAAGGTGAAGCTAACGGGTAAAAAGCGTACCAATAAGGTTTACCACCGCCATACAGGGCATCCGGGTGGTATAAAAACAGCTACTCCTGAATTTATTCTTAACAGCCCGTATCCTGAGCGTGTTATTGAGAAAGCTGTTGAGCGTATGATGCCCAAAGAAAGCCCTTTGGCGCGTGACCAGCTTGGTAAGCTCCGCGTATATGGTGGCAAAGAACATCCGCATGATGCACAAAAACCAGAAGTGTATGACTTCGCTTCAAAAAATTCAAAAAATAAGAGGTAATTGACGTGGCTAAATCAGCAGTAAAAGCAACATCCCCAGCCCCTAGAACTGGTGCTAAAGTTCCTGCAAAAGCAGTAGCGGCAAAAACTTCAAAGAAGGAATCTTTTGGTTCTAATGATAAAGAATTGATTTGCTATGGCACTGGTCGCCGTAAAGACGCTGTTGCACGAGTTTTCTTGAAACGTGGAACTGGAAAAATTACTGTTAATGGTCGTGAGCTTGCGGTTTATTTTGCCCGCCCAGTGCTTCGTATGATAATCAATCAGCCGTTTGGTGCGATTGATCGTATTGGTAACTTTGATGTTAATTGCACAGTGGTTGGCGGTGGTTTATCTGGTCAAGCTGGCGCTGTCCGTCATGGAATCAGCCGTGCGCTTGATGAATATGACGCTATTTTCCACAAACAATTGCGTCAAGGCGGTTTCCTTACCCGCGATAGCCGTGTGGTTGAACGTAAGAAATACGGTCATAAGAAAGCTCGCCGTAGCTTCCAGTTCTCGAAACGCTAATACACAGTTTGGTGCGGTATATTTTTTCAAGAAAAGCACCTGTATGGTGCTTTTTTTGTATCTGAAATCACGTTTATTTGTTAGGTTTCCAACATGAAAGATAAAATTAATATAGCAATAGTTGGTGCAAGTGGATACACAGGGGTGGAGCTTATTCGGCTTTTGCTTGTCCATCCACACGCCAATATAGCGGCACTTACTGGCGATTCGCAGGCAGGAAAAGATATTGGTGATGTCTATCCGCACTTACGGTTCAAAGGATTGCCAAAACTTATCTCTCTTGAACAGGTGGATTTTACAAATATTGATTTGGTATTTTGTTGCCTTCCACATGGTACAACGCAGACAGTAATTGCTGGACTGCCTAAACATGTTCGGATTGTGGATTTGTCCGCTGATTTTCGTCTATATAATGTAGAAACTTATGCCCAGTGGTATGGTCATGCGCATCAGGCGATTGAGTTGCAAAAAACTGCGGTTTATGGACTTACTGAACATGCCAGAGAGAAAATAAAAAACGCTCGGTTGGTTGCCAATCCGGGATGTTATCCAACGACTTCAAGTTTGCCGCTTATGCCATTACTTGCTGCTGGTTTGATAAGTTCAGAAAATATTATTATTGATGCAAAGTCAGGAATAACAGGGGCAGGGCGAGCAGCCTCACAAGCTAATTTATTCAGCGAGGTGAATGAAGGAATTAAAGCTTACGGAATCGCTGCTCACCGTCATGCACCAGAAATAGAACAAAATTTAAGCGTAGCTTCTGGCAAAGAAATTATGGTGACGTTCACACCGCATCTAATGCCAATGAATCGTGGGATTTTATCGACAATTTATATGCAGTTAAGCGCAGGCAAAACAGTTGATGATTTGCGGAAAAAATTAGAATCTACCTATAATAAAGAACAATTTGTGCATGTGCTACCTGCTGGGGTTATGCCATCCACTCACCAAGTTCGTGGCACAAATGATTGTGTAATGAACGTATTTGTGGATAGAATCGCTGGTCGGGCAATCATAGTTTCAGTTATTGATAATCTGGTCAAAGGCGCGTCTGGTCAGGCGGTGCAGAATATGAATGTTATGTTTGGCTTTCATGAAGCAACAGGATTGGAACTTACGGCGGTGTTTCCATGAATAACAAACCATCACCAATAATTCTACCCTATCGTGGCGAGTATGCACCAGATGGAATTTCTCCGCGCATTTCGCCAAAAGCCTTTATTGCTGCTGGTGCTGCGGTAATTGGTGATGTGGAGATTGGCGAAGATTCTGGCGTTTGGTTTGGTTGTGTGGTGCGTGGTGATGTAAATTATATCCGCATCGGCAACCGCACCAATATTCAAGATGGAACGGTAATACATGTTACCCGCCGAACTGGCCCAACAATAATTGGTTCAAATGTTACAATCGGTCATTCCGCGCTGCTTCACGCCTGCACGCTGGAAGATAGTTGTTTTATAGGGATGAGGGCGACGTTAATGGACGGCGTTGTGGTGGAATCTGGGGCGCAAGTGGCGGCTGGTGCACTGGTAACACCTAATAAACGAGTGCCAAAAGGGCAGCTTTGGGCTGGCAGTCCCGCCAAATATTTTCGGGATTTAACTGAGGAAGAACAAAGGTTTATACCAATTTCTGCGGAAAATTATGTTAAACATGCCCGCGAATATCTGGCTATGGTTCTGTAGTCACATTACTTTTCACAAAATTGTCACATTTCTTTATAATTTTTCATGTAGAATGGAAAATGAAAAGGAGTGTTAACAAGTGTCATTAATAGCTGAAACTGGAACAATGAGGGAAAGCGCAGGCGAAGCTGGGAGCGGCTATATCGCCAAGGAGGCTGTTAGCTCGGCGATTGGTGGTGCGGCGGCTGGTCTTGAGGGCGCACCCTTAATAATTGGTGTTGGCGTTGCAGCCGCTGCAAGCGTAATGATAAATCAGGCAAGCTATCAGAGCAGGCGTACTTTTCTGCGTGAAATGTACAGGGACGAAGTGGCTGCACAACTTGGAAAATCTCCAAAGAAAATAAGGGATAAAGATCTTGATCTAGTTGCAAAAGGTGATCCTGCAAGAGGAATTTCTGGAAATAAAGTTATTGAAGATGAGCTTAGTAAGCTAAAAAAACGTAGAAATGTAGGGATGCTGGTGACTGTTGCCTCACTTCTTGGAACAGTTGCTGTGATGATGACTATTACAGCTGGATTTTCTACAGCTGGTCTCGCACCCCTTGCAATGGCTGGTGCATATATGGCTAAAGGGTTTGCTGGTTTTGCTATTCATAAAGTATTAGAGTCACCACTGAAATGGGCAAGCAAAAAATTATTTAATCTGAATGAGCCAACAACTCACGAACGCATTGAAGAGCTTAGGAAAGAACATAGAAAAGGAAAAGTAATTGCTCGTGCGCAGGTTTTAGACGTTTTCATAAATGCCAATGATGATCTTAGTCAATTTGTAAAAAGTCAGTACGGGAAAGCCTTTGATAAATTGAGTTCACAGGAAAAACAATCTGTCGTAGAAGCAGTTGACCAACATATACCTATTACCAAGATAGCTGAGAATTTAAATGCTGGTCGTGTAAAAGTTTCGGAGTTGGCTTTTGCTGTAGAGGGTAAAGTATCTGGTGTAGCACCTAGCTCTGTAAAAGATCCTTTGAGTCTTGTTGGCAAAGCACGCTATGCACTTCGCGGTGTCGGGGAGCGTTTGCAGCGTGTTAAGCATCACCACGTTGAAACAGTAGCACCTACAACTCCACAAATTCCTACCCAACAGAAACCTGTTGTGGAGTATGATAACCCAACTCCAGCCCGCTCGTTCGTTGAACGTTATGAAGCTGAGAGAGCAACCCCAGTTAGTAGAACTCTCCACTAGATAAATTTTTTTACCGTATGACTGTGATTTAGTGGTCCATGCCCACCGCCAATGTTTGGTGCAGTTTTTATAGCTTCCAAAACATAACTTCGCGCTCTGCTCACCGCATCTGTAAGCGATAATTTTTGGGCAATACCAGTGGCGATAGCAGAAGCAAGTGTGCAACCAGTTCCATGTGTATTTTTGCTAATAACGCGCGGTTGTTCAAATATTGTTTCGCCTTCTGGCGTTAGTAATAAATCTGTAACGACTTCGTTGTCTAAATGTCCACCTTTTAGTAGCACAGCTTTGCAGCCAAGATTTAGAATTTTACTGGCAGCATGGCGCATATCAGTAACAGTTTTTATGGCAGTTTCTGATAAATATTCTGCTTCAGGAATATTGGGGGTTATGATGGTTGCCATAGGGATAAGGTGATCTTTTAGCGTAACAAGTGCTGTTTGTTCTAGAAGTGCTGCCCCGCCCTTTGCAAACATAACTGGATCCAGAACCAAAGGGATATGCGGATATTGGGATATGGTATCAGATACTACCTTAATCACGCTTTCTTTATTCAACATTCCAGTTTTAAGAGCGTCAGCACCTATATCATCCAACACCAATTTTATTTGTTGTGCGATAAAATCTTCTGGAACATCATGAATGGCAAATACGCCTAATGTGTTTTGTGCCGTGAGTGCAGTTATTGCAGTTGCAGCATATCCGCCAAGGCAAGTCACAGTTTTAATATCGCCTTGAACGCCAGCACCACCGCCAGAATCAGAACCAGCGATGATTAAGACGCGACCAATCTGTTTTGGGTTGCTTTCGCTACTTCCTGACATAATGAATCAACTAAATTTGTTATTTCTGCGTTATTTTCGCCTTCAGCCATAATGCGTATCAGTGGCTCTGTTCCTGATTCACGGATGAATATCCGCCCTTTACTTCCAAGCGCATCAGTTGCTTTATTTATTGCCTGTTGGACGGTGTTATTTTTAAGTGGAGATATTCCGCTATATTTTACATTGCGTAGCAACTGCGGCATTGGCGTGAACAGCATACTATGCTTGCTAAACTTCCCGCCAGTTTCACGCAGATAAGCCAAAATTTGTAGTGCTGCGATTATTCCATCACCAGTAGTGCTATAATCACTCAGGATTATATGTCCTGATTGCTCCCCACCTAAGTTAAATCCATGCTCGCGCATATGTTCAACGACGTAGCGATCCCCAACGTTGGTGCGCGCCAGAGTAAGACCCAATTTTTTCAGATAAATTTCTAGCCCCATATTCGACATTTGTGTGGCAACAACACCGCCACCACCTAGTGTTCCAGCCTTATGAAGATTTGTTGCGATTATTGCCATTAGCTGATCGCCATCGGCTATTTTCCCATTTTCATCACAAATAATAAGCCTATCAGCATCACCATCAAGAGCGATACCAATGTCAGCTTTCTCGCGCACTACAGTTTCACAAAGTATTTGTGGCGATGTTGAACCACAATTATCATTTATATTAAAACCATCTGGCTGTATTCCAATACACGCCACCTCCGCACCTAATTCACGCAAGATAGTTGGTGCAACCTGATAGGCAGCACCATTGGCACAATCTATAACAATTTTCAGACCATCAAGTTTTAGATGTTTGGGAAAAGTGCTTTTTGCGTGTTCTATATAACGCCCGGCTGCATCATCCAAGCGTTTCGCTCGACCTAGTTTATCTGGGCTTACGCGTGCATCAAAGCGATTCTCTGCGATAAGAGTCTCGATTGCATTTTCAACTTCATCAGAGAGTTTGTAGCCGTCAGGACCAAAAAGTTTGATTCCATTATCGTAATAAGGATTATGAGAAGCAGAAATCATAACCCCAAGATCCGCACGCAAAGATTTTACCAACATGGCAACTGCAGGTGTTGGCATCGGACCAACCAACACCACGTCCATGCCGACGGCGATAAAACCAGCGGTGAGTGCTGGTTCTATAAGATAACCAGAAAGTCTTGTGTCTTTAGCGATAACCACACGGTGACGATGTTCTCCACGCAAAAACTGTTGTCCAGCAGCCATACCAACCTTGAGGGCAACATCTGCCGTCATAGGGTGAGAGTTTGCTGTTCCGCGTATACCGTCTGTTCCGAATAGTTTCATATTCATTCCGCAGGTTTATTATCTTCTAATGAATCATTCTTCTTGGTGCGTGAAGATGGAAGCGATGATTTAGTTGCCACTTTTTTTTCTATTTCAACACGCTTAATTGCTTCGCCTTTAAGCAATCCACGAATTTCATCACCAGTCAGAGTTTCATATTCAAGCAATGCCTGAGCAATATTGTGCAACTCGTCAATATGCTCGGTAAGGATGGTTTTTGCGTTATCGTGCGCTTCTTCAACTAAACGTTTTACCTCATCATCAATTATATTTGCCATTTGTTCAGATGATGAACGTGCTGGCGCACCATAACCAAGGAATGATTCCTGTTGCTCTGCTCCATAGAACAACGGTCCTATTTTGTCGCTCATGCCCCATTCCGTAACCATAGCACGGGCAAGTTTACTAGCGTATTTTATATCTGATGAAGCACCGCTTGATACTTTTTCATAACCAAAAATAATTTCTTCAGCAACGCGACCACCCATAGAAACAGCTAAATCAGCAGTCATTTTTTCGCGTAGATATGATAGCTTATCTGCCTCAGGAAGGCGCATAACCATACCAAGCGCACGACCACGCGGAATAATGGTGGCCTTGTGAATTGGGTCAGAAGCAGGGAAATAAAGAGATACCAGAGCGTGTCCACCTTCATGATAAGCAGTCATTTTTTTCTCGTCATCACTCATCACCATGGATTTACGTTCAGAACCCATCATCACCTTGTCTTTGGCAGCCTCTAAATCACGTTGGCTTACAACTTTTTTGCCAAGACGGGCAGCCAGCAGGGCTGCTTCATTCACTATATTAGCAAGGTCAGCACCTGAAAAACCGGGTGTGCCACGGGCTATAATTTTAGCATCAACATCTGGTGCTTTAGGTACTTTGCGTAAATGCACCTCCAAGATTTTGGTACGACCATTCACATCTGGATTAGGAACAGTAATCTGACGGTCAAAACGTCCTGGACGCAGCAATGCAGGATCAAGAACATCAGGACGATTAGTGGCAGCAACAATGATTACGCTTTCATTCGCATCAAAACCATCCATTTCCACCAATAATTGATTCAGGGTTTGTTCACGTTCATCATTACCACCGCCATGCCCAGCACCACGATGACGACCAACAGCATCTATTTCATCAATAAAAATTATGCACGGAGCATTCTTTTTTCCTTGTTCAAACATATCACGAACGCGTGACGCGCCAACACCAACAAACATTTCCACAAAATCTGAACCAGATATTGTAAAGAAAGGAACCTTTGCTTCACCCGCAATGGCGCGAGCGAGCAAGGTTTTACCAGTTCCAGGAGGTCCAACCAGCAAACATCCACGCGGTATTTTTGCACCTAAACGTTGGTATTTCTGTGGGTCTTTAAGGAAATCGACAACTTCATGGAGATCATCTTTTGCTTCTTCAATGCCAGCAACATCATCAAAAGTTATGCGCTCAGTTTTTTCGGTGAGTAATTTTGCCCGCGACTTGCCAAAGCCCAATGCACCGCCGCGCCCACCAGCACCGCCCTGCATTTGTTTAATTAGCGATGCACCAATAAGTATGAATATAACAAGAGGCAGTAAGGATGCTATAACACTCCAGATGGATTCTTTTCCTTCATCTGTAGTGACATTTATTTTTACGCCTTTTGCCGTTAAACGATCCACAAGGTTTGGATAATCAGGTGTTTGTGTATAAAAAACCGTGCCGTCCGTTAAATTACCAATTACGCTTGAGCTTCGGGTAAACCCAGTTTTTATGGTTACATTGGCAACTTGTCCTTGATCAACTTTTACCAAAAAATCTGAAAAAGGAAGCGAATTGCCACGATGTTCTGTGCCATCTTTGAACATGTTGAACAGGGCGATTAACAGCAATCCAAATATCACCCACACAAAAATATTTTTGCCAATATTGGGCACGTTATTTATTCTCCAATAAAAAATTAATTATAAAATCATACCCCATTATTAATAGCGAAAAAACCGCTACCAGCAAGCGGTTTCGCAGGGTAAAATTGCACGCTAGGCTTAATATTTAAAGCAGTTGCACGTTTACTCACATAGCCAATATGGGGTACGCATGCCAATTCTTCAAGTATCCACATTGAAGGAATTGTGCGGAGAATACGGGCGGGTGGCAAGTTTCTGAGCAAAGAAGGAGAAAATTCTTTTATCTGGGCGAGACCGTTGCTACCTAATGCGCGTAATTCAATATGTTTAGGCGAGCTGGCGTTTCCAGACAATTCCAGCATAAATCTATTATCCCATGGGGTAGGTGTGTTTATTGGTATAGAAACAGGTTTTTCTATGGCATTAACTTCCCTGTAAATTAGTATTTTTTGTGAATCTATTTTCTCAAATAATAACCCGCCCAAGCTACGTTTTGAGCTTAGTTTATTGCTACTAATTGATTGGAATAAATCTATTAGTTTTTCGCGGCGCGGTGGATGTTCCGCGCCACTTACGCTTTGAATAACCGCGCCAAGAATTTTTATAGCAATTTCTTTATCGCAATTATTTAATCTGTTTGAGTCAATAATAGCATATCCTTGTGGGTATATCTCAACAGTTTTAATAATTTCACCAGCTAATTTATTTTCTAATAGATTGCGGAAAATTCCAAGTGTGCTGGTAATATAATTGGCTTTTTGTTTTATTGGTTCTTCATTAAGAGATTTTGCCAATTGTTTGCGTATATTGACGCGGGTGTAGAGAATATTTTCATTCGATGGGTCTTCCAGCCATTTTTGTCCATGGGCTTTTAATGTGTCAACTAGACGATATTTTGGCACTTGTAACAATGGGCGGATCAAGCGCAACCCATGAATGATTGTTTGCGAAGGCATAGAGCTAAGTCCCTCTAAATTACTGCCACGCGCTAGGCGAAAAAACATTGTTTCTGCTTGGTCATCGCGGTGATGGGCTGTGAGTAGGTGTAATATGTTATTATTTAAACACCAACTCGCCATTAGTTGGTAGCGTGCCTCGCGGGCATTGGCTTGAATTGAGGATATTTGCGGTGTATAATGTTCCCAGTGTAAAGTTTTATGCTGTATATTATGTTCTCTGCACCATTGCTCAATAATCAAAGCCTCTTTTGCTGCCTCTGGGCGCAGATTATGGTTTACAGTTAGAGAAATTACATTGCCATTCAGATTCTCCGCCCAAGCTTTGGCAAGTAGGAGCAGAGCCATACTATCTGCCCCACCTGATGTGGCTACGGCGATGGTTGGATTCGATTCAAAATAACCGATAGCAGACATCCATTCGTCAAATTCCGATGACAATATAGGAGATGATTTGTCTGTGCTATTTGCAATCAATGCGTTTTCGTTCCTGATCAGCTTTCTGTGATACTGCTGCGGATGTGGTTTTAAACTTAGAAACCACTTGCCCTAGAACTACGCAAGCTTCCTTATCGCGCTTAAGAGCGTTTAAAGTCATAGCAAGTTTCAGCAAGTTATCTGGTGCTTTAGGTCCAGTAGGAAGCTCCTCAAATCCTTGGCGGAAACTGTCAGCAGCCTTAACATAGTCGCGGCGAATATAGAATGTTTCCCCCTGCCAGTAATAGGCATTCCCAACCAAAGGATCTTTTGGATATTTTTTAATAAATGTAGCAAAAGATTCAGATGCTTTATCGTATTGTGTTTGGTTCAGCAGGCGGAAAGCATAGTTATAATGGTCACGCGAGTTTGCAAATTCTGTTTCCAATACATCGTCAACAGGGCTACTATCTGGAACATTAGCGGCAGATGGAGGCGGAACAGTATCTACGGTTTTACCCAGAGATCTTACATTTTTATCAACTTCAGCCTTTAAATTTTCATCGGGAATTTTTCTCGGCCCAGAAACAGGAGCTAGAGTGTTAGCTGGTGTTGGTTGTGCAGCAGGTGCATGTGTTAATTCACCAAATCTAAAATCAGTATCGCGTTGGAGTTTATCCAGATTTTCAGTCAGTTTACGAATCTTGAATTCATTTTCTTCTGCTTTACCGCTCATTTCACGCAATTGTTCTTCAATCGCGCTTAGGCGAACTTCAAGTTCAGCACTTCCAGAAGGTGCAGCCCCACCAGAAGCAGAACCTCCGCCAGATCTAGAAATTTGACGTTGCAGTAACATCAAATCACGCTCAATTTTTTCTACCCTTGCCCCGTCACCATTCATATTCTGCGCGAATACAGGTGTGGAGGCTGATATTGATAAAATAGCTATTGCGATAAAGTGAGAAAATTTTTGCATAAAATCCGTTGTTATTTCACTGGATAGATACATTTCGCCCCGTACCGAGAAAAACATTTCGATACGGGGCGATTTTATTAAATAATACTACTGGTTGGTTGCAACTGAAACAGCGCGACGGTTCTGGCTCCAAGCAGATTCGTCAGAACCAGCAACTGCTGGGCGTTCTTTGCCGTAGCTGATGGTTGCAATGCGGTTGCCAGAGATACCAAGACCAGCCAAGAATTTTTTAGCTGCGGTAGCACGACGTTCACCAAGAGCGATGTTATATTCACGAGTACCACGTTCATCAGCATGACCTTCGATGGTGATGTTCAGGTTGGCATTCTGCTTAAGGAAAGTAGCTTGGTTGCTAAGAGTTTGTTGAGCTTCCGCGCTGAGTTGTGAGCTATCCAAATCAAAGAAAACACGGTCACCAACTTTACCTTCTTTATCGAGAGAACCCATAGTTCCGCCGTTAAGGGAAGAATTGCCACCTTTTCCATCGCCAGCACCGCCACCGCTTGGGTTGGTGTCGCAAGCTGAAAGCAATAAAACAGTAGAAAGAACAGCGATTGATTTAACAAATAAATTCATAAATGACTCCTAATGCAATAAATTTTAAAATGATTATTATAAATAATTCTGTATATTGCGAAGCTGCATTTAATTGTGTAAAATCAATGCGTTAACATTATCTACCACAGGTCAGGCGGCAAAGCAATTATCTGATGCATACCAATTAGCTAAACCCCGTGAGAAATCAACAGTAATCACATGGATTTAGAAAAAACAAAGGCAATGTGTTATAATGGCAACAGTGGAGACCATGCTGGATCAGATGCAGACATTGGTGTCATTACTTCACGCAGGTTAGAGCCAGTGATATCAACCGAATAGAGGCGTACATTTCCAGCTTCGCCACGCGACGCTGGGGACTGGCGGTGGAACATAATCACGCGACCATTAGGTGACCAGCTTGGGCTTTCATCGAGATAGCTCTCAGTAAGGTCACGCTCGCCACTGCCGTCTGTACGCATTACCCCAATGTAGAATCTGCCGTTTGCCATTTTGGTATAGGCAATTAAATCTCCGCGTGGCGACCATACAGGTGTTCCATAGCGTCCGTTACCAAAGCTGATGCGCTTTACACCGCTACCGTCAGCGTTCATGGTGTAAATCTGCTGTGAACCGCCACGATCGGAATTGAACACAATCTGGCTGCCGTCTGGAGAATAGCTAGGAGAGGTGTCGATAGCATTACCGCTGGTTAATTTGCTCATACGACGGGCGCGGAGATCCATTTTGTGAATCTGCGTGCTGCCACCATTGGCTATTGACATTACAATAGAATTTCCATCATTAGAAAAACGTGGTGCAAATGACATTCCATCAAAATTACCAAGAGATTCCTCTCTGCCAGTTTGCAAATCACGAAGGAATACGCGTGGCTGTTTGCCAGCGTAAGACATATATAAAATTTCCTGCGAATTTGGCGAGAAGCGTGGAGTCAAAACGAGGAATCGACCATCAGTCAGGAACTTATGATTTTCACCATCCTGATCCATGATGGCGAGGCGTTTAACTCGTTTAAGGGCAGGACCACTTTCGGAAACATAAACCACGCGTGAATCAAAATAGCCATTTTCGCCAGTCAGACGTTTGTATATTTCATCCGCCATGATATGCGCGATGCGCCGCCAATTATTGCTGAAAGTATTGTATTCCTTACCAGCTATCTGCTCTTCGCCATAAACATCCCAAAGGCGAAATGAAACTTTTACCTTGCCATTGCCAACATCTACAACACTGCCAGTTACAAGGGCAGCAGCGCTAATCTGCCGCCAATCAGCAAAGCGCGGAGTCACTGTGCGCTCAGTGATTTGTTCAATGAATGAACCTTGATTGATAGGTTTGAATAGGCCAGAACGTTCCAGATCAGCCGAAACCACGCGGATAATATCAGTGCCAATCGAATTGCCAGCCAGATTGGGAATAGCAATCGGCATTGGTTCGGCATTGCCCTTAGTGATGTCAATCCGCAGCGCAGCATCAGCAGGGGCAGAAGTTAAAGAAAAAAACGCGATTGCGATAAAGCTATATAAAGAAGAAAATTTGAAAAATCGCATGGGCATAATCCTATAAAAATTTAGATGTTCGAATATTCATAATTCGGATGTTAATGTCAATAGCAGTATCATTGCAACATTTCTCTTGGGTCAAAATGTAATTCCATAATTCCCCATGTTGCAAATTTTTCTGGAGATAGATTTTTAAGTGGTGAGCATTGACGCACAGCTCGCAGTGCTGCATCCGCGGCTGAACGGAAAAAACTATCAGAATTATAACGACTCATACTCTCACTAGCAATCTCAGCTTTAACAAAACTACCATCAACATTAAATTCTGCGTTAATTACCACCACTAATTCATGGGCATTTTTAGCACCAGCAGGAGGATTCCAACATTTTGCCAGTTGCCCCATAATCGCATCTTTTTCACTTATTGACATATTTTGGCTTGGGTCAAACCTGCTAGAAATAGCCTTTGGTGTTGCGCTGGTATTCTCTTTTGGTGGTTCTTTTTTATCTGGTGTTTTTTCTTTCTGTGCCGTTTCTTTTACAGCCTTTAAGATGGCATCCAAAGAATCTTCCTTAGGTTTTTTAGTTTCCTTTTTTGGGTCTTTTTTAGGTTCAGGTTTTGGTTCTGGCTTAGGCTCTGGTTTGGGAGCAGGTTTTTCTTCCTTTTTAATTTCAGGTTTTGGCGGAGCAGGAGTTGGTGTTGGCTCAGGTGGAGCAGGGGTGGCTTCTGCAGTTTTTACTGGTGGAGAAGGTTTTTTCTGCTCGGCTTCTTTTGGTTCGTCTGGTTTGGGTTTATCAGCTTTCGGAGCGTCAGAACTTTTTACATTGCTTATTTCACTAATTGGCAACAATTCAACAGTAATTGCAGTTGGCTCAACTGGCGGTTCGTTTTTAAGGATTGATGGCAAACCAAAAATCATTAGCAGCAGCACAAGCAGGTGGAACGCCACCGAATAGACCATACCTTTTTTGCGCTCACGATGCACAGTCTATCTCTTGTCTGAGGCGGTTGCGCCTCCAGTGTCAGTAATGAGAGCTACTTTAGTAAAACCAGCAGCATTAATTTCGCTAACTACCTGCATCATTTTTCCGTAATCAAGATTTTTGTCACCACGCACGAATATCCGTGTGTCTTTCTTTTGTCCGATGATGGCTATTAACTTTGCCTGTAATTCTTTAATCTGCACGGGTGTTTTTTGTATAAATATTTTTCCAGTAGCTGTCACAGAGATAGACAAAGGTTCATCCTGTCCTGCAACTGGTGACGAATTTGCTTTTGGTAGATCAACTGTCACGCCACTGGTCATCATCGGTGCAGCGACCATAAAAATGATTAGTAGAACAAGCATGACATCCACCATCGGCGTGATGTTTATTTCTGAAAATCTATCAACGCGAGTATTGCGCCTACGCTTACTGCTACCACCACCGCCTAAACTGGCTCCCATACAGGTTTATCCTTCTAATTGACGTGAGAGGATGGTATCAAATTCAGTGCTGAAATCCTCTAATTTATTGGAGAAACGAACCAGCTCATTAGAAAATTTATTATAGGCGATTACTGCTGGAATAGCAGCAAAAAGCCCAATAGCTGTGGCAAGCAGTGCTTCTGCAATCCCTGGGGCAACGGCAGCTAGTGAGGTGTTTTTGGAAAGTGCGATTGCCTGAAAGCTGTTCATAATACCCCACACCGTTCCGAATAAGCCGATAAACGGCGCAGAAGAACCAACGGTTGCCAAAAATCCAAGCCCGCTTTCCAGATGTTCTATTTCACGGTTTCTTGCCACTTGCATAACCTGTACCACGCGTTCACGCAGGCTTATTTTCAATCCCTGTAATGGTGTATTGACAGTGGTTTTGGAACGCAACCACTCTTCCATAGCAGCGACAAAAATAATTGCCATTGAGTGATTGGCGCGTTTTTTTACTTTTTCGTAGAATTTATCCAGTGCTTCGCTCGCCCAGAATTCACCTTCAAAACGATGCGCTTTACTTTTTACGTTACGAAATAGAAAATATTTTTCGAAAATAATCGCCCAGCACCAGAATGATGCAAAGAGTAGAAGAAGCATCACACCTTTGACGACAAAATCTGCCTGCATGAACATGCCAAATATTGAAAAACTATGCCCCGCACTGCTGCCAGCAAGTGTTGCTGCATCTACGCCTTGAACTGCCGTGGAAACTGGTGAGGAAATTGTTGCTGCATCTGGCATTTGGGGTATCCCTGTTTTAAAAAATTATGTTTGGTTACTAAAAATATTCAAAATAGCTTTCTGTACGAATTCTGGTAATTTTGCAAGCTTCATATTATTGTCAACCATCGCAAGTTTTACTTCCAGAGTAACTAGCTTTTCTTCGCCTAGTTTTATGGTTTGTAACATGTGCATGCTAATTTTGTTTATATCGTGTAGTTTGGTCTCAATTGTCAAGAGGTCATCTAATTTTGCAGGCTTAAAAAAATCAATAACGCAACGGCGAACAACAAAACCGATTTTATGTTCAGTAAATAAATTTGATTGGTCTATTCCAGATAGACGTAACGCTTCCGTGCGTGCGCGCTCGGCAAATTTAAGGTAGTTTGCATAATAGACAACACCAGCAGTGTCAGTGTCTTCGTAATATACGCGAATGGGAAAGGTATGAATTCCTTTACTCATCTTCAGTCTCATCAAAAGGCAATGTTGCAATTTGCACAGGTGGTTTTATTCCTAAATGCTTGAAGCAGGTTTGGGTAAGCATCCGTCCGCGTGGTGTGCGCTGGATAAAACCAACTTGCAATAAATAAGGTTCAATTGTTTCTTCAATTGCATCGCGCTGTTCAGAAAGTCCTGCCGCTATGGTTTCTACCCCGACTGGGCCACCTTGATAATGGTCAGCTATATAGCGCAGGTAGCGATGGTCAGCGGAGTCAAGCCCTATTACATCAACTTCCAAACGTTTCAGGGCGTGGTCGGCGAGTGTAGCATCTATATTATTTTTATCGCTGGCATGAGCAAAATCACGGACGCGGCGCAACAAGCGCAGTGCAATACGAGGTGTCCCACGCGCGCGGCGGGCAATTTCAAGAGAACCATCTTTGGTTATAGATATGGCGAAAAGGTTGGCAGCGCGCTCAACTACCTTTTGTAGATCCTTAGTATCATAAAAACGTAGGCGCAGTGGAATACCAAAACGGTCGCGCAATGGGTTGGAAATTAGTCCCAAACGAGTGGTTGCTCCCACCAGAGTAAATTGTGGTAAATCTATACGCACAGTGCGGGCAGCAGGACCTTCACCAATCATTAAATCAAGCTTATAGTCCTCCATCGCAGGATAGAGAATCTCCTCGACCGCTGGGTTTAAGCGGTGGATTTCATCAACAAATAAAATATCGCCAGCCTGTAAATTGGTAAGCACTGCTGCTAAATCTCCTGCCTTTGTTAGTATAGGACCTGATGTTGGACGAAACCCAACCCCCATTTCCTTGGCGATAATTTGAGCGAGCGTTGTTTTTCCAAGCCCAGGTGGGCCATAAAGCAGAACGTGATCCAATGAATCTGTCCTTGAGCGGGCAGCTTTAACAAATATTTTTAAATTATCACAAGCCTCTGGTTGTCCCGTAAATTCAGCGAAGGACAGTGGGCGCAGAGCATTTTGCACACTGTCATCATCAGCAAGGGCAGGGGTTATGATTCTATTGTTGGAGTTTTCCATTTTAGAACAAATATATAGCCAATGTTATTTTAAGAAAAATCCCTGTGAGGGTAGCGAATCAGCATATATTTCACAAGAACTTAATTCTAATCTCTTTACAATATAAGAATTTTACTATATCTCCCCGAGAAATTACGAAACCTATTAATATTGGGAAAAAATAAAATGGATATTAGTAAAATTTCTATCGGTGATAATGTGCCTCACGATGTAAATGTTATTATTGAGGTTCCACTTGGTTCGGATCCTATAAAATATGAGATGGATAAGGAATCTGGCGCACTTTTTGTTGACCGCTTCTTGCATACAGCGATGTATTATCCGTGTAATTACGGCTTTATTCCTCACACATTGTCTGATGATGGGGATCCTGCGGACGTTCTGGTGATAGGTAGACGACCAGTTCATCCTGGAGCGGTGATTTCTGTGCGCCCTATCGGTGTTTTAATGATGCAGGATGAAGCGGGCGGTGACGAAAAAATTTTAGCCGTGCCATCTTCGAGGCTTCATCCTTTTTATGACAAAGTGGAAAGCTATAAAGATATTCCACAAACCCTGCTAGATCAGATTGAGCATTTTTTCTCTCACTATAAAGATTTAGAAAAAAATAAATGGGTAAAAGTTATTGGCTGGGAAGGCAAGGAAAAGGCTATCGAACTTATTAATAGGTCAATTAAGGCCGCAAATAAATAATTTTTTTATCGGTTTTTTTTGTTAATTGTTTGATTCCAAGATTCGAAAATTGTTGGATTTCCTAGCCAGCAAAATTTTAATTGCATCATCATTATACTTCTGACATTGTGCCTTTCTTTCAATTAAAAACTGTTGGGGAGTACAACTATGGTCGATGTCAATTTTGTTTTGCAGCTGGTGATAGGTGCTGGTCTTTTAGCCGTTATATATGGCGTTTATATGGCGAAGGTCATTTTAGCTGCTCCAACAGGAACAGAGAAAATGCAGGCGATAGCTGCTGCAATTCAAGAAGGCGCAAGTGCCTATCTCAACAGACAATATACTGCAATTGGAATTGTTGGTGTAATCATATCAGTTCTACTCGCCCTTAAATTGGGTGCGTATGTAAGTATTGGCTTTGTTATTGGCGCGGTATTATCTGGCATTGCTGGCTACGTTGGTATGAATATTTCAGTAAGAGCGAATGTACGCACCACTGAAGCATCACGCAAAGGATTAAAAGAAGGGCTTGATATTGCCTTTAAGTCAGGTGCTATCACTGGTTTGCTAGTGGTTGGCTTGGGTCTTGTCGGCGTTGCTGGTTATTATATGTTCCTTCAATCAAAAGGTGTTGAACAACGTCCATTGGTGGAAGCATTGGTTGCCCTTAGCTTTGGCGCATCTCTTATTTCCATATTTGCCCGTCTTGGTGGTGGTATATTTACTAAAGGTGCTGACGTTGGTGCGGATTTGGTTGGTAAAGTTGAGGCTGGGATTCCAGAGGATGACGCGCGCAACCCTGCGACTATCGCTGACAATGTTGGTGATAACGTTGGTGATTGTGCTGGTATGGCGGCTGATCTTTTTGAAACTTATGCAGTAACCATCGTTGCTACCATGTTGCTTGGCTCTATATTTTTCACTGGTGTTGCCCAATCAATTATGATGCTTTATCCACTGGCAATTTGTGGTATTTGCGTTGTCACCTCTATCATTGGAACTTTTTTTGTTAAACTTAGTGCCAATAATAATATCATGGGCGCGCTCTATAAAGGTTTGATAGCAAGTACTGTTTTGTCGGCTGGTGGAGTATTTTTAGTTACTAACAAGCTAATGGATAAGGCAACTATTTATTCGGTAGGTGCAACCAACTTCAATTCCATGAATTTATATTTCTGCGCACTTGCTGGTTTGGTAATCACAGGGCTTATAGTTATAGTAACGGAGTATTATACTGCTACGCAATATCGCCCTGTAAGAAGTATAGCGCAGGCATCTACCACTGGTCACGGCACAAACGTGATACAGGGGCTTGCGGTTTCAATGGAAGCTACGGCTGTTCCAATTATCATTATTTGCGCTGGTATCTTATTTGCCTATATTAATGCTGGTCTTTATGGTGTGGCAATTTCAGCGACTACCATGTTGGCTCTGGCTGGAATTATTGTTGCGCTGGATGCTTACGGACCAGTTACTGATAATGCAGGTGGTATTGCTGAGATGTCTGACCTTCCAGCTGATGTACGCAAAGTTACGGATGCTCTTGATGCTGTTGGCAACACCACTAAAGCTGTGACAAAAGGATATGCTATCGGTTCTGCGGCACTTGCGTCTCTGGTGTTGTTTACCGCATACACGGAAGATTTGAAGCATTACTTTCCACAATTAAACGTACAATTTCTTCTAAATGATCCTTATGTGGTGATCGGATTGTTTATCGGTGGTATGTTACCATATTTGTTTGGTGCTATGGGGATGATGGCGGTTGGTCGTGCTGCTGGTTCTGTAGTGGTAGAAGTGCGTCGTCAATTTAAGGAAATGCCAGGTATTATGCTTGGTACACAAAAACCTGATTACGGTCGTGCAGTTGATATGCTTACCAAGGCCGCGATTAAGGAAATGATTATTCCTTCTTTGCTTCCTATTGCTGCACCTATTGTTCTCTATTTTATAGTAACCGCCATAGCAGGTCAGGCTGCCGCGTTTGCTGCGGTTGGGGCTATGTTGCTCGGCATTATCGTTACTGGTATATTCGTTGCAATCTCTATGACTGCTGGCGGTGGCGCATGGGATAATGCTAAGAAGTATATTGAGGAAGGAAACCATGGTGGCAAAGGTTCAGAGGCTCACAAAGCTGCTGTAACTGGTGACACTGTTGGTGATCCGTATAAAGATACGGCTGGTCCTGCGGTTAATCCGATGATAAAAATTGCTAATATTGTGGCGATATTGATGCTGGCGATGTTGGCTTAGTAAGTCATCTATAAGAGTTATAAAAATAAGGAAGGGGATAAATTTCCCTTCCTTATTTTTTTGGATTACTTTCCCAATCATCAAGCCCATAAGTATCTAGTATTTTTTCTAGTTCACCACTGGCGCGCATTTTTGAAGTTTCTTCAGACAATATATCAGCATATTTCTGAGCAAGTTTTTTATCTTTCGGGCTAAAAGATATATATAATTTATCTTTGTCAGACGCTGGCAAAACGCCCGCATCTTCGATCTTATCCTGCATATTATTTTGCAATAAATAATAATCCATAACATATTTAGATTCTATAGTAGCCCCGATTTTCCCCCTAACCAATTTGCTTAAATTAATGCCAAGGGCATTATCGCCAGACATCATCTCTATATAGGTTGGATTGAGCTTGTATTTGCTTACATAAGCATCAACTTCATCATTATAGCTATACCCAGCTATTGCTCCTAAAACTACCTTTTTCAACGAATCAGTTCCAGCATACCGCCAGCTATTTCCTTTTTTTACATAAAAGTAATTTTGCATGAAGCCTTGATTGATAGATGGGTATATAAAATCAGGCGCATCATCAATCGATGCTCCAACTATAGCTGTATGTTTCCCTTTTCTTGTTTCATCTATGGCAATTGTCCATGGAAGAACAATATAATTTACCGATATATTATGCCTTGCAAAGGCTTTCTTAGCGATATCAACCATAAAACCAGGATGAGGAGATTTAGGGTTGCAGTTATACGGACACCAAGTATCCGCAACTATGTCTATTGATTCTGGGTTATCTGAGGTTATTTGTGTTTGTGTTGCCCCATTCTCAGCATTTGCAGATACAGAAAATACACACAAGGATAAAAATAAAGTGAAAGAATTTTTCATACTGTTCCTTACAATTCTATATGAATTTCAGAATTTGTATTTTGCTATACATACCAAGTCCAGAGAGAAATTCTGTACAGCTAAAAATTTTATGGACACTTATTCTTTAACCATCATGGTCTATAATTGCGCCATTTAACTTTCTTAATATCGATTCCCTGCTCATCACACCACGAACTTCTTCAGCCAGCTTTCCATTCTTATTAAAAATAACACTATAAGGGATGGATTTACTATATGCTCCACCTTTATTTATAATCATTGATTTTAACTTTGTTTCCTCTGTGGAATCCATAACATATGGCGTGAAAACCTTATCATAGTTGTATTGTAACAAATATTTTGACAGTTTCATTTTATCTTCGTCAACCGAAATAAGAAGAATTTCGGCATTGTCTACAGAGCCTTCTTTTTTGAGAGTAGCAATATTGCGGAGTAATTTTTTACAATAACCACACCACGAAGCATGAATAACCATAATTGTTGGTTTGCCAGTAGCACCCTCAATTTTTGAATTAATTTCCTCAGCAGAAATATTTTTAATATGTTGTATGAATCCCGAGGCTTCTTGATCTGATATTTGCCTGACTGGTGGAGGAGGTGGCTCAACTATAGGGAAAGGTTTTTCGAATGCTACGGAGAATAAAATAATAACCAAAACCGCAACTAATGCTTCTTTAACAGTTATAAAGGGACGCTTCGGTTTATCGGTTTTCATTGTAATTTCGCTATTTTGTGATTGCCCTACTCATGATATGCGAATTTGTCTTCAGTATAAAGCAAATAACATGGATAATCACTTTTATTCTTATCTGATAATAGTTTATTAAGCATTTTTTGTCATAATTCTTATCGTATGGCTGCAAATGAACAACCTATTGTAATTAAACGCATCAAAAAAGTTGCTGGTGGGCATCATGGCGGCGCGTGGAAGGTTGCCTATGCCGATTTTGTGACAGCTATGATGGCATTTTTTCTGCTTATGTGGCTGTTAAGTTCAACAACAACAGAGCAGAAGATGGGGTTGGCTGAATATTTTACACCAACAATTGGTATTAAAGATGCGATGGGTATTGGTATGAAGGGAGGGCTTCATTCTTCTGAAGCTGGAAGATCTAAAAATGATTTAGTTGCAGTTGGGCTTGTGGTTGGTCAAGTAAAACAAGGTGATGTAGCTGCTGCCCCAAATGAAGCGGTTGGAGAAAGTGATCCAGAAGCTGAGTCAACAAGTAAAGCTGCCCCGCCAGCCGAAAATACTGAAGATGAAGAACACATGCAGTCGGCAGCTCAGGAGATAAAACAATCTCTCGAAAATCAAGAAGAATTAAAGGATTATCAAAATAATATTCTTGTTCAAGATACTCCTGAGGGTCTTAAAATTGACATGATAGATGATGCTAAAAAACCTATGTTTGTACCAGGTGGCGCAGTACTTACGGAAACAGGGAAAAAAGTTCTTGATAGTATGGCGCGGATGGTAGCAAAAACACCAAATAATATCGCAATTAAAGGACATACTGATTCTCCAACTTCCACACAGAATCCTCAATACACAATTTGGGAATTGTCCGCAGACCGTGCTAATTCGGCGCGGCGGATGCTTTCTACCACGCAACTTGAAATGGAGCGTGTGGTTAAGGTAGAGGCGATGGCTGATAAAGAATTATTAGTTCCGCAAGAACCAAGCAGTCCACGCAACCGCCGTATAACAATTATTATTCTGCGTGGGTCTTATTTCAAAGATCCAAAAACCATGCCGACGACTCGCTCATTGCTTTCTGTTCCTGACGCAAAAATCAAAAAAGAGGAGCCAAAGAAGCCAGAAAAAGGTGAAGATAATACTCCAAGGGAATCAGCTCCTACTGGCGATTCTATTTTTAATCCTGCAGCAGAAACAAAATAATATTTATGCAGAGAGTGTTTGTTTTCTACATTATAGTTTTTATAAATATATTATTTATATCAGATAATTCTCAGGCGCAGTCAGCCAAGCTAATTTCCTATATTTCAGGAACAGGTTTTTTTGTTACTCATGATGGGCATATTTTAACCAACAATCATATTATAAATAATTGTGATAAAATTAGCATACATGGTGATGGAATGTCCACGGGTGCAACTGTAGTTGCAAAAGATGTAGAACATGATTTGGCACTCCTTAAAGCTGCTTTTACGAGTCCTAACATGGCATATTTCAATTCTATGAGGCAGCCTTTAAAGGCTGATGATCCTGTAGTTATTATTGGTTACCCTGGTGAGGCATGGCGTGGTCACGAGCCGATTATAAGAACCTCAAATATTATTGATATGAGGGGGCCAACAGGTGAAGAAAAATGGTTGCAATTTAATGATTCTGTAGAGCATGGAAACTCTGGCGGTCCACTGCTTGATAGTGCTGGAAATGTTGTTGGTGTAGTGGTTGCCAAGACCGAGCTACATATTAGGCAAATAGGTTCAAGTGGTGAAGAAACCATAAAAAAGTCAGATATTGCAATAAGCCTGCCGATAGTAAAGGATTTTCTTGAGAGTAATAATGTGCAATATCAAACGGCTGATTCAGGGATTTATTTGTCACCTGAACGTGTGAATGATCGCGCCAGACCGTTTATTGTAAATGTTCATTGCCGTGTTGCAGGGCAAAAATAACTATTCCACTTCCCGACCATTTATGACTTCTATAAACTACGAACAGCGTAGGTTCTTATGTAGTGGTAAATAGTTAAAAAAATGCAACATAATATAACATAAAACAGAGGTTTTTTGATGGCAAAAAGCAGTTAATATACTGATTTTTAGAAATATTGCTTGTTTTTTATGCTGAAAGAAGATGTGCAAAGAGTATTATAAACGCAGAAAAGAGTAGAGAAAATGAACAAAGTTATGCAGTAATGCTCTTACCGTCACCCAATTATATGGAAACCACCATCTATATAAATGGTCTGTCCAGTTATATTTCCGCCAACCTCATCAACAGAAAGATAGGCCACAGTTTTTCCTATCTGATCGATGGTCGTTAATTGATGGGTGGGAGCTTTTTGTGCTGCCTTAGCCAATAGTTCTTCAAAATGTTTTATACCGCTGGCAGCACGGGTTTTTAGAGGGCCAGGAGAGATTGCATTAACGCGAATATGTTTTTCTCCCAATTCGGAGGCAAGGTAGCGGACGCTGGATTCAAGAGCTGCCTTGACAGGGCCCATTATGCCATAATTATCGACAACTTTTTCTGAACCATAATAACTCATGGTGAATAATGAACCGCCGTTTGTCATTAGTGGTTCTGCAAGATGTGCCATACGGATGAAGGAATGGCAGGAAACATCCATAGCAAGAGCAAAACCTTTGCTGCTGGAGTCCGTAACTCGACCATGCAAATCTTCTTTGGAGGCAAAGGCTATGGAGTGTACGGCAGTGTCTAGTTTATTCCATTTTGTTTTAATTGTTTCAAAGACGAATTCCAAGGAGCCTTCTTCATTTCCTTCGATTGCAACATCACAGGGCAGAAATATCGTAGCATTAAGATTTTTAAGGAGTGGCTCTACAAATGGTCTTGCTTTTTCATTCTGATAAGTGATGGCAAGTTCAGCACCCAAATCACTGAAGGCACGCGCACAGCCATAAGCAATGGAGTGTTCGTTGGCGATACCAACTACAAGGATTTTCTTACCAGCCAATATTGATTTTTGGGGCAAAATATCGGTCAATTACTAACCTTGACGCGCTTTGAAGCGTGGATTTTTCTTATTGATAACGTAAACACGACCTTTACGGCGCACAACGCGACAATCTTTATCACGTTTCTTGGCAGATTTTAAAGAGCTTAGAACTTTCATGGCGGTATCCTTTAAATGAACAGGTGCGCTTTATACCCTAATTAATATTGGGCAGTCAATCAGATTTGTTGTTGAATCTTCTAGTATTACATCCTTTTTTGTCTGGCTAGAGATGCCGTGCATAGTTTTTTCCCAAAAATGAGGTTTTACAAAGAGTTGGTATAGTGCCTTATAGCTGGCGATGGAGTGTAAAAATAAATAAAATGGATAAAAAAAAGCAGCTATTTTATATTTTGATTCTGTTTCTTTGCGAATTGCAAGGCAGGAAAAAGCCATAATCCAATGAACTATAAAATTTAATGCCAGATTAGTCATTGTTAGCCATATCAGCCAGATTGGCAGCCAGTCTTGTGCTAATTCCTGAGGAAGCAACCACCATAGCAAAGCCAATGCCCACAATATCGGGGCGGTAAGAAAAGTGACGCTGGAAAAACCAACGAAAAACTGGAATCCAAAGAAACTACGCGCTCCCAATGAGCGGTAGAGAGAAACAGGTCTTCGCATGTGAACCAACCAAGTCTGCATATAACCTTTAATCCAGCGGGAGCGTTGCCTAATCCATGCCAGAACTTCGGTTGGAGATTCTTCCATAGTGCATGAATCAAGCATTGCAGTACGAAACCCGCTTGCTGATAACCTAATGCCGAGATCTGCATCTTCAGTCACGTTATAGGCATCCCATTCACCTAATTCCCTTAAATGGGCGAGGGGGATGTGGTTACTTGTCCCACCAAGCGGCAGTGGGATATTTAGACGTTCAAGACCACTGAGCATAACATCGAATAAAATACTATATTCAATTGAGAAAAAACGGGTTAGACAATTTCTATCGGCGTTATAGTAATTAAGACGCGCTTGCAGGCAGATAACATCATCTGGTCGTGTGCGGAAACTATAGACAGCTTTTTTGAGTTGCAAAACATCGGGAACATCATCTGCATCAAATACAGTAACATATTCACCGCGGGCAAAATGCAGGGCATAGTTACAAGCTTTAGGTTTGGTACGCAGTGTGCTGTTAGGAACACGGATAATTTCAAAATTATGCTTTGGTTTAAGGGTGAGGGCAGCGTTCAGTGTTTCGCTATCATCAGCTTCAAGAACTAGTTTTATATCCAGCTTTTCCACTGGATAGTCCATATTTTCAATTGCATAAAGCAGATTGGCAAGGCTTTCTTTTTCCTTATACATGGGAACAAGAATTGTATAAATTGGTAAACTGGCATCGTCCATTTTTTCCAATAAATTAACCCAGTCTGGGCTTGGGTTTTGCTTTCTACCTTTAGAGAAAATCAGCATTTTTATTATCATGCTTAAAAAATAAGAAACGCTGCAAAAAATTATAAATATCATACTGCTTTGCAGAGGAAATATTATGAGCAGTGCAAATATTGATATTGTCAAAAGATAGAGAAATTTCTTGGTAAGTGGTGATGCCGTTGTGCGTGCGGATGACTCAGGGTTTTGCTGCCATAGGCGCAATTTGCTGTCTTCCTCCAAAAATTCACCAAATATTCGCTCAATAGTTTTGCGGATGTCCAGTGGTGAAGTGATAACTAGTTCTATATTTGTTCCAAATTTTTCATAAATCCACGCCATTGTTTCATCTGAATATTCAGTGATGGCTATTATCATTTTTCCATTATTCATCTTCCATGGCATCGCGCGCAGGCGTATATAATCTTCTATGTTTAACGAAGTAAGCAATATTTTATTAGGAGGTTCTTGTAGCAGATTTACAAATTTAAGCCCGTAATGTTCTGCAAGCGCGCTATATAGCTCAAGATAGGTACTGATTCCTTCGGCTATCACTATATCGCCCAAGCGACAGTGATTTATCTGTTGGATTGCCAAGATGTGTTCGAGCTGCTTTTTGGAAATTAGACCGCGCGCGGTCAAAATTTTTCCAAGACAGTCCATCAAAATGCCTTATTTGCTGATAATGTTGCACCGCTGCCACTGCCGACGTTACGACCATCTATATGAGTAAATGCACCAGCTTGGAATGAAAGTTTATCATCCATTTTATACATAGCAGAGATTTGTAGCTTTGTTAGGTCATAATCATCGGCTGAGGATTGTGTAAAAGATGGTTGTGATGCTTCATTGATTCGTGACGTGGTAAAGACTTGGGTGATGATGCTTGCCTGTTTTGTTACTGATAATCCAGCAGTGGCGGTAAATTTTAACTGATCATGAGGTGTTCCAAAACGGTGGCGATAGCCAGCATCGAGGTTTATAAAATGGTCAAGTTGCCAAGCCTTAAAGCTGTATCCACCAGAAAACGTTAGTCCGCTGTCAAAATATCGGCTGCCTATTTGCGGTTGTTCGCTTTTCTTTTCAAGACTTGGCAATTTTACCATAGGCTCTACGGAAAATGCAAAACCGTCTTTTTGCCATAATTTTCTTCTAGCAAAGAATTCACTATCACCTATCCCCCAGTTTGTCTGGTTTTTAGTGGTAACAGAATTACGTTGAGAGGTGCGTTGCAGGAAAATATTAGCACCTATAGTCCAATCACTGCTTAGACCATATTCTATATATGGATTTAGCTCATATTTATGGTAGCGGTTTATACGTTGTTTATTACCAGAATTATCAAAATACTTGTTAGTTGAATAATAAGAAATATTCTGAACAAATAGACCTTTGCCAGCGTCCTGCACCCACCCGCCAGCGTAGGAAAAACTCGGTATAATGCAGAAAGTTAAGGAAGCAAAAACTCTGGCGATTAAGTTGCCAGTTGGTACTATATTAGTGAATTTTATGTTCGATGTCTGATATAGCAAGTTTTATAAGCTCTTCCTGAGGTAAATTAGCCATTTGTTCAGCGATTATAGCACGCGCGGTGCTAAGTGCAATATCAACTATGTGGTTACGCACCTCAGCAATCGCATTTGCTTCTTCCTGTGCTATTTTTTCAAGAGCATGTTTCAAGCGTGCATCGAGCGCACTCTTCAATTCTGCTTGTGCTTGGGAATTATTTGTTTCGGCATCAGCACGCGCTTTTGCTAATATATTTTCGGATTCCTTAGCAAATTCCATCTGTTTTTGTTTATAAAGAGCCAGAGCTTCTTCCGCTTCAGCGCGAATCTGTTTTGCTGCATCAAGTTCAGATTTAATCTTAGCCGTTCTTTTGTCTAAAACTGAAAATAACAGTGCAGAAACTTTTTTGAATGATAGAGCAACCAGAAGCACGAAAGCTGCCGATACCCAGAATTTTGGTTCAGAAAAATCAAACATATCTGCTACCTACGTTGTTGTGATGATTTAACAGATTCCAAGGCATGCTTTACCTGTTCAGCACTTGGAGAACGTCTAGTAAGTTTTTCGACAATTAGCGAAGAAAATTCAATAGTTGCTGGCGTAAGCTCAGTTATGAACTCTTGTTTTTTAGTGGCAATCGCTGAGTTGGCATTAGCAGATTGAACGGCTATCTGTGCATCAAGAGCCTTAATTGCTTCTTCAGCACGAACCTTTGAAGCAACTTCTGACTCAGCAAGTAAAGCCTGTGCAGTTTCACGAGATTTTACAAGCGTGCTTTCGTAAGATTGCTTCGCTTGCTCTGCTTTTGATTTGAGTTCCTGTGCGACATTCAGATCATTCTCAATAGAATCCTTGCGCGAGGCGATAACACCCTGCAATGGCGGAAGTATAAGCCGTGATAACAGCACATACAAAACAGTGAAGCACACAAACAGCCAGAAAAGCTGCGATGCAAACCATGTTGGATCTAATTGTGGCACAGGAAATTTCCCTTTGTTAGATTATTAGTGCTACTTCACAACAAATATCAACACCATGCCAACTACAAGCGCAAGTAGCCCCATGAACTCAGCAAAAGCTGCACCGATAAATGCAGGTGTCATCAATGCGCCTTTCGCAGATGGATTGCGGGCAATACCTTCCAAAAGAGCAGCAAATATTTTACCCACCCCGAGAGCAGCACCAAGAAAGCCAAGGGCAGTTAGTCCAACGCCCACGAATTTTAGACCTTCTGCAAGATATTTGTATGATTCAGCTTCCATGATTTTTAGTCCTTTTTAAGTTAGTGATTGATAATAAGAATTAGTGTAAATGAAGCGCATCATTAAGATAAACGCAAGTGAGAATTGTAAAGATATATGCTTGTATTATGGCAATGGCAATTTCAAAGCCAGTTAAGAAGAGCAAAAGGGGAAACATGCTGGCAACACCAACCAACATCCCGAATGTTATGATAAGACCAGCAATAACCTTCATTGTAACGTGTCCAGCCATCATATTTGCAGCAAGACGAATGGAAAGGCTTATAGGGCGGGATAGATAGGAGAAAAATTCGATTATGAATAGTAGCGGAGCCATAACAATCGGCGTTCCTTCTGGCAAGAAAAAGTGTAAAAATTTACCTATGCCATGCTTGAAAATTGCAATCAATGTTACGCCAATAAATATGAACGCTGCCAGCGCGAAGGTAACTATAATATGGCTGGTTACGGTAAAAGAGCCTGGTATCATGCCTAATAAATTGCACATCAAAACAAAGATAAACAGGCTGAACACTATCGGAAAATATTTCATTCCTTCTTTGCCTGTGGCTTCAAAAATTGTATTGCCAACAAATTCTATAAGCATTTCTGCTGCACCTTGAAGGCGGCTGGGAACAAGTGAATTTTTGCGTGAAGCTGGCAGTAAAAAGGCAATAATAGAAACTACAGCTAAAACCATCCATAGTGCAGAATTGGTAAAACTAACATCATAGCCAGCAATATGAATAGGATGCAAAGGAACAATCTCAAATTGGGCTAGCGGGCTATGGGTTGCGTGTTCTTCACTCATATATCTTTATTGTCTTCTTGTTGTTTACTCAATTTTTTATCAATTAATTCAGCACTTCTTAGCATATTCTTAACACCAGCAACCATACCAAAAAATAATCCTAAAATCATAAATAAAGGCGTTGTATCAACCCATTTATCTATGAAATAACCAACCCCAACCCCCATTATTACGCCAGCCATCAGATCAATCACAAGACGAACTGCTTGCGACATATCGGCAGTGGATGAATTCTTAGAATCAGTTGGTCGAGATCCCTTAATCTTATCAATTTTCGCCTGTAATCTATCCAACGAGGGCAGGCGATCATTGTTTTTCATAAAAAACTCAATACCAAGAATTGGTGGGCAATCTATGGATAGATATAGCTTATGTCAAGAATAGACTTGCATATTTTGCAGGTTATTTTTTTACAAGCTTTCCATCAATGAATTTTGATATATCTTCAACGGTTACGTCACCATTGTAAGCCTCTCCAGCAATGAAGAAGTATGGAGTATGCGGTATTTTAAGAATATCCATAGCATCTTTTTTGCCTTTCAGGGCAAGAGTTTCACGATTCGTGTTGTTTATACATTCGTTGAATTCAACCTTGCTTACACCACCAACGGCAGATATGGTCTCCAAAGCGGACTGCCAATTCCCATCAAAAGCCCATTTATTCTGTGCATCAAATAACACTTTGTTAAAAAGGTAATATTTCTCTGCTCCACTTTGCTCACCCATGCAGTTCACAAGCATGGCTCCTCTGAGAGCTGGCTCATTAAGAGGGTACTGACGCAAAATGTAGCGTATTTTACCAGTATCAATATATTTTTTCTGTATTTCTGGCATTATTGAGGTATAAAAATGCGCGCAATGTGGGCAGGAAAGGGACGCATACTCAATTAAAATGACAGAGGCATCTTTACTACCTAAAACGTAATCGGTTGGTAGCGGGGCATCCGAAATCAATTTATTAGTTATAATACCCTGCGGTGTATCTGGAAGTTTGTTTGCTTCTGCTATTACCTTAGAGGCTGTGGCATCTTTTGCGCTGTCGGCAGCAAATGAAATCCCTGAAAGAAATACAGAGATTGTAAAAATTGTTGAGATAAACAATTTATTCATAAAAAACCTCTTAAAGTTGGTTATTATATACAAAATAATCGCTGGCATTATCACGTTATTCCACGGCTTATGCAATAGCAAAAATTTTAAATTTATTTAATCCCAGAAAGAATTTTTGCCATATTAATCAAAGCTGCGCGCAACTCTTCATCTTCAACACTTTCAGCAAGATTTATGCAAGCTTGAGGAAGTACATTAGTTATGGTGGCAGGCGGTGATTTTTCTTGTTCTGGAATATAGGTGTGGGAAATATTTATTCGTGCCACTGCCCTGTAGCCAAAATAGGTGGATAGTCTATCAATAATCGTTGTTTGAAGATGTTGCAGTTCAGTGGCAAAGCCATTTTCAACTGAAATACTCAATGTCCCATCCACCTTTTTTCCTGAAGGAAAAGAGAGCTTCTGAGGAATACAGTGGGCAGATAGTTTTTCTCCAACTATAGATGACCATTCACTTATTATTCGAGAACCAGCCAGCCCTTGAGTTTTTAATACTGGGCGGGTTATCGGCTCAATGCATTGCGAAAGTTTTTTAGGAAACATTGACGAGCGTTTATAACTATGTGTATTCATTATATACAGACCGTTCCAATAGTTCACGAATTGGTTTGTAGGTCTTGCGATGATGTATAGTTATTCCATACTTAGCAAGAGCCTCTATATGATACTTTGTACCATATCCAGAGTTTTTTTCCCAGCCATATTCAGGGTGGGTTCTTCCTAAATCTAGCATTACTCTATCTCGTGTTACCTTGGCTATAATGCTGGCAGCAGCTATAGATAGGCTCTTAGCATCTCCACCAATAACTGTTTTTGTCGGAAATGGTAGAGAAGGGGATTTATTACCATCAACTAGAACTAGAGTCATATCGCTGCCAAGCATACTAACAGCACGCTGCATTGCCAGCTTAGTAGCCTCCAATATATTATATTTATCTATCTCTTCGACAGTGCTTATACCTACGCCAGTGCGTGCGCTTTGTAATATTTCTTCATATAGCTTTTCACGCTTTATGGCAGAAAGCTTTTTGGAATCATTTATACCATTTGGGATGTTTTTCTGGTCAAGTATAACCGCACCAGCCACCACTGGACCAGCCCAAGGTCCTCTTCCAGCTTCATCAACTCCAGCAACTATACCGCCAGCAACAATCTCAATAGATAAATCTGGTTGATTAGCCATTGCGGTCACGCCGTCCAGCATCAGCAACTGGTGCGGTGTTTGGAAGGTAGTTTGGCCAGTTCCCACGCAATATAGAATGTACCGATTCGCTCGGAGTGCCAGCTAGTTCTGAATAAATCCAATAGTTAGTCATTACTTGAACTACATAATGGCGTGTTTCAGAATAAGGAATAGATTCTACAAATAGTAGGGGGTCATCATTATAATCAATATTATCTTGCCATTCTTTTAATCGACCAGGTCCAGCATTATAGGCGGTTAGCATATAAAATAAGTTACCATTTATCATATTATTGTTAAGAAGATGCTCTACATAATGTTCGCCCAGAGTTAGGTTCAAAACTGGTTCGCTAACATTTTCTGTTATACTGTTTGTAGCTGTATATGAGGTTTGCATTCTTTTGGCTGTTTGAGGCATAAGCTGCATAAGCCCAAGTGCGCCACCTGAGCTAATTGCTGTCACATGGAAGCCAGATTCTTGACGCATTAGTGCGTAAAGTAGAGTTGGCTCAATGTTGAAACCACCAGCTGGCTTCCATTGTGGAATTGGATATTTAAGCATATCTAACTGGTTATCATTACTCTCTAATTGTTTTGCCATGCTAATCTGTACAGATGCAAGCTCAAGGCGATTAGCTAAGGATAGTAGCAGCCATTTTTCTTGTTTATCAGACATTGGAAATAACAGACGAATCTGTGCCTCTGCCCGTTCGTTTAAACCAGATTGTACCAGAGCTATGATTCGCTGAATTTTAGATTTTTCTAGAAATCTCCTAACCTCCCCAACAATTGGCTCAATTGGTTTCGTATCTAATTCAAGTGGTTTATCCAATTGTTTACGAGCTAGGATTCCGTAAAAGACCCGAGGATTGCTGGCTGCTTGAGAAATATAATAATTCGCTTTTACCTTGTCACCTATAGCCAAGTAGGAACGGTAAGCCCAAAAATTAGCTGCTGAATCCTGCCAGTCAGACAACCCTTTTTGTTTATCTGCTAACGTGGAAAAGAATTTTGCAGATTCTGATTTTTTTCCTGTTCTCCATGCTTCGAGACCATATTGCCATAGTTTTTTTGCTTGCGGATTGTCATCAAAGCGTATGTCTTCAGAACTTCCATCGCCATAACCCTGTAAGCGCTGCTGTTTTTCTATCTTAGGTAAATTAGAGAAGACGTTTGGAAATTTATTGCCAGCCAACTCAAGCATGTCTTGTACTTGTACATGATCAGAGTAGTTTTTAAGCCAAAATATTATTTCTGATGAGGATGTATCGTAATGTCGGTGTAGATAACGTTCTGCCAATACATCACCAAGCAATATTTTATTGGATAATTTAGAAATACTCTCGTCAGCTAATGCCCATTCAGCAGATTTCTGTGCAGAAAATATCTGTTTATACAACTCTTTATCAGAATCATATAATAATACGGAAGGCACAGGATACTTGCTATCGTCTGCACGGTGTGAAGACGAGTGGGCTTTGTTCTGTATTTTCTGAGATGGAATAGTTTGCCATAATCCCACCACTAAAAACAGAACGCTACATACGGTTATGGCGTAAACTTTTTTTCCAAACCGCAGGGAATATTTTTCATTTCCAGCCATAGGGTGGCGGAACATATACTAAAAATTGATTAATTGCAAGTTTCACAGGGAAAAAGAGTAATTGCTTATATAATACAAGTCATTAATTTTCTAAAAACCGTTTTATTATTAATAAATCCTGCCACGCCTGCTTCTTGTTCAGCGGTTGGCGTAGCAGGTAAGATGGGTGATACATAAGCGCAGTTTTTATTGGTGAAGATAAATATTCGTTACTGTAATCATATATCTTTCCGCGTAGCCGTGAAATCGATTGGTCTTTTTTTAATAAGGTATTTGCAGCAGTGCCTCCCGATAGAATTAGTAACCTAGGCGAAACAAGAGCAATATGCTTTTCAACGAATGGAAGGCAAGATGCCGTTTCTTCTGCACTCGGTTGTCGGTTACCAGGTGGTCTCCAGAAAATTGTGTTAGTAATATATACAGTAGTTCTGTCGAGACCTATGCTGTTTAGCATTTTATCTAGTAACCCTCCGCTTGCCCCACAAAAGGGTATTCCCTGAAGATCCTCTTGAGTACCTGGGGCTTCACCAATAATCATTATTTTTGCTTGTGTATTGCCATCAGCAAAGACTGTTTTTGTAGCGGTTTTCTTTATAGCACAGCCGTCAAATTTTTTTACTGCCTCTTCTAATTCAACTATTGTTTTGCAGTTATTAGCCATCGCGCGCGCAGCATTATTTGCTGCTGTTGGTGTAAGGTGAAGCGGTGTTGTGGTAATAGTGGATTTTGTTGTAGGCTGTGTAGGAGTAATATCCTGTTTCGTAACAATTGTAAGTTGCGGTTTCAGTCCAAAATAATTGGTTGGAGTGCTATCCACAGCCTCGTCAACACCAGCCTCAAATTGCCATTCTAGTAGTGCTTTGTTATTCATAATAATTATATAGTTGGCATAATACTTGCTAATCCAAATCATTATATAACAAATGGATTTGTATTATGACCCTAAACAATGTGTTAGACATAGGTGTAAGTGGATTGCTCGCACAAAGCAATAGAATTAGTACTATCTCTGACAATATATCAAATGTAAGTACTGTTGGATATAAAGCGACGACCGCTGATTTTTTGGCTCTTATCCAAAGTGCTAGTAATTCAGTCTTGGATTCACGCAATGGAGCGAGGGCTGTTGGTCGTCAGCATAATTCTGTGCAGGGAGAAATTCTTCCTAGCGATAGAGTTACTGATATTGCTATTAACGGGGATGGGTTTTTTCCTGTTACAGAAGATACTATTGATGGTAGTCCGCTGCGTTTTACAAGAGCAGGGGCATTTTCACCAGATAAAGACGGCAACATGCGCAACAGTGCTGGTTTTTATCTACAAGGTTGGGTTGTTGATCCAGCGGGTGTTTCTCCAGCTACTTTGCAGGTTGCCAATTATGGCATCGGTGAATTAAGTACAGTGAATGTAGCTGCAACTGATAGCGTGTCTGTTGCTACTAGTGTAGCTAATATAAAAGCTAATCTTAACGCCAATCAAACTATTTATAATCCAGTTGGAAATATATCTTTTGCAAACAATCCAACGGCAGGCGATACCATAACTATTAATGGTGTAGTCTGGACATTTGTTGCCAGTGGAGCTACTGGTAACCAAACAAATATTGGAGCGAATCTTGATACCACATTAGATAATCTTGTGGCGAACTTGAATTCCGACACTTCAAACGGAAATTTATTTAGGAATATCACTCTTACAACCAATCCAATTGCTGGTGATACTATTAATGTAAATGGTACGACTTGGACATTCGTTGCGTCTGGTGCAGCTGGTAATCAGACAAATATAGGGGCTAATCTTGATGCAACATTAGCCCAGTTAGCTATTGATACAGGAATTTCTATAAATCCTTTGCTCTCTGGAGCTACTTATTCAAATGTAGGTGCTACAAGACTTGGCATCACTTATAATGCCACTCCCTCCTTCCAAATGAACTTTAGTCAAAATCTTACAGCAGGTACTAAAATTACAATTAATGGTGTTATTTGGGAGTTTGTAGCTTCTGGAGCAACCGACCACCAGACCAATATTGGTGCAACTCTTGACGCAACATTAACACAATTAGCAACAGATCTTAATGCTTCGACAAATCCATTATTAACAACTTCTACTTATGCAAACGTTGGAGGTACAGGCATAGCTGGCACACTCATAGGTGCTGCCTCAACTTTTAACTTTGCTTCTGGTAGTGTTAACGGAACTGTTACACCACTGCTTTTATATGATCCAACCATTGCCGCAAACAATATGACAAGTGGTGCAATTAATTCTAACTTTAATCGATCAATTGGAATTATTGATAACAATGGTGTTGAGCATCAGGTAAAAATATCATTTTTAAAGACAGCTACCAATAGTTGGGCAATTGAAATGAGTGCGGTTCCTGCAACAGATATAACTACTGTTGGAGGGCAAATAGCTGCTGGGACAATTACTTTTAATGGTGATGGTAGTTTAGCAAGCGTCAGCCCATCGCTATCTAATGCCATCACATTCCCTTGGACAAGTACAGGAACAATACCAACTGGTGCTGCGGATCCTACTGTGAATAATACAGTTACTTTTAACTGGGGAACAGCAGGAGCTATTTTTGGTACGACAGGTGCAGCTATTATAGGTAGAACAGACGGTGTTAGACAATTGGCAAGTGATTATAAAGTGGATGGATTTACCCAAAATGGACACGCAGCTGGTACGCTACAAAATATAGAGATTACTGATGATGGTATAATTAGAGGTATCTATAGTAACGGTACAAGTCAGGATTTGTTTGTTCTCCCACTTGCAAAATTTTATAATGCTGATGGATTAGAAAATATTTCAGGAACAGCTTATATGGATTCTGATATTTCAGGCTTTATAAATTTATTCTCTGCTGGAACCAATGGAGTTGGGAAGTTAGTGTCCACAGCACTTGAACAATCATCAGTTGATTTGCCCACTCAGATGACGGATATTATCATTGCCCAGCGCGCCTATCAGGCAAATACAAAAACTGTTATAACATCGGATGAAATGCTAAAAACCATCACAGACATGTTGAGATAATTTTCGCCTGCTTGACATTGTGTTAGAACTAGAATGATATGGTGCGTATGGCAGATGGCGATATAATGGAATATGACGTGGTGATAGTTGGAGCTGGTGCTGCTGGCTTATCGGCTGCCATAAGGCTTCGCCAAATTTCACAAGATATAAGCGTTTGCGTATTAGAAAAAGGTTCGGAAGTGGGAGCTCATATTCTCTCTGGGTGTGTGTTTGAACCGCGAGCATTAAATGAATTGATTCCAGACTGGAAAGAGCGTGGCGCGCCACTTAATACCCAAGCGATTAATGATAAATTTGTTTTTTTAACTAAAAACAAATCAATAATATTGCCAACCCCTCCTGCTATGAATAACCATGGCAATTATATTATTTCTCTAAGCAATTTTTGTAAGTGGCTTGCGAGTCAGGCGGAAAGTCTAGGAGTCCAGATTTTCTCAGGGTTTTCTGCTGCTGAATTACTCATGGAAAACGGCAGAGTGGCAGGTATTGTAACTGGAGAGTTTGGTATCGGTAAAGATGGACAGAAAAAATCTTCGTACCAAGCAGGCGTAACTATCAAGGGAAAATACACTTTGTTTGCCGAGGGCTGTCGTGGTTCTCTTTCGCAGAAACTCATGGAAGAATTTAACTTGCGTTCGGATGCTAATCCACAAACTTATGGTATCGGTATTAAAGAATTATGGGAAATAAAACCAGAAAAACATAAAGCTGGTAGTGTTTTGCACAGTGTCGGTTGGCCAATGCCTGCAGATACTTACGGTGGTTCATTTCTCTATCATCTAGAAAATAATCAGGTTGCAGTTGGTTTTGTGGTTGGGCTTGATTATAAAAATCCATATCTAGACCCATTTTCTGAATTCCAACGTTTTAAAACCCATCCAGCTATTGCACCAACTTTAGAAGGAGGTAGACGAATTTGCTATGGCGCGCGTGCTTTGAATGAAGGTGGTTTGCAATCTATACCTAAACTCACTTTTTCAGGTGGTGCTATTGTTGGTTGCGCCGCTGGTTTTATGAATGTTCCTAAAGTAAAAGGAACACATACTGCCATGAAATCAGCGATGCTCGCCGCCGAAGCCATTGCTTCTGCCCTTGCTGGCGGTGGTGATTCTGCTCTTGATGGATACACACAAGCCTTAAAACAAAGCTGGGTGTATGATGAATTATATAAAGTTCGTAATATCCGCCCAGCTTTTCGTTTTGGGTTGTGGTTTGGGTTGTTGCACGCAGCTTTGGATACTTATATTTTTAGAGGTAAAGCTCCGTGGACATTTAGGAACCATGCAGATCATAAGCAGTTGCGTGAGGCGAGATATTGCAAGAAAATTGTTTATCCTAAACCAGATGGTAAAATTTCATTTGATAGATTATCCTCAGTTTTTCTTTCCAGCACCAACCACGAAGAAGACCAGCCAGCGCATTTAACGCTGAAGGATAGCAGTGTGCCGATAGCCACTAATCTTGCGTTATATGCTGCCCCTGAGCAACGCTACTGCCCAGCTGGTGTGTATGAAATTATAGAAGAAGCTGGAAATCCCAAGCTGCAAATAAATGCACAAAATTGCGTGCATTGCAAAACCTGCGATATTAAAGACCCAACCCAAAATATAGTATGGAAAACCCCAGAAGGTGGTGGGGGCCCTAATTACTCTGGGATGTAATGCTTATATGCTCTTATAAGCTATCGGAAGACCTGTGTTTTTATCGACAGCTAAAGTTCCATCTTCAAAGCTGGCAGCCATGTACCGACCAACGCCACTCTTGATAAAAAGTACTGGCTTTACTGTTTTGCCATTATATTTACGAAGAGCCGTTACTTTTCCGCGTGCTTCAGGGTTATTTTTACTTGCTTTACCGCTCATAAAATACTCACTTTCATATTAAAATAGTTGTTTCAAATTAGGGGGGGATTCTAGTAAGATACGCAAAACGCGCAAGTGTTTTTATTATATATTACTGTTATAGTATATTTCTGGTGTAATTTATTTAGGGTATAGTTTTTAATATGTTGAAAAATAAGATAATATTTACAATATTTTCTGTTGTGGTCGTCATTGCTAGTAGTGTTATTCAAGCAGCTTTTGCTTCCAATGAGGAGAAAGCTGCACTTTTCCCTTCTGGGGTTGATACCGAAAAGGCTGGTGATGATTCTACCAATGATGATGCCAGTGGAGTTGGTGTTTATGGCAGTTATTTGTCTAGCCAGTTTTCGCGTTCTACAGGTGATGTAGATAGTGCAATAAAATCTTTGCAATCAGTATATAAAAAAAACCCTCAAAATATAGAAATAGCTAATCAATTGATGGGGTTGTATTTATTGGGTGGACATGTGGATAAGGCTATGGAGATAGCGCTGTCTATTTCTAAAGATAATCCTAAAGAATCTATATCGGCTCTCATGCTGAGTCTTAAAGCAATAAAAAATAAGGACGCTATTTCTGCCTCAAAAATTCTTGATAAGATGTCCGAAGAAGAGGGGGGGCAGCTGTGGCTACCGCTCATTTCTGCTTGGTTGGATGTTGAGCAACACAAATTACTAAAGCCGTTGATGATGGAAGAATTAAGTGCTGAAGTTGGCAGAGCTGCTCCAGTGGTAAACTATCATCTTGCTTTAATTAACGCACAGGCTGGATTTACAAAGGCTGCGACAGAAAATTTTAAGCAGGCTGTAGAGGATCCATCTCATCCACCTTCCCGTGTTATTGAGATGTTGGTTCAATTTTATGAAAAAAATAACTCACCAGAAGCTTTAAAGCCATTTGTTACCGCATATCGTCAAAAAAATAGCAATGTCAATGTATTTAAAACCAAATCATATTCCATCAATAATATGCAGGATGGTGCGGCTGAAGTATTGCTGACTATGGGATCAATCATGCTTGCTGCTGATGTAACGCAGGATGCTGCGCTGTATTTGCAGTTGGCACTGTACTTGAAGCCAGATATGGAGTTGGCTACTGTTGCGCTGGCACAGGCTTACAGTGAGTTACAGCAATATGGTATAGCCAATGAGTTATTAGCAAAAATATCGCCTACGAGCCAATTACATAGCCATGCACAACTATATGCAGCCATAAATCTTGGTCGATTAAAGAAATTTGATGAGGCGATAGCAAAATTGGATGAGATAATAGCAAAATTACCTAATAATTTAGATGCTTATATGGCGAAGGGTGATTTGCTAAGGAATCAAGAACGTTTTTCCGATGCTATAACTGTTTATGGGGAAGCTCTTGGTACGTTAAAGGTGATTAGTGAGCAGCATTGGTCTATTTTCTTTGCTATTGGAACATGTTTTGATAAGTTAGGTAATTGGACTGAAGCAGAAAGGAATCTTAGGCGTTCTATTGAATTAAGTCCAATTCAGCCAGATGTTTTGAATTATTTAGGATATAGCCTATTGATGCGCGGTGAAAATTTAGCGAATGCTAAAGAGTTCATTGAAAAAGCTATAACAAAACGCCCATCTGATCCACAAATTATGGATAGTATGGGATGGGCATTGTATCTATCTGGAGATTACAAACAGTCAGTTTTATATCTGGAAAGGGCTGTATCATTACTACCAGCAGATGCCACAGTTAATGAACATCTTGGTGATTTGTACTGGAGGCTTGGACGTAAGACTGAAGCTCGTTTTCAGTGGGATAGATCGCTTATATATGTAAAGGATAATAATGTTTCGCAAGAGCTTCAGAATAAGATAAAAAGTGGTTTGCCAGACATTGTTTCATCAGATGTAACGGAAAAAAAAAATAAAAATACCACAATAAAAACTGCGGTTGTTGAATAACGTGGACAATATAATCGTACATGCTCCTGCGAAGATAAATTTATTCCTGCATGTTGTTGGTAAGCGTTCTGATGGATATCATCTATTGGAGAGCCTTACTGTTTTTACAGAATATGGCGATAAGATACAGGTTATAGAAGATGATGAACTGTCCCTTGAGATTGTAGGAAAATTTTCTTCAAATCTTTTATTTGCGCCTTTAGAAGAAAATTTAGTGTGGAAAGCTGCCATAGCGGTACAAAATTGTTTATCAAAACCTCGTGGCGCAAGGATTATACTTACCAAAAATCTGCCGCTTGCTTCGGGAATAGGCGGAGGTTCTGCTGATGCAGCAGCTACAATTAAGGCTCTATGTGCATTATGGGAACTGGATATTCATGAGAAAAAATTATCAGAAATAGCATTGAGTTTAGGAAGTGATGTCCAAGCTTGTTTGTATGGAAAACCAGTATTCATGACTGGTGTTGGCGAAAATTTGAAGCCAGTCGAGTTAAGAGGCGTGGCTTATTTGGTTCTTATTAATCCCAACATACAACTTGTAACAGCAGAGGTATTTAGAGATTTTAGCAGGAGTTCTGTGATATTTAGAGGTGCTAATGCAGTAAACCGTAATTATTTCGATTTATCAGAAATTACAGACGAAATGGGATATGGGAATGATTTAGAGTCTGTATCCATAAAAAAAATACCAGTTATAGCGGATATTATAAACCTATTAAAAACAACAGAAGGATGTTACTTAGCTCGTATGTCGGGGAGTGGCGCAACTTGTTTTGGATTATATAATAACAAAAAAGCAGCTGATAATGCTGCTAAAAAATTGCTGGAGAAATATCCACAAGCATGGTGCATTGGCACATGTATTATGCAGTAGAAATTTAATAGAGGGCATTATGGCAAAGCATAATAAATTACGTTATCAAGTGAAAGAAAAGCCTAAGGTTACTATTGTCCTAACGGGTGTAGTTTTTTTGCAATATGTTGATGATGAAGTGGCACTGCAAGCACAGAAAGGTGATCTGTTGGTATATCCACAAAATGATGCCCTAAATAGCACACGGCTGGGTGAATATGAAAACACAGGTCTGACTGGTTATTTCAAAGTTGATGTGTCAGATGGCAAGGTTTGGCAGCCATTATTGCTTGGTGAAATATTTAAAAGTAATGAAAACCATTTCTCAAAAACGGAAAGACCTATAGATACATATAACTTTTGTATTGAAATTTTACGCAAGCAGGCGGGAAAAACTGCTGTTCGTACTTACCGAGAACATTATCAGTTGGAAGATTAACAATAATAAAAAACCCCATGATCTAAATCATGGGGTATATTATAGAAATTATTAGTTTAGATTATTTAGCTGGTTTTTTTTCGCTACGCACAGCATCGACAGCTTTTTGCATAGATTCGTATGGCATTGCACCAGGATAAAAATTCTCACCTATGACAAGAGCAGGAGTCCCAAGCGCACCAACCTCACCACCCAACTCTCTGTTTTTTGCTAGGATTGCTTCGATCTCTGGACTATCCATTTCTTTTTTTAGTTTCTCAGCATCAATACCAAGTTTTTTAGCTTGTCCGACAACAACATTTTCATTTATAGAGCCACTTACAGAAAACATCGCCTTGTGGAAATCAAAATATTTATCTTTTGCTATACGGTTAACAGCTAAAGCAGCGCGCGAAGCATATCTTGAGTCCTCACTCAAAATTGGATATTCCTTCAGGACAACACGAACTTTCTTGTCCTTCTCAAGTAACTTAGAGATAGAGGCAAGAGCTTGTTTGCAATAACCACAATGATAGTCGAAGAACTCCACAATGGTTACATCAGCATCAGTAGCACCAACAACTGGTGAAGTTGGATCGGAGAATAAATCATTTTTACGTTTAACAATTGCTTCTTTAGACTTTTTTGAACTTTCTTCTTCCTGAGATGCTTGTATCTTTTCAACCACTTCAGCAAGTATTGTAGGATTGTTAATCAAAGCTTCTTTTATAAGAGCGGGGAGTTGTGAGCGAGTGACTGGTTCATCACCAGACTTTGGAGAAGATTCAGCAATAGCCACACTTGATAAAATGCAGGTGGCTGATAATGCGATAATAAAAAAATTAAATCGGGACATGTAAAATAACTCCATCATTTTTAATCAATAACCAGCGTGGATAGTAACAATTTTAAAATAAAAGTATACAGAATAATAAATTCAAAATGGGCTGTTACTATCATTCAGTTGTTTATTCATTTCTTCTGCTTTGTTCTTAATATCTTGGGCTCTTCTTTGGGCTGGTGATGCATCTTTTAATGTAGAAATAGACTGATTTGACATTTTTAGAGCAGTTTTTGTATCACCTTTAAGCAATGCTTCTTCAGCCAAAGCTAGGTACGACATTGGCAAATTATCTGCATTACCATAAGCTGTTGCGAGCAATCTCCAAGCTTCTGAATTGCTGTTATCAATACTTACTGATTTTTCAAGGTGAGATATAGCTGGCTTTATCGTTGAATCTAGTTTTTGTGATAGCTCAACTTTTGCTAAATCGGATAGTATAAGTGGAGAATTAGGTAGCAGCTTGATGGCGGCTTGATAAGAAGTTAGAGCCTCGCTCGTTCTACCATTTTCGAATAAAATCTGCCCCTTCAATTCATGAAAAAATGGATCTTTTGGCAACTCTTCTATTAGGCTATTAATTTCTTTTAGAGAGTTTTCGATTTCTGGCATCTTATAATAGGCAATAGATCTCGCTAAACGAGCATGGATACTTCTGTCGCTAGGCGGATATTTTTGTAAAGTACGCTCTGGGGTTTGTATAAAGCCGTGCAACTTTGCTACCATGCGCTGATGTAATATGGTGTAACTATTCGGATATTGACCAACTGGAATTTTAGATTTCTCAACGTGATTACGCACAAATTCTATGCGTTCATTGGTGAGTGGGTGTGTTAGCATATAAGGATCTGGTGAGCCGAATTGTTTTCTTTCGTTCCTTTTTAACAACTCGAACATGCTCACCATTCCTTTAGCAGAAATTCCTAGCTTATCTAAGCTGGTTAAGGCGGATTGGTCGGCGGCCTGCTCGTTTGCACGAGTGTATGACAAGAAATTTCGTGCCACGGTGTTTTGTCCACCAGTAATGACGGCTGCTGCTGCTTCTGGTTTTTTAGAAGCTGCTGCTGCGGCGGCTCCAAGTACAAAGGTAAGGACTGTGCCAAGTTGGGCATTTTTCAGTTGTTCTGTACCTCGCGCCAAATGTCCGCCAGCTATGTGACCTGTCTCATGTGCCATCACACCTATCAAAATATCTGGAGTCTCTGTTGCCATTATCAACCCAGTGTTGATAAACATATTTGCACCGCCCGCAACATAGGCATTCAATGAACTATCCTGTACTATGAACAGTTTTGTAGATGAACTGTTTACGCCAGCAGCCTTAAAAATAGGATCAGCATAAACTCGCAGTGTATTTTCTATTTCTGCATCTCTTATTAGTGGTACAGCAATGGCTGGGTTAGCAAGGAAAAATAATAATGTAAAAATGGCAGTAAAATATTTATACGCTGATATTGAATATTTTTTCTGTTCTGCGCGGTACATTTTTATTCATCCAGACTAATCATTTTTTGCCACCACCCACGTTTTGGTGGTGAAGGTGGTGCTTCTGGTTGTACTCTATGAGCTGGCTCTTCTGGCTTATAGTCATGGAATGCTTTATAGGTTGGCGGTGCTGGCACAGCAACTGGACGTAAATCCGAAGCAAAAGCTGGTAAAACCTTTCCATCAGCAAGGGCGGATGCGCCACCATCCCAGCGAGTCGGAGCCTCTTCCGTTGTTACTTGCTCGCCAGAATTATTGTGTTCACTGCGATCACGCCACTTACGGCGGTTACGACCACCGCGTTCGCGTGGCGGACGTTTTGGTGAAGATTCTGTTGCCTCAACCGTAGATATTTCTTCGGAAGCACCCCCTTCAACATCTTGTGTTGTGGCAATTGTATTATCACCAACATTGCTTTCTGGGCGTTCACCGTAATTATTTCGTGTGCCACGACGACTACGACGACGACTGCGACGGGCTGGATCGTTACTTGTATCAGATGATATAGTATTTTCTGCTCCATCAACCGAACTAACATCTGCAGAATCTACCACCGTATTTGCTGAAAATTCGGACATTTTTTCTGTATTTCGTGGACGGTCATTGCGTTTTGGCCGACGGAAATCTTGCCCTTCTACCCTATCATTTGGTGAACGACGAATTTTTTCTACATTAAACTCTGAGGATGCAAGTTCTTGGTTAACAATGATTTGTATTGAAATATTATAGCGTTTTTCAAGTTCAAGAAGTTTATCTCGTTTGTAGTTAAGGAGGTGCATAGCTAATGCTTGCGCTGCCGTAACCCGTAGACTGGTTATATTTCCATTACTCGCTTCTTTTTCAATTGCGCGTATGACTTGGATACCCATCGATTCATCTGAACGGATAACACCACGACCAACACAATGTGGGCATTGCATCATATTTGTTTCCGAAATGCTGGAGCGTAGACGTTGGCGTGACATTTCCAACAATCCAAACGGGCTTATGCGCCCAAGTTGAATTTTTGCTCGGTCAGTTTTCATTGAGTCTTTTAACGTTTTTTCTACTGCACGACGATTTCGTGAATCTAACATATCAATAAAATCAATTACAACCAGCCCTGCTAAGTCGCGCAAGCGAAGCTGTTTAGCCACCTCGGCTGCGGCTTCAAGATTTGTTTTTAGAGCTGTTTCCTCGATATTTCTTTCGCCAGTTGCACGACCAGAGTTTACGTCAATAGAAATCAAGGCCTCAGTCGGATTTATAACTAAATAGGCACCAGATTTCATTTTGACCACTGGGTCGTGCATCGATAATAGCTGCTCTTCAATTCCATAGGCATAAAAAAGAGGAGTTTGTGCAGAATATTTCTTAATTTTAGGCAGATGGCTAGGAAGCAACAGCTTCATAAACTCACAGGCCGTTCTATAGGCACTCTCTCCCTCGATGGCTATTTCTTCAATATCATTACTGTATTGATCTCGTATTGCTCGCTTTACAATGTCGCTTTCCTCATAAATAAGTGCTGGAGCATTAGATTTTAAAGTATCTTCACGGATTGCATTCCACAATTTAACCAGATAATCAAAGTCACGTTTAATTTCAGCATGGGTGCGATCCATTCCCGCTGTGCGTATAATAACGCTCATTCCTTCAGCTAAACGAAATTCGGTAGAAATGGCTTTGAGGCGTTTACGATCTTCCGCACTGGCTATTTTACGAGAAATACCACCGTCTTTTGGAGAATTAGGCATCAGGACACAGTAGCGACCAGCCAATGACAAATAGGTAGTCAATGACGCGCCTTTATTACCACGTTCTTCTTTAATAACCTGCATCAGAACTATTTGGCCACGGCGTATAACCTCTTGAATTTTATAACGGCGCATGAATACGTTGCGCTTACGTTTATCGCGAAGCTCTTCCTCATCACTGGCAAGAGTTTCTACTTCTTCCTTATCAGTTTCAGCAGTTTGAACATTTTCATCTGAGGCAGAAATATTATCACCAAAATGATCTTCGCTAGGTTCCTGTGTATTAACGGAAGCATCATATGGAGGAACAATTGTATCGGTTATCTCAAGAGAATCAGAAGGAAAATTTTCTTCACTAATTGATGTATCAATTGCCCCCTGCATAAGATAGGCAGGGCGACTCTCACTTTCTTCGGTGGATTCTTCTACTGTATTTATCTCCATTACAGAAGTTTCAGGCGTAAACCCCGTGTTTTCAGGAATAGTTTGGTTGTCTACGCCTTCTGGGGTGTTTGCTTCAATAGTAGCTGAATCAGAAATATTATCTTGTTCATCAATTTCATGGGCGACTTCTTCCATTAATTTTTTACGGTCAGAAATTGGAATTTGGTAATAGTCGGTATGTATTTCAGAAAATGGTAAAAAGCCTTGTTTCCCACCGCCATATTCAACAAATGCAGCCTGTAATGAGGGTTCTACCCTAGTGATCTTTGCAAGATAAATATTACCTTTAAGTTGTTTTTTAGCTGTGCTGACAAAATCAAAGTCATAAATTTGGTTCTCATCGGCTATTACTACGCGAGTTTCTTCTGGGTGTAGCGCATCAATAAGCATGCGTTTTGTCATAGTGGGACTCCTTTTGAATCACCACACGATCGGAACCATCAAGTTTTAGGCGGGTAATGTTCTGACAAATAACAACCAACCAGAGTCAGATTGGATGCCTGTCTCGTAAGTGGTGGTGCAATAGTACAAAATAATAAATCCATAAAAATCAATGATATACCGACTGTGAGGTCGAGGTTGTATAAAAATTTAATAATAATCCGCAAGGTAAATAGAGTTCTCTGCTCATCCGCAAGCTTTCTTACATGTCTCTGAAGCCATTGCGGGACAAACCATAATTACCATGTATTCTGTGTTTATCTGTTGCAAAACAGATGCAACTAAAAATAAACAACCCCACTATAATGTGTAAAAAGCAATTGTACAACGAACTTATGAAATAAAAGTGTATCTATAGTGTAATTTTTTGTTCAAATATTTTGTTATTTGAAATACAAACACAAAAAACATAGTCATTTTGCATATTATTTTACAATCAAATGAAGAAAAAAGAATATTTTACAGCATTTTTTATAGGTTTTTTGTTTTTCTTGGGTGGAGGACTTAAGGTTTTTGCCGCAGATATATTAGAATTTCAGCAAAAATCAGGAAAGGAGTTGATTTTAATTAATGTTTCCAAAAATGAACCCCGCAAGATATTCACAATATCAAACCCAGACAGATTAGTAGTTGATTTACCTTCAGTTGATAAAAAACATAACGTTTCACTTCCCGATGATTATAGTGGAAAATTAATAAAAGCTGCTAGATTAGGTCAATTTGATCAAAAAACATCACGTTTTGTATTTGATTTAAATCAAATGGTCAGAGTTTCTTCTGTGCGGATAGAAGGTAATAAAATATTACTAGAAATAGGCGGAGATACAAAAAACTCTTCTGTTTCAATGAGAACAAAATCTAAGGTTTTAAAAACTCGTAAGTCCAATATGCCTCCATTAATAGTGATAGATGCAGGGCATGGTGGAGTTGATCCTGGAACTATAGGAGAAAACGGTACACAGGAAAAAGATATAGTTCTTGGATACGCCAAAGCATTAAAAAACAAATTACTTCAAACCAAAAAATATCGTGTAATATTAACGCGCGATGACGATGAATTCATTATGTTGCGTAAAAGAGTAGCAATTGCCCGCAAGGCAAACGCGAGCTTATTTATCTCACTGCATGCAGATTCGGCTGATGAGATTTCTGCTCGTGGTCTTTCCGTATATACAGTATCAGAGAACGCTTCGGACAAAGAGGCTGAAGCACTGGCAGCGAGAGAAAATAAATCTGATATAATAGGCGGCATGGATCTCTCAGATGAACGTCCAGATGTAGCTGACATATTGATTTCTTTGGCTCAACGTGAAACCAAAAATAATTCCGCAACTCTTGCGGATTATTTAGTCCTTAACCTTGGAGATAGAGTTAGGATGTTACCTAATTCACATAGGTTTGCTGGGTTTGCTGTTTTGAAAGCACCAGATATACCTTCTGTGCTGATTGAGATTGGCTTTCTCTCTAATTCACAGGAGGAAAAAGAGATCAAATCAAAGCATTATCGTGATAAGGTTGTCGAGGGGGTTGTGGTTGGGATTGACGCATATTTCCGTAAAAAAGGAACAGTTGGAATGGATACATTATGATAAAGAGTCGATTCCTACGCAGTTTTATTGGTGTTTTAGGCTGGTTTTTTTCGATAGGCTTTACACTATCTGTTATAGGTGCCGTAGTTGGCGCATTGATGTTCAATTATTATTCTAAGGATTTACCAGATTATAGCCAATTATCAAAATATGACCCAGCAACGCTTACAAGGTTATACGCGGCTGATGGCAAATTACTTGCAGAATATGCAACTGAGAAGAGAGTGTTCGTACCTCTTTCTGCAATACCAAAATCAGTTATAAATGCATTTTTGTCTGCTGAAGATAAAAATTTTTATACGCATACTGGCATTGATTTCACTGGTCTTGCCCGCGCAGTAATAAACAATGTAAAGAATTATGGTCAGGGAAAATCTCTAGTTGGCGGCTCTACAATTACCCAGCAAGTAGTGAAGAATTTTTTGCTAACAAATGAGAAATCACTTGAGAGAAAAATAAAAGAAGCAATTCTTTCAATGAGAATTAGCCGTGTTTATAGCAAGGATAAAATTCTTGAGTTGTATCTTAATGAAATTTATTTGGGGTTAGGTTCATACGGTGTGGCTGCCGCAGCTCAAAATTATTTTAATAAATCTCTAGATGAGCTTACAGTGGAAGAGGTTGCACTTCTTGCTAGTGAACCAAAAGCTCCAGCACAATATAATCCACATAAAAATTATGATGCTGCTAAAGAGCGGCGTGATTGGGTTATTGACCGCATGAGTGAAGACGGACACATAACGGCTGATCAGGCTAAAATTGCAAAAGATACTCCTATTGTGGTGCGTAATCGTGACACAACTGAAACTGCACGGGCCGATTTTTTCTCAGAGGAAGTGCGTCGTACACTTTCAGATATGTATGGTTCTGATGTGCTTTATGGTGGTGGATTAGTGGTGAAAACAACATTAAATCCTGAATTGCAAAAAGCGGCTGATAAATCATTACAAAACGCACTTATAGAATATGATAGAAGACGTGGTTATAGAGGTGCGTTGGCTCGTTTAACAAATGAAAAACAATGGAAATCTGATCTTGTATCTTTAAATAAAGAACATGCATATCATCTTTTGGGCAATCAGAAGCTGGCAGTCGTTTTTAGCTTGGATGAGAGTAAGGCGCAAATCATATTTGATGATGATAAAAAAGGAACATTACCATTTGCTTTAATGAAATGGACTAGGAGGGTTATCGCTGATGGCAAAATTGGTCCAGAGGTAAGGAAACCATCGGATATTTTAAAAATTGGTGATGTAGTTATAGTTTCGCCACTTTCGGTAGATGAAATTAAATCTCTTAATGCAAAGAAAACAACATCAATCGATTTAAAAACAGCTTGGAGTTTGGCGCAAATACCAGAAATAAATGGTGCAATGGTTGTTCTGGATCCTCATAATGGTCGAATACTGGCAATGTCGGGTGGATATACATATGGCGGCACTGAATTCAATCGAGCAACTCAGGCAAAACGCCAACCAGGTTCTTCGTTTAAGCCATTCGTTTACATGGCTGGACTGGAAAACGGATTTTCTCCTTCTGATGTCATTCTTGATGCTCCAGTAGAAATGTCACAAGGTGCTGGAATGTCTGCATGGAAGCCTTCTAATTATCATAATGAATATTTAGGGCTTACAACAATGCGTGTTGGGTTAGAAAAGTCTCGTAACACAATGACTGTTAGAATAGCCCAAATGATGGGGCTAGATAAAGTTCTGGAGATTGGTAAACGTTTTGGTATTTATGATGAACCAGCCAGCAATTTCTCAATAGTACTCGGTGCGTCAGAAACAACTTTGCTGCGCCTTGTTAATGCTTATGGGATGATCGCCAATGGTGGTAAACGTATTTCACCGTCCTTGATTGAGCGCATTGATGATCGTCATGGAAAAATTATTTATCGTCGTGACGAACGAGTTTGTAGCGAATGTAAGATTGTTGATTCATCGGTCATTGGGGTGGATATTTCTCCTCCAGAGCTTGCTGATGTTCGTGAACAAGTTGCAGATCCACGAGTTGTTTATCAGCTAACTTCAATGTTGCAGGGCGTAGCAACTAGGGGGACAGCGGCACGTTCCAAAGAAATTGGTAAAATTGTTGCAGGGAAAACTGGAACTACCAACGATAGCTTGGATACATGGTTTATTGGTTTTACCCCTGATTTGGTTGCAGGTGTGTTTGTTGGTTATGACAAACCTAAAACATTGGGCAAAAGGGAAACTGGATCATCGGTGGCACTTCCTGCGTTCATTTCTTTTATGAAAGATGCGCTTGCTGATGTTCCCAACAAGCCATTCCGTGTGCCTCGTGGGATCCAATTAGTAAAAGTTGATTTGCATACTGGGCTGCCACTTGATGGAACAGAGCCACCTGATGCAAAAATTATTGAAGAGGCATTCGTGGTTGGTGAACCTGTTTTTATTCCAGGTAAAACTTCTAATAAGAACTCAGAAAATGATGTTGTTATAAATCCAGAAGATACTACTAAACAACTACCAGTGGTTTCACCAGAAGAAGAGATGCCAAGTGATTCTCAGCCATCTTCGCCAAGTGGATTATATTAGTTTAATATACCTAGGTTAATGGATGTATCCCAAGGAACTAAGGTACGTCCAAATAATATATAAACACTTCCTGCATTTGAGGAACGCGTTGGTGATGCTATTATGAAATCTGTTTTTCCGTCATTATTGATATCGGCAATCCCTCGTAAATTTACAGCATCGCCAGCAGCATAACCATCAATACGGAAGCCTTTATTTACATCATTGTTAAGTGGTAGCCCTGTACCAGTTGCATCAAATGCTTGTGCAAAAACTGTGAGAGTACCACTAGACCATGCACTACTCCAACCACTGCTTGGTTGCAATACCACAAAGATAGAGCCAGAAGCTGCTAAACTATTTGCTCCTGCTGCGGTGTCGATAATTATAAGATCATTTTTTCCATCATTATTTATATCAGAAACCAAAGAACTAGTGATTGGATCGGTTACCCAGCTTGGATTAGTTGTTACAACATCAAAACGAAAACCGTTAGTGCCGTTATAATTACTTGCTGTAGAAAGGTCTGGGGAACTCCAACTTGCTGCTGTTTTGCCATAATAAACATAAAAATAATTTCCACTGTTAAATATTATGTCTTTATAACTATCATTGTTCATATCTGCTACGACACTATTATAGTACCCTATATAACTTCCACCATTAGTAAATTTTACTGCTTTTGTTCCGCCAGTGGCAACTTGTGTATCAATATTTACTATGTCGGGTGTGCTGCCAGTTGCAGCGGTTGTTTTATCTGTGTTCCAATTAGCAGCTGTTCGCCCAAATAAAACATACATATTATTGTTGGTATAATTGCTGATTATAATCTCATCATATCCATCATTGTTGACATCGCCAGCGCCAGATATTGCCTCCAAGTATCCTGGTGCAGTGCTGTTTATTTTAAAACCTACAGTGCTGGCAACTGTTGTAACAGCTTCTGCTGTGAGTGAATAGGATGATGCACCATATATTACATAAGCAGTAGAGTTTCCTGTTCCTGATGCTGTTGTTATCACAGCAAGAATATCTTTTTTGGTAGTGTTAGCAAAATTCCCAAGCCTAGTAGCAGGTGCTGCGCTGGCAGAAGTAGGAGGAAAAGTTATTATATTGGTTATTGCACTAGTATTGGTGCTAACAGGTGTTGCACTACCATAAAATATTTTTAGATAGCTATTACTTCCATTGCCATAACCAATAGCCATATCATCATAGCCGTCACCATTAATATCACCAACAGACATACTACCAGTAAAATTTGGATGGCTTGAGTTGTTAGTAATTGTAATGAAACGCGAGTCATTTGCAGTTCCCATAGCCATTCCTGCGTTTGGAGACCAACCAGTTGATTTACCAAATACAACACGGATTGTATCAACCCCCGTTTTGGAAATTATTATATCAGAAATACCATCTCCATTAATATCTCCCGTATTAACTCTTCCGCCCAGATATTCAGATGCAGCACCATCAATCCGTGTGCCAACATTACACATTTTACCAACACAGCAAGTGTTTTTAGTTGATTCCTGTGTCCACACTATATCATCTATATAACTGCTTCCTACTGTTGTGATAGGCTCGCGCCTGACAATATATTGTGTAAACATAGTGTTAAAATTGGTAGTGTTAATATCAACGAAAGCGTTATATCGTTCATCACCAGATGTTGTTCCTGCATCAACACGATTGGCGAGGCTGCTGCCCTGCATTGGAAACGCGCCATGACCATTTTTTCCGTATGATATTAGTGACCACATCACATTATCATCAGTGAATATACTAATCGCACTGCGAGCAGTCATTATTTCGATTGCACCTTTTGTTTTTGTGGTCTGCATATTACGGCATGTGGTTTTATCCGTGGCGCGTATATCAACCATATACATCATGCGCCTTCCGTATCCATCAAACATATAATCATCAGGCAGCCCAAGTGTTTTAGTTGGAACAACACCTGCTGCCAAGCTAGTAAAAGTTAGAGTTCCGCTGGCACCAGTTGGATATTTATCAAGCGTAATTTGGGTTGTACTATCTACACTGGCTATATGGGTATCGGTGGCAATATTTGTACCAGTCACTAACATTCCAATGGAAAGACCTGTGGTATTGCTAAGGGTAGTGGCAACAGCAGAAGATGAAGTGGTTGTTGCTCCTGTTTTTGTAAAGGGTGTGTATTGTGTCCAGAAATTTGCATTAGAGCAACGACCAGGTGTGGTATCTTCAACACCAAAATTTGCGCTGCCAATTGCCAGAGTTCCATCCGCGGGGCAGGGGCGGCGCAGATTAGTTGCCATAAAATTTTGTGTGGCAGCTTCAATTTTTTCCATTTTTTCACGAGTGATTCTATCTCTTTCAACAGCAGTACCCAATTCACCACCTGGTAAAGTAGATGCAAGGATAATCCCCGCCACAGCGACTAACACACTGACTTGAATTAAAGAAAAACCGTGTTTTTGTGTATTTATAGGAACTTTGCTCATACTGATTTTTATGTATGTTATTCGTGGATATTTATTATACATTCTAAATAATTGACAAAGTATTAATAATACTATTCTTTACAGCTTATTATGAAAGCAGAAATTGAAGTTTTATCCAAGCAAATCAAGAAGTCGCAAGAGCTACTGAGGAGGTATCTTTGACTGGGATAACGCTCTGCGCCGCCGTGATGAGTTAAACGCTCTTTCTGAAGACCCTAACCTATGGAATAAGCCAGATAAAGCGCAGGAATTGCTGCGTGAGCGCAACCATCTCGATAGCCTAATTACAGGCTATGAACGGCTGGATGGCGAATTTATCAGCAATCTGGAATTGGCGGAAATGGCGGAGGAAGAAAAGGATGACGCTACCCTGAAAGAAGCCGAAATTGAACTGCAAAAAATTGCCAGTGAACTCCATAATCTCGAGATTGACAGCCTGCTTTCGGGCGAGGCGGATGCTAATGACTGCTTCCTTGAGATAAACTCAGGCGCAGGCGGCACAGAAAGCCAAGATTGGGCGGAAATGCTGCTTAGAATGTACACACGTTGGGCTGCAAAGCGTGGATATAAATGTGAACTGATTGATGAAAATCGTGGTGAGGAAGCGGGTGTAAAATCTGCTACTATCAAAATCAGCGGACACAATGCCTATGGCTGGGCGAAGACAGAATCAGGTGTGCATAGGCTGGTGCGGATTTCACCGTTTGATTCCAACGCCCGTCGCCACACTAGTTTTGCGGGGGTATGGGTATATCCTGTTATTGATGATAAAATTGATATAAAAGTGGATGAGAAGGACATAAAAGTGGATACCATGCGCTCAGGCGGAGCGGGTGGGCAGCATGTAAACAAAACCGAAAGTGCGGTGCGCTTTACCCATATACCCACGGGGATTGCTGTAAAATGCCAAAGCTCCCGCAGCCAGCACGCGAACCGTGCTGAAGCAATGCAAATGCTCAAAGCACGGCTTTATGAGAGGGAATTACGGATTATGGAAGAAAAAGCCGATGCACTGAACGCTACCAAAACCGACAACGCATGGGGGCATCAGATTCGTTCTTATGTTCTACACCCTTACCAGATGGTAAAAGACCTGCGCACTGAATATGAAACCAGCGACACGCAGGGTGTGCTAGACGGCGACCTTGACGCTTTCATCAGCGCAGCACTGGCGGATAGGGTGAAGGGTAAGGCGGAGAGTATATGATAAATTCTCTAGGCTTTAACAAACCAGAAAAAGACACGAAGGTGGTCGTTGCCATGTCGGGCGGGGTGGATTCGTCTGTGGTAGCGGCACTTTTGCACGAGCAGGGCTATCAGGTGATTGGGATTACATTGCAGCTTTACGATCATGGGGCGATGGTGAATAAAAAAGGCGCATGCTGTGCAGGGCAGGATATTCATGATGCTAGGCGAGTTGCAGAAAAACTTGGAATTGCGCATTATGTGCTTAATTATGAAAATAAATTCAAAGAAAGTGTGATGGATGATTTTGTGGATAGCTACCTCGCTGGCGAAACTCCTATTCCTTGTGTGAAGTGCAACCAATCCGTAAAATTTAAGGATTTACTGCAAACTGCGCGTGAATTAGGTGCCGACTGCATGGCAACAGGTCACTATGTGCAGCGTGTGGAAGAAGGTGGGGTAGGCAGTATGTTGCGGGCTGCTGACCAATCACGGGATCAGAGTTATTTTTTATTTGCCACTACTCAAGAACAGCTTGATTTCTTACGTTTTCCTCTTGGTCATTTGAAAAGCAAGGATGAAACTAGGGCTTTAGCATCTCGTTTTGGGTTACAAGTTGCAGATAAGCCAGATAGTCAGGATATTTGTTTTGTTCCAAGTGGAGGATATGCAAAAGTTATAGAAAAACTAAGACCTGGTGCGTTGGAGGGTGGGCATATTGTACTGACAGATGGAACTATCATAGGTAGTCATGATGGTATTATTAACTATACTGTAGGACAGAGAAAAGGATTGGGTATAGCCAATAGTGAACCACTTTATGTAATCCGTCTTGACGCAGAAAAAAAACAGGTGGTTGTAGGTTGTAAGGAGGAGTTGTTGAAGAAGGAATTTATTATTCGTGAGTGTAACTGGTTATCTGATGACAGATGGCAGATAGAGGATAATAAAGAAGTGTTAGTAAAAACTCGTTCAACACAGACTTGCGTGCCAGCTATTATCAAAATTTTAGAAAATCGTATAGCACTAGTGACTTTTAAAGAACCACAAACTGCAGTTTCCCCAGGACAGGCATGCGTGGCTTATATTGATGATAGATTGCTTGGTGGTGGGTGGATTGCGAATTAATTATTGAAAGTCATATGTAATGCACGATCGTCTTTCTCTACCCATACACTATCAGCCAATGAACTTATAAACATAAGTCCGCGCCCATTTGGAAAATTATCACTAGGGGTATATTTTGGTATAGAGAAGCCTTTACCTTCATCTCTTACTATAATTTCAATATAATCATTTTTATTCCATATCATTATACCTATACGTCGTGAACTATATTTGAACATGCTTAATCTTTTTTCAATTTCTGACTGATACGCATATAAACCCTTTAGTGTACGAAAATCACTATCCATCTCTAGGTTGCCATGCAACATTGAATTCATTATCGCTTCGTGAAGGCACGTTGCAATTTCTACACTTCTATCTACACCAACTTCAAAACGATTTTGAATGCTATATGTTATTGCGTGTGCAACATTGCTTGTGTAGCAACTGGAAGTAGTTATTGATAGCAGCATGTCCGGTTGAGAGTCTGCAAAAGAATTCTGAAATAACTGTTTTTTAGTTTCACGACGGTTATTTTCTATAAATAATGAATATGGCAGATTTAGTATAGATTTCAGTTCCTCGCTAGTGTCTATATTTCTTTTAATAGAGAAATAATATGCACTGCTATCATTGTCACTGCCCCGCTGGTATGGATGTGAATCAATAGGCAAAATAGAGTTATGTATTGATGAGTTCAATGCCATAATTAAGTTATTTCATTATTGAAAAAAGCTGGTCAAATTTTGATATGGTAAATATTTTTTCCACCTGCCCCTGAGGAGAATGGATATTAAGGGATATTTTTCGTGATTGACATTCATCGCGTAGCAACAAAAGCATTCCCATACATGCAGAATCTATGAATGTTACATCAGCAAAATCTAAACTTATTGCTTTTGTTTTATTTTCCGATACCAGATCCAAAATATTTTTAAATTTCTGGGTATCAGAAAAAGTAAACTGTCCTGACATTTTTATTGCGGTTGTTTGACCAGCTGTAGCTACTGTATAATCCATATTTCATCCTTAAAATAATTCGACTTCTTCAGACTTTTCAGTGATTGTATTCTGTGCATTTTGTAATGACTCTGAGTTGATAATAACACCAGCCAAACTCAATTGGAATAGCTTGGCAAACTCACTCAACTGGAATTGCTTGGTCACCTCTTCAGCGAGTGATTCATTATCTTTACTGTTTTCTAATTCGGGAAATTTTCTGATATTGGTTTCTTTTAAAGATGCCAATTCCCTATCCATATGTTCAAGCAAGCGAACACTATTCTCTACATACTGTGTGGTACGATCTTGAAACTGAAGATTTACAACCATGCCAGAAAGAGTATTAGATGCAGCATCACTTATGTTGGCAGAATTCCTTAGTATTGCTGAGAATTTATTTTTTTGTTCGATCATTCCACACATCAAATTTGATAATTTATCTTGCGCTATAATAGTTTGCGACATATCTGTTGTGGCAACATCTTGAAGAATCTCATATCCATTTTTTACACTATTGCTCACGGTAGTGATTCGTGAATTAATCGATTCAGCGATCTCACGAATAGTGTTTGATACTTCTTTAACCTCATTTGCAACTACGCTGAAACCCCTCCCTGCTTCTCCTGCTCTTGCTGCTTCAATACTAGCATTAAGGGCAAGGAGGTTGGCTTTTTTGGTTATGTTTTGAATATCGGTAACAAAAGTTTCTATGGATGAAATATTGCTGATTGTTTCATCAAGTGTATATATCATGGTAATTGCGCGCTTTGATACGAATAGTATTTTTTCGATTGAATCATTGAGTGTGCTGGAGAACAAATCCATAAATTCTTCGAGAGTAATCTGCTCATTCCCATTATTTATGGTGTTGGATAGCTCTGAAATTTGTTCAACCGCCTTACTTTGTTGTTTAATATCATTAGCGAGGCTAATAAAACGACCAGACATAATTTTTGTTGATTCTTCAACAAGTTTTGCTGCTTGCGGTAATTGGTGGCGTAATACAGAAATAGCGTGGTGATAAACATCCGTTGTTGATATCCACTGCCCCAACAATTCGAGGTCTGTTCGCACAGCTTGTGTATCTATATAATCTAATTTATTCTGCATAACGCTATATTCGCCCATAGAAAGATTAAAGTCAATAATAAATCTACTATAGGTTGTATTTATATTTGTATCAAAATATGGAGTTTGCTTTCCTCTATTAGGAACATTTATTGGTTTGTTTCAAGAATTTCCCGTATATATACTGGCTGTGGCAGGCGTGTGTTTCGACCAATATAGCGACCGATTTTTGCTAATTGCTCTTGCGATATTGAGATGGTTTTTTTCAGTATACGCCACTTCACATTTTCTGTACATGGAGGGTATGGAAGAGATCCATTATAAGCGTAATATGCGCTTGTAGTAGAAACTAGGGAGCTTGTATCAGCAGAAAATTTATTTGTGCTGCGTGAATTTGCTTCTTTAAGCATAATATCTACCGCAGGATTAGCATTCCCAATGTTAGCAAATATAGCAATTATTAACAATTCATTCTGTGGATTTTTATGTATCAAATGAATTTCTGCTGGGTAAACATTTTCTCTAATTCTATGCCCACTGGGTGAATGTATTTCTACGCTTTTTAAAGTATACGGTTCCTCACCGTCAATTATAGTTCCTCCACTATTAACTTCCATAACAAATGATTGCTTGGTAACCTTCATTATGCCGTCTGCCTTACTATATTTAAAATTTAATAAGGGAAGTTTGGAAGTTTTTGTGTATGAAATATTTACAGGAGATTGACTCATACCATCTCTGCATACCCTATAATCATTTATTGCACCCCAATCATCTTGACCAGTGTAATCATCATCATAACTCCATTCTGGCATAATATTTTCTGATGCTATACAGTTGCTAGAAACTAATATTGCTATAGGTAGCATAAGTTTTAGAACAACTGAAAAACGCATTTTTATTTCTCCATGATAATAATTAATTGAGATTTTTTGTAGAAACTAATTGTAAATATAACAATATGTTAATTAACTAACAATCGAATAAGATGTTTATTTTATATAAAAATTATTTTTTACACTTCCCGACCATTACACACGTTATTATCTTGTAAATATACGATACATATTTTGTGTCATTAGATGACAACACTCTCCAACAATTTTATCAGAAGGAAAAACGCATGGTAACTCAAACTTTGCTTAATCGATTTTTTGGTAAAAAAATATCTAGAAAAGGTGTCATTAATTCTAACAATATTGGTTACGGTATGCGTTCTTACATGGTTATGCCTGGTCAAGCTGTGTGGATGGAACGTGATTATACGCAGTTTGCACAAGAGGCTTACATTAAAAATGTCATAGCACATCGTGCCATTGATATGGTTTCTACCGCTGCATCTTCTATAAGATTTGAGTTGTACTCAATTAACTCTAGAGGGGTTCGCAAAGAAGAAAAATCTCATCAAATTCTCCAGATATTAAAAAAACCTAATCCCAATTGTGCCACTAGTGATTTTTTTCAGGCACTTTATAACTATTACCAAATAAGTGGAAATGCGTTTATTCAGGCGGTTGGAGCTAAGGATTTACCCCCATCTGAATTGCATTTATTGCGTCCAGACCGTATATCAATTATTGCAGGGAAGGGAGCTTTGCCAGAAGGATATAGATATACTGTTGGAAATCAAACCAGAGATTTTCCAGTTGATAAAATTACAGGAAGATCCCGTATACTCCATATCCGTAAATTTAATCCGTTAAATGATTGGTATGGGCTTTCATCCGTTGAAGCAGCAGCATATAGCATTGACCAACACAATCAATCTGGGGCGTGGAATCAGTCTCTACTACAAAATGGTGCAAGACCAAGTGGTGCGTTGGTTGTACGAGGAGACGTTGGTGGTGGAGTGTTATCGGCAGATCAGTATAGTCGTGTGAAACAGCAAATTGATGAACAATTTTCTGGACCTGCAAATGCTGGTAGACCACTTTTACTTGAAGGTGGTTTGGATTGGAAAGAAATGAGCATGACTCCAAAAGATATGGATTTTGTTGAAGCAAAACATTCTTCCGCACGAGATATTGCTCTTGCTTTTGGTGTTCCACCACAGTTGCTAGGAATACCTGGGGACAATACTTATTCTAACCTTCAAGAAGCAAGGCTTGCATTATGGGAGCAAACAGTTGTGCCATTGGTGCAGAGAACAATTGATAACTTAAATAATTGGTTGATACCATTTTTTGGTGCTGGATTGGAACTTGTACCTGATACTGATAACATAACTGCTCTTGCAGTGAGCAATCAGACGATTTGGGATAGGGTGGAAAAAGCAAGTTTCTTAAGCGAAAATGAAAAACGAATAGCAGTTGGTTACCCACCAGTTGGAACAAAAAATAAAACCATTGATTAGTTGTATGAAGCAGCTAAAAATACTGGTGGTTATTAATCACTGGAGATTGACTATATGTGCTTTAAAAATACCCTACAAACTTACGGTGTTGTTGCCAAAACATTTCATTGGCTGATGGCTATTTTGATTATTGCACTTCTTATAGTTGGTTTGATTATGGCTGATATGGAAAATAGTCCAGATAAATTTAAGCTTATAGGTTTGCATAAAGAAATTGGTATTACTGTGTTGTTTTTGGCTACGTTAAGGCTTGGTTGGAAGGTATTGGATGTTAGCCCTCTCCTACCATCTAGTATTGGAAAAATGGCACAACTGGGGGCAAAAGCTGCACATTTAGGGCTTTATGTGTTTATGTTTGCAATGCCTATTACTGGTTGGCTGATGTCATCTGCTGCTGGTTTCCCTGTGTCAATGTTCGGGTTTTTTATAATGCCAAATTTGGTTGCTCCAGATAAAAAATTTGCACACGACATGAACGAATTACACGAAACTTTAGCTTGGATATTAATTGTATTGATAGTACTGCATGTGATAGCTGCTCTGTTGCATCATTTTTATTATAAAGATAATATACTACGTCGTATGCTTCCTAATTTTAGAGGTAAAAATAATGCGCAAATTTCTGAAAACAATACTGGTAGCTAATCTGTTTTTTGCATTTCCAGCGTTTGCTGATGTGCCGTCCTATAAATTAATTAAAGAAAAAAGCACATTAAAATTTTATGCAATAAACAATGGCGCACCTGTTGAAGGTCAATTTAAGAATTTTTCGGCAGAGATTAAATTTAATCCTGACAAGTTGGATGAAAGTAAAATAGCCGTTGAGGTCGATACAGGCAGTGTCTTTACCGATTACGATGAGGTAGCGAAGAATTTGCTGTCTAAAGATTGGTTGGCGGTGGTGGATTTTCCGAAAGCTGTTTTTACTAGCAAAACTATTTCTCGGATGCCAAGTTCTGATAACTATTACGCTGAAGGAACTCTGAAATTACGGGATAAAACTTTACCAGCAACTCTTAATTTTCAGTTGCAGTTTGCAGATGAAAAGAATGCTATCGCTAAGGGATATATTACAATACGCCGTACCGACTATGGGGTCGGGCAGGGACAGTGGTCAAAAGATGATGTGGTAAAAAATGAGGTAAGAGTTGAGTTCCGAGTGGCAGCGGAGAAGATGTAGTTAGTTATTATCTTCCGCGACCTTCAGGTTTGCTTCCACCAGTGCCTAATGGTATTTTTGAATCTTGCGGTACATCGTGACATAGATCTGTGACCATATCTTTAATAGGCTTTGTTGCTAGTGGAGGTTGCCCAAAAAAAGGTTCAGTAATCTCACCTACTTTATCATGAATTGTTCTTACGAGTTCAGAAGGATTATTACATTCTTGTATATGTTGTTGTTTAGGATGAGATAAGAACACTTTTTTAATATTGTTTAGCATTTCTACAGCCTGTTCGTTTGTAAAAAAAGCATGCTCCTCTTTTACATCTGGAATTTTAGATTCTGACATTGTGCTGCTCCCTAGCTAAATATTGAATGTATGAGACACATAATACCATAGTTCTCATTAAGAAATGTATTACAGTTTCATTAAGTTATAAAATTATATGCCTATGGCAGTAACTATATTCACAATAAATCAATAGGTTATAAATGTATTACGATAAAAAAATTAGCGCGAAGATGCGCGAACGCAAGAGGCTTGACTTTAATTTACAGGTTAAGTCGCTGGATAATGCTGGTAGATTTGCTGGTTATGCCAGCGTTTTTGACATGGTGGACAGCCAGAAAGATATTATCCTGCGTGGGGCGTTTGCCGAAACCTTAAAAGGGCGGGTGGGTGATATAAAAATGCTGTGGCAACACCAGCAGGACGAGCCAATTGGTATTTTTGAATGGATGTTTGAAGATGCAAATGGACTTTATGTTGAAGGAAAATTATTACTGGATGTGGCACGGGCGAAAGAAGCCTACGCCCTCCTTAAAGAAGGGGCGATTGGTGGACTTTCTATCGGCTATTCACCAATAAAATATCGTCTGCATGAAAAAACAGGTGTGCGCCTGCTTTCTGCTGTGGAGTTGTGGGAGATAAGCCTTGTTACTTTCCCAGCTAATGAAGCAGCAAAAATAACCGTAGTAAAACAAACAATTCCGCCTATGCAACTTATGGAATTATCAGAGGCTTTGGATAGGGCGATGGGTGTGTTGATATTCTAAAGGCTAAAGACATTTTCTCTGAGTTGTGCTATTCAATGAGTATGTCAAAAAAATCGCAAATAGAATGGACAGAGTTTACTTGGAATCCAACCACTGGATGCACTAAAATTTCTGCTGGCTGTAAAAATTGTTATGCAGAAGTGATGGCATGCAGATTACAAGCTATGGGTGCTGTTGGATATGAAGAAGGGTTTAAGTTAAAATTACATCCTGATAGGATTAAACAGCCATTAGAACGTAAAAAACCTACAATATATTTTATTAATTCTATGAGTGATTTATTTCATGAAGATATTCCATATGAATATTTGGATCAGGTATTTGAAGTTATAAATAAGACTCCACAACATACTTATCAAATACTTACTAAGCGTCCAGAAAATATGAAAAAATATTTTTTGGGAAGAATTGTACCGATAAATGCTTGGCTTGGTGTTTCTGTGGAAGATCAAAAACATGGTGTTCCAAGAATTGATATTTTGCGTGGTATAAAGGCTAAAATACGTTTTTTATCAGTTGAACCATTACTTGAGGACATTGGAGATGTTAATTTATCTGGAATTCATTGGGTAATCGTCGGCGGGGAATCTGGAAATAAAGCTCGTTCAATGAAGATTGAATGGGTGGAGAAGGTTCAGAAACAATGCGTATTGTATAATACTGCATTCTTTTTTAAGCAATGGGGAGCATGGGGAGTAGATGGCGTAAAGCGCACAAAATCTGCTAATGGCAGGTTGCTTAAAGGTAGAGTTTGGGAAGATATGCCCAATAGTTATGACGAGCAATTAGAGTTGCTTTAATATTTTGTATCATTTTTTATTCATCAGGAAAGTGCATGCCATATAAACATTATGATTGGACTAACTCACGTAGTCCGCCTATTTTGCAGCCTCATAGTTTGATAAAACATGAAATTATAGAGACTTATATTGAGAGATACGTATTTAGTCTAATGACCACATCATCTTCTAATAATTTGAAAATTACTATTATTGACGGCTTTTCTGGTGGTGGCACTTACAAGATAAAAGGATCAAAGAAAATATATTTTGGTTCTCCGTTTATTTTTCTAAAAACCATTCAGAAAATTGAAAAAGAAATAAGGACAAAAACTAGAAAAGGGTGTGATATAGATGCTGTCTATTATTTCATTGATAAGAATAAAGACGCACTAAATTTTCTTGAAAAAAAATTATATAAGAATGGGTATGGCGAACTAATTGGCGAACGTATTTTTTTGTTAAATGGAGAATTTTCAAGTATTTTTTCTGGTCTTTCTGAAATTATAAAGCATCGAAATGGCAGAGTTTTATTTTTGTTGGATCAGTATGGATATAAAGATGTTCCGTTACATATACTAAAAAATATATTTACGCATTTCCATAGTGCTGAGGTATTACTCACATTTGCTGTTGGTGCATTGGTAAATTATATAACTGATACACCACAGTTTTATAAATGTGTAAGTGGAGTGCAAGAGAAGTATAATTTATTGTCTAAAAAAGATATCCTTTTTCTTGTTTCATTAAAAGAAAACAGCACCGATATGATGGCTTGGCGTGCTATTGCAGAACATACAATACTCAAAAGGATTAATAAAATATTAGCAGCATTAAATTGTGCGCCATGTTTTATTGTTTCAAAGAAAAGTAATCGTCGTTATTGGCTATTGCATTTGTCAGCACACATAAAGACAAAAAACAGAATGATGAGATTATATTCTGATAAGCATAATAAAATTATTCATAATAAATTTTTGGGATTCGGTATGTTTGGTTTTGAGGCAAAAAACAAATAACTGTAGTAAAACAAACAATTCCGCCTATGCAGCTTGTGGAGTTATCACAGGTTCTGGATAGGGCGATAGGGCTGTTGCGTCAGTAAATTGTCATCCTGCATTTATTGTGGGAGCTGGAGAAAAAATAAAATAATTGTGGTTGTAGCCCCAGACCCCTCAGCAAGTGCGGGGTGACAAACCACATCAACAATCAAAAAATAAGGAAAAAATATGAGTATAAGCGAAATTACAGATCGCGTTGCTTCGCTTGGCAATGCGTGGGAACAATTTAAGCAAATCAATGATGCACGTTTGAATGAAATAGAGCGCAAAGGCAATGCCGACCCGCTTTATAACGAGCATCTTGGTAATATCAGCATGGCACTGGATAATTATAAATCCCGCCTTGATACTATCGAAACCGCCTATAACCGTCCAGTATTGGGTGATGATGTAGCTATAAAATCGGCTGCTGCGAATGGTGAATATAGCAAGGCATTCCGCAATTATTTGCGTAAAGGTATGGAAGGTGGTTTGGAAATGCTGCAAACCAAAGCTCTTTCGGTTGGTTCTGATCCTGATGGCGGTTATTTGGTAACTCCGCACATGTCAGCAAAAATTGTGCAATCAATTTTTGAAACTTCGCCAATGCGTCAATTAGCATCAGTGGAAACTATATCTTCCGATGCGCTGGAGCTTATAGATGATCACGACCAAGCTGCGGCTGGCTGGACATCTGAAACTGGAGCAATCGCTGAAACCAGTACACCTACTCTTGCAAAACGTAACATTCCAACTCATGAATTATATGCACAACCTAAAGCTACACAAAAATTGGTGGATGATTCAGCAATTGATATTGAAAGCTGGCTCTCTGGTAAAATCGCTGATATTTTCAGTCGTAAAGAAAATACTGCTTTCGTTAGTGGTAATGGTGTTGGTCAGCCACGAGGTATATTGACTTATAGCGCAGGAACAAGCTGGGGGCAAATTGAACAAATTAGCTCTGGTACCAGCGGTGCGGTGACTGCTGATGCTATTATTCAACTATTTTATGCGCTCAAAGATTCATATAGCAAACGTGCTAATTTCTTGATGAATCGCACTGTTGTGCAAAGCGTTCGTTTGCTTAAACAAGCAACTACCAACCAATATATGTGGCAACCTGGTTTAGCTGCTGGCGCACCTGATACGTTGATGGGAGTTCCTGTTCACATGGCGGCGGATATGCCTGTAGCTGCGGCTAACTCTCTTTCTATCGCTGTTGGTGATTTTCAGGCTGCTTATCAGATTGTTGATCGTAAAGGTATCAGCATTCTGCGTGATCCATTCACTGAAAAACCATTTGTGAAATTCTACGCAACCAAGCGTGTGGGCGGTGATGTGGTGAATTTTGAAGCAATCAAGATAATGAAATTGGCGTAGTGTATTAGAAGGAGAAAAATAATGAGGGATATTTATCATAATATATTGGTTTCGCAGCATTTGAGTCCTGTGGTATCAAGCACAACAAAAACTTCTACTGCTATTGACCTAAAAGGCTATAATGGTGCAGAAGTGGTATTCGCAATAGGACAATCTGGCGATACTTTGTCTGGTTCAGTTTACTGGACATTAAAATTGCAGCATAGCGATGACGACAGCACCTACACAGACGCTGTGGCTGCGGATCTTAACAGTAGTTCCCTTACAGTGACTGTTAATTCATCTTCATTGGACAGAACCGCTTATAGCTTCGGTTATCAGGGGACAAAACGCTATCTAAAAGCCGTGGCAACTCCAACTGGAACGCATACTAACGGTACTCCAATAGGGATTATTGCTTTACGCTCTGATGCCTCTTATGTTCCTGTAGTATAAAGATAAATAGTTTTTTTATCCTCAGATGTGGTTGTCCAGTAAAAGATGCCAAAAATAAGAATTTATCATTATAAATTATTGTGTTAATAATTATTTAAGTCACTTGATTTATTATGTGAATTTAGGGTAGACTCTTAACAGAACCACATCTGAGGTGCAACGTGTCAAAACTTTCGAGAGCCGAGCAGATTATAGCAGAAAAGACTGTCTGTGTTCTTTTGGTGCGTGGAGAAAACCCTGATGGAGAGAGAATATTTGCCTATATGGCGGTGCGTGCTGATAGATTGGAATCCTTTATTGAAGCTCAGAAGAGTGGTGCATTCTACCCCGAAGACTTTGGAATTGTTATAGAATCAGGTCTTGGTGAACCTTCTGAAGAAATTAAAGAAAAAATGACCAAAGAATATGGCTTTAATCATGAAGCTATGTTGGATATTGACACCCCACAGGGGGCGAATGATATAGCCAGCAACCTCTCGTCTTATGCTTCTGAAATAAAAGACGAATAATAACTTTTGCCTTATTCATATAATATTCACACAATCGTCACACAAATTCCTTGATTTTGTGTTATCTTGTAATGGGGTAGTGTATTTACTCAACAAGAGGTTATGGTGACGACTGCTAACTTAGAATCTAAAATGTCGATGAACACGAGGAGCGTGAGAGGGAATATTGCCCGTGAGTCTGGTGGTTTTGCTGCAGGTGAGCTGGCATCTATGGGTGTATCTCTTGGTGTAGTTGCCGTTATGGACAAGGTGATTCCAAAATCTATTATGGACAAGGCAACAAGTACTGTTGCCAAGGTATGCATAACTCCATATTTAGATGTTATAGAAAGAAATCTTGCCAAGTGTAAGCTGGAAGAATGCCAAGTAGATGAGACGAAAACTCGTGAAGAACGCGCCAATAGATTGGCAAAAATGGCACTTGTTTTTGGAACGGCTTATTTTATTTCGCTTGCTGCTAAACTAGCGGTTAGGAAGTGGGTTAATGCTGAACCTCATGAAAAAGTTCCGAATGATGCTCCTCTCTATCAAAAAATTCGTCCACATATTCCTATTATTGGCTCTTCTCGTGCAGCTAATATCATAACCTTTGCGGACGAAGGTGTGCATATAGGCTCGTTTGTTTATTTAAATACTATGGGCTCAAATCTTTCTGACGAACACATAAAAAAAATGAGTAAAACATTAGAAAAACTAGGAGTTAGCCCGCAAAAGGCAAAAGAAGTTTCCACCATGGTGATGGTTTGGGAAGTTCCTAATTTTCTCGGTATGTTAGCTGGTGGAGGCGCTATATTTGGTAAGCACGCTAAAGGTTGGGGAGTAAAAGACTCAAATATAAATCATTCATTTATGGATGTGATTATGGGAGACGCTAAGGTTTCACCTCTTTCTAGAACATAATTTTAATTTAAAAATAAAATCCACTAGTTATGCAAGTATTAATGCTTTCCACTCGCTATGGCAGCGAGGATGGATTTGTTGTACGTCGTTTTTTACAAAATCATCAATATGAAATGGCTGATTCACTAGGAGCATATTTTATACGTCTTGGTGTAGCAAAATCACTAAATTATTCAGGAGAAAATAATGTCAAACAATCGTAGTCGGCGGCTGGAGCGTGTTACTGCTCCTGCCAGTGAGCCAATAATTCTTGCTGAAGCGAAACTATATCTGCGTGTTGATTCTAATAACGAGGATAATCTCATTACAGATCTTATAGTAGCTGCCAGAATGAGCGCAGAAGCATGGATGAAATCATCACTTATTAGCCAGTCATGGAAGTTAGTGTATAATGATTATCTTGATGATTCTGTAGTGTTGCCTATGCCACCTATTGTTAGCATAACTAGTGTGGTGGTAGTTAATCGTGACGCAACAAGCCAAACTATTTCTGCAAATAATTATTATTTGAACGCAGCAAAAAATATGCTGTTATTTGATAATTATGTCAGCGGATTTTCCATAGAGATAACCTATAATACAGGGTACGGAACAGCTTCACAAATTCCGCAGCCAATAAAGTATGGAATGTTAGCGCATATAGCAGCTATGTATGATGAGCGTGGATTAATTGGGCAACCAAATTTGCCACAACAAGCTAGTAACCTATATTTTCCATTTCGTGATGGGGTATTATGATAGGAAGCAAAAGAAACACTTCAACGCGTTTGCGTCACCGCTTAACATTGCAGCAGGAAGTGCAAACAGCGGATGGAGCGGGTGGATATATTCGTTCATGGCAAAATATTACTGATTTATGGGCAGAAATTAGTCAGGTTAGTGGTAGAAGCATTTATGGTAGTGAAAAACTACAATATGGCAAAATACAGTCAGGAATAACTCACAAGATTACAATCAGGTACAGAAGCGGTATATCAACTGCCATGCGCCTGCTATTTGAAAACCGAGCGTTCAATATTAGAGCAGTTACAAATATTCGGGAAAATGATGAAATTCTAGAATTGTTAGTCGAAGAGGGAGTCGCTGGTTAACGTCCATGCTCATTTTGCTGTTGTTGATTTAATATAGAGATAGAAAATAATAATTGGTTGATATTATCTTGGAATTCTTTTCTCCAGCCATTTTTTAACTGTAATTGGCATATATTACATATATCCCGTAAAAAAGTTATAGCCCCTTCAAAGCTAAACATACTTAGGGCTTCTATAAAACTATCTTTATTGGGGAGCGGTATTTTTTTTGCGACTAGGTATGCGCCAGACAAAAGCTCATGAACGGCATTCTTCCACGGTATATAAGCCTCTTTATATGTTTGATCAGTTTTTTCTATTACTTCATCAAGATAGGTTTCAACACGAAATAATATTGGCTGATAATCTATAAGGAATTGTTCAAAAACACGATGTATCGCGTCCGTATGCTCTCCTGAACGAGGTATGTCGAAAAGAGTTTTCATATACCCATCCTAACAAAATATGGTGACAGTTTGATGACAGTTTTTAAAAAATTAAATATATTCTTAACATTTTGATTAATAAATATAAATATGTATTTGCCTAATAGAGGTATTTTATGCCTAGTTTGAGTTATTATAATATACAGAAAGCAATATATGAAAAATTAACTGGTAATAGCCAGTTGATGGCACTTATAGGCGGAGTTTTTGATAATGTGCCGCAAGAAACAGCATTTCCTTTTGTAACAATTGGAGATATTTTTGCCAGTGAGTCGTCTAGCTTAGGAAAAAATGGAGTAGAGCAGAAGCTAAGTATTAACATATGGAGTCGTGAGGCTGGTCATAAACAAACAGCTGAAATAATGGATGTTATTTACGGATTGCTTCATAATGGGGTGCTTACAATTGCTGGGCAGATTATTATCGCAGTGAGGATTACATCAAGTTCTATACGATTAGAAGATGATGGCTGGACTTATCATGGCACTATGAATATGATCGTAGTTATGACAGATTCTTAATTAGCAGATAATCTGCTCGAAAGATTTTTGATGTATGAATCAAATTGGTTTGTCATAGCTTCCATATCTGATTTCATACAGTCATTGAGTGAATATAATTCCTCATATGAACCCTTAGCAGCGGTTAATGTATCATACTGTAGGCGAGACGGTGCTTGGGATGCAATAATTTCTTTTTGTAATAATGAAAGAATTAATTGATAGTCAGAATCAGCAGATTTCCCGCATTTTCGAAGAAGAAAATATGTTACCAGAAGTTCTTCATAACGAGTTTTTATAGAATCCACCGTGTTCTTTGAATCGATGTGAGTGCCTTTTTTTATATCGAATATATCTTGAATAGAATTTTTTTCTGAGGTGTTAGAAAATTCATCATCGCCTTGGTCTGTGCCTTCAATAATGGGTGGGTAATAATTTTTTTGTTCATCTTTAGTAATTTCAGATTGTTGATTTAAAGCATTACTGGCATTGATTTCAATTTCATTTTGTAGTGCTTCTAATTGTTCTCTGCTGTTCCTTAACTGCCAGTCATAGAATGCTATTAATATGAAAGAAAATACCATTATGACGAATAATTGAATACTCCGTATCCAATATGAACGTATGATTTCTTTAACTAATTCAGAGCTTAGTTTTTTTTGTAAATCAACCTTGGATTTTTTATTTTCAATAATATGTAGAAAAAATACAGCGCAAAACATGGCTGTTAGTAATAACCATAATATAACGGGATATTTATTCGTGTCCATTAAGGTATACTAAGTTGTTTGTCACAATCTATGCTTAAAACATCTTCCTTTGCGCTAATTTTTCTTAAACGATCAACAGAAAAGCAACGATACTCCACTTGTAATATTTTATGCATACACGTTGGTATAGGGTCTTCGCCCAGTACATTAGGGTTTATCAGTACATCGCATTGAGATAGTCCATTGCATAATGTTGATACGTTGTCGAGAACGTTATTTTCTTTAATTTTATGGCGAGTATCATCTGATTCTAGGTATGTAGGATTGTTTTGGTCGGTTGGCTTGGCGGTTTGGCAATTCATACCCCAGCTGGCGCGTTCTATAGTAATTTTATATGGGGATGCTTTTATTAGCGATGGAGTTTCAGGATGAGGCGCTAATTTATGTGACATTATTACCTGTATTGCAAGGTACATCACAATTATTATGATGGATATTATTAGCAAATGTATTTTGAACGACATAATGGCACTTAGTGTATTTCAATAATTTTGTTTCTGATGTAAATTAAACGATAGGTTTTAGGGTATAACAAATGAGTATAGAAATTACAAAGTCTAAAAATACACCTTCATCCGATACGCTCAACAATAGTTTATTACGATTGGAGAAAATTCTACAACAATTGCAGCAAATATCAGAAAATACAGCAAAAAACAATAATACAGATTCTATTGGTAGAATTAAAAACAATAGTGATTTACAGAGGAGATTGTTTGCTGGTTTAGCTTTATCACAGACAAGACCTTCCACCATAAACCGAGAATCTTTAACAAATATAAAATCTACTGCAAGCATGCAAAAATCAGCTAATAATGGCTTGGTATTAAGTCGTGGTCAGATTATTGCCGAATTAGCATTAGCAATTGCCCATGTGGGTCAGCGCAATTCATGATGTTTGTAACTTATTGATATACCTATATATTGGAAAAGCAAAATGTTGTAATTACTGATAAAATTGACTCATTTCCGTAACTAAAATGTAATAAAAAACTTATGGTTATATAATGCCTGCTTTTGTTATAATAGTCGGGTGGATAAATGGTATTTTATTGTTTTTAGAATTTGTTGACAAATTAGGGTGGCTCAACCGATATGTCGGATAACTATACAAATGGTGGCTCTGGATCGTATGCTGTTGAGCAAGCGCGCCATGATTTTGAGCAAAATAAAGAAAGTTCTATAAGTAAACTGGCAAATTTTTCTACTGTTCAAGAGGAAAATGGCAAGCATTATTGGATGGGGATGGAAGTTGCCCCAGACGTTGCCCCACTTTTAGTGCATGCGACCAGTGGTTTACCAGCACTGGTAAATGATGCTTTGAATGGCGGTGTTTATAAATATGCTAATAAATTGCATGAGACATTAGGTAAGCAATTAGGTGGTAAAGTAGACTCTCTCGCCAGCCATAATTTTGGTCTTAAAGCCGCTGCTGGTGCTATGGCGTTGTTGATTGGCGCGCAGCCGATTATGGAGGTGTCTCAATCTGTTAAAAACAGAACTTCCGCTCGTAAGGAAATACGTAAGAATCTCGGAATCATTATAGAAACTAACGATCACTATAGTGACAATGAGGTAATTCAAACAGCTATGGAACGTACACAGAAAGTTATGATGGCTGGATTGAGGAATGCTGCCGCTCAGTTGCCGACGGTTCTTGCAAACGGTTATTTCGCTTTTGGGAATCACAAATTATTTGCAAAAGAGAAAACTGATGCTTTTGCCATAAAATCTGAATCTGCCAATATTGCAGCCAATCCAAAAAGTGCAATGGAGGAATTTGTTAGGCAGTCTGCTTCTGATCACAAGGAAATAAAAGAACTTGCTGCCAAACATGGAATTCCAGAGGGCAGTAGGGAATATGATAAACTTGTTGATGGATGGGAAAGAAAAGTTGGTGGCTTAGAAGAGCATGCTGCAAACCATGATGATGTTGGATTTAAAGCGGATAGCACTACGCAACAGCTTGTTGTGGGGGGGGCTTTAGTTGGAAACATTTTGGCAAAACGCCAAGTTTCAAAACATAATGATGAGGATCTTGCGAAACCAACAGCCTATAGACTCATTCTAGATTTGCGTGATCAAATTAATAACGGTGATATATCCAAAGGTGCGGACATAACATCACAAATTGTTGAAATTTTTCAACAGAATGAAATTGATCGCAAACGTCCTCCTATTGGAGAGGCGCTCATGGAAAGATTTAATCCTCTTGCGGAACGTATTGCTGAGGTTGTTTCTAACCGTGAGTTAGATGTGCTTTCTCTAGTAAACCTTGTTGGTGAGGGGAAAATAGTAAATAAACGCCGCTTTATAAATACTGATCAGGTGGAAGAATTAATAGATTCTCAGAGGAAGGTTTTTGGGTCACATGAAAAAACTCCTGTTGACGAATTTTTGGCCGATTTCCAGAACCCCAAGATGATTATGCAGGCAATTAAAGAAAATCTGAAGAACCTAGATGGCAACGAGAAGGCTGTATTTGCCTCTATGTTTTCGGATGACGTATTGCTTAGTGCTGGAGTTAAAAAGAAAGATATACTCCCGCTGCGTACTCGCGGGCATGATTTCATGTGTGATTTTGTTAAATCATCAGCTGCGGAACTAGCCAAGAAAAAGCCAGAAGAATTGAAGGCAGGGGGGTTGTCTGAAAAGCAGATTGAGGCAATAGGCAGTTTTAACGAACTTATGGCATCAGGCGATGATAAGGCCGTGAAATCAGCAATATGTAGCCCAGACAATAACGTTGTTAGAGCTGTGCGTAATGCAAAGCTGGAAGAGCAAATTGCTGGTGGTGCTGGCAGAAAATCATGGACTCAAATGATTAAACCGAAGCCAAATGTTGCCTCAGAAAAGCCGATCGAAGTTTCCAGGGTCGAGTCTGTTAAAGCTGGGCGTGAGAACGGCTCACCTTTGGTAGGGGTGTAGTATATATTTTGTTTATTAAAAACAAATAATTACATCTTTTTTATGAATATATCTATAAATCATTATAAAAAATCCACGACTGTCACAAAATGTTAATAAAAAAACAGTGGGATGGCTTATTATTTCAGGCTATAATTTGCACATGATAATTAAGTTAATGCTATCGGGCTTTATATATGGCTAAGTTACCTGAGCATAGAATCCATAAAGGGAGCCATGGCGTGGTTACGCCAAGCGATTCTCAAAATGTCGCGACCGATGGTGTCGGTGGTGTTGCTGAAGTTGTTTCTGGCGCTACTGATATTGCACTTAATACAGCGGCGCTCGCGCCTCTCGCCGTTCCGTTAGTAGCATCAGCTGCTGGCGGTGTTGGTTGGATTGGTGAAAAAGTGGGTTTAGATTCTATTGCTAATGCTGGAAGAGGTACGCAGAACATCATAGAAGAGTTTACCAAGAAAACTATTGCTGATTTATTTTCTAGAAGAAAATCTGCACAACAAATTGCCGATGGTGCGCAAAAGATAGCAGATGGTGTTGGTGATGGTTTAAATAAGGCTGGCAATACGTTTGGGCTACCTAAAATTCTCCAAAAAATTGGTGAGATACGAGGCGGCAGACAAATTAAAAAAATTGATAAACTAATTGGCAAGGTTAATGCTAGTGCTGATCTGCCGAGTGAGTTACGAACTCATGTACAGAAAATTGGTGATTTAGCTAAAATTGGCAATGCTGATCATCATGAGATCACGGAAGCCTTCTCGAAAGCCATAGAAACATCAAAAAATTTATCTTCAAAAGATTCCAAGATATTAAAGAAGTTAAATGAGGTCGCTGGGAATCATTTTACTTCTGGTAGTTTTAAAAATATTGGCGATGGGATAAAAGCACTTCCTAAGGCTATAGGTAATGCACCAGTTTTAACTGGTGTTATGAATACGGGCTTTATTGCTAGTTCAGCAATTGGTATGTTTAGTGTTGCAAAAGAATTCAGGCATAATCTTACTGCATTGAAAAAAATGTCATCTGATATTACTGGTAAGCCTGTGTCCACATTCTCCGTTTTATTTGGTAAAACACCTGCCCCTGTAGCGGAAGCACGCTCTAAGCTTTTAAAAGGGCTTGCCATATCTGAGGCTTCTAGTGCTGCTGCGCTCGGCAGTAGCGTTTTACAGGCTGTAAAAGGCAACGTTTCTACAGCAGGCTTTCTTGTTCCACAGCTTGTTGGTATGGGTGCTAACATGTTGGTAGGTGAATCATCACTTTCTTCTTATACCGCCCTTAGTCAGGCACATGCTTCTGGTAAGCCTATTCCAGTTGAGGCATATGCGGAACTCGTAGGAAAATCTAGCCCAGAACTTAGGGCGCGTGGTGCCGAAGGAAGCATATTCTCTAAAAAACTTGCAGAACAATATGCTGCGGAAAAAACCAGCCCAGCGCAGATTATGCGCGAAGTTTCTAACGGAAAATTGATGAAACGTGTTTACACAATGATTGCTGCAAATGATTTAGCAAAACCTGTCGAGACGGCAGCTGTTACGTCTAGTAATAAATTGGAACATTCTCATGTAGCTGCATTAGAAAAGAAAAAACAGATGGAAAGAAGCCATACTGTTGTTGGTGGACATACGGCAAAGCTAGTTGCTAATGCTGGTCAAGCTAACCATGTATTAGGTGGAGCATAATTATGCCAACTGCAAAATATGATGGTCGTGGAGTGCTTGGAAAGATAACCTCTGGTGATATCGGGGCTATTGATGGTGGTGATGTTGCTACTGTCGGAAAAGCAGCCATTGATGTTGCACACCTTGCTGGAAAGGCAATGCCTGAGCCTGTTGGCGTTGCTATCAATGGAGTGAGTAGTTATTACAACAAAGAAAAAACAGCTCAACAGATATCTGAATATTTTGATGTTTCTAGTATTCGCCAATTGGTTCGTCGAAACCCATCTCTTAGGACAAAATTAGAAAAAAAAGAAGAAGTCGATTGGTGGGATTTTGGTGGTCAGACAGCTTCTTCAATGGGTGGTGCTGCCGCTGGCGGTGTTGGTGCCACATTGTTGGCAACAGCATTTTTTCCTCCTGCTTTGCCAATTGCATTGGTTGCTGGTTCACTCACTGGTGGATATGCAGGAAATAGCTTATATAAAGCTGGTTTTGAAAAACAGGAACAAGACCCGATAATTATCAATATGCAGATATCTAAAATGCATGCTGATGGTGGATATGTTCCACCTGAAGTTGTGTTTGCTGCACTTGCAGCCAATCTTCCTGAAAAAACTGGTAGAGGGGTTGATCGAATTCTTGCTAAATATACGGGTACTGGATTATTCACCGAAGCTCTTAGTGATCCGAATAATATGCAAAAGTTAAGTGCAATGATGAATAATCCTGTAATTGATGACGCGATTAGAGCGCAGACAGGAATGCTTCGTGATCCACATAATCCATTAAAAACTGTCGCCGAGCAGTATGCCGATATGATTAACAGTGGGCAGATGAAACCACAAAATATGCTTAACCCTGGTGAGGGTATGTATGTGATGTCTGCTGCTATGAGTGGACAACAATATAATGTTGATGTTCCGATCACTCCTGAAGTAAGGCAGAGGTCTCTCAGTAGAGAGATCTAATAACAGTATTTATCTATTATTTTTTAGCTACCTCCCTTATGGAGTAGGTATATTTCTCAATTTTTTTGGAGTTTTTATGGCATTCGTTGAAGAACGTTTTCCCACCGATATTGCTTATGGTTCATCTGGTGGACCTGAGTATTCTACTGATGTAGTTATTACTCATGGTGGATATGAACAGCGCAATATCAATTGGTCGCAAGCACGCGCAAAATATAACGTTGCACATGGAGTAAAAACTCAAACTCAACTTGATGCGCTGATTGCATTTTTCCGCGCTCGTAAAGGGAGGGCTGATGGTTTTCGTTTCAAAGATTGGAGCGATTATAAAGCTACGGCACAAATTATAGGAATTGGTAACGGCACTAATAAAATTTTTCAGTTAGTAAAAACCTATAATAGTGGTAGCGTTACAGAAGCCAGAACGATTTCTAAACCTGTAGTGGCAACTTTGGCGGTTTATATAAATGCGGTACTGCAAACTGGCTCTGCTTATTCCCTAGATTCAACAATTGGCAAAATAACTTTTGTAACAGCTCCTGCCAACACAGCCGTAATCACCGCTGATTTTGAATTTGATGTTCCAGTACGCTTTGACACAGACAGGCTATCAGCCACTTTAGACTCGTACGGAATCAATAGTTGGAATGACATTCCATTGGTTGAAGTCAGGGTTTAGGAGAAAAACACATGAAACAAATTTCAACTGCCCTTGCCACACATATTACTGGTGAGGTAACAACTCTTGCGACTTGTTGGAAACTAACCCGTAGAGATTCAGTAGTTCTTGGATTTACGGATCATGATGCTGACATTACGTTAGATAGTATCATTTATAAAGCAGCCAGTGGCTTTACGCCTAGCGCAATTCAAAATACGGCTTCACTTAGTGTTGATAACTTAGACGTTGAAGGAATGTTAAGCGCAGGAAATATAACTGAAGCAGACATCATGGCTGGATTGTATGATTTTGCTGAAATTGAGATTTTTCAAGTTAATTATAATGACCTAACCCAAGGAACATTAAAATTGCGAAGAGGTTGGCTGGGTGAAGTGTCATTGATAAAGCAGCAATTCGTGGCTGAGGTAAGGGGGCTTACTCAAAGGCTATCACAAACAATAGGTGAGCTTTATTCAGCATCTTGTCGCGCCACATTTGCTGACTCACGCTGTAAAATAAATCCTGCCACTTATACAGTAACTGGGGCGGTTACCAGCACTGTATCAAATCAGGAATTCAAAGACTCTAGTCGTGGTGAAGCTAGTGGTTTATATAACTTTGGAAAAATAACTTTTACCAGCGGTGCAAATAATGGTTTGAGTATGGAAGTAAAAGAATTTATCAGTGGAGGAAAAATAATATTGGTGCTGCCAATGCCTTATAATATCGCAATAGGTGATGGCTACAGCATGGCACAAGGATGTGATAAAACAATTACTACTTGTACAAACCAATATAGCAATGTTGTAAATTTTAGGGGAGAACCACATGTTCCAGGTTTAGACAACATGTTAGAAACTGCAGGAACACGCAGCAAATAGTTAAAGCAATTTTTTACTTACTCTTGGATGCAGTTAATGCTATTACATACATGATAAAAATAACGAGAGAGTAAAAACATGCGTGTATTGAGGAATTTTTTTGCTGGGATTTTCTCAGTGTTAAAAATTACTGGTGCTCCGCTACTTTACCGATATCCGTATCGTAATTCTGCTGAAGGTTTGCGTAAAGATTGGGTGAATATTGGTCGTGATATTCAAAGTATAATTGGGAAATTAGAAGAAAACAGCGATGGAAACAGAAGAAAATAATTATAACGAGCAAAAAACTACCAGAGCTGGTGGGCATTACAATCGTGGCAATCGCGATAGAATGCAGAACCGAACGGTGGAGATTCTACCCCATCCTGAAGTATTGGAGAGTTATAATTATGTGGTTGATGGCTCGGCAAAGATGATCCTAACCATGTTTGAGATGGAACAGAAGCATCGCCATGAGTGGGAAAAACAGGCTTTGCGTATCCATTCCATGTCTTCATTAGTTGGGCAGGTGTTAGGATTTTTTATAGCGGTGGCGGTGTTCGTTTCGGCAACTGTTATTGGTATGTATGGTAATTCCACCATTGCTGCCAGCATTTGGGTGTTTGGCATGGCAATTATTGTTATGGCAGGGTTAGTATGGGCTTACGCCAAAAGCATGGGGCAACGCCCGCTTTTTGCTCGCCCGACCATGCGCAGTCACTTCCGCCCGCAAAAAGACCAAACGGAACAAGAATAACATAAAATAATCTATTATTATGAGCAAAGACATCGTAGCTTGCGCGCGGGGCTGGGTTGGCACGCGCTTTCATCATCAAGGTCGCCTGAAAAAATCGGATACCCACAAAGGTGGGGTTGATTGCCTTGGCTTACTTATTGGTGTGGCAAAAGAGTTAGATCTGCCGTTTACTGAATATGATGAAACCAGCTATTCGCATTATCCAGATACAGAAAAACTAAGGCAAAACCTAGCCAGAGCAATGCAGGAAATACCAATAGAAAATATCAAAATTGGTGATGTTTTATTGTTAAATGTGGACGGAAACCCGCAGCATCTAGCGATTGTTAGTGAATTATCTGGCGAACTCGCCATTATCCACGCCTACGCCCCAGCCCGAGCCGTTGTTGAACACACGTTGGATAGTTGGTGGATGGAGCGGGTGGTGGCAGCTTTTATGATAGTATAAGCTATCTGGAAGAAATTCTTGATGTATGTCTGCCAACATTAAGATCTTGACCATCAGATAAAATCCCTTTGCGAGCAACCAACTTTAATGCTTCATCCAGTGGTTTTACGGCTTCTTCTGTTTGTTTCATAAAGGTATCATTAACCCCTTTTGTTGGAAGGATATTTTTGTGTTTGTGACTAATCAGCGATTCTATAGTATTTACAAAATCTATCAAATCATTACCAAGTTTATGGCTGCCTGTTGTTATTTGACCATCTGCTATTCCTTGCATAACTGATAATAGCACCTTCGATTCCCTGGATTCTAAGGTTAATTCATGTTTGTTTTTAACTCCTTCAACAGCCGCGATAAAATTATTAGCTGCTTCTTGTGGGGTATCTTTAATTTCAGATGTCATGACCTAGTACCTTCGTATTTTAATTATTTTATAAAAACTTATGTGTTTGTAATATAATACATAAAACCTAAGAGTTTTATTAAGATTTTATGACAATTGATTAAATATTCACTATTTTATCACCTATTTTCCAGCAATCCCATAAAAAACCTAAGGAAAAATCATGGCATCTATTATTTTAAGTGCTGCAGGTTCGGCTGCGGGCGCAGCTACTGGCTTGCCGTTTGGCGCACGTATTGGCTCGATTGCAGGCAGGCTTGCGGGCGGGCTTATTGATTCAAAAATGCGTAGCGGTAAATTATCGCCTGTGCATGGTTCACGCCTTGCCGACCTTGCGGTGCAAAGCTCGGCTTATGGTAAGATGATACCGATTGTTTATGGCTCGGTGCGAATTGGCGGCAATATCATCTGGTCGCAACCGATTAAAGAAACTATTGTAACTACTACCAGCTCGGCGGGTGGTGGCGGAAAAGGTGGGGGCGGCAAGGTTAGTCAGACCTCCAGCAGCTATAGCTATTCGGTGACTTTAGCGGTGGCGGTGTGTGAAGGTGAGGTAAGCGATGTTTTGCGTATCTGGGCGGATGCCAAGCAGCTTGATATGTCAGCTTATACTATCCGTATTTATAAAGGCGGCGAAACGCAATCGCCAGATTCATTGATTCAGGCGATTGAGGGGGCTTCTAAAACACCTGCGTATCGTGGGCTGTGCTACGTTGTGTTTGAGGATTTTCCGCTAGCGGATTACGGCAATCGTATCCCTAATTTCAGCTTTGAGGTGCAGAAAAAAACTCTCTATGCGGATTATAATAACCAAACCGTTGAAGATATGCTGACGGGAATGGTGATGATCCCTGCGGCGGGTGAATTTGTCTATGATACACAGGTTGATTATAAAGTTTCAGGCGCGCAAGTGGGTGCAAACTGGGTGCAACAGGGCAATCAAGAGCGCATCAATATGCACAATGCCAGCGGCAAAGCCAATGCGTTGCTATCTCTTGACCAACTAAAAAACACCTGCCCGAATGTGGGTTGGGTTTCTGTTGTAGTGGCGTGGTTTGGTGATAATATGAATGTGGCAAGTTGCAATGTCACGCCAGCCGTAGAATATCAAACAGGGGCAACCACAACGCCGAATATATGGTCGGTTGCAGGGTATAATCGTTCTACAGCAAGGCTAATCACACAAGTTGGTGGCGCACCGCAATTTGGCGGAACGCCAGATGATACCAGCTTGCTACGTTATCTTGATGAGCTTAAAGCTCGTGGTTATAAAATCATGTTTTATCCGCTATTGTTTATGGATGTAAGCGGTAAGCCATGGCGGGGAGATTTAACAGGCAGCCCATCGGCAGTTTCTAACTTTTTTACTAAAACAAATGGCTATAACGCTTTTATAAATCACTATGCCAATTTAGTGAAAACAAAAGTTGATGCTTTTGCCATCGGTTCAGAACTTAAAGGACTAACTAAACTTACGGATACGGCGGGAAATTACCCTGCGGTAAACGAACTGGTGGGTTTAGCTGCTACGGTTAAAACCACAGTAGGCAGCGGTGTAAAAGTAACTTATGCTGCTGATTGGAGCGAATATCATCATACTGATAACGGGTGGTATAACTTAGACCCACTATGGGCGAGCAGTAATATAGATTTTATCGGGATAGATGCTTATTTCCCGCTTACTGATAGTGCCAGCACAATTTATGATATTGATACAGTCAAAGCGGGTTGGACAAGCGGCGAGGGGTATGACTGGTATTATAGCGATACGGCACGCACAACAAAGGTAAATCTCACGGCTGCAATGGCATGGAAAAATATTGCATGGTTCTGGAATAATACGCACATTAATCCCAATAGCGTGGCAACGGCTTGGACTCCACAATCAAAGAAAATATGGTTTACGGAATATGGTTTCCCTAGCGTGGATTGTGCAACTAATCAGCCGAATGTGTTTTATGATCCCAGCACTAGCGGCAGCGCACTTCCTTATTTTTCTAAGGGTAGGGTGGATATGCGGGCGCAACGTGTAGGCATTGCCGCAACGCAGGCGCAGTGGGCTGGCTCAAGCATGGTGGAGAGAATGTTTGCATGGACATGGGACGCTCGCCCTTTCCCCTATTGGCCAGATCTAACCAATATATGGAATGATGGCGGCGTATGGAAAACAGGGCATTGGCTGCAAGGCAAGCTCGGCACTTCTAACATCGCTGCGATTGTCAAAGATTTATCGCTGCGCTCTGGTTTGCAGGCGGTGGATATTGATGTAAGCAAAATCAGTGAAATGCTAGATGGATATGTTATCAGCCATCAGCAAACTATCCGTGAAGCGATTGAAGTTCTGCGTAAAGCCTATTTTTTTGATACGGTGGAAAGCGATAATATTTTGCTCTGTATTCCCCGAGGCGGCGATGTGGCGGTTAGCATTGATGAGGTGGATATTATTCCAGTAAATGAGGAATTGTGCAAAATAACTCGCACGCAGGAAATTGAACTGCCTAAACATATCAATGTGGTGTATCTCAACCGCCTTGCCAATTATCAAACTTCAACGCAATATTCGCAGCGAGAAATAACCAGTAGCCGTGAGGTGGAAACTTTAGATTTTCCACTGGTTATTTCTGACCAAATTGCCAAAAATATTGCCGATATTACACTATTTTCAGATTGGACAGGACGCACTGGGTATAGTTTTGACCTGCCGATAAAATATGCTCAGCTAGATCCATCGGATGTCATAACTCTGACCATTTCTGGTGTGGCGCACCGTATGCGGATTATTTCAACCTATATAGGCACACCAAGCATTGTGCGTGTTAGTGCGGTGGCGGAGGATATATCAAATTATGATTTTTATAACACGGCAGGCAGCAGCAATAATATTTTATTGCAAGAAAATACCAGTATTCCACAAACAAAATTAGAGATGCTTGACCTTCCGCTTTTCCCGTCTGACGATAATGATAAAGCGGTGATGCGCCTTGCTGGCACTGGTCTTGCCAGTGGTTGGGGTGGGGCGGTGGTGTATCGCTCGGATGATAATGGTGCGAATTATTCGCGTTTTGCTTCGCTGGAAAATCCAGCAGCAATCGGCACTGCTTCAACCGTTTTATCCAATGCATCTAGCGCAGTGTTTGATGAAAAAAATACCGTGACAGTAATATTGCTTGGTAATGCGCAGTTGCAAAGCGTAACTGAGCTGGCAGTTCTAAATGGAGCGAATGTGGCATTGCTCGGTAATGAGATTATTCAATTCAAAACCGCCACCCTAATTAATGATGGAAAATATGCGCTAAGTGGTTTGCTGCGGGGAAGGCTAGGCACAGAGTGGGCTATATCTTCTCACAGTGCAGGTGAAAAATTTGTTTTGCTTGATGGTTCTATCAGCAAGCAAATAATTTCCAGTAATATGATTGGACTGTTGCGGCAATATAAAGCTGTGACAGTGGGCAATAGCCTGACTTCTGCCAGTGCAGAAAATTTTACTTATAGTGGCGTTGCCCTAAAACCTTATAGCCCTGTGCAGATAACAGGCACTCGTGATGGCAGTGGTAATTTAACAATAAATTGGGTGCGGCGCACCCGTGGTGGTGGTGAGTGGCGAGATAATGTAGATGTGCCACTTAATGAAACCAGCGAGTTATATGATGTAGAGATAATGAACGGAGCTACTGTTGTCCGCAGCTTTCTAGGGTTAACCAGCCCAACTGCAAACTACAGCGCAGCCCAACAAACCACCGATTTCGGCAGCGCACAGGCAAGTGTCAGCGTGAAAATATATCAAATTTCTGGGGCAGTGGGCAGGGGGTATGCTGCACAGGGAAATATCTGAGCTTTCCTTGACTGATTAACCTAATATGTTATTGCTAGCGACTAGTAAATAAAAATTATGGGGTTTTATGTCTTGGCGGTATAGCAGTAAATCTGTAGTTAAAACAATTGCTGTTATTGTAATTGGTTATTATATTTATCCTTATTTTTTTGGATATGGTGGCGGACACGGGCAGATGGGCGGTGCGCCACCAGTGAGTGTTGCAGAAGTTATCGAGCGTGATGTTCGCCAGTGGAATGAATTTTCTGGTAAATTAGTGGCGGTTGATCAAGTTGAGATCCGTCCGCGTGTTTCTGGAACCATAGAATCAATCCATTTTGCTGATGGTGCTATGGTAAATAAGGGGGATTTGCTATTTGTTATTGATCCGCGCCCTTATGAAGCTGCTTTTCAGTCAGCGAATGCGCTATGGATATTAGCAGATGCAGATTTAAGGCGTGCAAAATCATTATTGGAATCAAAATCAATACCCCAGCGCGATTATGACCAACGCAGGAATGCTGCTGAAGTTGCTAAAGCCAACTTCATAAAAGCTAAACTGGATCTTGAATATACAGCTATTAAATCACCAATTACGGGGCGTGCCAGTCGCGCAGAAATTACGGTTGGAAATTTGGTAGAGTCAGGGATGGGTCAATCCCCGTTGCTCACCACTATAGTTTCCAGTAGTCCAATTTATGCTGATTTTGAAATTGATGAAACAACTTTCCTTAAATACGCCAGTGTTGGCGCAACCAATAATCAGTCAGCAGCAACCATTCCAGTAATGCTTTTTCTCGATGGTTTGTCAAAGGAAGGGCATGTAGAGTCATTTGATAATCGTGTAAATAATGTATCTGGAACTGTTCGTGTTCGCGCTATTTTTGACAATGCCGATGGTGCGTTGGTATCTGGTTTATTTGCTCGTTTGAAGATGGGAAGTCCTTCCAGTAAAAAATCATTATTAATCACGGATAGGGCAATTGGAACTGATCAAAACAAGAAATTTGTACTAGTCGTTGGTGCAGAAAATAAAACTGAACATCGCGATGTTAAACTGGGTGGCGTAGCGGATGGTTTGCGGGTGGTAGAAGAAGGATTAAAGGTTGGAGAGAAAATTATAGTGAGTGGCTTGCAGCGGGTTATGATGCCTAACCAGCAAGTAACGCCAGAGATTGTGCCTATGGACGGAGCGGGTGTTGCACCTGTTCCAGCGACTACTCCTAAGGAGTAATCATGAATATTTCTCGTTTTTTCATTGATAGACCTATACTAGCTGCTGTGTTGTCACTGCTAATTTTTCTTGCTGGCGCGCTCTCAATTTGGAGTATGCCTATTTCTGAATATCCAGAAGTTGTACCACCTTCCGTTGTTGTTCGTGCAATGTACCCTGGTGCTAACCCTAAAGTTATAGCTGAAACCGTTGCTGCGCCGCTCGAAGAGCAGATAAACGGCGTTGAGAACATGCTTTATATGTTCTCACAAGGAACATCTGATGGGCAGATGACGCTGACCGTTACATTCAAAATTGGTAGTGATCCTGATAAAGCCCAGCAACTTGTTCAAAACCGTGTGAATCAGGCATTGCCACGCCTTCCAGATATAGTTCGTCAATTTGGTATTACTACGCTCAAAAGTTCATCTGATTTGACTATGGTGGTGCATATTCTTTCACCAAATAAACGCTATGATGAATTATATCTAAGCAATTATACCACTCTGAACATCAAAGATCGTATCCAGCGTTTGTCTGGTATTGGACAGACAGAAATTTTTGGTGGCAGTGATTATGCCATGCGTTTGTGGTTAGAACCCGATAAAATCGCGGCGCGTAATCTGACTGCACAAGATGTGGTTAATGCTGTTAGAGAGCAAAATATTCAAGTTGCAGCTGGTGTAATAGGTGCTTCACCAACGCAGAAAAATGTTGATTTGCAATTGAACATAAACACACAAGGTCGTCTGCAAACAGAGGAAGAATTTTCTGATATTATTATCAAGGCAGATAAGGGTGGAGCGATAACCCGTCTTAAAGATGTAGCGCGCGTTGAACTTGGTGCTTCACAATATGCTTTGCGTTCGTTGCTTGATAATAAACCTGCTGTGGCACTTGCGGTTTTTCAGGCACCAGGGTCGAATGCGCTGGAAATTTCCAATAATGTGCGTTCAACCATGGAAGAGCTTAAAAAAGATTTTCCTGAGGATGTCGATTACACGATTGTTTATGACCCAACATCATTTGTGCGCGATTCAATTAAAGCTGTAATTCATACATTGCTAGAAGCTGTTGCCCTTGTGGTTTTGGTAGTTATTTTATTCTTACAGACTTGGCGGGCTTCAATCATCCCACTACTTGCAGTTCCAGTTTCTATTGTTGGAACATTTGCCTTTTTATTGCTTATGGGATTTTCAATCAACGCCCTTACATTGTTCGGCTTGGTGCTGGCTATTGGGATTGTGGTGGATGATGCGATTGTTGTTGTTGAAAATGTAGAGCGTAATATTGAATCAGGATTATCGCCGAAGGATGCAACCTATCAGGCGATGCGCGAAGTTAGCGGTCCTATTATTGCCATTGCCCTAACCTTGATAGCGGTTTTTGTTCCCATTGCTTTTATCAGTGGTTTGACTGGAGAATTTTACCGCCAGTTCGCTCTTACCATCGCAATATCAACGGTTATTTCAGCGTTTAATTCCCTTACACTTTCACCGGCTATGGCAGCGATTCTTCTAAAAAGCCATGATACGCCACCTGATGCGCTAACAAGATTTATGGAGAAGAATTTTGGATGGTTTTTTGCTGGTTTTAATCGCATGTTTAAAGCTGGTTCTGAAAAATATTCAAAACGTGTAGTAGGCGTTCTTGGGCGTAAAAAATTAGCATTCAGCATTTATCTTATATTAATCGCTCTAACCGCATTTGGTTTTTATAAAGTTCCAACTGGTTATATTCCACCACAAGATAAACAATATCTCATAGGTTTTGCCCAGTTGCCAGATGGTTCTTCTCTGGATCGAACAGATGTGGTTATTCGCCAGATGTCGGAGATAGCCATGAAAAATACAGGCGTTGATCACGCGGTTGCTTTTCCAGGGCTGTCAATCAATGGCTTTACCGCTAGTTCCAGTGCGGGGATAGTTTTTTTGCCACTCAAATCATTCGATGAGCGTAAATCACCAGAGCTTTCCGCAGGTGGAATAGCTCAGGATATTAATATGCAGTTCGGCGCTATTAAGGATGCGTTTGTGATGGTGTTGCCACCACCGCCTATTATAGGACTGGGAACTTCTGGCGGATTTAAACTTCAGCTTCAAGATCGTAATGATATGGGGGATGAAGTTTTGTCTGGTATAAAAGACGCTATTTTAGGGCAGGCCTACCAAACTCCACAGCTAGATCCGCATCAGACTTACAGTGGATTTCAGATAAATGTTCCACAGCTTCTGGTTGATTTGGATAGAACCAAGGCCAAACAGCTGGGGCTGCCGATTACTGATATTTTTAATACTATGCAGATCTATCTAGGCTCACTTTATATCAACGACTTTAATAAGTTTGGACATATATATCAGGTTATAGCGCAGGCAGATGCACCGTTTCGCGCTCATGCCGAGGATATAGGCAAACTGAAGGTTCGTAATTATGCAGGCGAAATGGTTCCTCTCGGTAGCGTTCTTTCGGTTAAGCAGAGTTATGGACCAGAACGTTCAATGCGTTATAATGCCTATCGTACTGCCGATATTAATAGTGGACCAGCTAATGGAATTTCAACAGGGCAGGCGCAGGAGGCATTGGAGAAAATTGTTAAGGCAACTATCCCTAAGGGCATGACCTATGAATGGACAGAATTAACATACCAGCAGATTCTGGCTGGAAATACAGCCATATTAGTTTTCCCGTTATGTGTGCTGTTGGTGTTTTTGGTTCTCGCTGCACAATATGAAAGCCTGACTCTGCCACTTGCGGTAATCCTCATTGTGCCTATGTGTCTGCTATGCGCTATTGTTGGCGTTTGGCTTGTTGGTGGTGATAATAATATATTCACGCAAATAGGCTTGATGGTGTTGGTGGGGCTTGCCTGTAAAAATGCAATTCTTATTGTGGAGTTTGCTCGTGAATTGGAAATTGGTGGAAGTACTCCGTTTGAAGCAGCAGTGGAAGCTACAAGAATGCGGTTGCGCCCGATTCTGATGACATCATTTGCCTTTATTATGGGAGTTATACCTCTGGTTCTTTCAAGCGGAGCAGGCTCTGAAATGCGCTATGCAATGGGGATAGCCGTATTCTCTGGGATGCTTGGGGTTACATTTTTTGGGCTATTTCTGACACCAGTATTTTATGTTGGGTTACGAAACCTTGTAGGGAAAAGATTACATTCCGCTCATGAAATAGCTATTCATTCACACGAGCATACCCACAGTTAAACTAAGCTGGAGACGGGGAGTGTCCCCTTGGTCTTCTTGGTGTACTTGGAGATTTAAGATTGCCATCATCTGGCTCATCATCTGAAAACATAGCCACAGCAGCCACCACAGCAGCCACCGCTGCTATTGCTACCATAATCCAATTTCCTTGAGAGTCTGGAACACCTCGTTTATCTCGTTTGTATTGTGGTGACGAATCGGTTTTATATTTATTATCTGGCAGACCCATTTTCCCATTTGCCCAGTTGACAAAATCCCCAACCTTAAAACTTTCTATAGGTAAAAAACCACCATCCTTAAAATTAATCCGCACACCTTTGTTTGCTTCGCTTTTGTAACCATTATCTTCTATTGCTTTTTGAGACATAACATTTTGGATTGGTGTATTAGGATCAATTTCAGCTAGTCTAATAACACGCAAAGCAGTATCTTCTCCAGCAAAGTGCATAAGATAACGCTCGCCGTCATCTGGAGTTCTATCAAACCGCCTTTTGAATGCTAATTCATTACTTTTGGTAAAATATATGGCGGCTATTATTTGTTGTCTTGGGTCATCGCGACCATCTTTTTTTAATTCATCTGGGTGTTTATTTACTAGACCTGCCCATGTACCATCTATAAATTGAAATAATCCTTTGGCACTACTTCTCCCGTTAGATTTGGGATTGGTTTCGCCACTACTTTCATTATTCATTATTCTTTTGAGAACAGCAACGCCCTCGGCACGGAGTCCTTTCTCGTGTGCTAACTCTTCTAGCAGTTTAATATTATCTGCTCTTGTATTTAAACTCATGCCCATGTTCAAACTTTATCACAAGGAAGTAACTAAGAATATGATATTTCTATGACATTTTTATGAAAATCGAAAATGGCTATGTGAAATAGTCTTTCAAATCTTTAACACATTGAGATTACTTGGTTTCTGTTGTAATTTCGCCATTGGCAAGAAAGCTACCCCGTGTATAATAACGCAGCGTGTCATCAAAAACAGTGCGTAAATCACTGCTACTGGTTGCCGTATTAGCCCCCATAACGAATGTGCTGGAAAAGGCAGCTGCCACAGATGCAGCAGTGCAATGGCAGTTGGTTTGTTCATTAGCGTTGGTTGAACCAGCAGTTTTACGCGTGCCACTAAGTTGATATGCCCCATGCCCGTTCTGTCCGTGGCTGATAATCACTGTTATCGCGTTGGTAAGGCGGGCGTTTCCAGAGTTATCATTCACGGTTATACTCCCAGTTGTATCAATTTGGGAGTAGGTAGCGAAAGCGCTGGTTGCAGTTAAGCGTACATCAACAGCGTAACTAAAACGCCCGCCCCATGGATCAAAGGCATATTCATCAGGCAGACCAAGAGCGCGAACAGGAACGACACCTCCTGCTGTATTTCCAAGTGCAAAATTTGCAGTTGGTGGAGTCGAATCAGCAGTACGGATCCCGCTGCCATCATAAGTTGCACCATTACTACAAGTTCCACCCCCAGCCGTGCCACCCTCTTTTCCAAAATTAGCGACTGTAACAACATACGCGCCGTCGGCGGGACATGGAAGTCTATTATTTTTTTTCACAAAAGCACCGATAGCCTGCTCAATGGCATCCATTTTAGTTTTTAGCTCAGATTGTTTTGCACGCCTTGATTCTTGTGTCATAGCCATCATGATTCCACCAATCATTAGCCCCATAATCAAGACAACGATTGAAAGCTCAATTAGAGTAAAGCCGATAACATTGCAGTATTTTTTGATCTGAACTTTCATAATGGCATTATATATTTTCGATATTAAGAAGTTGTTAATGATATTCTTTTATAGCCTTATTTATTGGCAATTATAGATAATTATAGTTATATATAAATCTGTTATATTGCACGCATAATATTTCATTTGAGATAATTTTATCATGTCCACTGATGCAGCAGCTCCAATAGTAAAAAAACTTTTTGCAACGAAAGAGGAGTTGTTCTCTGCGCTTTCCAACGATTATTTCTATATTGAATTAATGTTGGTAGCGATAGCTCTTTTGTTATCTGTTCTGGTTGCTTACGCTGCCCGCTTCCGCACCAATCTATATTTACAATCAAAGCCAGAAAAAAAGATTGATATTGAGTTTTTTCATAAGCCGCTTGCGCTTCTATCTCCGCTATTATCATTTTTATTGCTGAATATAGTTAAGCCAATAGCTGAGGAATACACTAAAAATAGTATTCTTACGGATGCCACCATTCAGTTGTGTATCTACTATATTATAGCAAAGTTCGTATTGCTTATGGTTCGCTCGCGTCTGGTGGCGTGGTTTATAGCGATTGTGATTATGGTGATAGCAGTGTTGGATGTTACTGGATTCATGCGGGTAACTACAGCATATCTAAGTTCAGTATCACTTGATGTTGGTAAATATAAAATTTCGATGTTGAATTTGGTGAATGGAACGATAATCCTAGTTGTTGTACTTTGGATGGCAGGTCTTCTTTCGCGTACACTTGAGAGTTATTTACGCAATGCATCAAATCTAAGTTATAATGCCAGAGAGCTTATCGTAAAATTCTTCAGAATATTTATTTATTTCACTGCTTTTATGATTGCTCTATCCGTGGTTGGGGTGGATCTAACAGCGTTTGCAGTATTCGGTGGCGCACTCGGTGTTGGGATTGGTCTTGGATTACAAAAAGTTACTGCAAACTTTGTCAGCGGTATCACCCTTCTCTTGGAAAAATCAATTATGATCGGTGATCTGATTGAGGTGGCAAGCAACACAGGGCATGTGCGTGAAATGAACATGCGTTATGTATTGGTTGAAACCGCAGACGGACGTGAGTTGTTAATTCCAAACGAAGAACTTACTTCAACTCGCGTAACCAACTGGTCGCATAGTAATGAGCAGGCGCGGATTGAAATAAAAGTAGTTCTGGATTTTGATACTGATGCAAAAAAAGCAATCCGTCACATGCTTGAATGTGCAAAATCTCATCCGCGCTGTATCAAGAAAAATGAGATAATGTGCTGGCTGCGTGAGTTTAATGAATTAGGCTTGGTTTTTATGCTGGTCTTTTGGATAGGTGATGTGCATGAAGGGCGTAACACTCCACAGAGTGAAGTGATGCTTGCAATTTTAGATGTGTTCCGTCGTGAGGGCATAAAATTTGCTCATTCAGCAAACACAATAACGAACAAAGTTTAATAAAAGATAGAAAGAAATTTTATGACCTCATTCCCCAAAAAATCTATTTCTGATTGGCAAAAATTAGCACAGAAAGATTTGGGAGTTGATAAAGCGGGCAATACCATTCCTCTTGCGAAGTTAGACTGGGAAACGCCAGAAGGTTTTATCGTAAAACCGATTTACACGGCAGTGGATTTAGAAGGGTTGGAAGATACTGACACGATGGCGGGATTTGCGCCTTTTGTGCGTGGTCCTCGGGCGACGATGTATGCGGTGCGCCCATGGACAGTGCGGCAATATGCAGGATTTTCTACGGCGGAAGAATCCAACGCTTTTTACAAACGCAACCTTGCGGGCGGGCAAAAAGGTCTTTCGGTGGCTTTTGATTTGGCAACGCATCGGGGCTATGATTCTGACCACCCACGAGTAGTAGGCGATGTGGGCAAGGCGGGCGTTGCCATTGATTCAGTGGAGGATATGAAGATTTTATTTGATTCAATTCCACTGAGTGAAATGAGCGTATCCATGACCATGAACGGTGCAGTGCTGCCGATTCTGGCGAGTTACATTGTGGCAGGGCTGGAGCAGGGCGTGAAGCTGGAAGAGCTGCAAGGCACAATTCAAAATGATATTCTCAAAGAATTTATGGTGCGTAACACTTATATTTATCCGCCTGAACCATCAATGCGGATTGTGGCAGATATTATAGAATATACCGCTAAAAAAATGCCGAAATTTAATTCCATTTCTATTTCTGGCTATCACATGCACGAGGCGGGGGCAACGGCGGTGCAGGAACTTGCATATACCATCGCCGATGGTGAGGAATATGTAAAAGCGGCACTGAGCAAGGGGCTTGATGTTGATGAATTCGCACCTCGCCTATCATTTTTCTTTGCAATCGGTATGAATTTCTTTATGGAAATTGCCAAGCTGCGGGCTGCTCGCTTGCTATGGGCAAAAACTATGGCAAAATATAACCCGAAAAAGCCGATGTCCTCTGCACTGCGCACTCACTGCCAAACTTCGGGGGTGTCGCTCACGGAAAAAGATCCTTATAATAACGTAATCCGTACCACAGTGGAAGCAATGGCGGCGGTGCTGGGTGGCACACAATCTTTGCACACAAATGCACTAGATGAAGCAATTGCCCTGCCCACGGATTTTTCTGCCCGCATCGCCCGCAATACACAGCTTATTTTGCAACATGAAACAGCGATTACCAAGGTGGTAGATCCTCTTGGTGGCAGTTATTATATTGAATCATTAACTGCTAGTCTTGTGGCACACGCTGAAGCGTTGATTGCCGAAGCGAATGAAGTTGGTGGCATGACCAAAGCCATTGAGGCGGGAATTCCTAAGCAGAAAATTGAGGAGTCAGCAGCCCGCAAACAAGCTCGTATTGACCGTGTGGAAGAAGTGATTGTGGGTGTAAATAAATACCAGCTTAAGCAGGAAGCCCCGATTGATATTCTGGATGTGGATAATGCCAAAGTGCGCCTGTCACAAATTGAAAGGCTCAAAAATGTGCGTAGCAAGCGTGATTCTGCTGCTTGCGAAAAAGCACTCGCTGCGCTGACTGAAGCAGCTAAAAATAAAACTGGTAATTTGCTAGAATTAGCGGTGGAAGCAGCACAGCAACGTGCGACAGTGGGTGAAATTTCTTCGGCATTAGAAAAAATCTATGGTAGATATAACGCAAGCATCAAAACTATTTCAGGAGTATATGGCGCAGTGTATGACGCAGACGACAGCTTAAAACCAATCCGTGATAAGGTTGCCGCTTTTGCTAAAGGCGAGGGGCGTAGACCACGCATTTTAGTGGCTAAAATGGGGCAGGACGGGCATGACCGTGGGGCAAAAGTAATCGCCACCGCCTTTGCCGATATGGGCTTTGACGTGGATGTGGGCAGCCTGTTTGCCACACCTGAAGAGGTGGCTCGTCAAGCGGTGGAAAATGACGTGCATATCGTGGGTGTATCGTCGCATGCAGCGGGGCATAAAACCCTTGTTCCACAACTGATTGCTGCGCTGAAAGTAGCAGGGCGTGGCGATATTTTAGTTGTGTGCGGCGGGGTTATTCCCGCACAGGATTACAGCGTGCTGGAACAAGCAGGTGTCGCCGCTATCTTCGGACCAGGGACGAATATTCCACAAGCGGCTGAGAAGGTATTGGGATTATTAAATAAAAGTGGATAGTTTAGAAAAACCTTGAAATCAGAATAAAATGGTGTATGGTGACAAAATTAGAAGGTGGGCAGGTTTGCCCGCCTTTTTTGTTATTAAATTTTTTGTCATCTCGAATGAGCGTAGCGTAATGAGAGATCTTTGCATTATAACGTAAAGATCCCTCGGCAAACTCGGGATGACAGTAAATACAGTAAATATTAGGTGTTTTGTGGATGTGTTGTCGCGTATTGTGCAGATTATAGAGCCTTCAGTCGATGCGCTGGGGTATAGTTTGGTGCAAGTAAAATTGGCGGACGGAAGCAAGCGAAAAACTCTTACAGTTATGGCTGAACGTAAAGACGACGTGATGATGGGGTTTGATGACTGCACAGAAATTACGAATACAATTTCTGCATTGTTAGACGTAGAAGAGCCAATTTCTGGGGCGTATAACTTGGAAGTTTGTTCACCAGGAATTGATAGACCGCTGACCAAACGTGAGGATTATAAACGCTTTGCGGGGTATGAGATAAAAGCGGAAACGATTATACCAATTAACGGGCGCAAGCGTTTTCGTGGGGTTCTGAATGGAATTGAAGGAGATAAAATTACTCTGCTTGTTGATGGAGTTGCGGTAGAATTACCGTTTACCCATATTAAGTCAGCAAAACTAGTAATGACTGAAGAATTAGTTGCAAAAGATTTGAAGAAACAAAAGACGAAAGGATAATATGATGAGTGCCACCCAACCGATTTACGGAAGCAGCGAATTGCTACAAATTGCCGATGCAGTTGCGCGCGAAAAAGGATTGCCGAAAGAAGCGGTGATTGATGCAATGGAACAGGCTGTGCAGGTGGCAGGTCGCCGTAAATATGGGCATGAACATAATATCCGTGCTGAAATTGATAAAAAAACTGGCGAGATAAAATTATATCGCGTGCGTACTGTGGTTGAAGCGGTTGAAAATGAAACAACCGAATTAACTTTGGCGCAGGCTAAAAAAATCAATAAGGAATTAGAAATTGGTGATGAAATTAAAGATATTTTGCCGCCGATTGATTTTGGACGTGTTGCTGCACAAACAGCAAAACAGGTGGTGTTGCAGAAGGTTCGTGATGCTGAACGTGATAAACAATTCAATGAATTTAAAGACAAAATTGGTGAGATTATCAGTGGCGTGGTAAAGCGTGTAGAATATGGCAATGTTGTAGTAGATTTTGGTCGTACAGAAGCAATGATTCGTCGTGATGACTTGATTCCGCGCGAATTGTTCCGCACTGGCGATCGTATTCGTGCCTATATTGCCGATGTCCGCCGTGAAAAAACTGGTCCGCAGATTTTCCTTTCTCGTACCCATCCTGATTTTCTTGCCAGCTTATTTGCGCAGGAAGTTCCTGAAATTTATGATGGCATAATCACCATTAAAGCTGTTGCTCGTGACCCAGGTTCGCGTGCAAAGATTGCTGTGGTTTCCCGTGATGCCAGCGTAAACCCAGTTTTATCATGTGTTGGTGTGCGTGGTTCTCGTGTTCAGGCTGTGGTTGGTGAATTACAAGGTGAAAAAATCGATATTATTGAATGGTCACCAGATCCAGCAACTTTTGTTGTTAATGCTCTTTCTTCTGCAGAAGTTACCAAAGTGGTAATTGATGAAAATAAAGGAAGAATTGAGGTAGTAGTTCCTGATGATCAACTGTCTTTGGCAATCGGTCGTCGTGGTCAAAATGTTCGTCTAGCCTCGCAATTGGTTGGCTGGAGCATTGATATTTTGACTGAGGCTGTTGAATCTGAGCGTCGTGCTGATGAGTTTAATAACCTATCACAGCTTTTTGTTGAGGCACTTGATGTGGAAGAGGTTATTGCGCATTTGTTAGTTACTGAAGGATTTACCTCAATTGAGGAAGTAGCATTCATTCCAGTTGCAGACTTGGCGACCATTGAAGGTTTTGATGATAATGTGGCAGAAGAACTACATAATCGCGCTCAGAATTGGTTGAAAGTTCAACAGCATAATCGCGAAGAAAAATTAAAAGAGATGGGAATTCAGGCATCTCTGCTCGATTTTGTAAATAATCATGAATTGCTGAAGCCAGAATGGTTGGAAAATTTTGGAAAAAATAAGATTCTAACGCTTGATGATTTGGCAGACCTTTCTACTGCTGAATTGCTAGATGTTTTGCCATCTGGTGCTTTAAATTCAGAAGAAGCGGGCAGTTTGATTATGGCGGCGCGTGAATCTTGGGAGTAAATCAGTAGCTAATCGCCAGTTTCTGGTAAGTTTTACTAGCTATTAACCACTAACTACAATATATAAACAAACATGACCGATAGTAACGACAACGCTAAAAAAGATACCTTGAAAGTAACAAACCCTGGTCGTTTGCAGCTTACCAAAACTGTTGAAAGCGGTAAGGTGAAGCAAAACTTCACGCATGGTCGTTCCAAATCAGTAACTGTTGAGGTGCGTAAAACTCGTACTTTTGCTCAAGGTTCCACTGGTGGTGGCATGGTAGAAGTGAAACAAAATGCTGGTGGGTTTACTGGTAGAAATGCTGCTGGAGATGATGAATCAATGCGTCATCTGACGCAGGAAGAACGTCAGGTGCGTTTGAAGGTATTAAAACTTGCAGAAGAGCAAATGAAAGCGGAAGCGGAACTTGCTGCCCAGCGTCGTGAAGAAGAAAAACATTTGCGGGCATTAAAGGGTGAATCTTCAACTGTAGAAGAAAAAGAAAAGAAATCTGATGTTGTAATACCTGCTGCTTCTGGAATTGTTAAACCTAACAAGCCTGAACCATTGGTAAGTGAAGCAAAAGCGCAGCAGTCTGTTCCATCTGCACCTTCACATAAGGGGAATAACAAACCACTACATCATGCCCCTGCAATTGAAGAAGTTGAACAGAAAGAAAAATCTGGAAAACTAAAACTCCGTGGTGGTGAAGATAGGCGTTCTTCAGGTAAAATAACCGTACACCAAGCGTTGTCAAATATTGAAGAACAGCGGGTGCGCTCTCTTGCCTCCATTCGTCGTGCTCGTGAAAAAGCTATCAAAAAGGCTATGGGTGGTGCTGTTGAGAGTGAAAAGGTTATTCGCGACGTAGTTATTCCTGAAGCTATTAGCGTTGCAGAATTAGCAAACCGTATGGCTGAACGCACTGTTGATGTAATTAAAACACTTATGAAGCTTGGCATTATGGCAACCGCCACGCAATCGATAGATGCAGATACTGCGGAGCTTGTGGTAGGTGAATTTGGACATAAATTCAAGCGCGTTACCGAAGGTGACGTAGAAAATGTCCTAAAAACTGATGAGCAGGAAGAAGAAGAAAACCTGCTGCCACGCCCACCTATAGTTACGATTATGGGACATGTGGATCACGGAAAAACATCATTGCTTGATGCTCTTCGTAGAACAGATGTGGCAGCTAAAGAAGCTGGTGGCATAACTCAACATATCGGTGCGTATCAGGTTGAAGTTGAGGGTGGGCAGAAAGTCACATTCCTCGATACACCAGGTCACGAAGCCTTCACAGCCATGCGCGCGCGCGGTGCAAAAATAACAGATATTGTTGTGTTAGTTGTGGCTGCTGATGATGGAATTATGGAGCAAACAAAAGAAGCTATTGCTCATGCGAAAGCGGCTGGCGTGCCGATTGTTGTTGCGGTGAACAAAATAGATAAACCTGGTGCTGATTCTAGTCGTGTGAAGCAAGAATTAATGCAGTATGAGCTTATTCCAGAAGAGTTTGGTGGCGAAACAATGGTTGTTGAAGTTTCTGCAAAGACTGGGCAGAATCTTGATAAGCTAGTAGAAACCATATTATTGCAGGCAGAAGTCTTAGAGTTAAAAGCAAATCCTAATCGTGCTTCTGCTGGTGTTGTTGTCGAAGCCAAGTTGGATCAAGGCAAAGGTGTTGTTGCAACAATTCTTGTGCAAAAAGGGACATTGAAAGTTGGCGATATTGTGGTTGCTGGCGCGGCGTATGGTCGCGTTCGTACATTGGTTGATGATAAGAACAATACACTAAAAGAAGCAATCCCAGGAATGCCTGTGGTAATTCTTGGTTTGAGTCTTGCGCCAGAAGCAGGGGATGTTTTCTCAGTAGTTGAGAATGAAAAAACAGCGCGTGACATTGCTGAATATCGTGAACGCCGTATCCGTGAGAAAAATGTGGTTCTTTCCACCCGTTCATTAGAAAATCTATTTGGTGAAGCAGCTGGAACAAACGCAAAAGAACTTCCAGTTATCATCAAAGCGGATGTGCAAGGTTCGGTGGAAGCGATTGCTGGTTCAATAGCCAAGTATTCTGGTGATGAAGTAATGGTTCGTGTTCTGCATAGTGGTGTTGGAGCGATTACAGAATCTGATATTACTCTTGCCAAAGCAACTGGAGCAATGATTATTGCTTTCAATGTTCGTGCAGCTCCTAAGGCTAAAGAATTAGCAACTAAAGAGAAGATCAATATTCGTTACTATTCGATTATTTATAACGTGGTAGATGATGTTAAGGCAGCATTGTCGGGCATGTTATCACCAACACTTCGTGAAAATTTCCTTGGCTATGCTCAGATTCGTGAAGTGTTTAATATCAGCAAAGCTGGTAAAATTGCTGGTTGCATGGTGACTGATGGTATTATCAAACGCGGTGCCAAGGTTCGCTTACTGCGTGACAACGTTGTTATACATGAAGGAACACTAAAAACGCTCAAACGTTTCAAAGACGAAGTGAAGGAAGTAAAGAGTGGTCTTGAATGTGGTATGGCGTTTGAAAATTACGAAGATATTCGGGTGAATGACCAAATTGAAGCCTTCGAAGTCGAGGAAACCGCTCGCACGGTGTAGATAGATGGCTAAGTAAATCGATGGCAAAACTTCATAATCTTTTTTCAGAAAAAAAATCTGGCGGTGCGCAGCGTAATTTACGGGTCGGTGAAGAAATTCGTCATGCCCTTGCCGATATATTTATGCGCGGTGAAGCCCATTCTATGGATTTACTGGGCGCGTCTATAACAGTGTCAGAGGTTCGCGTCAGCCCTGATTTGAAAAATGCCACTGCTTACGTTATGCCGCTTGCTGGTGAAAATAAAGAAGCATTAATTACAGCCCTTAAAATATCTTCTCCCGAGCTGCGCCATCTTGTTTCTAAGCGCGTTAAGTTACGCCATGTTCCCAAGATATTCTTTGCCCTTGATGATTCTTATGACGAAGCCGAGCGCATCAACAACCTGCTCAAAAAACCAGAAGTAGTACGCGATTTAACAAAAGGCAGCGAATAATTTTGAACGGCTGGATAATTCTTGATAAAGCAACTGGTATCAGCTCTGCAGCTGCTGTATCGAAGGTAAAGCGACTTCTCCGACCAGTAAAAATTGGTCATGCAGGAACATTAGACCCTCTTGCTTCTGGTGTTCTGCCACTTGCGCTTGGAGAAGCGACCAAAACCGTTTCCTATATGATGGATGCTGCTAAATCCTATTTTTTTACCGTAACATGGGGGCAGGAACGCTCCACCGATGACAGCGCAGGAGAGGTTTTGTTTGAGTCCAACAAATGTCCTAGCATGGAAGAAATTATCAAGATAATTCCTCAATTTATAGGAAAAATACAGCAAACCCCCCCTAATTATTCAGCTATAAAAATAGGTGGCAAACGAGCTTATGACTTAGCCCGTAATGGGGAAACAGTGGAGATAAAATCACGAGAAGTGACTGTAAAATCACTGAAAATAGCACCTAGCCTGACCGTTGATCACCAACCAGTGACCACTGACTTTATCTGCCATTGCGGCAAGGGGACATATATTCGTTCATTAGCGCGGGATATGGGGAGAATTTTGGGATGTTATGGCTATATTTCCAGCCTCCGCCGCTTGCGTGTCGGAAAATTTAACGAAACACATGCGATTTCGCTGGAAAACTTGGCAGATATGGTGCATAAGGGCGAGGTTGATTTTTTGCAACCTGTGGAATCTGCGCTGGACGACATCTTGGCGTGGGATATTGATTCTACTCAGGTAACCCGCTTAAGGCAGGGTCAAACCGTTGATATTCCTGATATAAATTCAGGAGGTAGTGATAGCATTTTTGTGCTGGCACGGGATAACGGAAAGGCTATGGCGATTTGCAAGTGGGAAGCTGGAGTGATGAAGCCGGTGCGTGTGTTTAATTTATAATGAATGAAGGAGTAGCTACGATGTCGAATAAAGCCGTAAATAATGAGAAAAAAGAAACAATCAAAAAATTTGCAACAAAGAAAGATGATACTGGTTCTCCAGAAGTTCAGGTTGCATTGCTTACTGCGCGCATTAACCATCTGACAGAGCATTTTGCAGAGCATAAAAATGATCACCACTCCCGCCGCGGATTGTTGATTTTGGTTGGTCGCCGTCGTCGTTTGCTTGATTATTTGAAAAAGAGTGATTTTGCGCGTTATGATACGCTGATTAAAAAATTAGGAATAAGGAAGTAGCTATTAGCGATCGGCGACCAGCGATCAGTTTTTATAAAATTCTGACCGCAGACCGCTGACAACTGACCGTTTCGATAAATAAACTAAGTAGGAAAGAGAGATATAAAACATGTTTAATGTAACTAAGAAGTCAATTGAATGGGGTGGTCGTACACTAACGTTGGAAACTGGTAAAATTGCTCGCCAAGCAGATGGTGCTGTTCTAGCGACTTATGGTAATACTGTGGTGCTTTGCACCGTGGTGGCAGCAAAAACACCAAAAGCGGATATCGATTTCTTTCCTCTTACCGTGAACTATCAAGAAAAGGCGTTTGCCGCTGGTAAAATTCCGGGTGGGTTTTTTAAGCGCGAAGGTCGCCCAACGGAGAAAGAAGTTCTTACTTCTCGTTTGATTGATCGTCCTATTCGCCCACTCTTTCCGAATGGTTTTTATAACGAAACGCAAGTTGTTTGCACTTTGCTTTCGCATGATATGCAAAATGATCCAGATATGGTTGCATTGGTTGGTGCATCAGCCGCACTCACGCTTTCTGGTGTTCCGTTTATGGGGCCTATCGCTGGTTGTCGCGTTGGTTATGTGAATGGTGAATATTTACTCAACCCAACCCGTGCAGAATTGCTTGATAGCCAGTTGGATTTAGTTGTTGCTGGTACTGCTCGTTCGGTGTTGATGGTGGAATCAGAAGCGCAGGAACTTTCTGAAGAAGTTATGTTAGGTGCCGTAAGCTATGGTCACAAAGAAATGCAGGCGGTAATTAAGCTGATTATCTCTCTGGCAGAATCGGCTGCAAAAGAACCGTGGGATTTCAAAAAACCAGAAAACGCAGAGCTTGAAGCTAGTGTTCGTAAGGTTGCCGAAACTGATCTTCGCGCTGCTTATAAACTTACAGGAAAACAAGAACGTTCAAACCGTCTTGATGAGATTAAAAAATCTGTAAAAGTGGCTTTGGGTAAAGAATCTGGTGAGAATGGTTACGATGATAAAACTCTTGGCAACCAACTTAAAAAATTGGAACAGGATATTGTCCGTACTGATTATGTCACCAGCCAAAAACGTATTGACGGGCGCGGTCCATCTGACATTCGCCAGATTATTGGTGAAGTTGGTGTGCTACCAATGACACATGGTTCAGCATTGTTTACCCGTGGTGAAACTCAGGCTGTGGTTGTTGCAACTCTTGGCACTAGCCAAGATGAGCAGGTGATAGACGCTCTCGAAGGTGAATATCGCGAAGGATTTATGCTGCATTATAACTTCCCTCCATATTCTACTGGAGAAGTTGGACGTATGGGTAGCCCTGGTCGTCGTGAAATTGGGCATGGGAAGCTTGCGTGGCGCGCTGTTCATCCTATGCTTCCAGCTAAAGAAGATTTCCCATACACACTTCGTTGCGTGTCAGAAATTACTGAATCTAACGGTTCATCTTCTATGGCAACTGTGTGTGGTAGTTCACTCGCACTTATGGATGCTGGCGTTCCTCTGAAACGACCTGTAGCTGGTATTGCAATGGGTTTGATTAAAGAAAAATCTGGTTTCATAGTTCTTTCCGATATTCTGGGTGATGAAGATCATCTCGGTGATATGGATTTCAAAGTAGCTGGCACAAGCCAAGGTATTACAGCTTTACAGATGGATATTAAAATTGATGGCATCACTGAAGAAATTATGCAAGTGGCACTAACCCAAGCTCACGCTGGGCGTAACCATATTCTCGGTGAAATGGCTAAAGCTCTTTCCGCTCCGCGTGAATCAGTTGGCAGCACTGCACCGCGCATCACCAGCATGACCATTCCAAAAGACAAAATCCGTGAAGTTATTGGTTCTGGTGGCAAGGTAATTCGTGAGATTTGCGAAGTTACAGGCGCGAAGGTTGATATTGAGGATGATGGTACAGTTCGTATTGCTGCAACCAGTGAAGAAGCTGGTAAAAAGGCTTATGACTGGATTTATTCAATAGTTGCCGAGCCAGAAGTAGGGCAGATACACACTGGAAAAGTGGTGCGTGTTGTCGATTTTGGCGCATTCGTCAATTTCTTTGGCGCGAAAGATGGGTTGGTTCATATCAGCGAACTAGCCGACCACCGCGTAGCAAAAGTCGAGGATGTAGTGAAAGAAGGCGATGTTGTTAAAGTAAAAGTTCTCGATATTGATAATCGTGGTAAGATTCGTTTGTCTATGCGCGCTGTGAATCAGGAAACAGGAGAAGATATTTCAGATACTATTGCTGTTCGTGAGAAAAAACCAGCCTAATTAGTGTGATTTTGTAAAGCCGAAGCCCCGTGGATTAAAGTCTGCGGGGCTTTTTTATTACAATTTTTAAATATAAAAAAGGGAGTCTCAATTGAGACCCCCTATTTTATTCAGAAATAACTAATCCGTGAATTAGAGACGGATTGGAGTTACTTTTTTAGCAGCCATAGATTTAGCAGCTAAGCTAAGGCTTGCTTTTGGTTTAGAAACTTTAGCAGGCTTTTTAGCTACTTTCTTAGCAGCTGGTTTTTTAGCAGCAGCTTTTTTAGCAGCTGGTTTTTTCTTAGCGGCTTTTTTAGCAGCTGGTTTCTTTGCAGCAGATTTCTTTGCAGCAGGTTTTTTCTTAGCAACTACTTTTTTAGCAGCTGGTTTTTTAGCAGCAGCTTTTTTAGCAGCTGGTTTTTTAGCAGATTTTTTTGCAACAGTCATAATAAACTCCATTTATGTAATTACATAATATCCACCTACACCATGCAAATGAATATGGGTTCATATATACGCACCAATAATTAATTTTCTCTTAACGCGAAATGTGGCGTTCATGTTTTTTGTATCCATGAAATTATAGAAAATAAATTTCAATCAAGCAACATTCCATATACGGAACAAAAAATAATATTCTCAAATACGCAGAAAGTCTTTGTTATAACGTTCCGTATACGAAACAAAATATATTGTTCTCTTGTGTATTTTGCCTGTAACAGATTTTTTAAATGGCATGTATTTTGTTTCGAGTGTGATATAAAAAACACAATAGCAAAGAAGAAAATGATGCGCTATAGCTCGGTTATGACGTATAAAAGTTGGATTATGAATCATCAATATAAAATATTTTCTCCAATAATTTTAAGTTTGCTTGCGCTTCTACTTGCATATTCAGCGCAGGCGCAAACATCATATAATTCTTATTTCAATATGAGTGAGTCTAAGTTTGAGGATCTCATCCATTTCCCTAAATGGACTGGTGTATTGTCTCGTTTCCAGAGTCAGCAAGAAATATCAGACGATGAATGCGACACTGTTCGCTATCATCCTTGTGTTATAAAAGAATGGAAGGAGTTGCTCGAAACATTAAAGGATAAGCCATTTAACGAGCAGTTGGACGAGGTGAATAACTGGTCGAACAAACATCCTTATATAGTAGATCAACTTAATTGGGGAATGAATGATTATTGGGAAACGCCATATGAATTCATGGAAATAAGTGGTGATTGCGAGGACTACGCTATTTCTAAATACCATTCGTTGCGCGCATTAGGAATCCCAGAAGATAAGATGCGTATAATGATAGTACAGGATTTAAATCTTGGCGGAATTATCCACGCTATTTTAGGGATATATGATGATGATGATAATCTGATTATTCTTGATAACCAGATTAAGCATGTAATTCCTGCGATGAAAATTTATCACTATCGCCCTATCTATGGTGTCAATGAAACAAACTGGTGGACATACCGTCCGAGAATGTAAGGCTTTACTTTTTGCTAAATATTACATTGGTATAAATAAGAAAAATTTGTTACATAAGATATAAATTAAGGAGAGACTAAAATGAGCAAAATACTCCCATCGGATGATGAATTTTCTGAAGTGACAAAAATAAAATGCACCCCGTGGATGTACGGGATCGTTTTACTGGTATTCGGGATTATTATTGGCGGACTAATATTTATTTCTGACTTCAACAAAAAAGATTATGCGCGGGATGTACAATCTTGGAAAGAACGTCTGAATCTTATTGCGGAAAGTCGTAAGACAGATGTTAGTCATTTCATATCTGGTAATTTCACAGAGCTGCGTACATTAGCAGAAAATCCATCGCTCAAGCTATATCTGGCGGAATTGCAAATGGTTCCACAGCAAGAAGGTGCGCCGACTGATGCTGAACCGTCACAAAAATCTTATTTGCGCAATTTGTTGGTTTTTACAGCACAACGCGCTGGATTCATGTCGACAAGTGGAACTGATGCAATTCCCGCAAATATTCCAACAGAAAGCAAAAGCGGTTTAGTAGTTCTTGGTAATGACAATCAGTTGGTTGTTGGTACGCCAATGATTAATTCCTCAATGGCTAAAATTGTTGAACATGCAAAAAAACAAATTGCTGGTGCGGAAGGTTTTATTGATTTGCAGAAAGATGCTGACGGCACTCTTTATGTAGGTTTCTCTGTTCCGATTTATTCGATTCAGGGTGAGCATAATGCGGAAGGGCAGATTGGAAAAATCATTGCCATAAAAACAATTGATGAAAATTTGTTTGGGCTTTTGAAACAACCAGGTTCTACAGAAAAAACTCTGGAGATATTGTTGGTGCGGTTGGCTGGCGATACAAAAGACAAAATGGAATATATTTCTCCTTTGCAGGATGGCAGCGCTCTACTTAGCAAACAATTTGAACTCAATCAAAAGGACAGTGCCGAGGCCTATATTAATAAGGGAACAGATAATTTTTCTTCTGAACTAAAAGATTATCGTGGACAGCCAGTGCTTGCTACTTCGCGTGATATAAATGGAGCAAATTGGAAATTGGTTGTTAAGATTGACAAGGCTGAGGCGTTTGTGGAGAGTGGAGCGCACCGCGCAGCCATAACCGCGACTTTTACTCTTATTATTGCTGTAATAGTTTTAATTATAATTACGATGTGGTGGTATTCATATTCGCGTCACGCGCTGATGGCATCAAGCTACTTCAAAAAAGTTGCGGTAAAATCACAGGCACAGGAAAATTTGCTAAGGCTAGTCACCGACTATCAACCAGAAGCTATTTACATAGTAGATGAGAAACAAACTTATTGGTTTGCAAATAAGAAGGTATCGGAAGAATCAGGAATGTCGCCAAAAAGTATAGTTGGAAAAACTGTTTCAGATATACGAGGGACAGCTCGTGCTGAACATGTGAAGGAGCAATGTGAAATTGCTTTGGAAGAGGGGCATCAAATTTATAATGTTCATCATGAAAATGATGGCGATAATGAAATAATAATTCGTTCTGGCTATATTCCCCTTAAAGAAATTCCAGTCTCTTTATTGCCAGAAAAAACTTCTGGAGTGTTAGTTGTAGAGCAAGATATAAGTGAAATTTATCACGAGCGTGAGCGCAGACTTTCTACGCAAAAGCAGCTGGTGCAGACCCTTTTAAGTTTGGTTGATAAGCGCGATCCATTCGCGGCTAATCATTCATTGCTTGTTTCTCAACTTGCATACCAAATAGCAGTAGATATGGGGCTTGATAATGTGATGATAGAAACCACAACAACTGCTGCCAACCTAATGAATATCGGAAAAATCGTTGTACCTACAGAACTTCTCACTAAAACTGGGCATTTAAGTGATGACGAAAAAATCACAATTCGTACATCTATGGATGCAGCCGCTGATTTATTAGGAAAAGTATCATTTGATGGACCAGTTGCTGAAACACTAAAACAGTGGCAGGAAAAATACAATGGTACTGGGAATCTTGGTTTAAAAGGTGATGTAATTTTAATTTCCGCGCGAATTATTGCAGTGGCGAATGCTTTCATCGGTATGATAAGTCCTCGTTCATGGCGTGATGCTATGAGCATTGAAGCAGCAAATAAATTTTTATTGGATAATGTTGGCAGCTTTTTTGATCAGCGCGTCGTAATAGCCCTGATTCATTATGTTGATAATCAAAGCGGTCGCGGATGGCTCAATAACATCTTAAAGAACCATAGAAAGGTTTCTTAGATATTATTTGTTGGTGAGTGAGTTGATAAACTTAGTTGCGGCTTGTACTTTATCATCTGCGTTGTGAATAGCGTCAACCAGTGCGGAGCCGACCACTACTGCATCAGAAAATTTTGACACGTCGCTTACTTGCTGCTGGGTTTTTATACCAAAACCAACGGCAATAGGCAGCTTGGTGAATTCACGCAGATGTTCAATTTGTTTTTTGAGCGCTCCGCTATCCGCAGTTTTTGCCCCTGTGATGCCTGTAATGGAAATATAATAAACAAAGCCACTGGCAGAGGCAGTGAGCATTGGCAATCTATCATCACCGCTAGTTGGGGCGATGAGGCGGATAAGGTCTAGCCCCGTGGCGGTGAGGTGCGGGCGGATTTCACTTTCTTCCTCAGGTGGCAGGTCAACGATAATAATCCCGTCCACACCTGCAGAAACTGCGTCTTTGCAAAATTTCTCCACTCCATAGCGATAAACAGGGTTGAAGTAGCCCATCAGGATAATTGGTGTTTCGTTATTGTTCTTGCGGAATTCACGCACCATGGCGATAATTTTTACAACGGTTGCCCCAGCTTTTAGCGCACGGATGCCCGCTGCTTGAATCACCGCACCATCTGCCATTGGGTCAGAAAATGGCATGCCTATTTCAATAATATCCGCACCCGCAGCAGGCAATGCAGCCAATATTTTTGCTGATGTCTGCTCATCAGGGTCATAGCCCATGATAAATGGAATAAGGGCAGTACGCTTTTGCCCTTTTAATTTAGCGAAGGTGTTTTGTATGCGTGTGGTCATAGCTGCACTCCCAAAGCCTTAGCCACGGTGAAAATATCCTTATCACCACGTCCGCATACATTTACCACAAGTAGGTGGTCTTTCGGTAATTTAGGAGCGATTTTTTGCACATGGGCGAGGGCGTGTGAGGGTTCAAGGGCGGGAATGATCCCCTCTAGTTTAGAAACCAGTTGAAAGGCTGCCAGAGCTTCATCATCAACCACCGAGGCATATTCCACCCGCCCGCTTTCATGCAGCCATGAATGTTCAGGGCCAATACCCGGATAATCTAACCCTGCGGAGATGGAGTGAGCATCAAGAATTTGTCCGTCATCATCTTGCAACAGGTAAGTGCGGCTGCCATGCAAAACACCAGCTTTCCCACGGGCAATAGAGGCTGCGTGTGCGCCAGAATCTAGCCCATGCCCAGCCGCTTCCACTCCAATCATTTTTACGCTGTTATCAGCGATAAAAGGATGGAATAAACCAATGGCATTGCTGCCGCCACCAATTGCTGCCACTAGAGTGTCAGGCAGACGACCTTCGGCTGCTTGCATTTGCGTGCGTACTTCCCGCCCGATGATGGCTTGAAAATCCCGCACCATAGCAGGGTAGGGGTGAGGGCCTGCTGCTGTGCCGATGAGGTAGAAAGTGTCATGCACATTAGTCACCCAATCACGCAGCGCTTCATTCATCGCATCTTTCAGGGTTTTTGTGCCTGATTCAACAGGAATAACTTCCGCCCCCAGCAGCTTCATGCGGAACACGTTTGGTGCTTGCCGTTCAATATCTTTTGCGCCCATGTAAATAACGCATTTAAGCCCGAATAAAGCGCAAACAGTGGCGGTTGCCACGCCATGCTGTCCTGCGCCAGTTTCAGCGATGATGCGCTTGCGCCCAAGCCGTTTAGCCAGCAGAATCTGCCCGATGCAGTTATTGATTTTATGTGCGCCTGTGTGGTTCAGCTCGTCACGTTTGAAATAGATTTTTGCCCCTCCACAATGCTGCGTAAAACGTGGCGCAAAATAAAGCGGGGAAGGGCGACCAACATAATGAGTAAAATAATAATCAATTTCTTGTTGGAAACTAGGGTCAGCTTTGGCAGCTTCATAAGCCTTTTCCACCTCTAAAATAAGCGGCATCAAAGTTTCGGCAACATATCTCCCGCCGAATATCCCAAAATGTCCGTTTATATCAGGTTGTGTGTTACTTATCTTCATTGGCGTGTAACCTTTACGAATTCCTCAATCATTCCAGCGTCTTTTACACCAGCAGAGCTTTCAACGCCAGAAGAGACATCAATAAATTTTGCACTAGTTATCATGATTGCATCCTTGATATTTTGTGCATTTAATCCGCCAGCCAGAAACCAGTTTTCTGTTGGTGTATTGCCTGCAAGCAGCGACCAATCAAAACTTATGCCGTTACCACCATGAATCATATTATCACCAGATGGCTTGGCATCGAAGAGTAAAAAATCACATACGTCATAAAAATCTTTGGCTTTTTTTATGTCATCAGAATTATGCACTGGTATCGCTTTTATTAATTTTACTTGCGGAAATTTTTGGCGAATTTCAGCTAGCCTTTCAGGTGATTCATCACCATGCAATTGAAAAAAATCAGGGCGCATAATATTGGCAATTTCTGTAAGTAAAACATCACTTGGATTTACCAGAACCATTACAGATTTTATAGATGGTGGCAGCAATGATTTTAGTTTGGCTGCCTGCTCAATAGAAACATGGCGTGGTGATTTTGGATAATGAACAAATCCCGCGTAATTAGCATTTGCTTTAATTACAGCACGCACGGCTGACTCATTATTTAAACCGCAGATTTTTACAGCCACATCCATGACAGATAATGCTATTTTTTGGGAAGTGATATGAGAGTGCTGTCTCGCTCGCTACGAAGAGACTTGTTCTCATTTTCTAAAGCTTCCATACGTTGTTTAGTTTTTCTGAGCAAAGAATTCACTTGGAATAATTTTATTTTGAAGAGGAGGCTGGCAGCAACAACACCAACTGCACAACATAAAATTGCAAGAATAAAAATAGGAACATTAATTTCGTATGGAAAAGGGAACAGGCTAACAGAAACAGCCCCACGATTAACTATACAAAAAGTAATTAAAAGAATAGCAACAACTGCTATTAAAAAGAACTTTATATAGCCCACAACTAATTCATCACAGGAGCTTTGTTGATGCGTTCGCGCAACTCTTTCCCTGTACGGAAATAAATTGCATAACGCTCACCAATACTAACTTCTTTTCCGTTTTTAGGATTGCGTGCCTTGCGAGAGTCACGACGGCGGATAGAGAATGCACCAAAGCCACGAAGCTCAACGCGACCACCATCTACCAGTGTAGCTGAAATATCATCAAAGATAGTTGAAACCAAAGTTTCAATATCACGTTGATACAGGTGCGGGTAACGTTTAGAAAGACGAAGAATGAGTTCAGATTTGGTCATTAGGTATCTCCGAAGCTATAAAATCCATACATAGGATTTTATTGTTATTTTTAAGACAAAGTTATTGAACTAGAAGAAATTAATCGGTTAATAATGCCATATAGCGGACAATCCGTCAAGCCCAACTCTGCTTTTTTGCCAAAATTCTCCAATTGTTCCCTTTAGGATACGCTCTAGGAGTGGCTCTTCCTGCTCTATTTCGACATCATAAATGCCTAAATCATCTGAAATACTACGGTTTTTGACCAACCAATCCTTGGCTTCTTGTTCCCCGCCAATAGCATCAATAAGCTTGCTTTCAACAGCCTGCTTCCCGCTGTAAATACGCCCATCAGCAAGTGTCATCACCTTTTCGCGCGGTAATTTACGTCTTTCTGCTGTAATATCAACAAAATGGTCATAAAAATCCATAATCATGTCTTTTATTACTTTTTCTGCTTCCGGAGTTGATTTTTCAAAAGGAGAAGGCGATGCCTTTAGGGGGGAAGATTTAATAGATATTGGCTTTATGCCTAGTTTTTCGGCAAGTACTGTTATTTCTGCTGTTTCGATTAATACACCGATAGAGCCAGTTATTGTCCCCGCTCGTGCAAAAATATGCTCGGTTCCAAGTGCTATCATGTAGCCAGCCGAAGCACTTATAGAGCGCATAACACCAACAACAGGCTTCTTTTCTGATAATTTACGGAGACGTAGATAAATTTCTTCCCCGCCAACGGCACTTCCACCAGGCGTATCCAGCCAAACGATTACAGCCTTTATTTTTTTATTATCTTCTATACTCGATATTAAATCATATATTTTTTGGTCATCTCCAATTATACCGTCCAAAGTAAGGCGGGCTATATAATCACCACTTGTTTTTTTAGATGATACAGATTTATTTGCAAAAACTACCAGAGCCACAACCGCAAAGAAAATTGCCAAAGCGCGCCACTTACTAATTTGCCCTTTTAGATATAAACGATCGATAAGTGAATCTGCGTTTATGCTCATGTTATTCTCCAGTGATTGGTGGGCGGTGAATGGTGGCTGGTGAATGGTGAATAGTAAAAAAACATTACTTCACCGCTCACCAGCCACCATTCACTAGCCACTTATTTTTTGCTTTTTTTACCCTCATTGGCGGCACTCAGAGCTGCTCCCAATATATCGCCAAGTGATGCGCCACTATTTTCAGAACCATATTCGCTGATAGCTTTTTTATGATCATCCATTTCCAGTGCTTTGATAGATAAGCCAACCTTGCGGGTTGCTTTATCTACTGAGGTAACCTTCACATCAACACGGTCACCAACCGCAAAGCGGTCTGTACGTTGATCCTGACGTTCACGAGCAAGATCTGCTTTTTTAATGAAACCAGTAACACCATCTCCGACTTGTACTGTTATTCCATCATCATGAACTTCCGTAACTTTGCAGGTAACAGTTGAGCCTTTCTGAACATCTGTAAAATCTTCCGTCTGCACTTGATTCGCAGGTGCATCAGAAAGTTGTTTTACACCTAGGCTAATGCGCTCTTTTTCTATATCGATAGCAAGAATTTTAGCTTTAATCATTTCACCTTTTTTGTAGTTTTTAATAGCTGTATCACCAGATTCAGTCCAACTCAGGTCAGAATGATGAATTAGACCATCAATATCGCCTTCAAGACCAACAAATAGACCAAAATCAGTAATGTTACGGATTTCACCTTCAATCACGTCACCGACCTTAACCTTGTCAGCATAAGCAGCCCATGGGTTTTCTTCGCATTGCTTCATACCCAAACTGATGCGGTGCTTAGAAACGTCTATATCAAGTACGACAACATTGACTTCTTGGCTAACCGAAACCAGCTTAGAAGGATGCGCGCTCTTTTTAACCCACGAAATTTCAGACACATGCACAAGCCCTTCAATACCAGGCTCTAGCTCTACGAATGCACCATAATCGGTGATGTTTGTGATTTTGCCGCTTAATTTGGTGCCAACAGCATATTTGCTGGCAGCATCTTGCCACGGGTTAGATTCAAGCTGCTTCATACCAAGAGAAACACGTTTCGTTGCTTGATCAAACTTTGTGACCATAACTTTTATAGACTGCCCTACAGAAAGTATTTCAGTTGGATGACTGATACGACGCCATGAAATATCTGTAACGTGCAGAAGACCATCAATTCCGCCCATATCAATGAACGCACCGTAATCAGTGATGTTTTTAACGATACCATCAAGAATCTGACCCTCAACTATTTTGCCGAGTAGATCATTGCGAGCTTCAACGCGAGATTCTTCAAGAATAGCGCGGCGCGACACAACAATGTTACCACGTTTACGATCCATTTTTAAAATCAAGAAAGGCTGTGTGATATGCATCAACGGGGTAACGTCGCGGATTGGACGTATGTCAACTTGGCTGCCAGGAAGGAACGCAACTGCGCCCTGAATGTCAACAGTAAAGCCACCTTTAACGCGACCAAAAATAACGCCATCAACACGTTCAGAATTGGCACAAGCTTTTTCTAGCTTTACCCACGCTTCTTCGCGGAGCGCCTTTTCGCGTGACAAGATCGCTTCGCCATTTTTATTTTCAATTTTTTCTAAATACACTTCAACTTCATCGCCAGCGCGTAATTCCGCGGGAGTGTTGCCAATCATGAATTCGCGCAGTGGAACGCGACCTTCTGATTTCATACCAACATCGATAATAACCACGTCTTTTTCGATGGCTACGATAATGCCTTTTACTACTGAACCTTCGCTTTTACCGCCAGTGGTTTGTGATTCTTCGAATAATGCGCTAAAATCTTCGATTTCAAGGTTGGCGTAAGCGTTTGCTGATTGTGACATAATAGATTCCTAACATTATCACGTTTTTCATGATAATTTATTGCTGCGAAATGTCAGCGCACATTTCTGGGTTAATCCAAAAACAATAACTCTAGAGGGAATGTCGCTGAACATCCCTTACATCGTTTAAAGAGGCGACAATTTTTAATCTTAAAATAAGGAAATGCAAGATGTTTCTAGCTTCTCTATGATTATTGCAATAATTCACCATTTATAGGCATTTGTTAGCTGGCTAACTAAGTAATATTTTTTGCTTTTTGTAATATAATTCTTCGTGATGTTTCAAAGACTTCACTGGCATCTAGCTTTGAGCTATCAATTATATAAGCATCATCAGCTGGACGCATAGGTGCAATAGCACGTTTTTCGTCACGCTCATCACGCTCGCGTAAGTCTGCTAAGACTGAATCAAAAATAACCTGAATTCCTTCTCCTTCCAACTCTTTATGGCGACGTTTAGCGCGAGTGAACAGAGTGGCAGTGATAAAGAATTTTAGGTCGGCATCGGGGCAAACTACTGTGCCAATATCTCTTCCATCCAAGACTGCTCCACGTCCAGCAATCACAGAATTTTTAGCAAATCTACGCTGAAATTCCAACAATTCCTTGCGCACTTCAGGAAATGCAGAAACTATAGAGGCTGCCTGCCCAATACGTTCTTGCCGTAATCTCGGATTTGCTAAATCCTCAGCGTCTATATTTCTAGCAGCCTCCAAAGCATCTTCATGGTTATTTGGGTCTTTCCCAGAATATATAATTTTCATTCCAACTGCTCGGTAAAGGCTGCCTGTATCAAGATAGTACATGTTGAAATGCTCAGCCAATCTTCTGGCAAGCGTTCCTTTTCCTGAGGCGGCAGGACCATCAATCGCAACAACTACGGCGGATTTATTGGAAGAGGCGGCAAGGCGAGGGGAGCTAATATTCGCACCAAGGCTGTTGCAGAGTTCAGAAAAATTCGGGAAACTAGTTGCAATTGCGGTGGCATCATCAACCGTTATAGGCTCTTTGCTCGCCATACCCATAACCAAAAATGCCATAGCAATGCGGTGATCAAAATTGGTTATAACTGTTGCTCCGCCTTTAGGAGATGTTCCCAAACCTTTTATATAGAGGCTATCATTTTCTGCACATGCAGAAACTCCACAAGCAGTGAGTGCTGCAATTATCGCACTTAGGCGGTCGCTTTCTTTTACTCGCAGTTCTGAAAGCCCGTGCATGACACTTTCGCCTTTGGCAAAGGCTGCTGCCACGGCTAAAATAGGGTATTCATCAATCATCGAGGGAGCGCGGGAAGTAGGGACGGTAACAGCTTTTAATTTGCTATGTTTTACATGAATGTCAGTCACTGGTTCGCCAGCTATTTTGCACTCATTTAAAAACTCAATATTTGCTCCCATTTCTTTTAATGTAGTGAATAATCCAATACGCAGAGGGTTTACACAGACATTGCGGATGGTAAGCTCGGAATCTGGGCAAATAATGGCTGCAACGGCTAGAAATGCGGCAGATGAGGGGTCTGCTGGTACATAAATCTCATATTCACCGAGTTTTTGTGCTGGTTGCCCCGTCACAGAAATGGATAAAGAGCCATCTTCAAGTTTTTGTTTTTTAATATTAAAGCCAAAATATTCGAGCATGTTTTCGGTATGGTCGCGGGTAGGCTCTTTTTCAATAACAGTGGTGATTCCAGCGGTATTAAGTCCAGCAAGCAATATCGCAGACTTAACCTGAGCCGACGCAACAGGAAGCTTATAGGTTATTGGTAAAGGATTTTTTGTGCCTTTAAGGGCAAGGGGAAGGCGATCGCCGTCGCGAGCGTTAAATGTAGCACCAATCTGGCTTAGGGGGGTAATAACACGTTTCATAGGGCGACTGCGGAGACTATCATCACCAGTAAAAAACGTGGTAAAATCGTAAGGAGTGACCAGCCCCATCAGCAAGCGGGTGCTAGTGCCAGAATTGCCCATATCCAGCACATCTGTACTTTCTGCAAGTCCGCCAACGCCAACGCCAATTACACTCCAAATGCCTTGCGAATCACGATTTATAGCAACGCTAAGAGATTTTAGGGCGGTGGCGGTGCGTAAAACATCTTCGCCTTCGAGTAATCCGTGAATTTTGGTTGTACCAAGAACTTGCGAACCAAACATCAATGCGCGGTGCGAAATTGATTTATCGCCAGCCACAGTGCATTCGCCTTTAATTGCTGATACCCCCCTAGAAACTAGAGGTTTCATGCTATCTTCATTGTGTTTTTTAGTATCACTCATAGAAATCCATTTGTCGTATAATATATATTATGGAAAAAATAGTTGTATAGTTTTCTAAATTTCCAGCACCATACCATCATAGCCAGCAAAAACGCCAGCAGGAAGTTCTGATGATAGCTTATCATAATCAAATTCATGCGCCATATGTGTGAATATAGCCTGTTCTGGTTTTACGCGCTCAATCCATCCCAATGTTTGCTCTAAATGTGAATGGCTGTGTGATGGTGTATAGCGCAAGCAATCAACCACCCAGCATTTTACGCCAGAAAGAGTCTCAAATGCTGATTCAGGCAAGCCATTTACATCAGTAGAATAAGCAAAATCACCAATTCTATAGCCAATAGTCGAAGATTTCCCATGCTGTTGCTCAAACGCTGTGATTTTTGTGTTGCCAATCATAAATTCATGATTGGGAACATCTGGAAGAATATTAGGAGCTAAACTAGGTCGAAACAGCACATTTGCTGTAGGTTTTGGTAGGAAAGTGTAAGCAAAACGCTTCTGTATAGATTCTAATATTTCCGCGTTACTGTAAACTGGTATAGCATCCTTCTGTAAGGCATTGAATTGCCTTAAATCATCAATTCCATGGATATGGTCAGCATGATCATGCGTGTACAGAACAGCATCAATTTTCTTGATATTTGTCTGTAATATCTGCTGGCGAAAATCAGGCGATGTATCTATAACTATGTTCGTTCCGTTGATTTCTACAAGAACAGAAACCCGCAATCGCTTGTTTTTAGGATTTTTTGAGGTGCAGACAATGCAATCACAGCCAATAACAGGCACTCCAAGCGAATGACCGCAACCTAATATAGTTATTTTCATGGTTGGTAAGCCTTATTAAACAAACGGAAGAAGTTTCCAGTAGTTATTTTAGCACATTCTTCTTCGCTGATATTTTTTAGTTGCGCCAGAGCTTTATTAACCTGCACAACATAAGACGGTTCGTTGCGTTTTCCACGGTGCGGAGTTGGCGCAAGGAATGGCGAATCAGTCTCTATAAGTATTCTATCAATAGGAACATCAATTAAAGCATCGCGTATTGCTTGAGCGTTCTTAAAAGTTATAATTCCTGAAACAGAAATATAGCCACCAAGTTTGATAGTAGTATCAGCCAGTTGCTTGGTCGATGTAAAACAATGAATCAAGAATTTGAAATAACCTTTTGATATTTCATCTGTGAGGATATTTATTGTATCTTCATCAGCATCTCTAGTGTGAACTATAAGTGGCAACGCTGTCGCTCGTGCAGCTTTTATATGTTCTATAAAGCTTTGTTTTTGTAGCTCCCTGTCAGTATATTCATAGTGATAATCCAGCCCTGTTTCACCTATTCCTATAACTTTTTTGCGTGAAGTTTTTTCTATAAGCTCTTGTGACGAAGCAATTTCTTGTTTCCCAGAATCATTTGGATGCACTCCAACTGAACAAAAGACACCAGCATTATTTTCAGCAATAGCGTATACTTCTTCAAATTCAGCCATTTCTGTGCAGATTGTCTGCATCACCCCTACTCCTGCCTCTTTCGCACGAGATATAATGCTTTCTAAATCATCCTTAAAATCGGGAAAATTGAGGTGGCAATGGCTATCGACTAACAACTATGCCCCCTTCTCCACAAAGCGCGGAAATACTGGTTCAGGGGGGAGAAGAGAAGTTCCTGATTGCAGGGCATGGGTGGGTGATAAATGTTCAAAAGAGCGTTGATTTTGCGGTATAGATAACAAATTCAGAATTTTACTTGAAGAAATTGGAATAAAGGGCTGAATCATAATAGCAATGCAACGAATACCCTCTAATAAATGATAAAGTGTGGCGTTCATTAATTTTTCATCAATTTTCTTTTGTTTCCATGGGGCTTTATTATCAATATAATTATTAGCTTCGCTTGCTATGGCAACAATATCCGCCATTATATCATTAAATTTGCAATTCATATAACGAGTCTCAATATCTTTTGGAGTATTAGTTTCCGTGACATATATGTTATATAAAAATGACATATCCAGCTCGTCTTTTTCCATTCCTTCCGCGCTCGGCACTTTTCCATCACAGTTTTTAGCAACCATACTGAGCGTGCGCTGAACCAAATTACCAATATTATTGGCAAGTTCACTGTTAATAACCACAATCATACGTTCGCGGGAAAAATTACCATCATTGCCAAACGGAACTTCTCGCATTAAAAACCAGCGCGTCTGTTCTAGCCCGAATTCTTCAACGAGCGCAGATGGAGCAATGGCATTACCTAGCGATTTGCTCATTTTTTCACCTTCTACTGTCCACCATCCATGCGCGAATACTCGTTTTGGTAGTGGCAAATCCGCAGCCATGAGAAACGCTGGCCAGTAAACAGTATGAAAACGTATTATATCCTTTCCTACCATGTGCATGGAATAGGAATTCTGCCAGAAATCTTTATAATCAGCGGAGTTTTCGTCAGGATAGCCAAGCGCGGAAAGATAATTTGTCAGAGCATCAAGCCATACATACATTATGTGTTTTTCATCACCAGCTTGTGAAATCGGTACAGGAATACCCCACGAAAAAGTTGTGCGTGATATGGAGAGATCTTTTAGTCCACCCTTTACAAAACTGATAATCTCATTACGGCGTGATTCAGGAGCAATAAAATCAGGATTGGAATCATATAATTCCAACAGCTTATCCTGCCATTTTGATAAATTAAAGAAATAGCTCGGCTCTTCCACCCACTCAACATCTGCACCAGTTGGGGCTTTACCACCTACCAGCTCTGACTCTTGGTAATATGCTTCATCACGCACAGAATACCAGCCTGAATATGCGCCAAGATAAATATGCCCATTATCCTGCATCTTTTTCCATAAACCTTGCACTGCTTTCTTGTGACGTGGCTCAGTTGTGCGGATGAAATCATCATTGCTTATATTCATAATTTTTGTCAGTTCGCGGAAATGCTGTGATACGCCATCCACAAATTCTTGTGGTGCTATTCCTGTTGCCTGAGCTGATTTTTCAACTTTCTGACCATGTTCATCTGTTCCTGTTAGAAATTTAACATTTTTCCCCGACAAGCGGTTGAAGCGTGCTAGAACATCACAAGCGACAGAAGTATAGGCATGACCAATATGTGGGCGGTCGTTAACGTAATAAATTGGTGTGGTTATATAAAAATTTTTCAAGCTGCTGTGTTCCCTAAATTAAATTCTTCCGCACTGGCTAGTGAATGAAAAAACGTGAGTGCCACCTGTTTGTAATCGAGATGTAGGCGTTGTGCCAATAAAAATTGATTGGCAGCTTCTTGCCATTTTGCAGCCCAGACAGAGGAATTATGAAGACCAGCCAATTCACTTAGCGCGATCCCCTCCTCCTCATTTATCGGTTTTATAGCAACCCCAGAAGATTTCTTGGTTATACGCTCTAAAACGCACAAAGTTATATGACTGACTAACTGCCAATTACCGTGCGCTTTTTTACCACTTCCGATTTGTTCGCAGAAACGCAACAATCTCTGGTTATCTATATTTTTAGCGGATGCCATTAATTCTATTACTTCATTATAAAGTATAAGTGCGCCTTGCGCGCGCAGTTCAAGAGCAATTCCCACACTGTTGTCCGATATAACTCCAAGTGCTGCAAGTTCATCACCATAAATTTCTGGCGCAACATGGCGAACAGCACTGGAGAAATCATCTTTGCTAAGAGGTTTCATGGTTATGACACGGCAACGCGAACGGATTGTTGGAAGCAACCCGCCAACATTATGGGCAATCAACATCAAGATTGTTTGTGGTGGTGGTTCTTCAAGGATTTTCAAAATAGCGTTGGCAGATTTCGTATTAAGCGCGTCAATACTGTCAATTATCACCACCCTCCACTGCCCTTCAGCAGGTGTGAGCGAAAGCATCTGGGCGATGGTGCGCGATTGCTCGATGGTTATTTCATTAGCATATTCATCTTTTTTAGCATCATAAAGAGGCTCAATAACTAGTAAATCAGTATGTGAATTAGCAGCAACTCGGTGAAAAACTGGGTCATCAACTGACATTTCCATATTGTCTCTGCTAGAAAGCAATGCTCTGGCAAAACGATAAGCCAAAGTTGCTTTGCCTATGCCTCGTGCGCCAGAAAAAATAAGTCCGTGCGCTAATTTACCAGAAGCAAGATCTCGTATTAGCATAGCTTCGGTTTCTTCATGCCCGAAAAGTTTGGTGTTGGTGCGTGGTGTTAATGGTTCTGTCACAACATGATCCCACAGTGAGTATGAATTGTTTTAATTATCTGTCTATGGATGGTTTCAACTTCCTGTGTAGCATCTAATACAACACAACGTTCAGGCTCTTGTTTGGCAATGTTCAAAAATCCAGCGCGTATAAGTTTATGAAACTCTATATCCAGTTTTTCAAAGCGGTTTTCATCGTGATTGCGTCCTCCTGCACGCTTCAAACCATCCTCTGGGTTTATATCCAAAATAATAGTAAGGTTGGGCATAAAGTTGCCAAAAATCATGTGGTGCAGGTTTTTTATATAATCCGTTCCAAGCCCCTTCCCTATTCCCTGATATACAATTGTAGAATCTAAAAACCTGTCGCAGATAATGGTTTTCCCCTCAGAAATAGCTGGTTTAACAACACGACTTATATGGTCACAGCGGGCAGCGTTGAACAACAGTGTTTCTGTTAAAGAATCCCAAGAATCAACCTCGCCAGAAACAAGCAGGGATCGGATTTTTTCTGCGCCTTTTGAACCACCTGGTTCGCGGGTTGAGATGAATGGCAAGCCAGATTTTTCAAAAGCCAATGTGAGCATCTTAAGTTGAGTAGATTTGCCACTCCCCTCACCTCCTTCAAAGCTGATAAACTGACCACTCATACTCTAACTTTATTATTTCTGGCGACTGATACGAGCATCGCGCGTCCCAGTGTCATGCACTATCTTCAATGCTCTTTCCGCCTTATCACGATCGGTAAATGGTCCAATATGCACGCGCCACCATTCCTTGCCACCAACTGTAACATTATCTATAACTGTGAGCTTGTTATGATTATCAATAGAGGTCAATGAGCGCACTAATTTTTGTGCATTCTCTTTGGCAGAAAAAGAACCAGCAAGAATAATGTATTTTTCACCAGTTGCTGTTGGCTTTGGTGTAGTTATCACAGGTTTATTTTCTACTTTATGTTCTTTTAATATTTTTTCTACTGATGGTTTTTGCGGAGCTTGTGCTGGTGTAGAAAGATTTACAGGGATGGTAGTATTCTCATTTGCAGAAGCATCTCCAATAAAAAAGTTACTTGATGGTTTTTCAATATCCGCTCTAGCCACAGACTGCACTGGAGCAGAGCTTTCTATAAGCTGTGCCGTCATAGCATTGCGCTCAACCAGTTTTTTATTATATGACTCATTGTAAGCCACCATATCGATCCTTGGCGATTTGCCTTCGATAGAGGCTATATATTCATCAGTTTCTTCCTTTAGAAATTGTACCCGAACTGGTCTTGTACTTTTCATATCAATCATTTCCGCAGATTTTTTTGATAAATCAATTATACGGTTGCTGTGATACGGTCCCCTATCATTAACACGGACAACAATACTTTTTTCATTGCCTAGATTTGTGACGCGTACCAGAGATGGCATTGGTAGCGTCGGATGTGCCGCGGTTATGTCATTTTGATCAAAAATCTCTCCGCTCGCAGTTTTATTTCCGTGAAATCCTGGACCATACCATGAAGCATCGCCGATTTTATCATAATAATCATCAGGCGATGGGTAATACATCTTCCCGTTTATTTCATAAGGTTTACCAATTTTTACGCCAGTAAACGGTTTCTCTTTTGGAGCGCATGAAGCAAGCAGAAGCACAGCAAAAATTATAGCTGTTTTTCCAATGTTAGATGATGGCATATTTATCCTCCGATTGCTTCTGCAAGTTTACCAATGGCTGTAGCAAAATAGCGTGAACGATTCCACTTAAGCAAGACCTTAAAATTATTGCTACCCTCTTCAATTGTTTCATCTGGATTCCAGCCCTCAGAATGAAGGTAATTGGCTATGGAAGCAAACACATCTGCCTGCGTATACCATATATCGCGTTTACCATCGCCATCGAAATCTACCGCATATTTAAGAAAACTGCTAGGCATGAACTGGCATTGACCAAAAGCTCCAGCCCATGAACCTTGGAAATCTTCTACAGACATTTTTTCAGCATCCATAATTTTTAAGGCATTGAATAGCTCTTCGCGGAAAAATTCACTGCGACGACCATCATATGCCAGTGTAACCAGCGCAGAAATGATATTGAAATTTCCTGTATTTTCACCGTAGCTGGTTTCCATACCCCATAAAGCCACAATTACATTTTCAGGCACTGAGTATTTTTTTGTAACAGTTCCAAGTAATTCTCTATTTTCTGACAATTCTCTTTTTCCATTTTGTATACGGTATGACGTAAATGTTTTCTCAAGATATTCCTCAATTGTAATTTTATGTTCTGGTTGTTTTCGATCCAAATAAACTACAGTTTTAAGTGGTTTAATGTCTTCAAAAGCATTATTGAGAGTTTGTGCTGAGATACCTTTTTCAATTGCTTCAGCGCGCAACTCTTCAAGCCATTCTGTGAAAGGTTTTTGTTCGCTAGATTCAGGCTGTGTCAATTCATTTTCTGCAGCATTAGCAGGAATAAAAAAAATTGAACACAAAGTTGATATAATAATAACAAGAATTTTCATATCTTAACTTATATCAAGTAATGGTAAAAAATAAAGCCCCATCTGCGAGGATTGAGGCTTTATTATTTTTTATGCATTCTTGCGAACGTGGGTGCGTTTCTTTTTACGGTGTTTAGATTTTTTCTTTGCTTTATGCGCAGGCTTCTTTTGTACCTCAGCCTTCTTTTCTTCAACAGCAGGTTTAATTGGTTCAGCACCATATGGATCTGTAACGACTTCGTTAATTTCAGTATTTTTAGGTGCGCTTATAGCCTTATCAATAGCAATTTCAGGCTTTGAGAGTTCAACTGGAGTGGTCTCAGCGTTGGGAGTTGTTTCAGTTGAAGCATATGTTGAAGAGGTTGCTTTAGGGGATATATCGCGCGCTGCCTTCGCCCTATCTCCAGCAACGGCTACAGATGATGTAAAGGTAATAGCTATTATCGCTAACATGATATTAATAATATTTTTCATAGGATTTCCCTTATGGAATTGAGTGATAAATAGGTAATGCAGTTATAACTTAAAGGTAATATAAGTATGCCACAATTAATTACAACAAATATAATTTCCTATGTTTAACAAAAAAACTAAAGAGCTTCTGCATGGGTTGATGCCAAGTATACCCATCATTATAGGTGAAAAATCACTGCATCATGATATTGACGATTTAGTTGCACTTGCTTTGCCCTCAATGCGTTTTGCAGTGGTTGATGATGTAAATACCGATTTTGCGTTTGGGAGTAGAATTTTTAATGGAATTAATGGGCGTTTTGAAGCCCTGCATATAACTCTTGCAGATAGTCTTGAAGCTGACGATGAAGCAATAAATTATATACGCAAAAAAACTGCAAGCTGTGATGCACTCATTGCTGTTGGTGGTGGAACAATTAATGATTTGTGCAAATATGCAGCGCATCTGGATGGCAAACCGTACATTGTGTTTCCAACCGCTGCATCAATGAACGGCTATCTTTCTGCTAATGCTTCGATAACTGTAAAAGGTCATAAAACAACTTTTCCTGCACATCTGCCAAAAGCTGTTTTTTGTGATTTCTCGGTTATAAGTTCTGCGCCTGTAAGGCTTACAAAAAGCGGGCTTGGTGATTCTTTGGCGCGCCCAACAGCGCAGGCTGATTGGCTGCTTTCACATTTGTTATTTAACAGTGCTTATGATGAAAAATCATTCAAATTGCTTGAAGATGCTGAAGCGGAATTATTTGATAATGCTGTTGGCATTGCTAAAAATGATCAAAAAACCATAAAAATCCTGATGGAATTATTATTACTCTCGGGAATTGGGATGACGGTTGCTGGCGGAAGCTATCCAGCCAGCCAAGGTGAACATATGATTGCTCACACATACAACATGCTTAAAAAATCTGTAAAAAAATACAAAACTCTGCACGGTGAAGAAATAGGAATAACTTCTTTACATATGGCAAAGAGACAAGAATTTTTGCTAAAAATTACTCCTAAAATATTAGAAGCAAAATTTGATAAGCAGCATTTATCTGAATTGTTTGGCGCGCCATTAACCGAAGAATTTGTAGTTGAATTAGCAAAAAAACAAAGTTTAATTTCGTCATTAGAAAAAATAAATTGGGATAGTATTGCTGCTAAAGTCGAAAAAATAATGATGAAATCCAACCAGCTAGAATCTGTTCTGAAACAATCGGAATCAGTAGCTAACGTTGAGGCATTAGGCTGGGAAAATAGCTATTTCAAAACCGCATGCGACACTGCCCGCTTCACTCGCGACAGATTTACATTTCTTGATATTGAGTAGTCTGCTAATCGTCGTTCGCTCGTATCAGAGCAGAGCAAACATAACAGGCAAGTGGTAGGCTGACAAACAACATCCCGCTTAGAAATAGCAAACTCCCCTGCCCTGTGCTGTTTTGTCCGCTTGCAGATGCGAATATCAAAACTGGTATATAAAGAGGCATAACCACCAATGCTTGCAGCAGACCACCGCGTTTACTGCCGATGGTAAGCGCTGCGCCAATCGCTCCTAGCGCCACCATAGTGGGTGAAGCCAGTAACAATACAACCATTGTGTTTAATGTCTGTTCAAATGATAAATCCGCTGTGACAGCAAGCAGTGGTGATACTAATAATATTGGTATGATGTGTGAACACCACTGCCCGCAGATTTTTGCCGCAACTAATAATTCTAATAAAACTGGTTGTAACAAAAATTGTTCCAGTGTCCCATCTTCATAATCACGTTCAAATAACAATGGCAAGGTGGTGATAGTGGCGAGCAACATGCTGATGCACATAATTGACGTTGCATATTTACTCATAGCTTGAGGACCTATGGCAAAGGTGAAAAGCGTAACCACGATAACGTAAAACGCACATGCTCCCAGCGCACCTCCACCCTTGCGGAAAGAAAGTTTTAGTGATTGCGAGAGGATGAGTAAGAAAATTCTCATTTTTCCTCCCGTCTGAAATCACCCATCCATATGGTATGGGCAGCGATTGCAGAATTCATAATATGTGAGGCAACAACGACTATTCCACCCTGTTTTACTCTGGCTTCAATTAGGCTTGCGGTTAGAATTACTGCATCTTCATCGAGAAAATTAGTTGGCTCATCAAGCAGCCATAGTTTGCATGGAGAAACAATTAATCGCGCAAGGGCAATACGCCTTTGCCAGCCAGCGGAAAGCTGTGATGCTGGCACATCGGCAAAGCGACCCAAATTATAAAAAGACATCGCCGCTGGGATTAATAGTTCGGTATCATATAGCTTTGCCCAGAATTCTAGGTTTTCAAAGACAGTGGCATCGCCCTTTACACCGCTCTTATGACCAATAACCATTAATTCACGTTTGAACTCATTATTATCCTTAATCGAATGACCGTCCCATAATATGTCACCTGAGTCAGCGGGTAGCAATCCTGATAAAATTCGCAGTAAAGTTGTCTTTCCAGAGCCATTTGCCCCTTTTAGCAGCAATAAAGTGCCTTCCTGTAAACAAAAGCCTAAATGCTCAAAAATGATGCTATTTCCACGCACACAGCTTAAATTTTGACATATTAACATTACTTTACCTGCCCATGCTAACGAAGATTTAACACTTTATCATTAATGCTATAGTGTCTGATTAATAAACTGTTTGATATACACTAGTTAGCGTATTTAATAAGGAGAATAATGTGAAAAACAAGAGTAAGAATTCTTTTGGTGCAAAATCATCACTAAATGTTGGTGGTAAGCAATATGAATATTACAGTTTGCCCGCAGCCTATAAAACGTTGGGTGAGCAAGCAAGCCGTTTGCCATATAGCCTTAAGGTACTGTTAGAAAATTTACTCCGTTATGAAGATAATGTTAGTGTAAGTGCCGATGATATTAAAGCATTTGCCACTTGGATAAAAGATAAAACCTCTGAGCGCGAGATAGCTTTCCGTCCCGCCCGCGTTCTTATGCAGGATTTTACAGGTGTTCCAGCCGTGGTTGATTTGGCAGCGATGCGTGATGCTATGCAGAAACTTGGCGGTGATGCTGAGAAAATTAATCCACTTTCGCCTGTGGATCTTGTTATTGACCACTCTGTGATGGTTGATAATTATGGTGATGCTAATGCCTTTGACAAAAACGTATCGCTAGAAATGGAACGCAATAAAGAGCGTTATGAATTTCTGCGTTGGGGACAAAATGCCTTTAATAATTTCCGCGTTGTTCCCCCTGGAACTGGTATTTGCCATCAGGTGAATCTGGAATATCTGGCGCAGGCTGTGTGGCTGGATGGTGACGTGGCATATCCTGATACGCTTGTTGGAACTGACAGCCATACCGTTATGATAAATGGTCTTGGTGTTCTTGGTTGGGGTGTTGGCGGAATTGAAGCCGAAGCAGCTATGCTCGGACAGCCAGTATCCATGCTTATTCCAGAAGTTGTTGGTTTTAAATTAACAGGCAAATTAAAAGAAGGTACTACTGCAACTGACCTTGTACTCACTGTAACGCAGATGCTGCGTAAAAAAGGTGTGGTTGGTAAATTCGTAGAATTTTTTGGCTCTGGTTTGGATAATATGCCACTTGCTGATCGTGCAACCATCGCCAATATGGCACCTGAATATGGCGCAACTTGTGGTATATTCCCAATCGATTCTGAAACCATCAACTATTTGAAACTAACCAGCCGTGAACCACAACGCGTGGCACTGGTTGAGGCTTATGCCAAGGCGCAAGGAATGTGGCGAGATGAAAATTATGCAGACCCAATATTCACTGATGTTTTAGAGTTGGATATGGGAAGTGTTGAGCCATGCCTTGCTGGACCAAAACGCCCGCAGGATAAAGTTCTTTTATCTGCTGCTAAAAATTCATTTGAGAGCGCATTGCCTGAACTGAATAAAGATAACAAAACTGATAATAAACAATTGCCGACTGATAAACTTGGGCATGGTAGCGTGGTAATCGCTGCGATAACAAGCTGCACTAATACATCCAATCCTTATGTTATGATGGCTGCTGGTCTGGTTGCTCGCAATGCTGCTGCCAAAGGTTTGAAACCAAAAACATGGGTTAAAACTTCGCTCGCACCAGGTTCAAAAGTTGTAACAGAATATTTGGAACAATCAGGACTCAATAAAGCTTTAGATGTGCTTGGCTTTAATTTAGTTGGTTATGGTTGCACCACTTGCATAGGAAATTCAGGGCCTCTTAAAGATGAGATTGAAGCCGAGATAAAAGATAAAGGTTTAGTGGTGGCTTCTGTGCTTTCAGGAAATCGCAATTTCGAAGGTCGTGTTCACCAATTGGTAAAAGCAAACTATCTTGCTTCACCACCACTTGTTGTTGCTTATGCTCTGGCTGGCAGCATGAATATCGACATCACCAAAGATGCAATTGGCACAGGCTCTGACGGTAAACCAGTTTACTTAAAAGACATCTGGCCGAGTAATAAAGAAGTTGCTGATACAGTTATGAAATGTGTAACCGCAGAAATGTTCGCTAAGAAATATGCTGACGTGTTTGCTGGTGAAAAGGCTTGGCAGGCAATACCTGCTGGCAAAGGCAAAACTTATAATTGGGATGCAAAAAGTACCTATATCCAAAACCCGCCATATTTTGTGGGCTTGCAGGCGGGCGCAACTGATTCTACCCATGATATAGAAAAAGCTAGAATTTTGGCTATTTTTGGTGATTCTATCACCACTGACCATATTTCACCTGCGGGGAATATTTCTAAAACCAGCCCTGCTGCTAAATATCTAGGTGAAAAAGGCGTAACTCCAGCTGATTTCAATTCCTATGGCGCACGTCGTGGCGGGCATGATGTTATGATGCGCGGAACATTCGCCAATATTCGCATTAAAAACGAAATGCTCGGCGGTGAAGAAGGTGGCAACACCCTTTATAACGGTAGCAAAATGAGTATCTATGACGCTGCGATGAAATATAAAGCAGACGGTACAAAATTAGTGGTGTTCGCTGGTAAAGAATATGGTACTGGTTCATCACGCGATTGGGCAGCAAAAGGCACAAAACTGCTTGGTATTGAAGCTGTAATTTCGGAAAGTTTTGAGCGCATCCATCGTTCAAATTTGGTTGGTATGGGTATTTTGCCACTTACCTTCCAAGGTGATACCACCCGCAAAAGCCTTAACCTGACAGGTGATGAAATTATTAGCCTTACTGGTCTGAAGGCAGGAATAAAGCCACGCATGCAGGTTAATATGTTAATAGAGTATAAGGATAAAACCACCAAAACAGTGCCTCTGCTCTGTCGCATTGACACGCTTGATGAGCTGGAATACTATAAAAATGGTGGTATTTTACAATATACTATTAAGAATTTGTTGAAATCTGCATAAACATATCAAAAAAAATTGATGACCGATAAACCAGTAAATAACCCAGATTTAACGCGCACCATTGTTTTGGTGTATGGTTTGCTTGAGGATAATAATCCTTTCTGGGTGTTTGTCGCTGTTAAACCAAGCCAATATCAGGCATTTATAACCGCCCAAAAAGACGGGGCGTTGAATCTGTATCAATTCGCGCCATATGGTGAAATTATAGTGTCTGGTGTTGGTAAATCACCACCTGATGAAATTACCATAAAAGTTGCGGAAATGTACCAAACCGATCCTGACAAGCTCAAAGAGCAAGTTAATGCAGAGTGACTCCAATGGAGTTTGATAACCTTGAATTTACTCGCGCTAAACTTGCCAGAGAAATTACTCTGGTAGAATCTACCCGTGATGATCATCAAAAAGCAGCACAAGATTTAATCGCAAAAATCTTACCGCAAACTGGTAAGTCGCTGCGTATCGGAATAACTGGCGTACCAGGGGTTGGTAAATCAACTTTTATAGAAGCATTCGGGCTGCATGTAATTTCGCAAGGTCACAAGGTGGCGGTTCTTGCGATTGACCCTTCCAGCACAAAAACAGGTGGTTCAATTCTTGGTGACAAAACCCGTATGGCAAAGCTCTCTCAACATGAATCAGCTTTTATCCGTCCATCGCCTACTGCTGGTTCGCTTGGTGGTGTAGCACGGCGCACGCGTGAGGCGATGCTTCTCTGTGAAGCGGCTGGTTATGATGTAATTATTGTGGAAACTGTTGGTGTAGGTCAGTCAGAAATTGAAGTTGCTGATATGGTTGATATGTTCATGTTACTGCTTCTTCCAGCTAGTGGTGATGAATTGCAGGGCATTAAAAAAGGTATCGTTGAACTCGCTGACTTAGTTGTTGTCAATAAAGCTGATGGTGATTTAGTGGCTGGTGCAAAGCGTGTGCAGGGTGATTATAAAGCTGCGCTGCGGATGCTCCACCCCGCTTCAGCGCATTGGAATCCACAAGTTCTCACTTGCTCTGCCCTTAATAATCAAGGTGTTGATGAAGTTTGGCAAACTGCCAGAGAGTTTGAAAAAGAAATGCGTAAGTCAGGTGAGCTAGAAAAAAAACGCGCTCACCAAGCCATTTCTTGGATGTGGAAAGAAATCAAAGAAACCATGATTTCAAGATTCATCAACCACCCTAGCATTTCCGCGCAAATAACAAAAATGGAATCTGATGTCGAAGCTGGCAAAAAATCACCAACGCAAGCCGCTCTCGAGCTGCTAACTATGTCATCCTGAGCGAAGCGCAAGCACCGAAGAATCTTTGCATTATAAAAACAAAGTAAAGATTCCTTACATATGCTCGGAATGACAATATGATAATCAAACGTCCAAATTCTCAACACTTAGGGCATTGGTAACGATAAAGTCGCGGCGTGGCTCAACTATATCGCCCATCAGTGTGGAGAAAATAGTCTCGGTTTCTGCGTCATCCTCGATTTTCACCTGTAGCAAGCGACGGGTTTCTGGGTTTAGGGTGGTTTCCCATAATTGCTCTGGGTTCATCTCGCCCAATCCTTTGAAACGCTGAATGGTGCTGCCTTTTCTCGCCCAATCCATCATGGTGTTGTAAAGTGCGGTTGGCGTTGCCACGAGCGCGCTATTTTGTTTACGGGCAAGGGTTGATTCATTGGAAAAATATTCATCCAGATATGGAATTTGGGCAGCAATTTCGTGAGCGTCTTTGCTTTGTAGAAATTTTTCTTCGATAAAGAAAATTTCTTCAACACCACGCACAATACGACGAATTTTGAACACGCCAGCATCCAAGGTGCAAGCCCAACCTGCTTGTTCACCCATCAATTTTGCTAGTGATTTTTCCCACGATTTTGCCTTTTCTTCACTTCCGCCTTTTCCGTCAAACACATGCGCCAGAGCCGCAGCTTCTAGCAAATGCGTTGGAGTTTTTTTAGCCAAAGAAGAAATAGCCCGTGCAATTTTTGATGCTTGCGTCAACACGGATTTCAATTCATCACCACTGATAATTTTACCACCAGCCAGCGTCAGGCTTGCATCTTCCAAGCTGCTGGCTTGCAGATGTTGCTCGAGGGCTTCGTCATCTTTCAAATAAACATCGTTACTACCACGGCGCATTTTATACAGCGGTGGTTGGGCGATATAGAGATAGCCACGATCAATCAGTTCCCGCATCTGACGGAAGAAGAAAGTCAAAAGCAGCGTGCGGATATGCGAACCATCCACGTCCGCATCGGTCATGATAATAATTTTATGATAGCGGGCTTTCTCAATGTTAAATTCATCTCGCCCAATGCTAGTACCAATGGCAGTAATCAGCGTACCAACTTCTTGGCTGCCGAGCATTTTGTCAAAACGCGCGCGTTCCACATTCAAGATTTTTCCTTTAAGCGGTAAAATCGCCTGATAATTACGGCTGCGCCCCTGTTTTGCCGAGCCGCCCGCCGAATCTCCCTCTACGATGAATAATTCAGATTTTGCAGGGTCACGTTCCTGACAATCCGCCAATTTCCCTGGTAGCGAAGAAATATCCAGCGCACCTTTGCGACGAGTAAGTTCACGCGCCTTGCGCGCCGCTTCACGAGCAGCAGCAGCTTCAATAATTTTACCAATAATCGCCCGCGCATCTTGCGGATGTTCTTCCATCCACTGCGCCAACTTGTCATAAACATAGCTCTCCACCACAGGGCGTACTTCCGAGCTAACCAATTTATCTTTAGTCTGCGAAGAAAATTTCGGGTCAGGCACTTTTACCGAAACGATAGCGGTCAGTCCCTCACGGGCATCATCCCCCGTAATTGCCACTTTTTCTTTTTTTGATATGCCGCTTTCTTCAAAATATTTATTGATGGCGCGGGTAAGTGCCGCACGGAAACCAATAACATGTGTTCCACCATCACGCTGACGAATATTATTGGTAAATGCCAACACGTTTTCATGGTAAGAGTCATTCCACTGCATCGCCACTTCTACACCCATTCCGTCGCGCTCACCCTTGATTACAACGGTGTTATGCAGCGCAGTTTTCCCTTTATCGAGATATTGGGCGTAAGCCTCCGTTCCGCCTTCGTAATAAAATTCTATTTCGGTGACAGGGTCAGTGCGCTCATCTTTAAGCAGAATCCGCACGCCAGAATTGAGGAACGCTAACTCACGCAAACGATGCTCAACCGTAGCGAAATTAAATTCAGTCATGGTGAAGGTTTCTTTAGAAGGCAGGAAGGTTACGCTCGTACCTTTTTTATTTGGAGCTTCACCAATTTCAGTGAGATGCTGAGTAGTGTCGCCGTGCGAAAATTTAGCTTCATATTGCTTACCGTTGCGCCAAATGGTCAGATTCAAATACACTGACAGCGCATTTACCACCGACACGCCAACACCGTGCAGACCGCCAGAAACTTTGTAAGAATTCTGGTCAAATTTTCCGCCCGCATGGAGCTGCGTCATAATAACTTCCGCTGCCGAAACACCCTCACCTTCGTGAATATCAACAGGAATCCCCCGCCCATTATCCGTCACCGAACAAGAACCATCAGCATTAAGGCTCACCGTAACAAGGTCGCAATGCCCCGCCAGAGCTTCGTCAATAGCATTGTCCACCACCTCATAAATCATGTGATGTAAGCCAGATCCGTCATCAGTATCGCCGATATACATCCCTGGGCGTTTACGAACCGCTTCGAGTCCCTTCAGAACTTTAATCGAGTCTGCGCCATAATCATCTTGTGCATCTTGTTCTGCTTTTTTTATTTCTGCCGATTTAGTCATTTTTGTTCCTTAAAAAATCTTCCCGTTATCAACCTGAAAAAACTGTGCCTTTTCTTGCAAACCTTCAAATAAATGTGAGTCTGTGCCAGTCATCCAAGTTTGCGCCCCAATTTGGCAGATTTCCTCGAATAATTCAAGCCTTCTTGTTGCATCCAGATGACCAGCCACTTCATCCAATAATATTATTGGAATAACCCCATACCATATAGCACCAGAGCGCGCTTGCGCTAGTATAATTGATAGCATCAAAGCCTTTTGTTCACCCATTGAGCAATTTTCTGCCTGCATATTTTTTTCAATATGGGTTACGCGCAGCTCACTACGGTGAGTTCCTATTCGAGTTCTACCAGTTATGGCATCCTGATTTCGACCATTTTCCAAAGCAGTTTTTGTCGTATTTTCTGCCTCCAAGGCAGAGCTGCCACTTTTTAACAAATCTTCTACAAAACCTGAAACATCAATATGTGCCTTTGGAAAACTGAGGTTTGATGCAGAGATGGTGTGGTTTATATGTTCGCAGGTGGAAAGCCTTGCAATTGCTATTGCTGTAGCACATTCTGCCATTTTTTGTTCCAGTGTGTCTAACCAACTTGCATCTGCCCTTCCATATTGCAGCAGTTTGTTGCGCTCGCGCATGGCATAATCATATTCATTCACGCGGGAGGCATGTTCTGCGTCAAAGCCAAACACCAGCCTGTCAAGAAACTTTCGCCCCGCTGATGCTCCTTCTACAAATAATTGTTCCATCTGCGGAGTAAGCCAGATAAGCGATACATGGCGTGATAATTCCGCCTGTCCACGCGTAATTTTACCATTAATTTTTACGATGCGTTTATCTGCATTATCTATGCTTTCATTATCCCTACCCGTGCCAATTTTTACTTCTCCCATACGACCGTTTATGTTGGCTGAAACTGCCCATGCCATTCCTGTATTTGGTGAAATGCTATCAAGCTCAGAAAGTTTCGCACGGCGTAACCCACGCCCAATGGAAAGCAGAGAAATAGCTTCTAATATATTAGTTTTTCCTGAGCCATTCGCCCCAGTAAGCACCACAGGAGATGGCAATACTTCAATCCGCGCATATTCATAATTTCTAAAATTTGAAAGTGATAGAGAAGAAAGAGAAAGTTTTTTGATATTTGAGTTATCAAAAGATTTTTTTGATATTAGTTCTTCAGAACAATCAATTGTATCAATGCTTTGCATTTGATTCTTTGCAGCTTTCTACGCGGTGCTGTGTTGAAGCCACCTTCCAATAGGTTTTATCATCGGCGATTTTTTGTAGTAATTCCGCTGTTTTTTCATCTAAATGTTTAATTGTAGCGGTTGGAAATTTCTCATCGCTGATTACAATATCTGAGTCAGGGTAATCACGCAGAAATTCATCTTTCTTTACCTCATCTGGCATGTATGTAATAAAATTATTATCAGAAATTTGATATTTTATGAGCAAATATTTGCCTTTCTCATCCTTTACCATAAGAAATGTATTATCACCCAATGGCAAAGTTCGATAAAGAGAGTTTTCCTTCTTACCTTTTTCTATAACCTGATAATTGTCACCGTTAATAACAAACATTGAACAATCATCACTATCACTGCTTTTCCACGATCCAGACACTGCTTGGTCGATTATTCCTTTATCCCAATAATCGCCAATATCTTCAACATAGATACAGGATAGCAAGCACAAGGAAAGTACAGGAAGAGTTAAAAAATTTCTTAGCTTTATAAATAAACGCATCATACCCGCATCGGCATGATAACATAAAGTGCGCCAACGTCTGCCGTGTCGCGCACAAGTGCTGGCGAATTACCGTCATTTAATAAAAATTGTGCGGTATCACCGTCAATCTGTGTCATCATATCCAGCAAATAACGTGAATTAAAGCCAATTTCGATTGGCGTAGAAGAATAAGTTATATCTATTTCTTCTGATGCCACCTGATCACCACTGCCAGCCGTGAGAGTCAGTTTTCCATTTTCTAGTTGCAATTTAATCGCCCGTGATTTTTCCGAGGAAATAACCGATACGCGGTCAACAGCATCTTTAAAAATTTTGCAATCAACTTCCATGAGTTTTTCATTAGCTGAAGGAATAACCCTTTCATAATCTGGGAAATTGCCGTCAATTAACTTTGACACCAGTACGGCATCACCATAAACAAAACGAATTTTTGTTTCTGATAGTGAAACTTCAACATCGCCCTCACCTGCTTCTAACAGCTTGCGTAATTCCTGAATAGCTTTGCGCGGCACGATAACCCCCGGCATACCATCAGCACCAGCAGGAACAGCAACTTCAATGCGTGCAAGGCGGTGACCATCAGTGGCAACCGCGCGCAGAACTTTCCCATCTCCACCACCAGCAACATGGAAATAAATACCATTTAGATAATAACGTGTTTCTTCATTGGAAATTGCAAAGCTCGGTTTGGCAATCAGTGCCATACACTCAGCAGATTTTAGTGTAAAATTATGAGTGAATTCACCCTCAGCCATCACAGGAAAATCATCAATCGGCAAGCAGGCTAATGAAAAGCGTGATTGTCCAGAACGAATGGCAACTTTGCCGCCATCATCACTGGTGGTTAATTCGATTTGTGTTCCTTCTGGAAGTTTGCGAACAATGTCATAAAATGTGTGTGCGGGAACGGTGGTTGAACCAGATTTATTTACTTCTGCGGTAACTTTTTCGACCACGGCAATATCCATATCAGTGGCGGTGAGAGCCACTTCACTGCCCTTCGCATCAATTTTTATATTAGATAAAACAGCAATAGTGCCACGTTTCTCAACGACCGACTGCACATGTCCAAGACTCTTTAACAAATTAGCGCGTTCAATAACAAACTTCATAACATCTTCTTATCAATTAGAGGTTTATATTAATGCAACTATAACAGTGAAAACTAACTTTGCAACAGGCGGCTGAGCATTTCAACATCTTGTGAAAATTCATGATCAGAAGCCATAAGCTCCTCTACTTTTTTTACAGCATGCATAACTGTTGTGTGATCCTTGCCACCAAAACGCCTGCCGATTTCTGGAAGACTTTTGCTGGTGAATTTCTTAGAGAGATACATTGCCACTTGACGTGGTCTTGCAACTTGGCGCGCACGCCTTGCCGAATGCATATCAGAAATTTTAATATTATAATGGCTGGCAACTTGTTTTTGAATATCTTCAACAGAAATACGGCGGTCATTAGCGCGCAATAAATCATGCAGAACTTCCTGCGTTGTTTCCAGTGTTATCGGGCGACCAACCAAAGTTGCATGTGCCACTACACGGTTTAGAGAACCTTCAAGTTCGCGGACATTTGAAGTGATTTTATGAGCTAAAAATTCCATAACTTTTTGCGGAATGGTTACGCCCTGCATCTGTTCTATTTTAGATTGCAGAATGCCTAAACGCAATTCATAGCTTGTGGAATGTATATCGGCAACCAAGCCCCAGCCAAGGCGCGAACGCACCCTTTCTTCAATACCTTCTAAATCAGAGGGCGAACGATCGCCAGAAATTACCAATTGCTTATGTTGATCAACTAATGAATTGAAGGTATGAAAAAATTCTTCCTGAGTGGAATCTTTGCCGCTGATAAACTGCACATCGTCTATCATAAGCACATCAACGGAACGGAAATGTTCTTTAAATGCCAGTGCTTCCTTGAAACGTAAGGCACGGATGAATTGATACATAAATTTTTCAGCAGAGAGATACAAAACCCTGCGTTCAGGATTATTCTTACGGATATGCCACGCAATCGCGTGCATAAGATGGGTTTTGCCAAGACCAACACCACCATATAAAAATAATGGGTTGCAGCCCTGCACCACGTTTGCGGTTTCTGCGACACGTCTAGCCGCAGCATGAGCCAGCTCATTAGGTTTTCCAACGACAAAATTATCAAATGTATAGCGTGGGTCAAGCGGTGCGCCCATCTGAACATCTATATCTAACGGCGCAGCCTCCTGCGAAGGAGCAGGGTCTGCCTGCCAGCTTTGCGGAGTCAAAACATTGAACGTTTGAGGTGTTGCAGCATATTGTTTTGTTGAATCCATGCTTGCTGACTCGGCTATTATCAGCTCAATTGCATACCCTTCTGAAATTGCTTCCTCTGCCCATAAGTTACGGATCTCTTCTATATAATTCTTGTTAATCCATTCACGCATGAAGCGGGTAGGTACGCTGAGTTTTATATGCCCAGATGAGCTTCCAGCAAAAGAAATAGGTTTAAGCCAGCTACGAAATACTGCATCACCAAATCGAGCAGCAAGTTTATTACTTACGCGCTGCCATGCCGCTGCCAATAAATCATCGATGGTTTCATTTGATGAATGTTGTAATAACGCCATGTCACTCATCCTTGTACCCATGGCAAGCCATCATGCTTCCATCCCTGCCCTGTGCCACGATGACCCTTGCCGTTGGCTTCGCCCTCAAAGCCACCAATGACATTAAAACAATAGTTATATCCTTCTGCTGTAATCGCAATTGCTGCATCAAGCGACCGACCGCCTGAGCGACAAATAAAGAACAGCGGCGCATCTTTGGTAATTGCTGTTTCGGCAATAAAATCGCCTATAAAACTAGGGTTTAGTATAAAAGACGGATATAGTTTCCATGATAATGTAAGTAACCTGCTTGGAGTATTTGAAAGGTCTGGAGTGCCGACAAACTGCCATTCAGGAATTGTACGAACGTCAACTACAATCGAAGGATTCTTGCTGGCATAATCGAATGCTTCATGCGGATAAATTTCACCAGCATATTCCAAGCCATTGGCTTTACGCTGTGACGCTGCATCTGCAAGTGCCAATAAAGAGTTATCCGAAGATAAGTTAGTAGATAGCTTGAATGCCATAGAACACCACCATCACCCGTTGTAAAAAAAGACAAAGTTATAGCGTCCGCTTGTTAGCCAGCGGTATGAAACATCAGAAATATAAGGAGCTTGTAGACTTAAGCAGCTAGATTTTTAACCCGAGCGGACAGACGACTCATTTTACGAGACACCGTACCCTTTTTAAGAACGCCCTTGCTAACACCACGCATCAACTCTGGTTGAGCTTCTTTCAGAGCTTGCTGTGCTTCAGATTTTTTGCCAGCAGCTATAGCTGTTTCGACCTTTTTTACAAAGGTACGAATACGGCTGACACGCGCGCTATTTACTTCAGTGCGGGTCTCCGTTTGGCGAATTCTTTTTTCTGCTGACTTATGGTTAGCCATTTTGTTCTGTCCGTTGTTTAAAAATTTAGTTACTAAAATTTACTTTTTAATTATTTGGTATTTATATTTTGGCATTTTTTTATTGCCTATCTTACCGTGATAGGGATTGTCAATCTAGAGACGTTTTTTATATTCGTCAAGCGCAATTAATGACAAAATCATATTTTCTTTTACACAAGGGAAACTCTTGGTTTTATTGCTTTTTTAGATGTTGTCGCTATATTTTTAGTCACTATGTGGAAAATATTTTGGATAAAGTTATGCACAGGGCAAAAATACAATTTTTTTACGTTTTTTTCATCTGGTATTAGATATTGAATGACAATATAACCAGTAACCATTAACCTTTATTGCCAAAACTGTAATATATAAAGACAATATGCGACTCCTATACCACACACCACTTTCACCATTCTGTAGGAAAATCAGGATGATGATGAGAGAAAAAGATTTGGAATTTGAATTGGTTCAGGAAAATCCGTGGGACCGCAACCTGAATTTTTTTGCCCTAAATCCAGCGGGTGAAGTACCCGTTCTGGTGGAAGATAATGGCACTGTGCTTTCAGGGGCATATGCCATTGCCGAATATTTAGAGGAAGCCTACCCTGAGATTTCTATGCTTGGTAATAGCCCCGCACAGCGGGCTGAGGTTAGAAGGCTGATTGACTGGTTCGATCATAAATTTGATTATGAAGTGACCAAAAACGTACTTTTTGAGAAAGCCTTCAAACATTATTTTGGCTATGGCGAGCCTAGTTCTGCCGCAATTCGTATCGGCAAACAAAATATTTTGTATCACCTAGATTATATTGGGTATCTGGCATCAGAACGTTATTTTCTTGCAGGCGACACTCTTACTTTAGCAGATTTAGCAGCAGCATCACATATTTCAGCACTGGATTATCTGGGTGACATTTCGTGGGATTATAATAAAATGGCACAGAATTGGTATGCTCTCATGAAATCACGCCCGAGTATGCGTAGCATTCTATCTGAGCGTGTGCGCGGTGTTCGTCCGCCTGTTTATTATGAAAATCCAGATTTTTAGAAATTACTTGCTGTTAGTGGTGATTTAACCAATAATCTGCTAAGTTTTTATTGTAATTCAAAATAATTATGGAGAAGTCCTATTACAAATTTTGTATATACTGGCGATCTGCCAGCTGATGTTGTGTTAAATGGTGATATTGCCGTTGATACTGAAGCGATGGGGTTGAATAACAAGCGCGACAGGCTTTGTTTGGTGCAGATTTCAGATGGCAATGGCGATGCACATCTGGTGCAGTTTGAACAAGGCAAATATAACGCACCTAATTTGATAAAATTACTTTCAGACAGCAAACGTACCAAGATCTTTCATTTTGCGCGTTTTGATTTAGCTATAATGCGCCACTATCTTGGTTTAAAACTTAGCAATATTTACTGTACGCGCACGGCATCACGCCTAGTTCGCACTTATACTGACAAGCATGGCTACAAAGATATTTGTAAAGAATTGATTGGTGTAGATGTATCTAAGCAGCAGCAAAGTTCTTACTGGGGTTCGCAAGCACTCACAGCAGAGCAAGTTGAATATGCCGCATCTGATGTTCTCCATCTGCATAAGCTAAGAGCCAAACTCGATGAAATGTTGGCGCGTGAGGGGCGAGTTGAACTTGCGAAAGCGACATTCGATTTTCTGCCCTATCGCGCTGAACTGGATTTGGCTGGCTGGGAAAATGAAGATATTTTTGCCCATAACTAAAGGTAGTGGGCAATGGGCGGTAGGCATTAGTGATGACAAATGAGAATAAAGACATAACCCACGGCAAAGCGGTTTTAGTACAAGAAATAGCTGGCCTAGAAGCTCTAGCCGATAATTTAGGCAATGCTTTTGCACAGACAGTTTCTTTGATTGCTACTCTAAAAGGAAGAGTGATTGTTACTGGCATGGGCAAGAGTGGGCATGTTGCGCGCAAAATCGCTGCGACAATGGCATCTACTGGGACTCCTGCTCACTTTGTTCATCCTGCTGAAGCCAGCCACGGCGATATGGGAATGATTACTAAAGATGATACTGTTCTCGCATTGTCTAATTCTGGTGAAACTGCCGAACTTGCAGACATGATTGCCTATTGTAAACGTTTTTCAATACCTCTTATTGGTGTGGCAAGGCGCAGTGGTTCAATGTTGGTTGAGGCAGCTAATATTGCAATGGTGTTACCAGAAGTTCCAGAAGCTTGTGACACTGGCGCGCCCACCACCTCGACCACCATGATGATGGCACTTGGTGATGCAATCAGTGTGGCACTGGTAAAACGGCGTGGGTTTAGTAAACAAGATTTTTCTGTATTCCACCCCGGTGGAAAACTTGGTAAGGCGTTTATTCGTGTTTCTGATTTAATGCATGGTGCTAATGAATTACCATTGGTACATGAAACCGATATTATGCGTGATGTATTGCTGGTTATGACTTCTAAACGTTTCGGATGTGCAGGGGTGGTTGCAGTGGATGGCACATTGTCTGGAATAATCACTGACGGTGATTTACGCAGGCATATGCAGCCAAATTTATTGGAAGAGCCAGCAAAAAATATTATGAAAAAATCTCCTTTGACTATACGCCCGCAAGCTCTTGCTGCTGAGGCTTTGGCGATAATGAATGAACGCTCCATTACCAGCCTGTTTGTGACTGAAGAAGAAAAACCAGTAGGAATTTTACATATTCATGATTGCTTGCGGGCTGGAATAGCTTGATATGTCATCAATGGCAAAATACACACGGTTAGTTTTACTGGGTAAGAATTTATTATGGGGGCTGGCTGCTGGAATAATTGCTTTAGTGGTATGGATTGCCTCGAATAATAATGCTGATAATGGTGGGCGCATGGTTTTTACCAATGTTCCGAAGGCTGCTGATATGCAAAATATCATGCAGAAGCCACGTTATCATGGGGTTGATGTTCACAACCGACCTTACACAATCGATGCCGATTCTGCTTTGCAGAAGGATAAGGACACTGTGGTGTTGCAAAATGTCAGTGCGGATATGACTGGCGACAATAATGCGTGGATTGCTCTAAAGTCTGGTTCTGGAGAATTAAATATGACCACAAAGGAGATGGAGCTTTTGCAGGGAGTGGAGGTTTTTTATGAGGGCGGATACCAATTCCGCACCGACCATGCCCATGTTGATATTGGCAAGGGTTCAGTTGCTGGCGACTCTCACATTGAAGGGCAAGGTGCAGCAGGAACGATTGAGGCGAACAGTTTTACTATCACAGAACGCGGAAATATTATAAATTTTAACGGTTCAGTAAGAATGTTGTTGTATCAAGAAAAGACTGCTGTAGCTCCTAAGCCGAGCGTAACTAAAAAAAATGCTATTGTTAAAAAGATTGCTACGACTAAAAAACCCATTGTTTCTAAGAAGATTACAAAGAGTAGCAAAACTAAAAAGACTAAAAAGAAACAATAGAATTTTTGTTAGAAATTGGATGAATATTATGAACTATAAGAAAAAAATTAATGCGATAATAACCTTGGTATTTTTCTTTACCTCATCTTTTGCTGTGGAATCTTTTGCAGCTGACTCTCCTGCTATTTCTAATAAATATAAATCTGGCGGACCTATTGAGATAACCTCTGATTCACTGGAAGTATTGCAACAAAATCACAAAGCTGTTTTTACTGGGCATGTGGTTGCTGTGCAGGGTGATGTGAAGATAAAATCGGAAAAGATGACAGTCTTTTATAAAAGCACAGAAAGTGGCAAAGCCGCTAAGGCAGAAAAGACTATAACTTCTGCGGTATCTGAAAAAAATTCTATTGAAAAAATTGTTGTTGAAAACAAGGTTTTTCTTTCTACACCAGAGGAAACTGCAAGTGGTGCGCGCGGGCTATATGATGTGGTTAATCATAAAATTTTTCTTAATGATAATGTAGTGCTAACTCGTGATAAGAATGTGCTTAAAGGTGACAGGCTTGTTTATGATTTTGCAACTGGTAAAAGTGAACTAAATTCTTCTCAAGGTAGAACGGCTGCAGGCGATGGTAAAGCAACACAGCGCGTAAAAGCATTGTTTATTCCTGACGGCAATAAGAAACTTCCTGCCAAGAAGTAAAGGTAGTAACGATTATGATTATGTCTATTTTTAAAAATAAAAAAAATAACGCTGTATCTGCTACATCTTCTTTAAGTGATGATGATGGCAATGCACCAAGACTAGTTTCTACCAGTAACGGTCTGGAAGTTCAGCATATCGGTAAGCGTTATGGCGGCAGACCAGTAGTGCGCGATGTAAGCCTGCGTGTCAGGCGCGGTGAAGCAGTTGGGCTGCTTGGTCCAAATGGTGCAGGAAAAACAACGTGTTTTTATATGATTACGGGTTTAATCCAGCCTGACACTGGTAAGATATTGCTTGATGGTGATGATATAACCCGCCTTCCTATGTATCGGCGCGCTCGTCAGGGAATTGGTTATTTGCCGCAGGAGGCATCTATTTTCCGCGGTCTTACGGTAGAGCAGAATATTTTATCAGTTCTGGAAATTCATGAAAAAAATGTTGATTCCCGTCACGCGCAGCTTGATGAACTGCTTGCAGAATTTTCAATTACTCATCTACGCCTTGCTCAAGGTATCACCCTTTCTGGTGGTGAGCGCAGACGCGTGGAAATAGCCCGCGCTCTCGCCAGCCACCCAGCTTTTATATTACTCGATGAACCGCTGGCTGGTATTGACCCAATCGCCGTTGATGAAGTTCGTGGCTTGGTGAAGCATCTAAAAGATCGTGGAATTGGAGTTTTGATTACCGACCATAATGTGCGCGAAACTCTAGATATTATCGACCGCGCTTATATTATGCACGATGGTTGCGTTCTGATGGAAGGAACTCCATCGGAAATCGTAAATGATGCCAATGTTCGTCGTGTATATCTTGGTGAAAGATTTAGTTTATAAAATTGATTTTTTGTTTTTTGTTTTGTGAAGTCATGATAGTAATGTGACGAACGAAAATAAATAGTATAAATCGAAAATCATGAACGCACCTAGACTCGAACTCAGGCAAGGTCAATCGCTGGTAATGACGCAGGCATTACAGCAATCGATAAAGCTGTTGCAATGTAATTCTCTTGAGCTGCGTGAGTTTGTCGAGCAGGCATTAGAAGAAAATCCTTTCCTTACTCAAGAAGAGCCAGAGGTTAGTGAGTCATCTGACTCAACGGCAGAAACTGCTTCTAAAAACGATAGTGATGAACCACGCGAAGCTGATTTCAGCAAGGATGAAAATTTTTCTGGCGATATGCAAGCAGATGAAAGTTGGGGCGATGATTCCTCTAGCATTGAAACCGACTATCTGCGCTATGACCAAGGCGGTGGTGGTGGTGCGTCAGGTTATGATTCGGAAGATGACACACGCAGCATTGATGATAATCCGTCAGCAGGAATTTCATTGCGTGAGCATTTGCTAAACCAATTGCAGGTAGAAATTCATGACCCAGCACAAAAATTAATTGGCGCGCATTTGATAGATATTGTTGATGATGCTGGTTACATTAAAGAAGATCTCGTCCCGCTGTGTGATATGTTCGGTGTGGAGATGGCAGAAATTGAAGAAACGCTCACGTTGTTGCAGGGATTTGACCCAGTTGGTATTTGCGCGCGTAACCTGAGTGATTGCCTGAGTATCCAGCTACGGGAGAAAAACCGCCTTGACCCTGCCATGCAGAAACTGCTTGCGAACCTTAATCTGCTGGCAGATAGCCGTTTTGAGGAATTACAAAAAAAATGTGGGGTTGATAAAGAAGATTTGCGGCAGATGATAGCTGAAATTCGTGAACTGAACCCCAAACCCGGTGGCGGATTTGTTCATGAAATATCGCAAACCTTGGAGCCAGATATTTTTGTTCGTCGTCTGCCTGATGGTAATTGGCATGTTGAACTGAACATGAGTAATTTCCCAAAAATCATGGTCAATAAACGTTTTTACAAAAAAGTTACCAGCGAAACCCGCAATAAAAAAGATAAGGATTATCTAAGTGAACAATTCGGAACTGCCAACTGGCTGGTGCGCGCCCTTGAACAACGCGCCCAGACTATGCTCAAAGTTTCTGGCGAACTGGTGAAGCAGCAAGACGCATTTTTTAGGCTTGGTGTGCGCTATATGAAACCGATGACGCTAAAAGATATCGCAGCGGAAACTGGCTATCACGAAAGCACCATCTCACGCGTGACCAGCGGAAAATATTTGCTATGCCCGCGCGGAACTTTTGAGCTTAAATATTTCTTCACCTCCGCCCTTGCCCGCGCGCAAGGTGGTGGCGAAGATTTTTCCAGCCAGACAGTAAAACATTTTATCGCTGAAATGATAGCCAAAGAATCGGCCGATAAAATTTTGCTTGATGATGATATTGTGGACTTGCTCAAAGAGCGTAATATTACCGTCGCCCGCCGTACCGTTGCCAAATACCGCGAGGCTCTAGGAATATCATCATCACCAAAACGCAAACGCGAAAAGCAAAGTTTCATGGCTTAATGTTCTGTCATCTCGAACGAAGTGAGATATGACAGTGAAAAGAACTATGGTTGGTGTATTATCTCTTCGTTGACCTATCATCTTTTGGTAAAGTGTTAGCCACAGGTGGCAATCCGTGATTGTTATGTCTTTCTAATAATCTTTCCTTATAATTTTCTACTCCGCCATCCTCTAGGCATTGTTTCATGATAGAAGGAATAATCAATTTTCCCTCCCAAATAATAGCATTCTTAGAATGGTTTGCACATTCCACTTCAATACTTGAAACGACCGCATCGATAGCTTCAGCCTTTGTTAAGGGTTCTCCTTTATTTGAAAATGGCCACACCATATAAATTATCCTTCTTATTCTAACTTATTCTAAGGTTAAAAAATAAAAATCATTACAACTTTGGGTTAATCATAGTATAAAAGTAAAATAATTTATAGTTTTATTAAATTAAGATTTTATGACATAAAGACGTATTATCGCGCATTATCACTACGTTTTTGTACATTATCTGTATATTATTGCTAATTATTGCAACTTTTTGATGATGTTTTTGATGCGTTTCAGAGCGTTTCTCAACTTATTTTTTACCTTATTAAAAAATTTTATCATTAAATTCCAATGGCTTGGTATATTCATGTGGTTATAATCCCTATTTTAAGTGTGACATTATGTGACATTAGTTACTATAAGCTATTGTAATTACTTATGGTCTGGAAGTGGCTAAAACAGGCAATGCCCATTGTCACAAAACCGTAGCAAATGCCTTCATCTAAGCTTCACAATCTTTTCCCATAAAATTTGCTATAGTATGTTCATTGCTAATTATTATGGATTATTTAATGCATCAGGAAAAAGTTGAAAAAGATGGTGGCGTGGTTGTCCATGGTATGGAAGTTCCTCACCATGTTGTTATCGCGCTCAAAGAACTTGGTATTCCATTAGAGCAATATCACACAGACGAATTGAGAATGGCAATACAAGCATGTGTTGATGGGCATTTAGTTGAAGACAAAAACGGCGTAACTTTCAAAGATAAACTTGTTCTTACCAATGCAGAAAAGCAAAAAGCAGAGGAAGAAGAAGAAATCGATGAGCCGTCGTGTAAAGAACATAAATGGAGCAAGGTGTGTGGTAAAAAACATAAACCTGTTAGCTATACGGAGAAAATCAAGGAAGAGCGCGAACACACAGCAGCGCATGAACATACTCACGCCCAGTAGCTGTTACGCTTAGTATAGCCTTTTGATAATAAAAATGGTCAATTCTTGTCATTGCGAACGTAGTGAAGCAATCCAGTTCTTCAACATATAGTGTCTTTTGGATTGCCACGAATGCTATGCATTCTCGCAATGACGAGTGGCTAATTACTGTGTTAAATTATTATAGTCAGTTTTTTATTGTGGTTTTTTATCCAGAAATATAACAACTTCGTCTTTTCCAGCCCTGCCCAGAACAATGCGTGACTGCTCATCAAGCAGGTCTAAATCAAGACTATCATTGCTAAGTTTTTGAACTTTTTTTTCCAGTGATTCGCGCTTGGTTTTTATCTCGGACAACTCTGCTTTCATGGTTTCCAACTTGTTGGTTTCGCGGAGCATGGCAAACACACCGCGCTCTCCGCTTACCGTATGAAAAGCAAGATAAAATAAAACCAATACGCAAAGAAGCGAGCCAATTGCACGTTTCTGCATTGGCTGGCGAAAATCAGAGGTGGACGCGTATCTGCTCATATAGCCGATTAATATATAGATTTTTCCGTCTTTTGGAAAGGAAAATTATATGTAACTCTACATTAAAATTGCGCCGCCAGCATAATGGGCGGAATGACCTAGTTCCTCTTCGATGCGGAGCAGTTCATTATATTTCGCCATTCTATCCGAACGAGAGAGAGAACCAGTTTTAATCTGTCCGCAATTGGTGGCAACTGCAAGGTGAGCAATGGTAGTGTCCTCAGTTTCACCAGAACGGTGGGAAAGAATAGCGCGATAACCAGAGCGTTGCGCAAGTTGCACCGCTTGCAATGTTTCAGTTAGAGTTCCAATCTGATTTACTTTTACTAAAAGAGCGTTGGCAAGTCCATTCTCTACGCCTTGTGCCAAAATAGCTGGGTTGGTAACAAATAAATCATCACCCACTAGCTGTATTTTTTTACCTAATAAATCAGTGATTTCTTTCCAGCCGAGATGATCATTCTCAGCCATTGGGTCTTCTATGGAAACTATTGGATAGCGATTCACCAGAGTTTCATAATATTTAAGTAGTTTGCCACAATCAAAGGTTTTATTCTCACCTTCCAGAACATATTTGCCGTCATGGAAGAACTCGCTGGCTGCAACATCGAGTGCGAGAACAACATCGCTACCAGCCTTATAACCAGCACCTTCTATAGCTTTCATGATGAATGATAATGCTTCGTCAGCCTTGCCAAAATTTGGCGCAAAACCACCCTCATCACCAACGGAAGTATTATATCCCTCTTCGCTCAGGCGGTGTTTCAGTTCATGAAAAATTTCTGCACCAATGCGAATCGCATCAGACATATTATCAGCTTTAACTGGCATAATCATGAATTCCTGAATATCCAGCTTGTTATTAGCATGCTGCCCACCGTTGATAATATTCATCATTGGCACGGGCAGAATATGCGCTCCTACCCCGCCCACATAGCGGTATAACGGCAGACCAGCCGACTGTGCTGCTGCTTTTGCAACCGCCAGCGAAACACCCAAAATAGCATTCGCACCGAGCTTGGACTTGTTATCTGTGCCGTCTAAATCCAGCAATGCTTGATCAATTTTCACTTGTTCTGCTGCATCAAGACCAAGCAAAGAATCACTTATTTCATTATTAACATGAGCTACAGCTTTTTTAACACCCTTGCCTTTATAGCGTTTTTTGTCGCCATCGCGGAGTTCCAGAGCTTCCAGTGAACCTGTAGATGCACCAGACGGAACAGCGGCGCGACCAAACGCGCCATCCTCTAACTCAACGTCAACTTCAATTGTAGGATTGCCACGGCTATCAATAATTTCGCGGGCGTGAATGTCGATGATGCTGGTCACTGTTTTTCTCCTAAAGTTAGTTTTTTATGCTGCATAGCATATTTTACGTTATATTCCACAAGCATTTTATTCATATAATTTTATATGTGCTAGTATTTTAGCCATTTTTATAGTAGAATTTTAGGCGTTGAGTAAAAATTCACCGAAAACGGAGGTTTTTATGGACGTGACTAAAGCTAGAAAACAACAGCTATCATCAACAATTTCGACAAATACATCATTGGATGAAGCTTTACTTGTGTTGGAAGAGGTTTGTATGAACCTTTTGGAGACACGGTTTGCTATCCGAGATGATTCAGAACGTATGTATTGGCAGCAACGCTTTAAAAATATAGTTACCCCAATTTCCCTTGCTTTAGCTGAGGTCAGCGGAGGGCGCAGATTCCATCATCATTATCGCCATGACGAAAATGACGATGCAGTTATGCTCCCAGTTCTGGAAGATCCGATGGAGATGTTGGCGCATACTTGCAAACATGCTCTGGAGGAATCCGCTAAAAAACTCTCTGGTGTTCATGATGATGATTTTATAGCGGCACAGAGGAGATTGGAGAGAGCTTTGAATAGTTTTTTGAAGAATGTCAGTAAATAACCTACTTCTTAGACGATTGATTGCTTTCTTGAGTAGCAAAGTTTTTCTTCGCACTGATAACTGCTGGTGCCATAATTATTATAAACACCGTTGGCAGAATAAATAAAATCATTGGCAAAGTCATCATCGCTGGCAGCCTTGCTGCCTTATTCTCAGCACGCATCATCCGCGCTTGGCGGAACTCAGTCGATAGAACACGCAGTGCTTGAGCAATTGGTGTTCCATATTTTTCGGTTTGTATCAATACCGTAACAATCCCACGAATTTCTTTAAGAGAACAACGTTCAGCCAGATTGTTGAAGGCTTTGTTGCGTTCAGGATAAAAACTGATTTCTATTGAAGTTAGCGTTAGTTCTTCCGCCATTTCAGGATAGGCAGTGCCAAGCTCACGCGCCACTCTATCCATAGCCGCTGGAACACTTAACCCTGCCTCAGCGCATACAGTTAATAAATCCAAAGTATCAGATAGTGCGCGCTGGAGCATCAGATAACGCTTGTTGCGGATGCGCCTTAGAACAACCCATGGTAATTTTAGTCCCATATATAGACCTAAAACTGGCCATAAATAGCCAAGTAATTTCTGATTAAAAGTTTCTGTGGTAGAAAGCTGTGTTACAGCCAAACCAATTGCCCCAAGAATAAATGGTAAAACAAGGGTGATGAAAGCAAAAATAGAAATTGCATCCTTAGAACGAAAACCAGCCTGTATAAGCATTGCTTCGCTTTGTTCTAATTCCAATTTTTTAACTAGCTGGAATTTCATTGAAACCATGCGCATAAAATTTATGCTGCCTTCTGGCTTCTTTCGTTTTTTGCTGGCAAGCAGACCAGTATAAAGCTCTTTACGCCGTTCATGAATAGCCTTAATCCGACTAGACATTTTGTTGGTTTTTTTACCAACCATTTTATATATTACAAAGGCGCAAACTGCTACCATCACAACGGTTACAGCGATATAAAACATATCAACGCTCACGCCACGCGGAAGGTTGTGTTTCAGGAAGGCTGTGAGTGCATCGGTTTTTTCAATTTTCATGGCTTATATCTCAAATCTCGCCATACGGTTCATTGACCATAAACCAAATCCAAGCATTCCACCCGCAATAGCCAGTGCTTGATTGCCACCCGGATCATCAATAAGTGGAAGAAGATACTTAGGACTTAGAACCATAACCGCCAGAGAAACGATGAAAGGAAGTGAACCAATAATAACCGCCGATGCGCGAGCTTCTGAAGTAATCGCGTGAATCTTCATTTTCATCATAAAACGCGAGCGCAAAACCTCTGATAAATTATTTAGAATTTCTCCCAAATTACCGCCAGTTTCTCTCTGAAGGATAATGCTGGTAGTGAAAAAGTGAAATTCGCGGAGGTCAAGTTTTTTCGCTGTTTCCTGCAATGCTTTTTCAAGTGGTACTCCAAGTTTCATGGTGTTGGCAATATTGGTAAAAACACTGCTAATTGGCTCTGGTAGCTCAGTCGATACCTGCACTACCGACTCACCGACAGGAAGCCCTGAGCGCAAACCACGCACAATTAAATCAATAGCTTCTGGAAAAGAACGTAGAAAAGCCTGAGACTGTTTATTTATTTTTCTCTTTAGTATTTTGAAAGGCAGCCATACCCCAAATATTAGAGCAACTGGCAGAGCTAATAATATGGATTTATGCAGTAAAACGCTGATTACAACTATAACGCCAATAAAAATTAGCGCACAGCGGAAAATAAATTGTTTTGGCGTTATCTTAACGCCAGCATTTTCCAACAAAACTGCAATTTTCTTAGAATCAGGAAGTGGCTTTAATAGCCAATAAGCAATATCATGGGTTTCAGTTTTCTTACGCCTTAGAGACAGATCTTGAACAGTTTTAGGAACAACTGATTTACGCTGTTTAATCCTATCAATACGTCTTTTTAGGTCACGACTATCGGTTATTTTTTTTGATGATGCCAAAGCCACCAAAAGCACAATACCAATAAAAATCATAATTTTTGTCATCATGATTAGTCTGGCTCCGCAGTCATCGCTTCAATAAGTTGTTTTTCTAAACCAAAATAGGCAGCTTGTTGAGAAAAATTTGGTCTGATACCGCTAGAACGGAATTTACCAACAAGGCGACCAGTATCATCTTCACCTTCAAACTCAAAAGTATATAAATCTTGAGTTACGATAACATCGCCTTCCATGCCAATAATTTCAGTAACATGCGTAACGCGCCTTCCTCCATCACGCATACGGCTGATTTGCACGATAAGATTCACTGCACCAGCTATCTGTGTGCGAACAGCTTTACTGGTAAGGTTTGCACCCGCCATACCAATAAGATTTTCCATACGGGTTAATGCTTCACGCGGTGTATTCGCGTGCAGTGTTCCCATTGAACCGTCATGCCCTGTGTTCATCGCTTGCAGTAAGTCAAATGCTTCACCACCACGCACCTCACCCAAAATAATACGGTCTGGGCGCATACGCAGAGCGTTTTTTACTAAGTCACGCATGGTGATTTCACCATCGCCTTCAAGATTGGCAATGCGAGTTTCCAGCGGAACAACATGTGGTTGCTGTAACTGTAACTCCGCAGCATCCTCGATTGTTACTATACGCTCACCATTGCTAATCATCCGCGATAGCGCATTGAGCATGGTAGTTTTTCCTGAACCTGTACCACCAGAAATAATAATATTAAGGCGTATAGCACCACATATTTTAAGCAATTTGCAAAGATTCGGAGAAATACTTTTGGTATCAATCATTTTATCAAGCGTAATTTTTTTCTGGGAAAATTTACGAATAGAAATAGATGTTCCACGAATAGCAAGAGGCTGGGCAATTACGTTTACACGGCTACCATCAGGTAAGCGCGCATCGCATATAGGGCTGGATTCATCAACACGTCTGCCGACACCTGTCACAATGCGGGTGGCAATAGACATTACATGGGCATTATCACGGAATTTAACATCAGTTAGTTCGAGCTTACCTTTGCGTTCAACATAAATTTGATATGGACCATTGACCATAATATCAGTTACCAGTTCATCACGCAGCAATGGCTCAAGAGGACCAAAACCAAGCATGTCATCCACAATCTGATTGGCTAGGAGCTGCTGTTCGGCATAGTTCAGCGGTAATTTCTGCTCCATCACGATTTCGCCGATTAACTCAATTATCTGGCGTTTTAATTCATCGCGTGGCAAGCGGGAAGATGTGGTAATATCTATCTGTTCAATTAGCAGATTATATATTTTATCCTTAGTGGCAGCCAGCTCATCTTCAACTTTACTTGGAGCTGTCGGGGCTGCAAGGCTGCTGTCACTAGACCCAGCCAATAAGTCATTACTATCTTTTTTTGCAGGTGGTGGTGATGGCTGTTGTTGGGTAACAGATGATTTTTCAGTTACAGTTTTAGAACCAGATTCTCCACTTACTGAAAGAACTGGTGAGGGTGGCAAAGCATTTGGTTCATTAGCACCACGCCGACCAAACATATTACTATCCCTTTTTCTTCATGAAACCAAGCAAGCTTTTTTCTTTTGGTTTTTCTTCTAGCGCAATACTAGGCATTAATTGTTGAGCTATAGAATAAAGCGGTTTTACAGCAGCATTTTTAGCGTGCGCAATTGAAGGAATATCACTTCCTATATACATAAAAATTTCTGTATTATAGACAATTTTTTCTGCAATTTTTGCAGTAACACCCTTCTCAAAATCGGCAACGCTCATTTCATTTTTGGGTGCGGATCCAACACGATTTGCAATTACCATTGGCGGTGACATTTTGAAGCTATCAACAATAACATCACTAATACGCAAAGTATCGCGAAGTGATGGCAGTGATAAATCAGCAACCAACAGAATATTATGAGCTTTTTTTATGCACTCACTACTGAACTGTGTGATATGACAAGGAACATCAAGGACAACAACATCATATTTATTGCATAACTCTCTCATTAATGCTTCAGCGGTAAATTCACTTATTTGAATATTCTCTTTAAGGGGTTCTTCTGCACTTAACACCCAAAGGTTTTTATGCGGGTTACTCATAACCCGATCGATAAAGAGCGGATCAATACGGTCTGGTTTTTCCAACGCATCGCGCAGACCGCGTGCTGGTTCTAAATCAAGAACAAGAGATAAAGTCCCTTGTTTTGGGTCAAGATCTACCAAAGCAATTTTTTTATCAGAATGTTCAGCAAAAATTCCCGAAAGATTAAGAGCAATAGTAGATGCTCCAACTCCTCCTCTTGCGCCAATAACAGCTATCACCTTGGTAGGTTCTTTTTCTAAGACGGCGGTCGGTGCGGATTTTTCAATAGATTTTTTATAGGCATTATCCAACATTTCTTTTGTTAATGGGCGTAGCAAATAGCTGAAGATACCAATATTCATTAGCCAGCAATAAAAACTATATTCATTGACCGTCCCTATGATAATAACCTTGGTGTCTGGATCACACACGTTTGCTAATGCATCAAGCAAAGCAGGGGCAGCTTCCGCAGACGGAATTTCTACCAATAATAATACTGGGGATTGATGCCCTTTTAAATATTCAGCTGCCGTCCCTATATCACCTTGTAATATAATGGAATCGTTCCAACCCTGCCCTGTGGCAAATTCTTTTATTACATTTCTATCTGCGCCATCCTGTGCGAAGGCGAAAAATTTTGGTTTTTTAGTAATGTCGTTTTGGTGTTCCATAGTTTAAATACATCGTATATTACTGGGCGGGAGTGGATGCAGTGGCTATACCAGAAGAAGAAGATTCTACACCATCATGATAATCGCTTAGAATCTTGCTTCCACGCTCAGTATAATTAATTCTTGAGTCCTGACCGCGTACTAAATCACGAGGATTATCGACCATCAAACCAAGATTTACTGTAGCAGCGCAAGAGTAATTTGCAGGTGTCATATTGCCGTATGTCGTTATAGGCGAGCGTTTCCAGTCTGGGCAATCAGGAGAAACAACATCTGCAAAGGTGATGTCCAATACAGCTTTGTCGTTATCAATTTTATCCTGAGTTGCAACAGTCACAGTTGAAAGATAACCAGCCTTACGCAATATCTCCTTGATACTACCAACGCGCGGGTTTTTATAAGCCATTCCCACGCTAGTGTGGATAGAGATATTATCAATGGCATGGAGATTGATGTTTTTTAAGCCATTGCGAATTGCATCAGCATCGCTTTCAGATATTTTTTTTGCTTTATCATCGAATTTGATTCTGAGAATAGCGTGGCGTGTTTCAACCTTATTTTCTATCGGATGAGCAGCATAATATTCCTGCGGGTCATGACCTTGTAGGTCAAATCTTTGCGTGCAAGCTGAAAGTGTCGAAAAAACAAAGGCATACAACGCCAAAGATTTGAATTGAAAAATTTTTACCATAATTATCTACTCCAGAATAAATCCGTTTTCACCATTTAACTTGGCACCACCGCCAGCACTTGGAGAAAGTTTTTCCAACTGGGTACCCTTTGTTTCAGTTTCTTTTTCAGGCATATCTTGCTGCTGGTATAGGCTACCAAGAGTTAAGCGTTCAAAATCACTCGGTGGTTTAAAGCCATCAATTGGAGTTTGCACTTTTTTAGCTTCTGAAACTGGATGTACCACATAAGGAGTTACCAAAATAACTAACTCTGTTTGATTGTTTTGAAAGCTTTGTGAACGGAACAATGCACCAAGAATAGGAACATCACCCGCCCCCGGAAGTTTGCTGATATTGTTGCTGGTATCATTTCTTAGCAAGCCAGCAAGCACAAAGGTTTGACCACTACCAAGTTCAACTGTTGCCTGTGCTTTGCGCGTATCTAGAATTGGATAAGTGAAACCAGCAACTTGAATAGGGTTAGAGAAATTCAGCGTACTAACTTCTGGATTCACCAAAACACTTATACGATCGTTAGACATTACCACTGGTGTGAAATTCAGACTAACACCGAACGGTTGATATTGTACGGTGACCGTTCCGTCAGCACCAGCTACAGGAATAGGATATTGTCCACCAGCTAGGAAACTGGCTGGTTTCCCAGTAGATGTTGTTAGGCTTGGCTCTGCAAGAACAGTAGCTAGACCTTGAGTCTCCAATGCTTCTACTAAACTGCTTAAACTTCCGCTTCCACCTGTTAAAGTGCTTTGCAAATTAGTCGCCCCTGCCCTCGCAGAATTAATAGTTGTTGCTGCCACTGCACCATTAACTACCTGCGATACAATTCCTCCGCCAGTTAAAGATGCCTGAAGATTAACACCTAATTTTTTTAAATCAGTACGCGCCATCTCAACGATTTTTACTTGTAGATTCACCTGATCTCCACCGCCAGTGGTCATCATATTGACTACTTTATCGGTTGTGCCAACGAAGGCAGCAGCAACGCTGCGGATATTTTCTGATTCTTGAACTGAGGCTGTAGAGCCATCTATTACCAAACCACCATCGACTGTTTTAAAGGCAACATTCGCATTTGGCGCAACACGTTTAACAGTGCGCTCAAGGCTGCTTAAATTATGAGTTACGTTAACGGTACCTTGGAATACTGGTTCATCATTTTCACCAACAGCTGAAATTGATGTCTCACCAATCTTTTTACCGTAAACAAAAATCATTTTAGGAGAGACAATCTGTACGTCAGCGGTAGTAGGATCGGCAACAACAACAGAGGTTGCTGACGCAGAAAATTTAATCATCTTACCTTTGTTAATTTCAACTTTTACCAAAGAATCAGCATATGCAGCACTAAACTGACACACTAAATTGACTATAAAAGTAACTAAAAAAATATATTTTTTCATTATTTATCCTGATAAAACTCTAGGGTTTCAATCTTATCACCGCGTATTATGCGGACTTTACTGGTAGAACTCTCTTTTTCTCCTAATAAACTACTAACATCTCCATCAACAGTATATTTCTTCGGAAAAGCATTCGTGGTTTCTGTTGGTTGTTTGGTAATATCAGAAATTGCAATTGCTTCGCCCTGTGTAGTACCAGCTGGTGTCTCAGCTTTTGATTCTGTCGTAGCAATACTAACTAGTGCCAAAGATATTTTTCCCATTTCAGATGCCACGGAAATTTTTTCTGCCTGAACTGGCGTAACTTCTACAGTGATGGTTTTAGCAAGAATAGCCTTGTTTTCTGGGTTATCAAGCGACTGATCCACTGCCAAAACACGAACATTATGAGCAAAAGTTTCGGTGCTGATAGAATCGTTCTGACCACTATCTGTGTTCTGCCCGTTTTTTACATGGTATGTAACCAATAAATCAACGCGATCTCCCGGTGAAACGAAACCAGCATTCCCAGAGATAGGGTTGACTGAAATAGAAACCGCACGTTTCCCCGGCTCAAGTACGGCAGACATAAAGCCACCTTCACCTGGTTTCATTAGCATTGAAGAAAAAATTGGATCTCCAGCGCGTATTGCGCGACGGACAACGGCACCATTAAAATCTTCAACCCTAACTGCACCTTCATATAGATAGGTTGGAGTTATAGCGGAAGAGCTAGGTTGCTCGGCATCTACACTATCACCTGTAATTTCTGGTTGATTTTCTGTTGTTGGTGCCGAAGGTTGTGCTGACTCTGGCGCTGGCTGCCAATCAAAATCCTCTTGTATCTGTATAAAAGTTCCGCTGATTAGATTGCGTTTTGCAACTAAAATACGCGGAGCTGCCTGCTGCACGGGTTGCACTTCTGGCTCGCGCGTAAAATATTCACGTACAGACATGAACGTGAAACCCACGACTACCAATACAATAGCCATAACAACTGCGCGACTAGACATCTTTAAATTACCTAATGTTTCTGTTTACGAAAATTATAACACAAACCATATAACTTTTTCTGAGTGTATTCAGAAATTACTTAAAAAAGCATTAACCGTTGTTGTAAAAAAGCATCAGTTGTCCAAATTAGTTACAAAACAAGCGCAGATAATCTTCCTATAAGTCGATTATTGCAAGTCTCAATATGGTAAAAAAATATCAGCGATTTCTTGTAAACATGTCAATCATTAGGTAGAATGAAAGCTATGATTAGGCAATATGAATTGGTCGAAAAGGTTAAATCCTATGACCCTGACGCGAATGAAGACCTCATAAATAGAGCCTATGTGTTCTCTATGAAGGCACATGGATCGCAGAAGCGTGCTTCGGGCGAGGAATATTTTTCGCATCCTGTCGAAGTGGCTTACAAGCTTACACAATATAAACTTGATGCTGCATCCATAGTAACTGCCCTCCTTCATGACACTGTTGAAGATACCGATGTTACGCTGGATTCTATTGAGGCAAATTTTGGTAAAGAAATTCGCGGATTAGTAGATGGCGTAACAAAACTTTCACGCCTTGAAGGCAAATCAGAAAATATGAAGCAGGCGGAAAATTTCCGTAAACTTCTGATTGCGATGAGTGAAGACTTGCGCGTGTTGCTGGTGAAGCTTGCTGACCGTTTGCATAATATGGAGACATTGTCGCATATTAAAAAGCCAGAAAAACGCCAGCGCATTGCTCGCGAAACATTAGAAATTTATGCTGCACTTGCCGAACGCATCGGTATGCGGAAAATCAAAGAAGATTTGCAGGATTTAGCGTTTGCTGAATTATATCCAGAAGCGCGAGAATCTATCGTCACGCGTATGCAATTTTTGCGTGAACAAGGAGCAGCAGAAGTTGAAAAAACTATGGAGGTTCTCCGCGAAAAACTAACCGAAGCTGGGCTTCCCAATGCAGAAATACAGGGTAGAGAGAAAAAGCCGTTTTCTATCTGGAAAAAAATGGAGAGTAAAAAAATTACTTTTGAACAGCTTTCTGACATTGTCGCTTTTCGTATATCAGTTAATGACGTTGGCGAATGTTATCAGGCGCTCGGTGTTATTCACGCCCAGTGGCACACTATACCTGGTAGATTCAAGGATTATATCTCAACCCCGAAATCTAACGGCTATCAGTCTATCCATACTTCCGTTTTAGGCCCAGCGCAGCAAAGGGTGGAAATCCAAATTCGTTCACATGATATGGATGAAGTGGCAGAATATGGGCTTGCCGCGCACTGGTCATATAAACAGGGTGAAAATTCTGGAAAAGACGGAAAAAAATTACGCTGGATACGAGAATTATTAGAAATTCTTGAACGCTCAGATAATCCTGAAGAATTTTTAGAAAATACCAAGCTGGAGATGTATCAGGATCAGGTTTTTTGTTTTACACCAAAGGGGGATATTCTTGCATTCCCACGCGGAGCAACGCCAGTTGATTTTGCTTATGGAGTTCACTCTGGAGTTGGCGATACCTGTGTTGGGGCGAAGATCAATAGTCGTATTGTTCCACTGCGCACCTTGCTTAAAAATGGTGACCAAGTAGAAATTATCACCAGCAAAACGCAAACCCCGTCACCAAGCTGGGAGCGTTTTGTTGTAACTGGCAAAGCGCGCAGTGAAATACGCAAGCATATCAGAGAATCACAACGTACAGAATATATCAATCTTGGGCGTGCTATCCTAAGCAAAACCTTTAAACAAGAAGGTGAAGAATTTGCAGATAGAATGATCGAACCACATCTTCCGCATTTTGCTAAAAAAACTGTTGAAGATGTAATAGCTGAAGTTGGTGAAGGTGTTATTAGTCGTCAACAACTGCTTGAGATTGTTCTTGGAAAAAAGAAACCAGTCGCGACGACTAGCGGAGTTACTTCTGTATTAGAAAGTTTATCAAAGCCATTCCGCAGAAAAAAAGAATCGGAATCTTCTGCGCCAATGCCTATCAAAGGGCTTATATCAGGCATGGCAATTCATTTTGCTGGCTGCTGCCACCCTATACCGGGTGATAGAATTGTTGGGATTGTTACGACTGGCAAAGGTGTAACCATTCACACTATGGATTGTGAAACTTTAGAGAATTATTCTGATGCTCCTGAGCGCTGGATAGATGTGGCATGGGAGCGTGACCAAAATGATTCTTCCCATATCGGGCGTATTAAGGTGAATGTCAGTAACGAAACAGCATCGCTTGCCACAGTTACCAACGTTATTGCCCGCGAAAATGGCAATATCAGTAATTTTAAAATCACTAACCGCTCAATGGATTTTTTCGAAATGCTAATTGATATTGAGGTGCGCGATGTGCGCCATCTGGGGAATATAATAGCTAATCTGCGCAGTAAAGCTGTGGTGCAGAGCGTGGAAAGATGGCAGACGTAGGTTAAGCTGTTATAATCTATCAATATCAAGATGACATATATATTAGTTTGCTGTAAAAAGCGTATATGAAAACAAAAGCCGTAGACTCACACAATGAAATTCACGAACTGATGCAGGACATTGGCGCGCGCGCGCGCGCGGCTTACAGCCTTCTTGCTGATGCAAGAAATGATCAAAAAGATATGGCACTGGCACAAGCAGCAATCTGCCTGCGCGAACGTGCGCAATATATCATTGCTGAAAATGCAAAAGATTTAAAATATGGGCAGGAAAAAGGTCTCGATTCAGCAATGCTGGACAGGCTAAAACTCGATGAAAAACGTATTGAGGCGATGGCTGTTGGTTTGGAAACAATCTGCACAATTCCCGACCCTGTTAATAAAATTTTGGAGGAATGGGATCGCCCTAACGGGCTGGTGTTACAGAGGGTGAGTGTGCCTATCGGTGTTATAGGAATGATTTATGAATCACGCCCGAATGTGACGGCGGATGCTGCTGCTCTGTGCATAAAATCGGGCAATGCTGTAATTTTGCGTGCTGGTTCTGAATGTCTGCATTCAGCGCAGGCTATTGCAGAATGTTTGCACCATGGGCTTAAAGTTGCTCGCTTGCCAGTGGACGCGGTGCAGCTTGTACCAACGCGTGACCGCGCTGCTGTTGGTGAGATGCTCACTATGAACGGAGTTATTGACGTTATTATTCCTCGTGGTGGCAAGTCACTAACTAAGCGCATTCAAGATGAAAGCCGTGTTCCAACCATTTTGCATCTGGATGGGAATTGTCACACCTATATTCATAAATCCGCGGATATGAATATGGCGCGTGATGTTCTGCTCAACGCTAAAATGCGCCGCGTGGGAATCTGCGGAGCAACTGAATCTCTATTGATTGATGCTGATATTGCTGCGAAGGCATTGCCCGTTTTAGTTGAATCGCTCGTAAAAGCTGGTTGTGAAATTCGTGGTGACATGGTTTCCCAGAAAATAGATTCACGCATCAAACCAGCAAGCGAAGATGATTGGGATACTGAATATCTGGCGGCGATTATTTCAGTTAAAATTGTGGCTGGTGAGGCAGAGGCGATAGCCCATATAAACCGTCATGGCTCGCATCATACCGATGCGATTATTGCCTCTGATACTGGTGTTGCACGGAGGTTTCTGCGTGAGGTGGACAGTGCGATTGTTATGCATAATACATCAACACAATTTGCCGATGGTGGCGAGTTTGGTTTTGGTGCGGAGATAGGAATTTCTACTGGCAAACTTCATGCGCGCGGACCAGTTGGCGCACAGCAACTAACAACCTATAAATATGTTGTTCATGGTAATGGGCAGTTGCGACCATAGAAAAGAACCAAAAAATTGAAACCAATTTACACTAAAAATCGCATTATTGGCTTGCTGGGTGGGTCGTTCAACCCTGCCCACTGTGGGCATATGCACATAAGTGAATACGCGCTTAACGCGTTGGGTATGGATGAAATATGGTGGTTGGTTAGCCCACAAAATCCGCTAAAACCTGTGGGAAGCCTTGCTGATTACAATGAACGGTTTGAATTTGCAAAAATTATAACTAAGCGCAACAAGCATATTTTTGTGTCGGATATTGAGCAGCGTATTGATACGCAATATACCTATCAAACTCTTTCTGAGCTTAAAAAACGTTATAGAGGAACAAATTTTGTTTGGCTGATGGGGGCGGATAACCTTGCAGGATTCCATCGTTGGCAACATTGGCAATCAATTTTAAATTTGCTGCCGATTGTAGTTTTTGACCGCGCCCCCTATTCTTTCACTAGCCTTTCCAGCAAAACCTATCAGCGTATGCGCCGATTTTTATTAAATAATCAGAATGCTAGTTGTAATAGTAAAACCCCATCTTTGCGCTTTATTCACCTAAAGCGTGACCAAAATTCTTCGACGAATATAAGAAAAACACTTGGAATTAAAGCGTTTATGGTTCATAATAAGTAATATATTCAGTGAAAACAATTATATAACAGGAGAAATCTTATAACCAAAAAACCTTCATCCCCTAAACTTTCCTCCACCCAGATTGAAAAAATTATCCTTAGAGCGTTGGATGCCAATAAGGCAGAGAAAATTGTATCAATAGACTTAACTGGTAAAAGCGATATTGCTGACCGAATGGTTGTTGCCAGCGGTATGTCGTCGAAGCATGTTGGTTCGCTCGCTGATTATGTGGTGATGGCATTAAAACAATCTGGTTATGAATCTGTGCCAACAGAAGGGCGCGAAAGTGGCGATTGGGTTCTGGTTGATGCTGGTGATGTGATAGTTCATTTATTCAAGCCAGAAGCTCGCGAACATTACAATCTCGAGAAAATGTGGTCGGTAGCCTTCCCCAGCACCGAAATAGCTTTATAGGCAGGAATCAATAAATGAATGGCAATGTTAGAATAAGATCTCTTGATTCTATAAGAGGGGTGGCAGCACTTTCTGTTTTATTTTTTCACTGTTATACCATTGCATTTACCTTTAAGCAGCAGGTTGATAATTTAATAAACGATTTGGGATTTCCTTGGAATATACCGTTGGTCTTAGGGGTGAATCTGCTATCATCTGGTCGTGCAGCTGTAATGGTATTTTTTGTACTCAGCGGATTTGTTCTAACACTTTCATTGTTGAACAATAAACAGTCATATAAGAAATTTTTGGTAGCCAGATTTTTTCGAATATATCCAGTGTTATTTTTATCGGTGATTATAGCTTTCGGGCTGCATTATGTTATCGGTAATAATCCACTTCCGCCATCTGTTCATGTTAAGTGGTATCAATTCCATGTCTCGGTTCCTACACCACTTACATTTCAAGATCTGATTGGTCATTTGTCTCTAACGGGAATAACACCTAACCATATGTATCTTAATACTCCGCTCTGGTCATTGGTACATGAAATGAGGGTTTCTCTTATATTACCGCTTCTTGTTTCACTGTTGTTGTTCAAAAACAAACCCGCGATAGTTATAGTATTTGGGTTAATAATATCAATTTTTGGGGAAATAATATCTGACTTCTTAATAATGAGTAAGATGGTCAATAAACCCAACGGTTTTCCAGAAGAAACAGTATTGTATTCCCTTGTTAAAACAGTATATTTTTTAGTGTTTTTTGTAGTTGGAATTTTAATGGCGATAAACCGTGAAAAAATTACATTGAAAATAAATGAATTTACGCCTTTTATTAAAACATTAATGGTGATTATTGCAGTTGTTTTTATCACTTACTATGATAGTGCTTACACCATGTTTATAGATTATTTACGAGGCATTGGAGCGGCAATGTTGATCGCTATGGCGTTTAGCTGGAAAGAGTTTGAAAAAATTCTGGAAGCACCAATTTTGCAGTGGCTTGGTCGAGTCTCCTATAGTTTATATTTAGTGCATTGGATGATTATATATTCAATTTTTGAGTTGTTCGGTAATATTTTTTCATTATGGACGAATGTATCTGTTACCATAATTCTTTCCCTAATATGCGCACATATCATGTCAAAATATGTGGAATATCCGTGCATCAATTTTGGAAGAAAAATACTAAATAAAATGCAATGAAACTAGTTATTGCAGCCATTGGCAAGGCAAAGTCATCATCAGCGCAGCAGCAGCTTTATATTGATTATATTAAGCGTTTGCCGTGGAAAATTGAGTGCAAAGAATTTGACGTAAAAATAGCTGATATGGCACAGCGCAAGGCGCGTGAAGCCGAGCTATTACTTTCTGCCTGCGCTGGTTATGAATACATAATTGCACTTGATGAAAGCGGTTCGCTGCTTTCCAGCCGTGAATTTTCAGAACATCTGGGAAATTGGCAGCAACAGGGAATATCTTCATTTGCATTTATTATTGGCGGTGCTGACGGGTTGGATTCTTCAGTGCTAAAAAAAGCAAAACTTACATGGTCTTTCGGGCGGGTTACTTGGCCACACATGCTGGTGCGTGGGATGCTTGCCGAACAGCTATACCGCGCCCATAGTGTTTTGTCTGGTCATCCCTATCATCGCGACTAAATAGATAAAAAAATATATAGAAAAAATCCTACACAGTGAATACTATATGTAGTAGTGTAATAGGGAAATTCACTTATTAGGGCTTTAAATATGACTCTCAGCCACCATACGCTTCGTTCATACGATAAACAATTGCAGCATCTTCTTTCTCTTATTTTGGATATGGGCAAAGAAGTGCAGGATCTCGTTATCTCGGCAAAAAAATCATTCCGCGCGCGTGCGGAAAGTCTTGTCGCTGATGCTAAAACTGCTGATAAGCATATTAATGAACTTGATTTGCAGATTGAGGAGGAAGCTACTGTGGTGCTTGCTTTGCAAAACCCGATGGCGATTGACCTGCGCTATGTTATCTCCATTATTAAAATTACGGGTATGTTGGAACATGCTGGCGACCTTGCAAAAAATACAGTTAAACGCAGCGTCCGCATGGGGGATTTTGCGCAAGAATCTGTTATTGTGAAGCTGGAACTAATGGCAGATATTATTGTAGAAATGCTGGGCGGCGCGCTTACTGCTTTTGCTGAAAAAGATACACAAAAAGCTGCTATCATCTGGCGTAGAGACAAGGAAATTGATACTCTTTACCGCGAAATTATAGAGATGATGCAGAAAGAAATGGCTGCTTCAGCGGAGAATGTTCTACCGTGTACGCAAGTTGTTTTTGCTGCTAAAAATCTGGAGCGTCTGGCTGATTACACCACGAACCTTGCCAAAACAGTTTATTATGTAACGGCAGGAAAACGTCCCGATAAAGCCACTCTTAAAGGATTGGCTCATGATGCTGATGCATCGGCGGGCAGTTAATCTGTTATGACCACTAAACGTCCAAAGCCTGTTGTTCTTGCCATACTTGATGGTTGGGGGCATACGCACGCCAGTGATGACAATGCTATTGCCCGCGCCCGTACACCAAATATAGACGCTATCACCAGAGACTTTCCCAATGGTTTCATCAACGCTTCTGAACTACATGTTGGGCTTCCCTCTGGGCAGATGGGTAATTCCGAAGTTGGGCATATGAACATTGGTAGCGGGCGCGTTCTTATGCAGGATTTGCCACGCATTGATAAGGCAACAGAAGATGGTTCGCTCGCCAGAAAAACTGAGCTGCAAAATTTTATAAATAAGGTAAAAGAAAAAACTGGTGTTGTCCATCTCATGGGGTTGCTGTCTGATGGTGGGGTACATTCACATCAGGTACACATCATAGAGATGGCAAAAATACTTTCCGAAAATGGATTGAATGTAAAATTGCACCTATTCCTTGATGGTCGCGACACCCCTCCGCAAAGCGCAATTGATTATATAAAAAATCTTGATAGTAACATTCGTGGACTTAGTAACGTGAAAATAGCTACTGTTTCTGGTCGCTATTACGCAATGGACAGAGATAATCGCTGGGATAGGGTGCAAAAAGCATATGATGTTTTGACACAAAAAACAGCATCGCAAGCGAGTGCTATCTCTGTTATCGAACAAAGTTATGCAAACAATGCAAATGATGAGTTCGTACTGCCAGTTTCAGTTGGTGATTATAGTGGAATGAATAATGGTGACGGTTTGTTCATGTGCAATTTCCGCGCTGACCGTGTGCGTGAAATTTTGACAGCTCTGCTTGATCCAGAATTTCAAGGATTTGCCCGCAGCAAGCAGGTGAAATTTTCGGCAACTCTAGGGATGACCGAATATTCCAGCCAGCTTAATAAATTTATTTCTGCCCTATTCCCGCCTGAACCGCTTACCAATATTCTTGGTGAGATTGTGGCAAATGCAGGGCTTACCCAGCTTCGCATCGCTGAAACGGAGAAATACGCGCATGTTACTTTCTTCTTTAACGGTGGCAGGGAAAAAGAATTTACAGGCGAAGAACGTATTCTTGTCCCCTCACCTAAAGTTGCTACTTATGACGAAAAGCCAGAAATGTCGGCTTATGAGGTGACAGAAAAACTGGTGGAAGCAATAAATGCTGATAGGTTCGATTTTATAGTCGTAAACTATGCCAATACTGACATGGTGGGGCATACTGGCGATACGGCAGCAGCGATTAAAGCGGTGGAAGCAGTTGATGATTGCTTGGGTAAAGTAATAGCTGCAACGCGTGCTAAAAATGGTGCTATAATAGTTACGGCGGATCACGGCAATGCTGAAAAAATGTTTGATGAGGTCACTAATCAACCACATACCGCTCACACACTTAATCTAGTTCCTGTAATAATTGTTGCAGAAAATCTGCGTGGTAAGCAAATAAAGATTTCAGATGGTAAATTGGGTGATATTGCTCCAACTATTTTGCAACTGCTAGGGCTGCCACAACCAGTGGAAATGACTGGCTGCTCGCTACTTAAAAGTTATGTCTAGAAAATTATTCTTACTGATAAGAGCTTTGCCATTATTTTTGGTTTTAATTGCCAATCCAGTTTTTGCTTCCCCAGATGAAGAATTGAAAAAAACCCAAGAAAAAATAAATGAAGAAAAATTACGCAGTAAAAAACTGGAATATGAAGACAAAAAACTTGCGGAAAAATATGCAAAATTGACCGCGCAAATGGTAAAAACTGCTACCTCATTGCAGTCTAGCGAAGCTAGGTTATCTGCTATTGAAGAAAAACTGCGTATCCTTTCTGAGCAGATTAGCGAAAAAACCGAATCTCTTATCGCTCGCAAAAAAGATTTAGCGGTGATGGTGCAGGCAGCCATCAAACTAAGCCAGACTCCAAAAGAAGCAGTTATCCTTATGCCTGGTGATATGATGAATAATATGAAGGCTTCCCGCGCTTTGAAAATGACTTCTGATAGCATAAAATATCAGGCGCAGAGTATTCGTGAGCAAATGAATGAGCTGGAGAAACTAAAAGAAAAAGTAACAAAAAATCAAGAAGAAGCGGTTGCTGAAAGAGTGAAACTTGAAGAACAGCGGGCTTTGTTGAAGGTGCAGATTGCTGAACATAATGCCATGCGTCAGAAATTGACTATTGAGCAAAAAGCTGCAAAGGCACGGATACAGCAACTTGCGAAGAAAGCAGAGGATTTACAGGATTTAATAGTTGCGTTGGAAAAAGAAAAAGTTCAGCAGAAAGAAGAAGAAATAACCGACGATACAAGCCAGCCAGAGGGTGAAAAGGGTGAGCTTCGTTCATTCAAATCAGCAAAAGGGAAAGTTCGCGTCCCAGCAGCAGGAAAACTAACTGAAAGATTTGGTGTGGAAGGGCGCAATGAAACTAGCAAAGGAATCACAATTACAACACGCTTGGGAGCGCAGGTAACAGCTCCTTATGATGCGGAAGTGCTTTTTACTGGGCCATTTATGGAATATGGAAAAATGATTATACTCCGCCATAGTGACGGTTTTCACACACTGCTGGCAGGTATGGCAAAAATTGATACATCGGTTGGTGAGTTTCTATTGGAAGGTGAACCAATTGGTGCTATGGGAGATAAGGAACCAAATAATCAATTGTACATGGAACTTAGATCAAATAACCATCCTGTTGACCCAGCACATTGGATTCGCGGGATGAATAAACAATAAAATTTTTATTAATTAGGGGAATATAAATTATGCGTCGTTTTACTAAACTCTGCCTTATAGGGGGATTTGCCGTTTCTTCTCCGTTCCTGTTTACCCCTGTGTTATCTTATGCAGAAAAAAGTGAAACGCTGCAGTTGCTTGGTTTGTTTGGCGATGTGTTCGAAAAAATTCGCAGCGATTATGTTGAAGAAGTAAAAGACAGCGATTTGATTGAAGCTGCCGTAAACGGAATGCTTACATCACTTGATCCACATTCTGGCTATATGAATGAAAAATCATTTAAAGAAATGCAGGTGCAAACCAAGGGCGAGTTTGGTGGTCTTGGAATTGAAGTGACTATGGAAAATGGTCTGGTGCGCGTGATTACCCCTATTGATGACACGCCAGCTTTTAAAGCAGGTGTTAAATCTGGTGACTATATCAGCTATATTAACGATACGGCGGTTATGGGGCTTACTCTTGCTGAAGCTGTTGAAAAAATGCGCGGTGCTGTGGATTCTAAAGTGAAGCTGACTATTCTGCGCGAAGATATGACAGAGCCTCTGGAAATAAATATTACCCGTGCCGTTATTAAAATTAAATCAGCTAAGGCGCGCGCGGAAGGCAATGACATTGCCTATATCCGTCTGACGCAATTTACCGAACAAACCACTGATTTGATGCGTGAAGAATTCGCGCGTATCAAAAAAGATTTGCCAAATCTGCGTGGTGTTGTTCTTGATTTGCGTAATAACCCAGGTGGATTGCTTGAACAGTCTGTTTCAGTTGCCGATGCTTTTTTAAAGCAAGGTGAAGTTGTTTCCACCAGAGAACGTACTCCTGAAAAAACTAAGCGTTACAGTGCGAAGGAAGGCAATGAACTAGTGCCAGATAATATTCCTATGGTGGTGCTTATAAATAATGGGTCTGCATCTGCATCAGAAATTGTTTCTGGTGCTTTGCAAGATCATAAACGTGCAGTTGTTTTGGGAACAAAAAGTTTTGGTAAAGGCTCGGTGCAGACTGTAATCCCAATTCCTGAGCATGGGGCTATTAAGCTGACTACAGCGCGTTATTACACCCCTTCTGGTCATTCTATTCAGAATAAAGGGATTGTGCCTGACATTGAAGTGCAACCAGCAAAAATTGAATTGCTGAAAGGTAATGACAAAATGCGCAGCGAGGCACAATTGCGCAAACGTCTGGAAAATCTACAGGATAAAAAAGAAAAAGAGAAAAAAGTTGTAGATGAAAAAGAAAAAACCAAACCAGAATCATCTAATGCACCAGAAAACGGTTCAAAAGATAAAGATGGTAAAAATGGCAATGGCAAAGATGGAGACTCTTTGCTGAAGAAGGTTGATGTTGATTCAGCCGAAGATTTTCAGTTGCAGCGGTCTATAGATTTACTGCGTGCTATAAATGTCTATAACAAGGCTACATCAGAAAAATAAATTACGAAGTACTGTTTTATGGCAAAGGATAAGAAAAAGCAGAGAGTAACACCATTTTTCTGGAGGCAGTTGTTCTGGAAAATGGGACTAATTCTTCTGCTTCTTTTGCTGTTGTCGCAAGTGGCAGTTATTTGGTTTATGGGAGCGCAGGAGACAGCCGATGCCTTCTCCTCTGGTCGTAGGCTGATTGTTGCCCTCGATAGCGGAGCTATCGAAGGAAAAATAATTTCATCTGCACCTCCCATAGAAGAAGCAGCGGAAAAAGTGCCAGAAAAAACTCCTGACATTAAAGAACCAGATGTCAAGGAAGCAGCACCAGAAAAAGAGCCTGAGAAAGAATCTTCAGTGCCTCCCAAGGTAGATGATGAGACAACAAAAAATGCGGTAACTGAACAACCCAAAGAAGCTGCTCCAGTTGAAGAAATAGGTACGGTAATTACCCCCCAACTGGAAGATGAAATATTGCCAGCAATAGTTCCATCAACGACTCCTCCCGCAGAAATTTCTAAAGATTTATCGGATAAAACAGAATTTGGAACATTACCAAAAATCAGTAGTGATGGTAATAAACCTTGGAAATACTACGCTAAAACGGTTACGGCAAAAGATAAAAAACCTATTATTGCCGTTATTATTACTGGTCTTGGTCAGAATAAAAATATTAGTGAGTTGGCGTTGCGTTTGCCAGAAGAAATAAATCTTAGCTTTTCTCCTTATTCTAAAGATTTGACAAGCTGGATGACATCAGCACGCATCAGTGGTCATGAAATATTAATAGACTTACCTATGGAGGCTTCTAATTATCCTGTTTCCGACCCTGGTCCTCTTGGGCTTCTTGTCTCGAAGGAACAAAAAGAAAATGATATAAAAATTAAAAAATTGATGGCTAGTGGGGTAGGGTATGTTGGTTTTCTTTCACCATACGATGACGTTTTTTTAGATAATAACGAACTGTTTAAATCATTGTTACAGGTGCTTTCTGGTCGTGGCTTGATGTTAGTCGTTGGAAGGCAGCCAGCCAAGAACGAAACAAAGGAAATGATAGAAAAAGGCAATACTGCCAGTGTTATAATCGACGCGCTCATTGATGAGGAGCTAACCCCAGTGGCAATTCAAGCCCGTCTCTCACTTTTGGAACAAACTGCCAAGCAGCGTGGTTACGCAGTTGGTGTTGCTAAAGCCTATCCTATTACAATAAAACAACTGAATGAATGGGCTTCTCAAGCTGAAACAAATGGCTTTAACCTTGTTCCAGTATCAGCAATTGTTTCTAAGAGATTTTAGTTATGAGTATAGATTTACCATATCGCGCTGGCGTTGGAATTATGCTGCTCAATACGGATAATAAAGTATTCGTTGGCAAGCGTATTGATACCTCCTCTGAAGCGTGGCAAATGCCACAAGGGGGAATTGATGAAGGTGAAGACCCTGCGACTGCCGCAATCCGTGAAATGCAGGAAGAAATAGGTACGGATAAAGCGGAAATAATTGCGGAGAGCCAAGGTTGGTATGATTATGATTTGCCAGATCATTTGATTGGAAAGCTATGGGGCGGACGTTTCCGTGGTCAACGCCAGAAATGGTTTTGTTTGCGTTTTACTGGCGTGGATTCAGATATTAATATAGAAACCAGCCACCCCGAATTTTGTCAGTGGCAATGGGCAGAGATGCAGCAACTACCAAACCTTATAGTTCCATTTAAACGGCAATTATATCAGGCAATTGTGGATGAGTTTGCTACAGTACTGTCATCCCGAATAAAATGAGGGATCTTACCTTAATACAGTAGAGATACCTCGGCTACGCTCGGTATGACAATTAAAACGGAATCTCATCATCCATAAGCTCCGATGGAGCTTTTTGCCCTTGCGCAGAAGCTGGTTGCGAGTAGCTCTGGTTATAGTTTCCAGCACCTGCATTTTCGCCACTGTTTTTATTGCCATCGAGCATAGTCAACACGCTGCTGAAACCCTGCAACACTACTTCGGTTGAATATTTTTCCTGACCGTCTTTATCAGTCCATTTGCGGGTTTGCAACTGTCCTTCGATATATACCTTCGCGCCTTTTTTAAGATAATTTTTAACAACATTAACTAAGCCATCATTAAAAATCACCACACGATGCCACTCGGTCTTTTCTTTGCGCTCACCAGTATTTTTATCTTTCCAGCTATCAGAAGTGGCGATGGCTAGGTTGGCAATTTCGCGCCCGTCCTGAGTTGAGCGTATCTCAGGATCACGACCAAGATTCCCTACAAGTATAACCTTATTAACGCTGCCAGCCATATTACTTCTCCTAAAATTTATTTAACAACTTTAACCCAGATAACTATAACTATGGACTTCGTTCAAGCATAAGTTTCTTAAATATCTTGCAACTCTGCTTAGTGTGCTTATCATCTACCAATGAATAAAGCATATAACATTATATTCCATACACATGATGTGTTGATTGTCGGTGCTGGCGGTGCTGGGCTTAGAGCTGCTGTGGCAGCCAGTGAGGAAGGAATTTCCGTTGCTTGTATTTCCAAAGTTCCGCCTACCCGCAGCCACACGGTTGCAGCACAAGGTGGCATTAACGCTGCTCTCGGTAATCGTAGCTCAGATAATTGGCAGTGGCATGCTTATGACACGGTGCGTGGCTCTGATTGGCTGGGAGATCAGGATGCGATTGCTCTTATGTGCGAAAATGCACCAGAGGCCATAACAGAATTAGAACATATGGGTATGCCATTTACCCGCGATGACAGTGGACAGATTTACCAGCGGGCTTATGGTGGGCAAAAAACCGATTTTGGCAAAGGAGGGCTTGCCTATCGCGCTTGCGCTGTGGCGGATAGAACTGGGCATTCTCTACTGCACACACTCTATGCTCAAGCACTACGCCATAATGTTGAATTTTTTGTTGAATATACGGCTCTGGATTTGATTTTTGACGAACAGGGAACGTGTTTAGGGCTGCTGGCATGGGAAATGGCGACTGGTGATTTACATGTGTTTCAGGCGCACACCACTATCATTGCCACTGGTGGTTTTGGGCAGATTTATACAGCAACAACAGCCTCAACTATCTGCACAGGTGATGGCAATGCTATGGTTCTGCGCGCTGGTATTGCGCTTCAGGATATGGAGTTTATCCAGTTCCATCCAACCAGCTTATATAACACAGGAGTCCTCATAACTGAAGGTGCGCGTGGTGAAGGAGCATATCTAACCAATGCCGATGGTGAGCGTTTTATGGAACGCTATGCCCCCTCCTCTATGGAACTTGCATCACGAGATATAATTTCACGGGCAATGGAACAAGAGATACTTGCTGGTCGCGGTTGTGGTGAGAAAAAAGATCATCTGCATTTGCGATTGGAACATTTGCCAAATGATTTAATAGATAGCAAGCTCCCGTCCATCAAGGAAATCGTAAAAACCTTTGCCCGCTTTGATATCCATAAACAGCCGATACCTATTATTCCCGCCGTGCATTACACGATGGGAGGAATTCCTACGAACTCACAAAGCCAAGTGGTGGGTAACGGCAGTATTATTGAAGGATTGCTTGCTATTGGCGAAGCGTCATGCACTTCCGTTCATGGTGCGAACAGGCTGGGTTGTAATGCTTTGTTAGAACTGGTGGTGTTTGGTAAAGCAGCTGGCGAACTGGCAGCAAAAACTATCAACAAGAAAACATCCCACAAAAAAATTACTGACCAAATGTTAGAAACAGCTCTCACTCGCTTTAATAGGCTACGCTTTGCCACTGGCAGCACCCGCCCTAATAAAATCAGGAAAGAATTGCAACACACCATGCAACATCACGGTAGTATTTTTCGCACTGATGATCTGCTGGCAGAAGGCGTGCATAAGCTGTCAAATTTATGGAAAATAGCCAAATTTGATATGCAGGTTTCTGATAATTCACTCATCTGGAATAATGACCTGCTGGATGCTTTAGAAACCGATAATTTGCTGCGTCTCGCCTGCGTTACCCTTACATCTGCCCTGAAACGCACTGAAAGCCGTGGCGCGCATTTCCGCGCTGATTTTCCTAAACGTAATGATGAAGAATGGCTGGTCCATAGCCTAGCATCTATGAATGAAAATGGGGAAATACACCATTCAATCCGCCCTGTCCGCCTTGAAAACACAGAAAAAACAATATCATTCCCACCAGAGGAAAGAGGGTATTGATTATCAGAAATAGCGATTGCTGTTGATAGTTTATTCAAAAACCATATAACTATCAAAATTCATAATTTATAACACCAAGATAAAGATATTTTATGCCCATAATTACCCTTCCTGATGGTTCGAAACGTGAATTTGCCAACGCTGTAACTGGTGAGGAGCTTGCTGCATCGATTGGTGCTGGGCTTGCTAAAGCTGCGCTATGTGTGCGTGTTGATGGCAATTTGCATGATATTTATTTGCCCATTGAAAAAGATGCGAGCGTGCAGATAATCACAGCTAAAGATGCCGATGGTTTGGAGCTTATCCGCCATGACACCGCGCATATTCTTGCGGAAGCGGTAAAGGAATTATTTCCAGAAACGCAAGTGACCATTGGCCCTGCAATTGATAATGGTTTTTATTATGATTTTTCTAGGAAGACTCCATTTTCTAGCAATGATTTAGAAGCTATTGAAAAGCGGATGAAAGAAATTGTTGCGCGGGGTGAAAATATCCGCCGTGAAGAATGGAATCGTGATGATGCGGTGGAATTTTTTAAATCAATCGGTGAGCATTATAAGGCGGAAATTATCAGCGCAATTCCGGCAGAGCAAAAAATATCACTATATCGGCAAGGGAATTTTATCGATTTATGCAGAGGTCCGCACGCTGCCAACACCGCTAAAATAGGCACTGGATTTAAGTTGTTGAAAGTTGCTGGTGCATATTGGCGGGGAAATTCTAACAATGAAATGTTGCAACGAATTTATGGCACTGCTTGGGCAAGCGAAAAAGATTTGAAAAACTACCTAACTATGCTGGAAGAAGCAGAAAAACGCGACCACCGCAAGCTGGGCAAAGAGCTGGAGCTTTTCCATATTGAGGAACATTCACCGGGGATGGTGTTCTGGCATGATAAAGGCTGGATTGTTTATCGTACTATTGAAAACTACATCCGCAGTAAAATTAGAGCTAATGGGTATATTGAAGTAAAAACGCCTATATTAGTTGATCGCAGCCTGTGGGAAGCAAGCGGACATTGGGAAAAATTCCACGAAAATATGTTTGTGAGCAACTCCGATGAAGAACGCACAATGGCGGTGAAGCCGATGAATTGTCCTTGCCATGTACAGATTTTTAGGCAGGGATTAAAGAGCTACCGTGATTTGCCGCTGCGTATGGCGGAATTCGGCACTTGCCACCGTAATGAACCATCTGGCAGCTTGCATGGGATTATGCGGATTCGTGGCTTCGTACAGGATGATGCGCATATTTTCTGCACTGAAGACCAAATCACCAGCGAAACTGTGGCTTTTTGTGACTTGCTGAAAGACGTGTATAAAACTTTTGGTTTTACGCAGGTCAGCGTAAAATTTTCTGATCGTCCTGCCAAACGCGCAGGAACGGATGAAACTTGGGATAAAGCTGAAAATGCCCTGAAAGAAGCGGTAAATGCGGCAGGATTGGAGTGGACACTAAATTCTGGTGAAGGTGCGTTTTATGGACCTAAATTAGAGTTTGTGCTTCGGGATGCTATCGGGCGCGATTGGCAATGTGGCACGTTGCAGGTGGATTTCGTATTACCAGAACGCTTGGACGCTAATTATGTCGCACCAGATGGCAGCAAAAAACGCCCTGTAATGCTCCACCGTGCGATACTTGGCTCATTGGAACGTTTTATTGGTATTTTGATTGAGGAATATTCAGGAAAATTCCCGCTCTGGCTTGCACCGCAGCAGGTGGTGGTGGCAACCATTACCGAAGCGGCTGATGATTATGCCTTTGAGATTTGTGAAATTCTTAAATTAGCTGGAATACGCGCTGTTCTTGATGTTTCTAATAATAAAATAAATTACAAAGTGCGGGAACATAGCTTGCAAAAAGTGCCTGTAATGTTTGTTGTGGGTGAAAAAGAACGAGAAAATCGTACGGTTTCCATCCGCAGATTAGGCTCAGAAAGACAGGAATTGCAGGAGTTTGATGATGCCAAGCACGCGCTGTTGTTGGAAGCAAAAACACCTGTTTAATTGTATTTTGCTATTTATTTCTTGATTTTCTGCGGATTTCGGCTATTAGGGAACATCGCAACAAAATATTAACTTTTTGCGGATATAGTTATTTTATCAATTTTTTACAGGAGGACTGTTTGAATAAACTGTTGTTAGACTTAGCATGAGTCGCCCCGATGAACCACGCGTTAACCGCGAAATCACATCTTCTTCCATTAGATTAGTAGACCAAAACGGCAATATGGTAGGCGTTGTATCCGCTGCCGAAGGAATGATCCTTGCTGAGAAAGCAGGTCTGGATCTGGTTGAAGTTTCCCCTACTGCATCACCGCCAGTTTGTAAAATCCTCGATTACGGAAAATACCGTTACGAAATCCAGAAAAAGGCACATGAAGCCCGTAAAAAACAAAAAGTCGTGGTGATAAAAGAAATAAAACTCCGCCCGATGATTGATAAACACGATCTTGAAATCAAAATCCGTAATACCATTTCTTTCCTTGAAGAAGGAGATAAAGTTCGTATCACTCTACGTTTTCGTGGACGTGAGATGGATCATTCTGAAATTGGTATGAAGGTTATAAACCAAGTGCAAACCGCACTCACTGACCACGCCAAGATTGAACAATTCCCGCGCATTGAAGGAAAGCAAATTTCAATGTTGGTTGGCCCTAAATAGGTAAATCTGTCATTCCGAGTAGAACGAGGAATCTTTACATTATAAAGCAAAGATCCCTCACCTCGCTCGGGATGACAAGTAATACTTAAGAATTCTTTTTCTTGCTGCCAGAAAAATCACCCAATTCTTGAATGATACGCAGTTTAATTGCATTGCGGTCAGACGATGGAATACCATAGCGAATAGCAAGCAATGAATAATCTTCATCAGCAAGGTTGATTGGAATCTGCACAGCTTCCTGATGTGCCACTGGAAGCTCGATTATACGACGAACCACATCTGATAGGCGCATCTCATTACGGATAGCTTCATCGATTAGTTGGTTTGCAACGCGAAGGTCACATTCTACGGATTCATTATCCATTCCATTTGTTGTTTTAGTCACGGTCTTAATCTCCTGTTTTAATATAGAACTTCCAAAGCTAGGAACTGATGGTAATTCGCTGGTCACCACACCATTTGATGGTTTTGTTTCATTGCTAATAACTGTTGTTGTCATGGTCATATCCTTTTTCTCCTCATTAGTATTTTTGATTGGTTCTGGTTTAGCTATTTCTGGTACAAGCGGTGTTGCAGTTAGTTGTGGCAGCGGCACTGCTTCCAATTTGACTGGCTCATGTTTCACTGATTCCAATTTTGGTTCAACCTTCACTGGCTCAACTGCTGGCTTGGTTGGTTCGATTTTAGCCGACTCCAGCTTTGGCTCTGGTTTAGTTAATTCCAGCTTAGGAGGTTCAGGCTTCTCTTCCTTTACATCAATTTTTACGGTTTCTGGCACGATCGCAATGCTGGCTACTGGAACAATGGCTGGTTCTTCAACAGCTTTTGCAATAACAGGTGTAAGCTCAACCTTTACAGGCTGCTTTGTATTTTGCTGCGGTGCTTTATCCGAGTGAACAACTTCTGCAATGTCGGTTGTACGGCGATAGATGGTAGCGTAAACATCGATATGCCCATCAGCATAGGACTCAATTTCAATTGCATGTTCATTGCTGTTGCTACCTAACAATGTGTATTGAAATTCTGCTCCAGCATGTGACCCATTATTACCATTACGGAAATCAGCGCGATGGATAAATCCACGCATACCTTGAATCTCACGTTTATAGCCACCGACAAGCCAGCCCTTTAACTCTGGAACATTATCCCTGCATTTGAATGATGTTATTTCATTTTTTTCAGTTATTTCTTTCAGAGCATCAGCATCAAATAGTCTTTGCTTCTCACTTTCTGAAAGGCGACGTGAAATAGCAAGATACTGCTCGCCTTGTGCCTCTGCAATAATCATCGAGACATCAGTGTCATTATCGCCACTAAGCACAAAAGATGTAAGAACATCCTGACCAAATTGATAACTGTTTATGGCTGATACTGTCAGTTTCTTTCCGCTAAGTGCAACCTGCGGAACATATCCAAACATTACCGTGCTACCAATCTGCATATCAGTTAATTTCAGTTTGGCAGGTGGCTGTGCTTTTTTTACTGGTTTCCAAAAATCTGTAATTGCTTCTAACATAGTTTTCTTACCTACTTTACCCGTTCTTGTTTCGCATGATTCTGGCTTTGTCGCGCTGCCAGTCACGTTGTTTTATTGTATCACGTTTTTCATACTGTTTTTTACCCATTGCCAGTGCCAATTTTATTTTTGCCAAACCACGGCTATTGAAGTAGAGCGACAGTGGCACCAGCGTCACCCCTTTAACTTTTAGTCTCCCCAGCAATTTGCGTATCTGCTTTTTATGCAGTAGCAACTTGCGCGGGCGGTGAGTTTCGTGGTTGAAACGATTCCCCCCAGAATATTCAGCGATATAGGCATTAAACAGCCAAATTTCGCCATCTTTTTCACCTGCATATGCATCGTTTATCTGAACCTTATTCGCACGCAGCGACTTCACTTCAGTTCCCGTTAGCACTATCCCCGCTTCAAATTCTTCTTCGACAGAATATTCAAAGCGAGCCTTGCGGTTCTGTGCAACATTACTACTACCAGTATTTTTGCTACCAGCAGACTTAGCATTTGCATTATTTTTTACTGACATGGAATCATTCCAATAGATTTGCTAATAAAGATGAAAAAATGTTTTATAGCAAGCGCAAATTTATTAATGTTCTTTCAATCTCTTTTTGTGACACTTCGGACACACCTACCAATGGCAGCCGCAGATTTGGTGAACACTTGCCCATTAACGATAGTGCATATTTAACTGGTGAGGGGCTAGTCTCACAAAACAAAACAGAGTTTAACGCAACTAACCTATCATGCAAAGTCAGCGCACTGACATAATCTTTTTTTGAGCATGCTTCCTGAACTTCTGCGCAGGCTTTTGGCATAACATTGGAAGCAACAGAGATGCAGCCATGCCCGCCAGAAACATTAAAGGCAACCGCTGTCATATCCTCACCAGAAAATAGCTGGAATTGTTCTTTATTTTTATCACTGAGTTTAGAACGTAAAATATATGGTCGTGCTAAATCTCCACTGGCATCTTTTAGCCCAACTATATTAGGAAGCTCTGCCAAGCGTGCTATTGTGTCATCACTCATATTGGCAACGCTGCGCGCTGGAACGTTATATAGGATAATTGGAATATCAACAGCATCATTTATTGCCTTAAAATGTTGATATAAACCCTCTTGTGTTGGTTTGTTATAATAAGGAACAACGACAAGCGCGCTGTCAGCACCAGATTTTTTAGCATGACGTGTGGTCATAATGGCTTCATCAGTGGAATTAGAGCCAGTGCCAGCCATAACAGGTACACGCCCCCTCGCCACCTCAACGCATAAATCAATCACGCGGTTATGTTCATCATGGGTTAAAGTGGGAGATTCACCAGTTGTTCCGCAGGGAACAAGCCCGTGAACACCTTGTTCTATCTGCCATTCGACAAAATCTTGAAATGCTTTCTCATCCACAGCACCTTTTGCTGTAAACGGAGTAATTAATGCAGTATATACGCCTTTGAACATAATTTTAGTTGACAGTTAATTGTTGACGGTTAAGAAGGTGACTCACAATTTTGATTACTAGATGACTGGATGACGAGATGATTTATTCATCTAATACTTTCTTATCATCTTGTCATCTAGTAATCTTAGCATCTCTTTTGTCGGGGAGTAGCGCAGTCTGCCACCCGAACGTTAGTGAGGGATTGTTTTTATATGCGCTACCAGACCAGTTGGTAGCGTGTCGTGTCGGGGAGTAGCGCAGTCTGGTAGCGCATCTGGTTTGGGACCAGAGGGTCGTAGGTTCGAATCCTATCTCCCCGACCATTACTAAAAAAGGGGCTTTCATGCCCCTTTTTTAGTAATGTTATGATAGTGCATGAGAACCATAAAGGTTCAACAATTTTTCAGTAAGAAAAACTGGACGGCGAAGTCGACCGTAGGGCAAATGACCAGTAGGTCGTTTGTCAATCCTATCTCCTCTACTTAAACAGATGATGTGCTGCTCAACGCAGCAATATTTACCGTAGTGCTATTCCTCTGACTAAAATAAAAATAAATCATGCCGCTGGCGATGGCTGCGAACAAGCACCACACTGATGTCAGATCATATTCATAGAAATAATATGCAATGGAGAATGTGATTAGGTTGACCACACCGCACTTTCTTATAATCGAGCTACTGGATATTAAAAATCCTGCACAGGTGGCGATCACATATAAAAATAATATAAAATGTGGGAGAATTACTGGATATTCATAGCTGATGCAATTTTGGGTTATTTTCGCAGTTATAGGGAATAGTAGCATTTTGCCAAGAGTGTAGAAAGCGATTCCAACGCCTATCGCTATTATAGGCAAAATGGCATTTTTACGCTTACGCACTGGCTCAAGTATCCACACGCTCAAAGCAGGAAGAACAGGCCATAATACACCGACAAAAACTGCATAAGCCTGCGTCAGGATGTGTTGTAATGGGCTTTCCCCTCCTCCACCCATCAGCTCAAGCCAGATTAATCCCTCTATAAATTGCTGGATAGAAAATAACAATGGGATGGATGCAAATAAAACTTCATGCCTTAATGATGTTTTTCTTAGTGTCAGTATTCCCACAGCAAAAAGCCCTGCACTGGCAACAAAACTAACAGTAGGTGAAAAACACATATCTAGTTATTGTAAGCTGTTGATATAGAAAATATCCTTCTAAGATAAGGTGCCATGCTATTAACGCAAGCATTATAAAGATTTTTTATAAAAAAAGACCTCTGGGGGAGCAGAGGTCTAAAAAGGGAGAGGAAAATAATACTCCAACTAATGAGGTAGTAATGCTACAATCTCATCGCAAGACTCAACAGGTGAAAGAAAATCCTCAAGATTTCTAAAATTTTCAACATCCCCTCCGATTATATGCTCCAACGAAATTGGCAAAGTAACCCTATTTAACTCAGTAAGCGGAGGATGCCCTCCACCTAAAATATTACGAGCCTGAAAATTATCATTAGATGCGCAAAGTATTACTGCTTTCATAGATGCCTCCGTTATAGCGTTACGAGGCGAGAGTATAACTATTCGCATGAAATAATTTGATTATGGTCAATTATACAAAAAAATTTAGAAAATATTGCAAAAAACGACCTAATAATTACAAAAAATATCTTAGAAATAAATGGCTGTTATTTAATATAATCAGCTAGTTACCAGTATTTAAAGATGAAATGAGGCTATATAATATAGGTCATATATAATTTTTCATAAAACTGTAACAAACAGAATGATAATATGTAGTATCGTGGATTATTCTGAAGTTTTATTTTTTATCTTTTTGAGGATTTTTTTATGGCTACTACCACTATTCATACAGCACCTCTACCAAAGAAAGCTCAAGAAGCTATGATGAATGTTGCTGATGTGGTTGATATAATTGCAAAACGTCATGGTGCAGCTGTTGATGTCTATCCTTCTGTTATTGAAAAAGAAAATTCCTCACCAATTATTGCTTTGAATTTTAAAATTTCTGGAATTAAAGCAGAGCCTGTTGCTAAAATTATAAGAGATTTTGTTAGTAGTGATCAAAATCTATCGGGCGGCTATATTGCCCCAAAAGAGTCGGGGGCAGCAAAATCCTCTGAAACATACACAGATAAAGTTAGAGGAAATACATTGATTCAAATGGACTTAATGAAATTATCAGAGCTTGAGCCACACCAACTTAAAGTCGCCGCACAAAAGGCAAAAACTTTTCAGAGTGTAGAAAATACCAATAACAGAAGCCGTTGATGTACAGGGTTTCATCTGGTAAATATATGGTTAATGCTTGTTGGCGATATATTGGCTCGTGCTTATTGTCATAATTAGCAGGTTTACTCAGTTTATTGTCAAAAAATAAACCTCCACATAACTTAAAATTAACGTTTATCCACTATTGTCTAAGGGATAAGTCAGCAATTAACCATTGAGTGATTATGATAATTGAAACACAAAAACTAACAGATTATAGTAAATTCGGAGTTATAGCCCCATTACTTGCTGACCACACAATCAACGATATTCTGGTTAATGGTTATAATGAAATTTATGTAGAGCGCGATGGAGTTCTATCAAAAACAGATATTACATTTGCTGATGAAAAAGCAGTTAATGATTTGGCTCATTATATTGTAAAAATAGTCGGTCGTACCTTGGAAGATGAAAGACCAATGGTTGATGCTCGCCTTGCTGACGGCAGCCGTGTGAATATCATTGCTCCGCCACTTGCGGTTGACGGAACTACTATATCTATCCGTAAATTTGCTCCTAAAAAACGCTCGCTTGATGATATGGTGGCACAAGGCTGTATGTCGGAAGCTATGAGCGAATTCCTTAAAATAGCTGCTGCCTGCCGCATGAATATTCTTATATCTGGCGGGACTGGCTCTGGTAAAACAACTTTGCTGAATGCAATATCCAATCATATTAATAACTGGGAGCGTGTTGTTACAATCGAGGATGCTGCCGAACTTCAGTTACAAAAAGCACATGTGGTGCGCTTGGAATCACAGCCTGCAATTCATGGTGAACACGCCAAAGATGAAGTAACAATCCGTGATTTAGTAAGAAATGCACTGCGTATGCGGCCAGATCGTATTATTCTTGGTGAGGTACGCGGGGCTGAAGCGTTTGATATGTTACAAGCTATGAATACTGGTCATGAAGGCTCACTGGCAACTATACACGCCAACCATCCGCGCGATGCACTTATGCGTCTTGATAATATCGTGAGTATGGCAAATGTTAACGCCTCCTTGCGTTCAGTTCGAACTCAAGTGGCTTCTGCTATCCACATTATCATTCAGGTTAGCCGTCAGGGCAATGGTAGCCGTCGAATATCATTTATTTCTGAAATCGCTGGCATGGAAGGCGACATGATTACCATGAACGAATTATTCAATTGCTCAAAAGAAGGCAGTGGAGTTGGCATTGCTTTGTCAACCGACGGTATGTTTAAATGGACGGGTGTGATGCCTCGCTGCTTGCGCCGCGTTGCTTATTATGGTGAACTTGATAGGCTTTCAAAGGCTCTCGGTGTACGCATACCTAAAATTTAAATCTATTCCGCAATATACCAGAGTTTATAATTTTTCATTTTCCAAAATATTCTTAATTCTGTTGCATCGCTGTGTTTTGTGCTATAATCAACCCTGAGTTAGATTTCATAACATCAACAGCACAAAGAGAACATATATGCAAATTTCTGTTTCTGGTAAAGGCGTAGACGTTGGCGCAGCTTTGCAAAGCCATATTGAAAACCAAATCGAAGAACATGTGAAAAAATACATAGACCGTGTAACTAGTGTTCATGTTGTTATATCGCGTGAAGCACATTTGTTCCGCGTGGATATTACTGGTAATATGGGAACGCATTCAGGTCTCGTAGTTCGTGGTCGTGGTGCATTGGAGGATGTCTATGCTGCTTTTGATGAAGCGTTGGAAAAAGTCAGCAAACAATTGCGCCGCTATAAACGTAAAATCACCAATCATCATAAAATAACTCATGAGCAGCAAGCGCAGGCTGTTCGTAAAATTGGAACAAAATATGTTATCTCTCCGGAATCAGGTGAGCATGACGAGGATAAACAGGCTGGTCTTATCATTGCTGAAAAACCTACTGACATTGAAACTTTGACAGTTAGTGAAGCTGTTATGAAAATGGATTTGCAAGACCTTCCAGCCGTTATGTTCTTTAATTCAGCGCATGGTCGTCTTAACGTGGTATATAAACGGGCAGACGGTAATATTTCATGGGTTGATCCATCGGAAAAAGCCGCTTAATTTCAAAGTAACCATATGGACATCACGCCATTACTGCCTGTCGCTGCAATAATCCCACATCTACAGGCGCGTGACAAAAAACAGGTTCTAAAACTCCTTTCAGCACATGCAGCAACTCTTTGCCAATTGTCAGAAAAAGAGATTTTCTCGGTGCTGACTGAACGTGAAAGTATCGGTTGCACTGGTATGGGAAATGGCGTGTGTATTCCACACGGTCGTTTTGATTCACTTGAGTCTATACATATAGTTTTTGCACGACTTGATCAGCCGATAGATTTTGGCGCGGCTGATGGTAAAAAAGTTGATTTAATTTTTTTGCTATTAAGCCCAGCTTCAGACGATACCGAGCATTTAAAGGCTTTGGCGACCATATCAAAACTACTGCGTGATAAATCACTCTGTAAAAAAATCCGTGCTAATGGCGATGCCAAAGAGCTGCATTCGCTGCTAACTACGGACTATTCAAACATTAAAAAATAAGAGTGTTACGATGTTCCTGCGTATTTTATTGTTAGCCATAATTTCACTTCAAGTTTCAGGATGCCTTATCACTCCACGTTTTCAAAGCAATATTGTTGATGACTACGAACCTCCAGTAAAAGAAACGCCAAAGGAAGTGGTTGAGCAACCAAAGCCACAACTTAGCGAGCAAGTAAAAGAAGAAATAAGGAAACAGGTTAAAGAGGAAGTTGCTCTGCAAAATGAAGCCGCTGCGAAACCCAAGCCCAAGCCAAAATCTACAAAAAAATAAAAATTCATGGCACTGAAAATTATTAGCTGGAATATAAATTCCGTTCGTATCCGTATCCCATTATTGCAGAAAGTAATTGAGCAGGAAAATCCTGACATAATTTGTTTGCAGGAAACGAAAGCCGATGACAACGTTTTCCCACTTGATGACCTAAAATATCTTGGCTTCCCACATATCGCATTTTCTGGGCAGAAAAGTTACAATGGTGTGGCTATACTTTCTAAGCATAAGTTTAGGAAAATTGATTGCCTAAAAATAGCTGATTCTGAAGATAAGAGACATATTTCTGTGGAACTAGAAGGCGGTGTGGCGTTGCATAATTTTTATGTTCCTGCTGGCGGAGATATTCCAGATCCAACATTAAACCCAGCATATGATTTTAAGTTACGTTTTGTCGAACACATGACGCGGTGGTCGAGGGAACTTAAAAAATCTAATAGAAATGCTATTATTTTGGGAGATTTTAACATTGCTCCCCTGCCCCATGACGTTTGGTCACACAAACAACTTATGAATGTAGTTAGCCATACTGAACCAGAAATAACCCGACTTAACGCACTAAAAGAATCATATAGCTGGTGCGATGTGGCACGGCATTTTGTAGATAGCGAACAAAAACTCTATAGTTGGTGGAGCTATCGCAACCGCGATTGGCGAAAATCCAACCGTGGGCGCAGGCTGGATCATATCTGGGTAACTCCGCAACTTACCACCGCCCTTAGAAATTTTTCTATTCTGAAAGATGCCCGCGATTTTCCATCACCATCTGACCATGTTCCTGTATTGCTAGAAATTGATTTATAACAACTTTGTCATGTCGAGCGCAGCCGAGGGATCTTTGCTTTATAATGTAAAGATTCCTCGTTACACTCGGAATGACATTTGTTGTCATGTCGAGCTTGTCGAGACATCTTTTCTTTACAAGAAATAAAGACAAGATCTCTCACTATGTTCGAGATGACAACATGATATTTGTAAGGTAAAACCAATGGCATGAACCGAGATATTACAGATATTCTAAAACAAGTGAAATTTGACGATAACGGACTTGTGCCAGCTATCGCGCAAGACCATCTTACTGGCGAAGTGCTGATGATGGCGTGGATGAATGCAGATTCACTGGAAAAAACCCTGACGACTGGGCAAGTCTATTATTGGTCGCGCTCGCGAAAATCGCTATGGCGCAAGGGTGAAACCTCTTCCCATACCCAAACCCTGAAAGAATGCCTGATTGATTGTGATGGCGATACAATACTCCTTAAAATTGAACAGGTTGGCGTTGCCTGCCACACTGGTGAGCGCAGTTGTTTTTTCAGGAAGATTTGATTAATTGTAACAAAACCTTAATAAAAATCTTACGAACAATCTGTTACACTTATCTCAAGTAACCGAGAATAATGACGAGTTTATGGCTGAGAAATCTCCAGACGGGACTACATTTTCATATTTTTCAGATAGACCTATTGATAGGCTCTATAGCGATATGTCTGCTGAATCACAGAACTATAAAAATAGAATTGAAGAACATGTGAAAGGTAATGAACCTAAAGAGGTAAAAGCACGTTCCGCATTGCACACAAGGGCTTTGGCAAATTTGGATGATTTGTTGAAAGACGCAGCTAAAGAGATTGGAGTTCCTCTAAAGGAACAGGATCGCTCCAATGATGGAGCAATTTCAGTTAAAGACGTGAAAAAAATTTACGAATACGCAGACAGTAGAATCGAAGAATATAAAAAACTGAATGCTGATGACAAGGAAACGCACAAATTTCATGCCGATACAATAAAAGGGTTTGAAAAACTAGAACAAGAAGCACGGGGGAATGCTGCCGAATTTGTAAAAGCTGGCAAATATGGGCAAATTGAAGTTAAAAATCAGTTACCTGCTGAAACAAATGGTAATTCACAGCTTTCCCCAGAGATACTTGCAAAAGTTGCTAACGAAGGGCGTATACAGAAGGAAAGTGGTGTTGCACTGAGCGAAGTTGATAAAACTCCACAGATTCAAGTCGCAGCGAATATTGGGCTATCCAAAACATCTCGTGGATCCGTTGAAATATAAAGATAAAGCCATAATAAAACTGGCAAATTGTCATAAAACCTTCACACAAATATTGTAAATAAGCTGCTACACTTGGCTCATGTAACCTATAGTAAGGACGAGTTTATGGCTGATGATGATGTGAAGTTTGAAAAATCTGCGCCACCTATTACGGCTGAAATAAGAACATCTGGTGGTAAGGATGTGTCGAGTGCGGATGCCGTTATTCCAGCGGGGACTAAACAAGGCGAAGCTAATGCAGCGAACGCTGGTTCTAGAGGAATGGAACTTCCTGATAAAGGCAGGGCTGAAGAAGCAAACGCAAAACCAGCAGACATTGAAAAAGAAGCTGGAAAATCGTTAATTGCGCGCGCGCTTGCTGCGCTTGGGTTATCGCAGGAAGAAAAAGATCACGCAAAAACTGATTTGGAAGCAAAGGCAACTGGCACTGGTGGAAAAGCTCCAGTGATGAATGATGTAGTTGCCACAGCAGAAAAAGTTAGCGGTAATATCGGGAATATTGACCCTGCCCTTCTCGCTGCTGCCAGCAAAGGACTCAGGGATAGTGGTGCGGTAATGGCAGAAGCTAATTCAGCGCAATATCAAGCTGGCGCAGCTAAACAGCAAACAAAAGATGCTGGTGTTGTTCCAGCCTAACCTGAATAATTTATAAGAAGGTAAATTTATGGCTGAAATGAAAATTGGGGAAAGCGTACAAGGACCAGTACAGGGGCAGCTACACTCAGGTGGCGCACATAATGAACTTGATAGGGTTGCTGGCGAGCTAGATAAGAAAACTCCTACTATTGTTACAGCACAGGCTAGTGCATCAGCTTCAGAAGTTACCAGCACAAAGATTGAACAACCTAAAGAAGAAAAATCTTCACAAGCACCACAGGAATCTGCTCCTGCTGTCGCAACGCTGACACCTTTGCCTATGGGTATGAGTAGTGGAGGATTTGATTTCGAAGAGTGGAGAAGATTAGAGCAAAAAGAGTGGGGAAGATCAGGGCTAGGTTCTGAGCCTGAGACTAAGATTGAGAAATTTTTAGCTAATCCTTCGTCACAAACCCTTAAGGAAGCATTAAAAGAGGTCTATGATCCTAATGGCGATGGTAAAATTAGTCTGCAAGAAGCAAAGGATTTCAATGCCAAAATAAAAACTATAGATCCATCTTTATTATCTTCTTCATTAAATAAATTACCAGAAGCAGAACTACGGGAAATGATAAAAAAGGAAGGTAGCGATGGAAAAGAGATTTCTTCTGCCATGGTGCGCGGATTGGGATTAGAGATATCCCCAGAGGCAGCAATTGAATTGCAAAAAGGACTTGCTGGTGCTGCAAAGGAAGCTTTGGCTACAAGAAAAGGTATCATTAGTGCCAGCAAACTTGATCTTGATGGTAATAAGGAAGTTGACAAGGCAGAAGCAGAAAAATCAGCGGAATCTTTGAAGGTTGCAGTTTCCCAATTTCCGCTTCAAGCTAAACAGGCAATTCTAAAAAATGATGAAATTCTGCGTAAAGAAGATCCGACTGGTCAGAAGGAAGCGGACGAATATACAAAAAATACTGGTATAAAAATGACTGCTGAGGCAGCGTTGGCAATCCGCGAGGCTAAAAAAGCTGGTGCGGAATCACCTAACCCAGACCCTGATAAGGCTAAAGAAGAAGAAAAAGAAAAAGAAAAGCAAGCCAAAGGTGGAAAAGGCTTTGGTGGTGGTATTCTTGAGATGATTATCGGCTTTATAATGGCAATTTTTGGAATAAAACAGGAAGACGATAAAAAAGAAACTGAAGTTGCAGCAAAACAAAATACCCCAGCTGCTGAGAAGAAAGAAGATCACGGTAAAGCTGGGCAGGGCGTATTGCTTGAACAACCCAAAACGGCTATCACTGAACTTAATGATAACATACAGCAGAAGATTGACGTTCTCGCTGGTAAATTACGAGAAAGCGGAGTTCTTGCTTCTGGTGTGGAAGCAGCACCTCAAGCTCCGGCTATGAGTGTCGGCAAAAAACCTGATGGTCTCAATGGCTCTGTAATTACTTAGCTACTTCCCGAACGCTTTATACATCAAATAATGATCAGCCAGAACACAGGCGAGCATCGCCTCACCCACTGGCACAGCGCGGATGCCCACGCATGGGTCATGCCTGCCTTTGGTTTGGATGGTGGTGTTGTTGCCGTGAACATCAATAGTATCCACCTCCTGCAAGATAGAACTGGTTGGTTTTACAGCAAAGCGTACCACTATAGGCTGTCCACTAGAAATTCCACCCAATATTCCACCAGCATGGTTTGATTCAAAAATAACTTTGCCATTTTTTGAACGCATTGAGTCTGCATTCTGTTCCCCACTTAATGCGGCACTCGCAAATCCATCACCGATTTCTACGCCTTTTACTGCATTGATACTCATCATGGCGGTGGCAATATCAGCATCCAGTTTTTTGTAAATCGGTGCGCCAAACCCAACTGGCACACCTTCTGCCACAACTTCAATCACTGCGCCAATAGACGAACCGTTTTTACGAATAGCATCCAATTTTTCTGCCCAACGCGCTGCTGCCTTCGCGTCCGCACACCAGAATGGATTATTTTCAATTTCCGCTGCACTGTATAGTTTATTATCTATCCTATCATCACCCATCTGTACCATCGAGCCACGAATGGAAATGTCATTTCCCAATATTTTGCGGGCGATTGCACCTGCTGCAACGCGCATTGCCGTTTCCCGTGCCGAAGAACGACCACCGCCACGATAATCACGAATCCCATATTTTTGGAAATAAGTGTAATCAGCATGTGCGGGACGGAATTTATCTTTTATCTCTGAATAATCTCTCGATTTTTGGTCTTCATTTTGAATAATCAGAGAAATTGGAGTCCCCGTAGTTTTTCCTTCAAAAACACCAGAGAGAATTTTTACAGTATCGCTTTCTTGACGCTGTGTGGTGTAACGTGATTGGGCTGGTCTGCGTTTATCCAGCCAAACTTGAATATCTGCTTCACATAAATCAATCAGTGGCGGAACACCATCAACCACACAGCCAATAGCCTCGCCGTGGCTTTCCCCCCAAGTTGTAAAACGAAATAAATGCCCGAATGTATTGAATGTCATGCCAGTATTGAAACAGGTTTACAGAAAAAAGCAACCGCCATAACAAATAAAAACTACAAATAAAAAAACGGCTTCCTGTTTCCAGAAAGCCGTTCTTAGGTAGATTTATATTCTCTATGCAGCTTCTTTGAGAGCTTCCGCAGCGGCAGCAACTTTAGCGCGCAGCAGCTTCATCAGTTTATCAGTTGCGGTTTTGTAGTCAGTACCTTCGCAAGCAGCAAGCTCGCCAACTAGGCGCGCAAGAGCTGATTCATAAATCATACGCTCGCTGTATGAACGTTCAGATTGATCAACATTCTGATGTAGGTCACGAACAACTTCTGCAATAAAATGAATATTGCCAGAGTTGATTTTTGTTTCATATTCCTGAGCACGACGACTCCACATACCACGGCTGGTACGCGCGCGACTCTTAAGGGTAAGGAACACTTTTCTCATCTGCTCTGTAGAACTTACAGGACGAAGCCCAGCAGCAGAAGCACGCGACAACGGAACACGCAATGTCATTTTATCCTTCTCAAAAGAAATAACCAACATGCGAAGCTCAATATCACCAATCATCTGGGTTTCTTCAGCCATAATTTTGCCAACGCCATGAGTTGGATAAACTACATAATTACCAACTTTGTATAGAGATTTAAGTGATGCCACCTTGGCAACAGCAGTTTTCTTATCAATTGGTTTTGCAGAAACTGCTTTAGCAACCTCTTTTTTTACAACTACTGGTGCGGAGATAACTCTCGCCGTACTACGCTTTGTCGGTGCAGCTTTAACAGCTTTCTTAGATGTTGTTTTAACAGTTTGCGTTGCTTTTACTTTATTATTAACTGGTTTCTTTTTTAGGTTTTTCTTTGGCATAGACTTTCCTAACGCAATGTTGTTGCAGTTGGCTGCATGGTTTAAATTATTTCAAACTATATATAGTATGATTTAAAATCATAACCCACCATAAAATGAGTGCTGACTAAAAAACAAGCAGCAATGTAACACATAATTAATAAAAAAGAAAGGATTTATTATTAATCTGGTGCCAGAGGAAGTATATTATAAAAAAGTTGAGCTATTTTCCGTCTTTAGCTGGGTTCGGGCTAAAAAACTGCTCAAATTTACCAGCCACGCCTTTGAAGCTATCAGCGTCCGCGGGAGGATTTTTCTTGGTGGTAAGGTTAGGCCACTTCGCAGCGTATTCACGATTTACTTCAACCCATTTTAATAACTCATCAGATTCGGGCAATATCGCTTCCGCTGGGCATTCTGGCTCGCAAACACCGCAATCAATACATTCATCAGGATTGATAACCAACATGTTCTCGCCTTCATAGAAGCAATCGACAGGGCAAACCTCTACACAATCAGTATATTTGCATTTAATGCAGGCATCAGTAACAACGAAAGTCATATTATCTCCAGTGGATTTATATTAATTGTGACGTTATTAGCCAGAAATTGACTATTTGTCTAGCCTCTTATTGAACAGAATGTAATTATAAATTGAATTGCAAACGTTTAATTTTTTGCTGAATGAGCATGGTTTTGATGCGTATTACAAGCAGAGTTAAATAAATTAGTGTAAAAGCAACACCCATTGAAAGGAGCGGGATAAGCATTGCACCATCAATCGCCACACCACCGCTGCGGATAATGCTGGCTGGCTGGTGGAGAGTATTCCACCATTCTACTGAAAAACGGATAATAGGAATATTAACAAAGCCTACCAACGCCATTATCGCACAGATTTTTTTGCCACGCTCCTGCGCCGCATAACTGTCAGAAAGAGCAATATAACCGATATACATAAAAAATAATACAAGAACCGAGGTAAGGCGAGCGTCCCACACCCACCATGCCCCCCACATTGGCTTACCCCATAGAGAGCCTGTTATTAGTGTGATGAGTGTAAAGCCTGCCCCCAGTGGAGCGCTGGCACGGGAAGCAATATCCGCCAAAGGATGTCGCCATATTAAAAAACTCGCAGAAGCGCCCGCCATTACTGTGTATACCATCATCGACATCCACGCTGACGGCACATGCACATACATAATGCGAACACTATCGCCCTGCTGGTAATCTGGAGGAGAAATATATAGAGCCTCCACCAATCCAAAAATAAGCAACAAGATTGTAAGCACAATCATGAATGGAAGAAGCTTGTCAGCGATCCGAATGAAGTTGGCTGGGTTGGCGAAGCGGTGCATGTTAAGTTGTCAGCGGTTAGCGGTTAGCGACTAGAAATTAAAGTTGATAGGTAACAGATAAATATATACAACATCAACAATTAACTGACTATAAAAACTAACAGCTAATAGCTAAACGCCAACAACTAAAAAATATGCTCTCAAATAAAATAATTTTTATCACAGGTGCAACGGCTGGTTTTGGCTTGGCATGTGTAAAATTATTCATACAAAATGGTGCAAAAGTAATTGCTACTGGACGCAGAGCAGACAGGCTCGAGGAATTAAAAAAAGAATTCGCTGACAATATTCATATAATTACGTTGGATGTTCGTAACAAAACAGCTGTAAAAAAAGCCATCGCAAATTTGCCAGAAAAATTTTCACAAGTTGATACACTGATAAATAATGCTGGTTTGGCTCTCGGTTTATCCTCATTTGATCAGCAGTCGGAAGATGATTTGGAACAAATGGTGCAAACCAATATCATGGGAGTGCTACACTGTACTCACGCATTGCTGCCTGAAATGATTAAACGCAATAACGGACATATTGTAAATTTGAGTTCTATAGCTGGAACATATCCATATCCAGGTGGAAATGTTTATGGCGCAACGAAGGCTTTTGTGACTCAATTTTCACTCAATCTGCGGGCTGATGTTTTAGGGAAAAATATACGCATTACCAATATTGAACCTGGTATGTGTGATACTGAATTTTCTATTGTACGATTTAAGGGCGATAAAAACAAAGCCTACAATATCTACGCTGGGATGCAGCCACTAACCGCGCAGGATATAGCAGAAACAATATTATGGACTCTGTGTCGCCCTGCCCATGTGAACATAAATCGCGTGGAAATTATGCCGACAGCCCAAGCATTTTCACCATTTGCTGTAAGTCGTAAGGCGTAAATATTCGTTAGATTTGGTTACCCCAAGCATCAACCTGCTGGTTGCCCCACATGTCGCGCTGTGTTCGTCCCCATATATCAGATTTTGGACGTCCCCATATGTCAGTAGCCACCCTTCCCCAAGCGTCAGTTGGCGTTCTGCTCCACACATCGAGTTGCGCACCAGAATTTTCTGCACTTTCCGCTTCAAATTTTCTTTGCTGCAAAATAGCAGCACGCTGATTAGCAAAATATGGGCTAACTCTATTTATCGCATCCTGAATTGAATTAACCACTGCCTGCGATTTGGCTTTATAAATACCAATATGTTGACCGTTAATATCAGATATAGCGCCATTTTTTATATTTACTTTGGCAACAATATTGCCAGCGACATCATAAATTCTGCCTTTTTGGTCAATTTTTCCGTTGGTGAAACGCCTAGCTAATATCACCACTTCCTTATTCGCCCTGCGTAATTCCTTTGCTCTTCTAGCCTGATTCATCATGTCCACAGCTTTTTGAGCTTTTTCAGAGCGTTTCACTGTGCCACCGCTGCCAAACATTGAATTCTTAACTGCTGGCTTATTAGCCATGTTCATCCGCGCTTCCATCAATTTGGCTTTTACGATTTTCTTAAACGTATCCTCATTGATTCTTCCACCTTTGCTAAGTGTTTCTCGCACAATTCGAAGTGAAACATTCGATGTAGAAGTAGAGCCATCTCGCGAGCCAGTAAAACTTCTTGCCATAATTCTTGTCTCCAATAAATTTATTTCTTTATACACACACCTTGTATTCTACCTAATTTTCAGGGTAATATCCAGCAACAACTACATAAATTCATCAAACTGTCATAAATTATAAGGAAAATTATGAAAAAGACGTATGTATGCGCTTTTATAGCCTTAATAACCTTCGGTTTTTGCCATGTTCCTTTCGCAACTGCGATAGAAATGTCCGTTACATTTGAACGTGAACCCATAAAAATACAAACCGCAAAAGGTGAACAGGAATTCATGGCTGAAATCGCCAAGGATGAAGAGCAGTTAGAGTTAGGATTAATGTACAGAGATAAGCTCGCTGAAAAAGATGTTATGTTATTTGTTTTTGGAGGAAAGCAAAGAGTAAATATGTGGATGAAAAACACACTCATTCCACTAGATATCCTATTCATCGACAAGACGGGAAAAATCGTTTACATTGCTGAGAATGCAAAGCCTAATTCGCTTGATGTTATAAGCGCGGGAGAAGCACAGGTTTTTGCCGTTCTTGAAATGAACGGTGGTATGGTAAAAAAGTACAACATAGCCGTTGGTGACAAAATAATTTCTGAGGTTTTTGAATAATGAAAAATTTTATTTTTGCGGTCTTAGTATTCTCTGTAGCGTTTATTTTACAGGCGACTGATTCTTTTGCTGCCAAGAAAAATAGTAACTCCAGTAAAATGATCTATGGTGATACGAACGCACCAATTGATTATGTCCGCACTAATATAATTATAATGAGAAAATCTTTGCCAAAATTGCCAGCACCAGAGCCGTTGCCTTGGAAAGAAAAAATAATTACACCAGAACCTATTCCAGAGATTGCTCAGGATCCAGCTTTGGTTTTGGATGTGGAAATACGCGATGGAATGTCTTTGTATAATCAAAATGGCTGGTTCAATCTAACCAGCTATTCTGAAAAAACTGGTGTGATGATGGCGTTCAACAAGCCTGATACCAAGCCTATTATTCGCTCTACACAATACGCACCTGTTGACATACTTTTTATTGATAAACAGGGTAAAATAACGCAAATAGCACCTAGTATAATGCTATCTGAACTTGAAGAAGATATTTATCCATCTTCGCCGATATTAGCTTTTCTGTTTTTGAAAGGTGGATCATGCACAGATCTTTCTATTAATGTTGGCGATGATGTTCAATATTCATTATTTAAAAAACCACCGTTAATACTCGGAAATCCTAAGGAAAATACTGCTGAAACTCAACCTGTACTACTAAAATAAACTTAGATAGGTTTTTAATGACGATACATAAAGATATTCTACTTTCTGTCGTGGCCCCTTGTTATAATGAAGAGGCTGTTATTGGTGAATTCATTAACCGCACTGTAGAAGTTTTGGAAAAACATTTTCAGAATTATGAATTGCTGCTGGTCGATGATGGCTCTAAAGATGCGACAGTAGAAAAAATTGCAGAATATCAACGCAAAAACCCAAGCATTAGGCTTATTCGTTTCTCTAGAAATTTTGGTAAAGAAGCAGCAGTTACCGCTGGTCTTGAACAATCAAAAGGTGAGATTGTTGTAATGCTTGATTCTGATTTACAGGATCCACCTTCCCTAATTCCATTACTTTTAGAAAAATTGGACGCTGGCTATGATATTGTGTCTGCACAACATACAGTTCGCAAAAAAGAAACTTGGATTAAAAAATCCACCTCAAAACTATTTTATAGATTAGCATCACACATGACGGGTTTCCATATACCTGACACCGTTGGGGATTATCGTGCCATGCGTAGAAAAGTTGTTGATGCTGTTATCAGTGTAAAAGACAATGTACGCTATATGAAAATGATTTATGCTTATGTTGGGTTTAGAAACGCCACCGTGCTATATGAACGTGAGCCACGTTTTGCTGGTGAAACGAAATATAATTATCCGCGCCTGATAGAAGCGGCATTTGATGCAATTATATCTTTTTCGGATAAACCGTTACGCTATATTTCACTTATGTGCCTAGGAATATCTGCATCAGCGTTTTTGCTAACTATATTTGTAATAATTTATAAAATAATAGCTGGCAATACAGCCTCAATTGCTAATGGTTGGACATCGCTTGTCGTGTTAATAAGCACCCTGTTTTGTCTATTGTTTGCCTTTCTAGCAGTTATTTCTGAATATATCAGCCGCATCTTGCGCGAAAGCAAACACCGCCCACTCTATTTTGCAGAAGAAATTCGTGGGGGGCGCACGGAATATCCATCTATTTTGACAAACAAAAATTAAAATTTGTAGGAAAAATAAAATGACTAAACTTAAAAATTTATTTTTTTCTTTCGCTGCTCTAGTGTGCATTTCCGCCTGCGCTGCCGTAACGCCACCACAGCTTCAGGAAATAAACTTTACCAAAGCACCTGTGATTAATGTTAATGTTGCCAGTATTGAAGTGGTTGAGTCTTATAAATCTCCATTTAGAACCCCGAATATTGAGCATTTGATGCCATATTCACCTGCTGATGCGATGAATATATGGGTGAAGGATAGGTTGCGTGCTGTTGGTTCAGATAAATTACTGCAAATTACCATTGTTGATGCCCCTGTAACCGTCAGCGATTTGCCAAAAACAAAAGGGGTAAAAGGCTTGTTCACCGTGGATCAGGATAAAAAATACGATGCCCGCCTTGAAGTGGAAATGAAGATTTATGGTGGTGCGGCATTATCAGAAGCAGATACATCTGTTATAGTAACACGCAGTATTACCATTCCTGAAAATGCTAGTGCTGATTCTCGTAAAGCGGCTTATGTTCAGATGATTCAGGATATGATGAAAATGATGAATGATAAGCTAGAACAGAACATGCTGAGTTACATGGGAAATTACGTTAACTTTACAAATAGATAATGAATATTTACCTACCAATTGCTGAAATATCTGTAAACATCTTTGTAATACTCGCTCTGGGAGGAGTTACGGGAATATTATCTGGTCTGTTTGGCGTTGGTGGGGGTTTTTTAATGACACCGCTACTAATTTTTATGGGAGTCCCACCTAGTGTATCCGTATCTACCGTTGCTAATCAGATTATAGCTTCATCAGTATCTGGATTCCTCGCCCATTGGCGACGTGAAAATGTTGATTTTAAGATGGGTGGATATTTGCTCGCGGGTGGTATTGTTGGCTCTACCCTTGGCGTTATAATGTTTCGCTGGCTTAAACAAATTGGTCATATAGATCTTATTATTTCTATTTCATATGTAACTTTTCTAGGAATTATTGGGTCAATGATGGCTGCTGAAAGCATCCGTTCTATACTAAAAATTTCTAAAAAATATACACCTGATATTCGCCCCCCACTTGCTGAACGCCTGCCATTTAAAGTTCATTTTCCTCGTTCCAAACGAGATTTAAGCATCATAATGCCATTGCTCATAGGTTTATTTGTGGGAGTTATGGTATCACTCATGGGAATAGGCGGAGGTTTTTTTCTTATTCCCGCGATGATCTATTTGCTGGGTATGCCAACTAATATTGTTATTGGAACGTCTCTGTTACAAATTATTTTTATTACCGCTAATGTTACAATCTTGCAGGCTATAACAACACAAACAGTGGATGTTCTTCTTGCTCTATTACTACTTACTGGCTCTGTTTTTGGTGTACAAATCGGTATTCGCATAGGTGATAAATTACCAGCCGATTACTTGCGGGCTATGCTCGCCACCATTGTGCTGGGAGTGGCTATTAAACTTGCATTTGTTTTATTTACTCCGCCAGATAATATTTACAGTGTGAGTATATTGGATGAATAAAATACTGCTTTTTTGTTTATTGCTTATATCTATTCCAGCGCAGGCGGCACCCCTTGTCGCTGATTTATCTAATTATCGTATTGCAATGGACTCTGGATTTAACGGCACACGTTTATTCCTGTTTGGGGTACGCAACGATAGCGGTGATGTTGTTGTGGTAGTTCGTGGAGCGAACAAAAACTATATCGTTCGCAAAAGAGAAAAATTCGCTGGTGTCTGGATAAACCGCGAACGCATGAAATTTTATGATGTGCCAAATTTTTATACTATAGCCAGCAGTAAGCCATTATCCGAAATAAACCAGAAAGCACTTTTTTCTCAGCTCGGTATTGGTGAGAATAACCTTCTGATAAACTCATCAAGCGGCGGCACGCCAGAAAAGATAAATGAATTCGGAACTGCTTTTTTAGATTATCAGCGCAGTAATCGTCTCTACAACACAACGCCTGATAATATCAGTTTTATGGGTGAAACATTATTTAAAACCGTTATAGAATTTTCTGATAATATTCCGTCTGGTGAATATACAGCAGAAATATATCTTATAAGTGATGGTGAAATAGTTGGAATGCAGTCAACACCTATAAGTGTGGTAAAAAGCGGGATTGATGCTTTTATCTATAATTATGCACATGAATCACCAGCACTTTATGGTTTGTCAGCAGTTATTTTAGCGCTATCGGCTGGCTGGTTAGCTGGGCGACTGTTTGAAGCCAGAGCTTAAAGTGTTACATAAAAGGAGTTATATATATGATTGATAATGCGCCAACTACAGCACAAGCAGCAAGTAACCGAAGATATTTAGTATGCGTTGACGGACGAAAAGAATGTCGTGTTGCCTTGCGTCTGGCATGTATGAAGGTGCAGGCTAGAACAGGGCATATAACATTATTGCATGTTGTCCCGCCTGTTGATTTCCAAACACTTGGCTCTATTTCTGAGCGTATGCGTGCTGAACGTATGCGTGAAGGAGAGGAATTACTGGAGAGCTTAAGTAAAGAAGCGCAGGAAAATTTTGGTATAACTCCGACATTGTTATTATTGGAAGGTTCGGCTGGTGATAAAATTGTTGAAACCGCTATGAACGACCCAAACATAATCATACTGGTTCTGGGCATTACCCAACATCAGCATGCTGGGATCGGAAAACTCTCTGCATGGCTAACTAGCCAATTAAACAACACTCTACATATTCCAATATTAATGGTGCCAGGTAATTTAACAGATCAGCAGCTTTCTACATTGGTTTGATATTTATTCTACAATCCAGCCATTTCACTATTTATATATTTTTGTGGATCTATTGCTTCCTTACCTTTGTGAAGTGAGAAGAAAAGCTGCGGAGTTTTAACATTACCAGTTGAACCAACATAGCCAATAACATCACCTTTTTTTACCCTGTCATATTTATCAACATTAACATGGCTCAAATGGGCATAGCTCGTGGTTCTGCTGCCACTATGTTTGATAAACACCATATTGCCAAACCCTCTCATCTCATTGCTGACATACACCACCTGCCCATCGGCTGCTGCCCACACTGGGTCACCATTGCTGGCTGCAATATTAATTCCGTCATTTGCCTTTCCCTCACCCTTTGAGCCAAAGGAAGAAAGCACTCTTTTGCTGGCAACTGGCCATTTAAGCTCCGCAGAGTTTTTAGTTTTCGCTGGTTCAGTTTTATGTTCGACTTGTGCAGTTTCTTCAACTTTCTCTGGTTTAACTTTCTCTTCGGTTTTAGCAACCATTGCTTTTTGTTTTACCTCTAAGTCCTTTGGTTCGTTGGCACTGCGCGGTCTATTCGTCCATGGATTCACCGTTGTTTTTTGTTTGCCTATAACATTAGAATCTGAATCAGAATGAGCTGGCGCGGGTTTAATTAGTGGTTTTGGTGATTCTGTTGGTGGTGCTAAATCGCTAATGCCTATGGAGCTAACAGATGCGTTCTGCTCCGTAGCCTGTGATACAGGCGCGCTATAAGACGAATCACTATATGAGGACGACGAGCCATAACTCGAACCAGAAGAGCTATAGCTTGAGCTAGGCGAGCTATAAGAAGACTGGCTGCCGCGTGAGAAACTCTGTTGCCCTTTCATCTCAATCTGTGCTGGCGGTTGGGTGCAAGCTGAAACAAAAAACAAGGCAAATATGCCGATACTCTGATTATTTTTTAACATATCTAACCTCTAATATTCTATTTTTCTTCGACAAGCGGAACAAAGCGCACTCCCATCAAAGATTCTGTCGTAACTTTTCCATCCGCATCTTTAGTGATGCGCAATAATTTTTGTTCTGCAATATTATCACCAACTGGCAACACCATTACACCACCAGCAGCCAACTGATCAACCAATATTGCTGGAATATCATTCGCAGCAGCGGTAACTATAATGCGCTCGAAAGGTGCTGCTTCTTTCCAACCTTTTGAACCATCACCACGCTTGGTAACTATATTAGTAAGGCGTAACTGCAAAAACCTTTGTTCGGCAGAAGCCAATAAGTCGCGGTGACGCTCGATAGTGTATACCCTGCGTGCTAATTTTGCAAGCACTGCCGCCTGATAACCAGAACCAGTTCCAATTTCCAATACACTCATTCTCGGATGAACGTCTAGTGCTACCGTCATCTTTGCCACTATTGTCGGCTGACTAATTGTTTGCCCTAGAGCAATCGGCAAAGCGGTGTCATCATAAGCATGTTCACGGAAAATTTCTTCGACAAACAATTCACGAGGAATAGCCTCCATGGCGGAAAGAACCGCCCGATCATGGATGCCACAATTACGGAGCTTCATAAGCAGGCGTATACGGTCAGAAACATCATCAACCGCCACTGGAATGGTTGGCGTAGAATGAAAAACTTCACGAGATTTTTTTGTCTTATTCACACAATATGACATAGCAAAAAATAATTAATTCTTAATTAAAAAACTTCAGCAATTTTTTTCATGGATTTATAGTCGGTGAGATCCATACCAATAGGAGTGATGGTGATATAGTTATTATGCAGATAATCAATATCCACACCTGTTTTTTCAGGGGTGTTATCACGCTCACCACCCAGCCAGAAATATGGTCGCCCTTTTGGGTCTGCTCTTTCACTAAGCTTGATATTTACAATGCGCTTTCCTTGCGAGCAGACTTTGACCCCACGCACTTTGCTTGCAGCACAATCAGGAAAATTCATATTTATAAGGGTGTTATCAGCCCATCCAATTTCAACAAGTTTTTTTATTAATGCTGGTGCTTTTTTCTCTGCCATGTCCCAATGAAGTTTTTCCGAGCCATTGCAAAGCAAACTAATGGCAATTGACGGCACATTAAGAATAGTTCCTTCCATAGCTGCTGCAATTGTTCCTGAATAGGTGACATCATCGCCAACGTTGGAGCCATAATTAACCCCAGAAAGAACAAGAGTTACAGGCTTTTTCTTGACTGGTATTATTTCTTTAAGCGCAAGCAGAACACAATCTGTCGGCGTTCCACTTACGGCATAACGCTTGGCATCAATTTTCCTTACACGCACTGGAAGATGCAAGGTAAGCGAATGTGCCGCGCCACTCTGCTCAGTTTCAGGTGCAACAACCCATACATCGTCAGAAATAGCACGCGCAATACGCTCCAACACTTTTAGCCCTTCGGCGTTTATGCCGTCATCGTTAGTGATTAAAATTCTAGGCGAATTATGGCTTATGGCTTGTGGCTTAGGGCTTAAGTTAGATGACATAATTATAATTTTGCTTTCAGAGAATCATGTAATTTATAGATCATTTTTTGTATATGTAATAATTCTTGCAATAAATCATCGCATTCTTCTATAGTGATGTAGCCGAGATCAGAAGCTAGTAATAATTGTGTCTCCAATTCCGCAGCGGAGCCAAAAGCAATAGATACAAAATTTATATAATCTTTTAACCCGTGCCTAGAATATCCTTCAGCTATGTTGGAGGGGATAGAGATAGCTGACCTTCTGATTTGCGAAGTTAATGAAAACATTTCTTCTTTAGAAAATTTTTTGGTTATTAAATAAACTGTTTTTACAAAAACACGAGCCTGCTTCCATACCCTTAAATCTTTGTAGCTTTGCACTTCCATTCTAATCTCCTTAAGCCCTAAGCCACAAGCCTTAAGCCATTCATATAAGGTCGCAGTGCTTCAGGAACAGTTATACTACCGTCTGCATTCTGGTAATTCTCCAATATCGCCACCATAGTGCGACCAATGGCAAGACCAGAGCCGTTGAGAGTATGTACAAATTCAGTTTCCTTAGCACCTTTCGCCTTGCTTCGGGCTTTCATACGCCGAGCTTGGAACGCTCCGCAATTGGAGCAGCTAGAAATCTCGCGGAAGGTATTTTGTGCAGGCAGCCACACTTCCAGATCATAAGTCTTCTGCGCGCCAAACCCCATATCTCCAGTGCAGAGCAACATCACACGGTAATGAAGCCCTAAGCGTTTTAGAATCTCTTCTGCACATGCTGTCATCCGTTCATGTTCTTCCCCAGATTTATCAGCAGCCACAACGCTAACCAGCTCCACTTTAGAGAATTGATGCTGGCGAACCATGCCCCGTGTATCTTTGCCAGCAGCCCCAGCTTCTGAGCGGAAGCAAGGTGTATAAGCCGTCATACGAATTGGCAGTTTTTCCGCATCAATAATGCTATCCGCAACTAGGTTGGTAAGTGGAACTTCGGCAGTGGGAATTAGCCAGAATCCATTTTCCGTTTTGAATAAATCTTCAGCAAACTTCGGCAATTGCCCAGTGCCATACATTGCATTGTCTTTCACCAGAAACGGCGGCACATGTTCGGTATAGCCAAATTCATTGGTGTGAATATCCAGCATGAAGTTTGCTAACGCCCTCTCCATTTTTGCCAGCGCGCCTTTCAGCACCACAAAACGTGCGCCAGAAAGTTTGGCAGCAGCGTCAAAATCCATCAGCCCAAGATTAACACCAAGTTCATCATGAGCCTTAGGTATAAAATTAATTTGCGGTTTATCTCCAACAACACGAACTACCACATTGCCTTTTTCATCCTCACCATCAGGAACATCAGCAGCAGGCAAGTTTGGAATAGTTTCCAACATCTCTTCCAGCGCGCCACGCCCAGCAAGTGAGCCTTCCAACCTAGCAATTTCATCATTCACCTGTTTGGCTTCCGCCATAATAGCGGTAGTATCTGCCCCTGTTTTTTTTGCTTCACCAATAGCTTTGGCAAAACCGTTGCGCTTAGCGAGAAGATCCTGCAACGCGGTTTGGCTTTTGCGCTTTTCTTCGTCCAACTTCAAAATTTCGGCAGAAAGAGGTGTAAGCCCTCGCCTAATCAAACCAGCATCAAACGCTTCAGGATTATTTCTTATAAACTTAATATCGTGCATATTTTTTACTTCTTTATCTTACTCAAAAACTCTTTATTAATAAATTTTTCTGGGACTTCTACAGGATAAAATGAACCAGAAGAACAACCAAATATAAAAGCCCCAATGTTTACATATATTTTGCCATTTTCAACGACGAATCCAGAATTTTCTGGTGGGTTTTCTTTTATATATTTTTGTACAGATTGTCTTATATTCTCTACATCTCCGCTATCTTGTTTAGCATAACGAACAATAAAATCATCCACTAACGCATCACTGAGTGCCGATATATTTCCTGCAATTATATCTTTTAGTAGGTATCTCCCAGCAAACAGCGCGTCATAGGTAATAAATGGATGCTCACCATGACATGATTCTGTAACGTCACGAATATAATTTAGATTGTAGGATACAATGCTAACTATTTGAGGTGTAGCATAGACAAATTGTGGTCTATGTCGCCCGTATACTTTTGTGATATTGCAACGATAATCTTCTGAGCGGTTCTTCTCTTGTTCATTAATCAATTCCAAACCATCAGCTTTTCCAATAAGCTCTACAGAGCCAACGATTTCCTCACATATACACTTCCCTTGCGGACAATCGGAAGCTGTATTGGTCAAAGTTTTTCTTATGGAATAATCAATAATCTGTTTCTCAGGAACAGTAATTTTAACCTCAACATCATTGGCTATTATCAAGTATTTTTCCCAATCACATTTTTTATCAACAATAGAGCTGCAACCATTATCCGCAAAAACTTGGTATGAAAAAACAACCGATATAAACAATAAACTGATAAAAAGACGCATAAAATTTATTCCTCTTCTTTTTCTTCTATTTTGCTTGTGTTTTTACAGAATAAAATTGAAATTTCATAAAGCATATAAAGCGGGACAGAAAGAGCTATCTGGCTAAAAATATCTGGCGGAGTTATAAAAGCCGCAACCGTTACAATCATCACAATTGCGTATCGCCTTCCGTTTTTTAAGGTTGTCAGTTCCACTATGCCAGAACGCACCAATAAAATTAGCACTACAGGAAGTTGAAAAGATAACCCGAAAGCCACCATAAGGTGCATTACAAGACTCAAATAATCACTGACTTTTGGTTCTAGTTGAATTGGCAAACCGCCGCCAAAACCAGCCGATTCAAAGCCAAGGAAAAACCGCCATGCCGCAGGAAAAATCAGGTAATACACAAAGGCTGCCCCTATTAAAAATAATGTTGGAGCAGCAACAAGATATGGCACTAGCGTACGCCGTTCGTTTTTATATAAACCTGGAGCAAGGAATAGATAAAGCTGCGTAGCGATAATAGGGAATGAAGCAAAAAAGCCAGCAAAAACAGCGAGTTTTAGATAAGTCAGGAAAGCCTCAGTAAGGCTGGTGTAAATCAAACGACGATTTTCTAAATCAGGAAACGCATCAGCAAGTGGCTGCACCAGAAAGCTATAAATATCCTCTGCAAAATAATAGCTGATGCCTGTCGCCAAAAAGAATGCCAGCAGACAATAAATAAGCCGTTTTTTAAGCTCGCGCAAATGCTCAATCAGAGGCTGGGAGTGAAGTTCATTCTTCTGCGTCGTCATGTTTCTTCACATTTTTTTCTGGTGGAGATATGTGATAGGACTCGTACATTTTTCCATCATCACCTTTGATAAGCCTAATTTCCGCATCTAAAGTTTCCTTAACGTCATCAATCCCAGCTTCTTTGGCTATATCATCAAATGCTTTCCTGATGTCATTACTAAAATCGCGGATTGTCTTGATGAATTTTGCTATTGCCCGCACCACCACAGGCAAGTCTTTCGGTTGGATAAACACGACGATTACCACAATAACCAATAGAATTTCAGCAAGAGAAAGATCAAACATATATACGACTAGCTATCACGCTTATCTTGATCTTTATTTTTATCTTCGATTTTGGAGGCATCATCACCCTTTAACCCCTCACGAAACGAGCGGATTCCCTTACCAATGTCGCCCATAACTTTTGGAAGCCTCGTTCCAAAAACAAGCAATACAATCGCTAAAACTAACAGCAGATGTGGCAAACTAAGCATATTCCATACCTCTTTAATATTAAAAACGTGCCTATAATAGCTGAATTTTCGCCTTTGTCACTTAAGCATTGCCTGTAATCCACAGAACTTTCTCCAAAACCCAGAAAGTTGGTGTTCCTATGACAATCGAAACAATATTATAACCAAAAAGACTGGGAATAAATATTACAGCAAGAACTATAAGCATCCCTACATTATCCAATTTGTCAAACCATGCGCGTGGATTCTTTGTAAGTAATGCAGCCAAAACCCGACCGCCATCAAGCGGTATAACTGGTATTAAATTGAATACCATCAAAACACCGTTTACACCTAGCATATTGATTAGATTATTAAATAGCCATGGAGCCTCTTCTGGAGTTACAAAATAATCAAGATGCAACAACAAACCAGCTAGAATTGCCAGCAGAAGATTGGTAAATGGTCCAGCAAGTGCCACACAGATTGTCCCTAAACGCAGTGGAGAAAGACGAGAAAAATCTACTGGCACTGGCTTTGCATAACCAAACACTACTGGTGATTTAATAAAAACTAACATTGCTGGTAGCAAAATTGTGCCAGTTCTATCAATGTGAGATAACGGATTGAGCGTCAACCTTCCTGCGCGTTTTGCCGTATCATCACCAAAATAAAGTGCTGCCCAGCCATGAGCTATTTCGTGCAAAATTATTGCCGACATTACAGGAAAAATCCATACTGAAGCATCAACTAGCCATTGCATATAACTTCCGCAATCAATTAGATATTATGTATTTAGTAGATTATTTACACTTATTCTAGCATCAGCAACATCAAACCCTTTTGCTTTTCCTGCGCCGAGCATGGATTTCTCCGCCCGTTCCAATGATTTACCAGAAAGGCCAGTTAATCCACGCTCAATTGCCTGCATTTCTGCCATATCCCCATTGCAATGCAGAACTATATCACACCCAGCAGCCAGAACATCGCGTGTACGCTGGGTAAAATCCCCCTGCATCGCCTTCATTGATAAATCATCAGACATCAGCAAACCGTCAAAACCCAATTCATTGCGAATTAGCGAGATGGCAGTTGGTGAAACAGTTGCCATTCTTTCAGCATCAATTGCAGTGTATAAAACATGTGCTGTCATCGCCATAGGGAGATGAGATAGTTCCTTAAAAGGAACGAAATCAGTATGACGCAGTATTTCCAGAGGAGTATCCACCACAGGCAGTTCAAGGTGACTATCGGCAAAGGCACGGCCATGCCCTGGTATATGCTTCAGAACTGAAACAATACCACCGTCAGCAAGGCCTTGCGCGAATGAGTTAGCTAACTCACTAACCTGTTTTATTGATTTGCCAAAGGCACGATCGCCAATAATATCATGCGCGCCCTCAATAGGAACATCAGCAAGTGGCGCACAGTTTACTGTTATCCCTAAATTATGTAGTTCATGGGCAATCAACCGTGCATTAAGATAAGTAGCTTGTTTTGCAGCTTCCAAATCATTAATTGCTAACTCTGCAAACGCTCCTGCTGGTGGAAAGACTGGAAAATGTGGTGGTTTCAACCGCGCCACTCGCCCACCTTCCTGATCTATCAAAATAGGTAATTTATTACGCCCAGAGACCTCTTTTAATTGTCCAACCAGAGATTTTATCTGCTCTGGTGACTCACAATTGCGGGCAAATAAAATAAAACCAAACGGCTTAACACCTGAAAAAAAACTTATTTCTTCAGCTGTTAGGCTTGTTCCATCCATACCAAAAATTACTGGTGATAAATCCATCGTTTTTATTCAGCAGCTAAAATACATGCCTGACCTTTAGCAGACAGTGTTTTGCAGGTTGATTTGGCATCACTAATATCATTAAAACCAACTACACGCAGGCGGTAAAATATTTTTCCTTTTACCTCAGCTCGAACGATAATAGGAGATTTATCAGCAAGAATGGGATGTTTATTCTGGAATTTATGCCAGTTTTCATTAGCCTCTTTTTCAGAACCAAACGCTCCTAACTGAATCTTTGAGCCACCAGATTTTACAACAGGCTTCTCAATAGGCTTCTCAATCGCTTTTTCAAGTGGCTTCGCCTCAATAATTTTTGTTCCACTAATTTTTGAATCAATAACTTTTACCGCCTCTGCCTTTTTATCATTAATACCAACTGCTTCTATTTTTTGTACTTCAGTAGGTGGCGATTCTGTATTGACCCCATTTTCATCGTTAAAGCTAATAATTTGTTTTCCAGATTTCTTTTCAGCGATAGCCTCCAAAGCATCATGTTTAGTTACTGGTTCTTCAGAAGCAGGCAATACACGCTCGACTTTTGCTGGCTGCTGGCTGCTAGAAAACGTTTCAAAAATTGTTTTGTCCTGATTAGGGAACTTCATTCCACCCGGATCTAAAGGCTTTTCTTTCATTGGTGTTTTTTCTGCTTCAATAACCAATAAGTCATCCTCTTTTACCGATTGTTTGCCAACATTATATGCATACCATGAAAGCATCACAAAGCCAGTCACAACACTGAGTAAAACAATGGTAGGCATCCATTTCATCATTCTACTATCGTTCACCACGTTATCATCATTACTCATTACCGCATCTCCTCAACTGGTTCTACTCCAAGCACCATAAGTCCAGACGCTATCACAAATGATAACGCATGGGCAAGTGCAACACGCGCTGCCGTTAATTCAATATCGTCTTTTACAATAAAACGTAATCCAGCGTCACCATTTCCCTGATTCCACAGACTATGAAAAGCCGCTGCCAAATCATGCAGGTAAAAAGCTATACGGTGTGGCTCAAGCGAAATAGCCGCTGATTCAACCATTCTCGGCCAACTGCACATCATGCGGATAAGCGCGATTTCCTGTGGATGTGAAAGGCGTGATAGAAGTTGTGCCGATGGAGCTTGTGCAAGCTTCATTGCTGCTGGTAATTCCGCAGCAACATTGCGGCGAATGGATCGCGCACGAGCATGAGCATACTGCACATAAAAAACTGGGTTGTCTTTTGATTGTTCTGTTACTTTAGCAAAATCAAAATCCAATGGCGCATCATTCTTGCGAGTGAGCATTATAAAACGAAATACATCTTTTCCAACTTCTTCTACAACTTCACGCACTGTCACAAATGTTCCCGCACGTTTCGACATTTTTGCTGGCTCACCATTGCGTAAAAATTTTACCAACTGACAGAGCTTTATATCAATCATGACTTTATTATCAGAAAGTGCGCCAACAGCAGCTTTCAGCCGCTTGACGTAGCCTCCATGATCCGCACCAAATACATTTATAATCCAGTCAAATCCACGTTTGCATTTATCATAATGATAAGCAATGTCTGGTGCAAAATATGTCCAGCTACCGTCTGATTTTTTTACTGGACGGTCGCAATCATCTCCAAACTCGGTTGATTTAAATAATGTTTGCGGACGTGGCTCCCAATCGTCTGGGGTTTTGCCTTTTGGTGGTTCTAATATACCTTCATAAAGCAACCCTTTATGCTCCAAAATATGCATGGCATCTTCTACTTCTCCAGCCTCTGTTATTGAGCGTTCGGAAGTAAAAACATCATGAGAAATTCCAATTATAGAAAGATCGTCTTTTACCATCACCATAACTGCTTCGATGGTGTATTCACGAACTATTGGCAGCCATTCTTCACGCTCACGTTGCAGTAGTGATGTGCCGTGAATACGGTGTAAGGCATCAGCAATAGGAATCAAATATTCACCTGGATATAGCCCTTCAGGTATTCCAGAAATTTTTTCTCCGCATGATTCACGATAACGCAGAAATACAGAATCAGCCAGCTTATCAACCTGCGCGCCAGCATCATTGATATAATATTCACGAGTGACATCATAACCAGCTTTAATTAAAAGATTCGCCAGAGCGTCGCCGAACACTGCACCACGACCATGCCCAACATGCATTGGACCAGTTGGATTTGCAGATACATATTCTATATTAACGCGCTTACCAGTTCCAATATCAGAATTTCCGTATCCTCGCCCTTCGGAAATTATATCCAGTACAGCCTCCTGCCACACACTCGGCGAAAGTGTCATATTTATAAATCCAGCACCTGCTATTTCTACCTTATCAATCCCAGCTAATTCCTGCAATTTATCAGCGAATAATGAGGCTATTTCCTTTGGGTTTTTGCCAATCTGTGCCGCAAGAACCATGGCAACATTAGTGGCAACATCACCATGCGATGCATCACGAGTTGGGGTGGCTTCAACCTTATCAACATTCAATGATTCAGGAAGAACGCCCTCGCCCTGTAGCTTAAAAGCTATACTCTTTACATCATTTTCTATTTTCTTAAATATATTCATTCTTGTTCCGATATTTATTTGTGAATTGAAGGGAAGTTTATAGATATTCTTCTTCAATAAAACCAATTTTTTTTAAAATTCTTCCAATGAGGTGGGCTAATGCTACATAAAAATAACCAATCGGAACACAAAGAAGGCTTAAAACCAAGAGGATAAGAATAGAATCAAAGCTAGGCAAACTAATGGTTGAAAGCATATTACCAACAATAAAACCAGAGGCATAAAACGGTATAAAAGAAATTGGAGCTTTAAGGCTAAACTCCTTTAGTTCCTTAGCGGTCGCCCTACGATATTTAAAAATAGACCACAATGCAAAAACCACATATTGAGCCATGCCAAATATCACAGAATAAAAACCAATAGAAAATTTTGTTGCGCCAGAATCATGCAATGGATAAACAAACAAAAACGGTGACAAAATAATCGGTAAGAATAACGCCAAAATATAATATTGACGTAGGCTTAGTTTCATCTTCTTTTTATCTTTATAATTGGTTTTTTCGTTATATTTCATAGGCTCACACAATCACCGACCAAGCCAGCTTCGCGCCTGCACATCAAACACCCGCCGATATTCATCGAGAGCAAAACGATCTGTCATTCCCGCAATAAAATCAGCAACCACCGTTGCGGTTTTACTTGTCCCCTTGCCATCAGTTATATTACGCCAAGCATCTGGCAGACATTCTGGTTCATTCAAGAAAAATTCAAATAACTCTTTTACCACCCTACCCGCCTTGCTCGCCATACGGTTTACCTTGTAATGACGATACATGTTTTTCATCAAAAACGCCTGTAACGCACGGTTGATTTCCTGCATCTTTGGCGAAAAAAATACCAGCGGTTTGCCAAGTTTACGAATATCCTCAACATTTTTGATATTATATTCTGCTATGTTTTTTCTTGTTTGGGTAATCAGATCTGTCACCATACGGTTAATCAGACGGCGGATGGCTTCATGCGTGAGTCGTGGCTCATCAATATTAGGATGTTTTTTCTGCACTTCATGAAAAATTTTAGCTACCTCCTCTACTTCCTCTAACTGTTTGATGGATAGAAGCCCTGCACGCAATCCATCATCAATATCATGGTTATTATAAGCAATATCATCAGCCAAAGAGGCAACCTGTGCTTCACCGCTGGCATAACTTCCCAATTCCAAATCGTGCTTTTTGTTATATTCCGCAAGTTCACGCGGTGGCTTCGCAACTGGACCATTGTGTTTAGCAATTCCCTCCAGAGTTTCCCACGTTAGGTTTAAACCATCAAACTCGGCATAGCGATGTTCAAGGCTAGTTAAAATCTTGATGGTATGAGCATTATGGTCAAACCCGCCATAAGGCTTCATCACCTCACCAAGAGCATCTTCACCAGCATGTCCGAATGGCGTATGTCCCAAATCATGGGCAAGTGCAAGTGCCTCTGCCAAGTCTTCATTAAGCCCCAGTGAACGACTCATGGAACGCGCCAATTGCGAAACTTCAAGGCTATGAGTCAGTCGCGTGCGGTAGTGATCTCCCTCGTGATTGACAAAAACCTGAGTTTTATACTCCAATCTACGAAATGCTGTAGAATGAATGATGCGATCCCTATCGCGCTGAAAAGGTGAACGCGAATTGCTCTCATCCTCCTTATACAGCCGTCCACGGCTGGCATCAGGATTACAGGCATAAGTTGCTAAATTAATCACATGATTTGTCATAGGCTCTTGAAACTAAAGAATTTCACGATATATAGCAAGATAGAAAGTAGCCGTTTTTAGCAATATCCTTGTAATTAGCTAGTTTTTATCCCATATTATCTCTATGGAAAACACTTCACAAAATTACCATGCCTTTTCTCTGACACCGAGTGCCGCAGAACGTATAAACCTGCTTAAATCTAAGGAAAAAAAACCTCACTTACGTTTTCGTATAACTGTAAAGGGTGGTGGCTGCTCTGGTTTCCAATATGAATTTACGCTTGATGAAAAACAGCCCGACATATCCGATACTATAATCGCTAACTCAGGTGCAGAAGCTGTGATTGATGAGGTGTCACTCGGCATGGTTTCTGGCTCAGTTCTGGATTATACAGAGGATTTGGCACATGCAGGATTTGAAATAAAAAATCCAAATGCTACCGCTAAATGCGGGTGTGGTAACAGTTTTTCAGTCAATTTATGAGCTGATTTATGGGCATTTCAATCGCCACATGGAATGTGAACTCCATACGTTCGCGCCTACCACATTTGCTTGATTGGCTGCGCACTGACAAACCAGACATAGTATTGCTTCAAGAGCTAAAATGTACTGATGATGTTTTTCCTGCCATGGAAATTGAAGAACTGGGATACAATATCGCTATTTATGGCGAAAAAACTTATAACGGTGTTGCTATTCTCTCAAAATTTCCGCTTAATGATATCACGCGCGGTCTGTCTGGTGATGATGAAGATAAACACGCCAGATATATTGAAGCCGTCGTAAATCTACCAAAAACAGCGATAAGGGTTGTTTCTGTTTACGTACCTAACGGTCAGGAAGTTCCATCGGATAAATTTTCCTATAAATTACGATTTTTAGATAGGCTATACGAACACATAAAAAATCTGCTTACTTATGAGGAAATTTTGGTTATCGGCGGTGATTATAATATCGCGCCAGATGATAGTGATGTGCATGATCCAAAATTATGGGCGGGCAGTGTCCTTACTCATGATGAGGTGCGCTACCGCTTCCGTAAAATAATAAATCTTGGAATATATGATGCCTGTCGAGTGTTACAACCAGAAGGTAATACTGAATATAGCTGGTGGGATTATCGTGGAAATGCTCTCGCCTCAGATAATGGTCTTAGGATTGACCATCTTCTTCTTTCACCACAAGCAGCAGATAGACTCACCGAATATAATGTCAAAAAAGAATTGAGAGAATTAGAAAAAGCTTCTGACCACGCCCCAGTGGTGATTGGTTTTAAATAAACCTACCAACCATTCTGCACTTTTTTAACAGAAACTTTTACGTTATTACGACCGCTATTTTTAGCAATATACAGGGCTTCGTCAGCACGTTTTAGCAAGCCTTCTGGGCTATCACCTTCTTCAAATAAATTGGCAATTCCAATACTGACTGTAAGATTAATAGACTTGCCATCTTCACCTATAATGAATGGGGTGGATTCAACAAGTTCACGCATGCGATTTGCTGCACCAAGAGCAGAATTAGGGTCTGTCTCTGGCATAAGAACAACGAATTCTTCACCACCAAAACGAGCTGCCAAATCAGTAGAGCGGGCGGTACGAGTTATTATTGAAGATAGTTGTTTCAACACCATATCACCAACATCATGACCATAAGTGTCATTCACTTTTTTGAAATGATCCATATCCATAATCATGAGAGCAAGTTTCTTTCCGTTTTTGGTTGATATTTTGACCATATTTCCCAAATGGGTATTAAGATAATGGCGGTTATATAAACCAGTAAGACCATCAGTGAGAGCCATTGACACACTTTTTTGATATTGCGATTTAAGTGCATCCTGATAGCGTTTACGGCGAAGCTGGGTACGAACCCGCACCGCCATTTCATTCTTATCAACTGGTACTGTCACATAATCATTGATGCCCATCTCAAGTGCCTTGAGCATAACCTGCTTGTCATCCTCATCTACAAAAACTAACAACGGAACATTGCGGGTTTCTTCTTGGCTTTTCATATGCGATGCTAGACGCAAACCATCCATATCAGTAAGTAGCGTGCTGATAATAATTATATCAAAGTTTCCCTCTTTTGCTGCTGCCACGGCTAATTCGGGATCTTCAATCAGATGGGTATTGTAAGTTTCGCCTAACTTAGAGATAACCTGTTTTGCCTGTACAGAATCATCATCCACCAAAAGGATTTTGGCACCAGCTACATCGGCAACGAAACTATTAGATTCATCAGTATTAACACCCATCTGTATCCCAGTTTTATCACGCAGCCGCAGTTCATCAAGCAGTGTCTTTATGCGTATCAGGGATTTTACACGCGCAATCAACGACATGTCATTGATTGGCTTGGTAATAAAATCATCTGCCCCTGCCTCCAATCCTTTAAGGCGATCAGCTTTCTCGGAAAGCGCCGTAACCATCACGACTGGAATATGTGCAAGTTCTGGATCCAGTTTTAATTTGTGACAGGTTTCAAACCCGTCCATACCCGGCATCATCACATCAAGTAATATTAAATCTGGCTTGTATTTTATGGCTTTTTCAATCGCATCAAAACCATCAACAGCGGTTATTACATCGTAATAATCACTTACAAGCTTCGCTTCCAATAACTTAATATTGGCTGGAACATCATCGACTACTAGAATTTGCGCTGTCATAAAAAATTACAACACTTCCTCTTCTCCAAGGAATCTCCGTACCGTGTTAAGAAAAGGCAAAATTGAGATTGGTTTGGAAATATAAGCCTCGCAACCAGCTGCCAAAATTTTTTCTTCATCATCTTTCATCGCAAATGCCGTTACAGCGATAATCGGAATATTGCTTATAGCACCATCAGCCTTAAGGCGACGCGTAACATCCAACCCAGAAATTTCTGGTAATTGAATATCCATCAAAATTAAATCTGGATGCTCATTGCGAGTAATAGTAATCGCTTCAAGACCATCCTTCGTTTCCATAGTCTCATAACCATGAGCCATGAGTAAGTCACGAAACAACTTAAGATTCAGGTCGTTATCTTCGACAATTAATATTCTTTTTTTCATATCGCATATTAGTGGAATGAGCCCAATAGATGATTTTTACATCTAAAGACTTAACAAACCCCTAATTTGGATAATTTTTGTAAAAAAAATCCCTCAAAATCTATATATTAATCCATATATTAATATATTTTAAGCATTAAGCGACAGGCGCGGTGGCAAGCATAGATTGTTTTTTGTTATTAAAATCAAGCCAGTTAGACAGATTTTTATTGGCATCGCGCCAGTTAAGGTGCGGTAGTCGGAAATCAACATAAGATAATGCAATAGCTGTATTTATTGCTCCAATATTCCAGTTTTTTGTATCAAGATTAAGTTCAGAAATTTTTGCAATAGTTCGTTTTACAGCATTTTCTTTACGTTCAACCCATTCTTGATAACGCTTTTCTTCTGGTCGTCTGCCTTCCATAACACAGGCAACGGCTGCATCCATAATTCCGTCAGCAAGAGCAGCAAGCGCAAGTGCGTCAAAACGTGCTGATTTATCAGTTGGGAATAATGGGTTTTTATCTGATAATGAATCCAGATATTCACAAATCACTGGGCTTTCGCAAAGCGATTTTCTGTTATCCATAACGAGTGTCGGAACAGTGCCAAGCGGATTGGCAGAAATCAACTCTGGCGGATTATCCGACGGCATAACTGAAACTAGCTCCACCCTATCCTGCAATCCTTTTTCAAGAATAACCACCCGACATTTTCGGGCATAAGGAGAGTTAGGTGAGAAGAAGAGTTTCATTGCTAAAACTCCAGCAATTTCACCTGTTTTACACTTGGGAGTTTGGCAATTTCTGCCAGAACTTCTGGAGAAACCGTTTGATCCACCTCAACCAACGCGATTGCCTCGCTGCCAGCTTCATTACGACCCAAATGGAAATAAGCAATGTTGATTCCATTTTTACCAAGAAGTGTACCTAAACTTCCAATAAACCCTGGTTTGTCGTCATTATTTACATACAGAGTTTTTGCACCCAAACCAGCTTCCAGTTTGATGCCGTTTACCTCTACGATGCGAGGCTTGTCAGCGAACAATGTTCCCGCCACTGTGCGCGTGCGTTTTTCAGTAACAACAGTTATGCGGATAAGTGTTTGATAGTCACCAACACGATCATGGCTGGTGGCGCTAACTTCAATTCCGCGCTCTTTGGCTATCACAGGCGCGTTTACCATATTCACGCCTTCAATGAGTGGTGAGAGCAAACCTTTAAGAGCAACGGCGGTGAGTGGTTTAGTGTTCAGCTTTCCAGCCTTGCCTTCATAATCAATCTTCACCTGCTTTAAGCCAGTTTCCGTAAGCTGCCCTGCAAAACTACCAAGTTGGTCAACTAACTGAAGATATGGCTTCAGCTTCGCAGCATCTTCCGCTGACATTGAAGGAATGTTCAGAGCGTTGGTAACCGCACCAGTTGTGAGATAATCAGCCATCTGTTCAGCAACCTGAACTGCAACATTTTCCTGCGCTTCAGTGGTTGATGCGCCAAGATGCGGTGTGCATATAACCTGTGGCATTCCAAATAAAATATTTTCTTTGGCTGGCTCAACTTCAAACACGTCAAAGGCAGCACCAGCCACCTGCCCGCTTTCAATCGCAGCTTTAATATCCGCCTCATTTACCAATCCGCCGCGCGCACAATTTATAATACGCACGCCTTTTTTGCATTTAGCGAGAGAATCTTTATTCAGAATATTTTTTGTGCCTTCAGTAAGTGGCGTGTGTAGAGTGATGAAATCTGCACGTTTGAACAATTCATCAAGCTCTACTTTTTCAATGTTTAGTGCTTCTGCACGTTCCCCCGAAAGAAATGGATCATACGCCACCACACGCATTTTAAGCCCCTGCGCACGGTCAGCAACGATTGAACCAATATTTCCCGCACCAATCAACCCCAGAGTTTTACCCGCTAATTCAACCCCCATAAAACCGTTCTTCTCCCATTTACCAGCATGGGTTGAGGTATTCGCTTGTGGAATTTGCCGAGCTAGCGACATCATCAGCGAAATTGTGTGTTCAGCAGTCGTTACCGAATTACCAAACGGCGTATTCATCACCACCACACCGCTTGCAGTTGCCGCTGGAATATCAACATTATCCACGCCAATGCCAGCGCGACCAATAACTTTTAATTTTTTGCTAGCTTTGATAAGCTCCGCAGTAGCCTTAGTTGCTGAACGCACCGCCAGACCATCATAATCACCAATTATCTTGATGATTTCTTCAGGTGTAAGCCCAGTCTTAACATCAGCCTCCACACCGCGCTGCTTGAATACATCAATAGCTTGTGGAGATAATTTATCGGCAATCAGAACTTTTGGCATTTTATTTTGTCTTTCTTAGTTTGATAATATTTTATGCAGCTTTTGCAGCAGAATTTTTCACTTCATTCCACGCGTAATCAAGCCATGGCAGCAGTTTTTCAATATCAGGTGTTTCCACCGTTGCGCCACCCCAAATGCGGATTCCAGCAGGAGCATCACGATACGCACCAATATCATATGCAACACCTTCTTTTTCAAGAATTGAAGCGATTTTTTTAGTAACTTCTGCCTGAGCATCTGCGCTTAACGATGTAAACCAACTATCAGTTATTTTTAAGCAAATTGAAGTGCAGGAAATAGTCTTTTTATCTTCCGCTAAAAACGCTGCCCAATTTGATTTCAAAACCCAAGCTGCAATGGCTGCCAGATTTGCTTCCGAGCGTTTGATAAGCCCAGAAATTCCACCAACTGATTCACTCCATTTAAGGGCATCAATTTGGTCTTCCACGCAGAGCATAGAAGGGGTGTTGATTGTTTCGCCTTTGAAGATTCCATCAATCAATTTTCCGCCCTTAGTCATCTGGAAAATTTTTGGAAGTGGCCAAGCTGGTGTGTAGCTTTGCAGACGCTCCACCGCACGCGGTGAAAGTGCAATCATCCCATGCGCCGCCTCACCACCAAGCACCTTCTGCCACGACCATGTCACCACATCCAGCTTATCCCATGGCATATCCATAGCAAACACTGCCGAAGTTGCATCGCATATAACAAGTCCTTCGTGATTCGTAGGAATCCAATCACCATTTGGAACACGCACACCAGAAGTTGTACCGTTCCATGTGAATATCACATCGCGCTTCCAATCAACTTTACTTAAATCGGGAAGTTTGCCGTAGTCAGCTTTGTAAATATTCAGGTCAGTAAGTTTTAGTTGATTTTTGCAATCTGCACCCCAACCAGAACCAAAACTTTCCCATGCCAGAACATCGACCCCGCGTGCGCCCAGTAGCGACCACATCGCCATTTCAATCGCCCCAGTATCAGAGGCAGGAACAATACCGAGTAGGTAATTATCAGGCATTCCCAATATTTTTTTGCTGCGATCAATAACTTCGGCTAGTTTGTTTTTACCTAGTTTTGCACGGTGCGAGCGACCAAGCGCAGCATCCTTCAGAGCATCCAGCGACCAGTTTGGGCGTTTAGCGCAAGGACCAGAGGAAAAACAAGGGTTTAACGGTTTAGACGTTGGTTTCATGAGTAGGATTCCTTATGTTTTGGATGCGCTATATCTAGCGATATTTTTTACGGCTGGCAAAGGGTTTTTACTGCTTCACACATCATATTTAACTGCGCTGGCTCTGACAGGCGGTGATTACCGCCCTTGATGAGTGTAAGAGAGGCATTTTCTGAGGATATAAGCTGTAAAAGAGTAGATGAAATTTGCCATGGAACATCTTCGTCTAAAGTGCCGTGTAGCAGACGGATTGGGGCATCTATATTTATTTTACTATCCAATAACAGATGACCACGCGCTTCTTCTATTAATTTCATGGTGATAGCATAAGGTTCTTCGCCATAACACGATGGCGCATAATACACGCCATCTCTACGCAATATTTCTTTTTGTTCGCTACCCAACTGTTCCCATATCAGTTTTTCTGTAAAATCTGGCGCAGATGCAAGCCCCACCAACCCAGCCAACTTATCACGCCTTTCCAACGCACAAAGCAAAGAAATCCAAGCCCCCATACTTGAGCCAACCAATATATTTTTCTTTGCACCAAGATTATCAATAATAGCCAGAGCATCATTTTTCCATGCCCCAATTGTTCCATCTTCAAACCTACCACTAGATTTTCCATGCCCTGTGTAATCAAAACGTATGAAACGTTGACCGCGTGCCTTACAACTTGCTTCAAGGGCAGTTGCTTTTGTGCCTGTCATATCAGATTTAAACCCGCCCAAAAATATAACGCACGGCAAATTTCCTTCGCTTAAAACATAAGCAATTTGATGATTATCTGATAATTCAAGAAAAGATGGTTGCATATAGCCCTATTTATATGTTTTATGCGGTAAATTATAGTTTTTATTCACTTATATCCATATAAAACGAACTAATGAATTACAAGCCACCTGTCATATTACAAGTTTTACCAGAACTCCGCAGTGGTGGAGTTGAGCGCGGAACTATCGAAATCGCCCGCGCTATTGTTCAAGCTGGTGGGCAATCAATCGTGGCATCAAGCGGTGGACCTATGGTTACTCACTTGCAAAAAGTTGGGGCAACTCATATAACTTTGCCGCTTGCCAGCAAAAATCCTCTGATTATATGGATTAATTCTCTGCGACTTGCTCAAATTATCCGTAAACATAATGTAGATATCATCCACGCCCGCTCACGCGCACCAGCTTGGAGCGCGTGGCTTGCCGCAAAAAAAACTGGCTGCCATTTTGTAACAACATTTCACGGCACTTATGGAATACAAAATGAATATAAGAAAAAATATAACAGCATTATGACAAGGGGCGATCGCGTAATTGCTATCTCGCATTTTATTGCCAATCATATTCAGGAAAATTATGAAATAGACCCTCAAAAAATACGCATTATTCATCGAGGAGTGGATTTGCAATTATTTAATCCACAAAGACACTCAATGCAGCACATGATTGAACTAACCAATGAATGGCGTTTACCAGAAGAATTTCCGCTAATTCTTTTCCCAGGGCGTTTTGCACGGTGGAAAGGACAAGAAGTTTTTGTAAAGGCTCTTGCCAGAATGTCTCACCGTAATTTCTTTGCTGTGCTGCTTGGTGATGATAAAGGACATGAAGCATATCGCGAGGAAATAGAAAAACTAATTATAGACTTGGGACTTTCTGGTCACGTTCGTATTGCAAAACATACGCATTATATAACTGAAGCCTATATGCTTTCTAAATTAGTTGTGGCAACTTCAATTCAACCAGAAGCGTTCGGGCGCGTGGTGTTGGAAGCACAGGCGATGGGTAAACCTGTTATAGCTACCAATCATGGTGGCCCTCAGGAAACTGTGATTGATAAAGAAACTGGCTTGCTTATTGCTCCTAATGATGTGGATGCTCTGGCAGAAGCGATGGAAAATGTTCTTGCTATGCCAGCGGATTTACAAAAGCAAATTGAACGTGATACTATGGCTAATGCACAAAATTTTTCACTGGATAAAATGTGCGAGCAAACAATCAGAGTTTATCAGGAATTGCTTTAATTTTTATAACTAACTAGGTGGCATATATGAAGTTAATATTGATAATTATATTCATATTTATCCCCATCAACGGCTATGCTGATGATGCAATTTTAGGTAAATTCACCAAAAGCATTTCCAACGTATATATAACTTCTAAATCATGCGAGGAAACCATAGCTCCTGGTCCTAAGGAGTATATCAGTTTGATAGATGATTATTTTACAAAATTATATCCAAATGGAACTGGTTACTGGGTAATCCCTCGTTCAGAGCAAATTATAAGCAGCCCAGTAACCTGCATTAGGTTAATAAAAAATGATTTATTTGATTATAAAAATGTCAGTGAAGAATATAGAAATAATTACCCAGACCGTAGCCAACCACCAATATTAGTCACTTATCAATGGGAAAAAGTTTATGCTGAACCAGCTCCAGCACAGCCACTCAGAAGCTATACCCCAACAACAAAATCAAAATTTTCTACCAGTTCACCCTCGCTGAAATAATGTATATGCCTTGTATGTACTAATATCTGGATTATATATTGTACAATGTAACAAGTTATCAGGAGCATTATATGTCACTAAAAACTGTTGATGCAAAAACCTTAAAACAATGGCTGGACAACGGTGAGGCTATGCTGGTTGATGTTCGTGAACCAGCAGAAAACCAAGCTGAAAGTATTAAAGGTGCAGTGCTGTTGCCACTTTCTGGTATAAATAAATCATCATTGCCGAATTGTTCAGGGAAAAAACTGGTTATTCATTGTCGCAAAGGTGGGCGTGGCGGTTCAGCCTGCGAAAAACTGCTTGCCAAAGATCCTAATCTCGAAATTTACAATCTTGAAGGCGGAATATCTGCATGGGCAGAAGCTGGGTATCCTATAAGCAGTTCTGGTAAATTCTTTCTACCACTGGACAGGCAAGTTCAACTTACCATTGGGATATGCCTTATAAGCGCAAGTTTGCTCGGCTATTTTGTCAGCTCCTCATTCTTTCTGCTAACTGGATTTTTTGGCGCTGGTCTAACTTTTGCAGGATTAACTGGAACTTGTGGGATGGCAATGCTTATTGCCAAAATGCCATGGAATCAAGCTACCAAAAGCGGCGGTAGCTGCTGCGCTATGAAGCATTAGGAAATATCTATTGTTTTACAACCCTACTCATTTCCAACATTATCTCCAGTGGTTTGTGGGCGCGGGTGATTAGGTCTGGTGATAATTCTAAAGCTGGGCTGCGGTTTTTCATGCAGTTATAGATTTTTTCCAATGTATTGAGTTTCATATATGGGCATTGATTACAGGAAACACAAGCCCCAGCTGATTCACCAGCCACACTCGGCACATCATAAAAAGTGCTATTTGGAGAAAGTTTTTTCATCTGATGAAGAATACCCATCTCCGTCAGCACAATAAAACTCTGCCCAGAATTTTCCTGCGTATAACGCAGCAGTGACGAGGTTGAACCAATATGCCGTGCATGACGCAGCAGATGTTCAGGACATTCAGGATGGGCGATAACATGCGCCTCAGGATGACGGGTCTTTAGTTTAATAAGCTCCTGCTCAGAAAATCTTTCATGCACCATACATGTTCCATTCCACAGAACCATATCACGACCAGTTTTTTTATTGAGATACGCCCCCAAATATTTATCTGGTGCAAATATAATTTTTTGTTCCTTCGGCAATTGATTGATTATCATTTCCGCATTGCTGGAAGTGACTATAATATCTGAAAGAGCCTTAATTTCTGCCGAACAATTAATGTAAGTGATTACTATATGTTCAGGATGTTGTGCCTTAAATGCAGAAAATTCTTTTGGTGGGCAAGAATCCTCTAATGAACAACCAGCCTTCATATCAGGAATCAAAACTAATTTATCTGGATTTAATATTTTTGCACCTTCTGCCATGAAGCGAACGCCACAAAAGACAATTACATCTGCCGTTGTTGTAGCAGCTCTGCGCGCTAGTTCCAAAGAATCGCCAACAAAATCTGCTAGGTCTTGAATCTCATCATCCTGATAATAATGAGCAAGTATCACGGCATTCATCTCTCGACGAAGTCGGTTTATCTCTGCCTCGAAATCTACATTCTGTATCTGTGCTGGTAAATTCATAATGCTTGGATAATAGCGTAAATAAATAAACTTTTAAATGGTTTCGCTAACAAAAGGACGCTCCAATAAGGTTTCTATAACCTGATCTACTGGGGCATTTTCATGCACTATACGGTAAACTGCTTCGCAAATAGGCATGGAAACATTATATTTTCTAGCTAATTTGCTTATTGATTCTGAAGAAATAACTCCTTCAAGGGCAGTCCTTCCACGATTACTGAGTAGTTCATCCTTAGCTTTTCCTTGACCAATTTCAAAACCGAAAGACATGTTCCTTGATTTTTGGCTACCGCAGGTAAGTATTAAATCACCGAGACCAGAAAGCCCCATCAAAGTTTCATATTTTCCGCCATTAGCTAATGTAAAACGGCTCATCTCGGCAAAACCGCGTGTCACCAAAGCTGCACGGGCGTTTTCACCCATTTCTTTGCCCATAGCTATTCCGCAAGCTATGGCAATTATGTTTTTAACTACACCGCCAACTTGTGTTCCAATTATATCATCTGTCATATATGGGCGAAACAAACGACCACCAACAGCATACATCAAAGTATCCCATAAACTATTATCAGCACAGGCTATGGTTGTAGCAGTTGGCAAACCTCTCGCTGCCTCATCGGCAAAATTAGGTCCAGAAATGATTGCTACTGGGTTATGTGGCAATATGGCCTTAACCACATCACTCATAAACATAAGGCTGCCACGCTCAACACCTTTGCTGGCAATTAAAATTATTACATCAGGTGAAATAACGTCGGATATAGATATGCACATCGTACGCAAACAATAAGAAGGCGTAGCAAGAATCAGCACATCACCTCGACAGACATCAATAAATTGGTCGGTAACTTCAATGCTGGGATCTATAAATACCGATGGAAGATAAACATCGTTCATTCGTCTCTGACGAATAGAGGAAATAACATTATTATTGCGAGTGCCAATTGTAACTTTGCTGCCAGCGCGATTGGCGACGATACTAAGGGCTGTTCCCCAAGCACCACCGCCAATGACACCTACACGATAGCTATTTTGCATGCAAAAAACTGGTTTTGGACTAACTTTTAACGTTTATTATTTTCTTTTTCAGCCAACCTTTTTTCATTAAATACGCACACAACATCTTCACCATGGCGAAGAGTAAACCTACTACTGACTCGCTCGACAACTATATAATCACCACGAGTACGATAGTTTATTACCGCTTCATTATTATGATCATCTACCCAATAAAACGCTGGGACTTCTGCATTTTTATCAGCAAATTGGAAATAGGTGAATTCGCCATCATCAAATATACGAAGTGGAGCAACTTCATCACTGCCAGAAATGGTATAGTTAGTATTATATTTAGCTTCATTACCAACAACATCTGGCTCAGGAACAGAATCAAGATATCCCTTTGCACCAGGAGCCTCATTGTTTTTATTGTATGTAAAGCGCATGATGAACACCATGTTTGGGTCATCAATATCAGTCGTTTCATGAGCATGAAGCTCAAACAAGTAAACTCTCTTATTGGTAAGCAGAGTCATGTTGGTAGTAGCATCTTGCTCGACAGGCTTAAGAAATAATCTATGCGCTGACGGATTTATCATCCAAGAGGTAGAATCCCCCATAGAAATTGTTTTTATTTCTTCATCCTGCTCAAATTCAATAGCTGACTGGTAGCGGTAATGCCCATCCATCTTATACACCTGATCCACTTGATAAGGTATAACATGTACACGATGATCAACAGGCAGAGAACGTGAACTGCTCGTGGCATTCGCCGCACCAGAAACCACTGTTACAACTACTAATGTAATAAAAGCCACCAAAAATCTAACATCAATTTTCAAATATTTCATATAAACAATGCCCTATAAATTCTTAACTTTGTAAGATGTTACATAAAAACGATATGGCTCAATCTTGCCAGTTGTTTTGTCTAACTTAATATCTTTATACAGAAAAGCAATATCTACTTGAAACTTACCATGCCTATTTTCTGTTTCTCCAATTTTTAATATTTCCTCATATACAATAATTGCATGGTATTCCTTTACACCATCCTCTTTTTTATAGTTATTCTCTATATTTTCCATAGAGATAATATTTATTTTACGTTCCGTATGACGTTGATACAGAGCAACTGGGCTTTTATGGTTCAGCGGCGATACAAATCTTTCATATTCATCTAACACATCAGGGCTGCTAATTTGTCCAACAGCGTTATGGTTGCGATCGAAATAATCCGCGTTATATTCTTCACGGAGCTTGGTATAATGCTTCACAAGATGACGTTGTAATGCGGCGTTAGGATCTTCACCTCGGAAAGATTGTAGGGGCTTTACCCTAGGATAATCTTCAAGTACATCATTAGTGGCAAAAATAAATGCTACCCTTGGTTTCAAGGGATAAAACCCCAACCACGCGATAACAGCAACGCCAGTTGTAAGAAAAGACATAATGGTAATGAATAAAAACCAATAACGATCAGACATTGGCTCATGTATGTCGATATCAACCATCGCCCGCGCATCACGAAAATATTCGCCACTACGAATTTTATTAGCAATTTCAACGTATTCTTCGGAATCTTGTTCTCTACTATCCATCAACGCCCACGCAAATAATACAAAAAATCTGAGAAATCAAAAACTAAGTAGCAACCAACTAACAAAACAAATGTATCAAAACAATGAAAATTATACATTATATTATTTTATTTTTACACATACAAAGCTAATAGAATAAAGTTAATATTATATGTACAAACCTATACAATAAGATATTTCTTCTGGTTTTTTATAAAAAATACCTTAGATACTAGTGATATGACAAAAAAATCACCTATTTTATCTGCAAATCCAGCATCGCTGGACAAATTATACTCCCTTATTGGAGATGATTTGGGTAAGGTTAATTCATTAATTCTAACGCGCGTAAAAAACGAAATTCCCCTTATTAATGATATTGTTACCCATATTGTTGCTTCTGGTGGCAAGCGCATCCGCCCTGCCCTTACCCTTGCTTGCTCAAAACTGTGTAATTATGATGAGAATCGACATATCTCATTGGCTGCAGCCGTTGAATTCATTCATACCGCCACATTATTACATGATGACGTAGTAGATGAAAGCAAGCTACGGCGTGGTTTAGCTACTGCTAATGAGGTGTTCGGCAACAAAGCCAGCGTGTTGGTTGGTGATTTTTTACTAAGTCAAGCATTCCAATTTATGGTCAGTGATGGTTCTCTGAAGGTACTAAAAATATTGTCCGATGCTTCTGCAATAATTGCTAAAGGTGAAGTAATGCAGTTAATGACCGAAGGCGAGCCACAAACCAGTATTCAGAATTATCTTGAGGTAATAACTGCAAAAACGGCTGTTCTATTCGCCTCGGCCTGTGAACTTGGTGCCGTTGTTTCTGGAAAAACCGCATGTGAATCGACGTTACGCGAATTCGGCATGGATATTGGCATTGCCTTTCAGCTTATTGATGATGCCCTTGATTATGTTGCCGATGAAATAACTCTGGGAAAGACTGTGGGAGATGATTTTCGTGAAGGGAAAGTAACATTACCAGTTATTTTGGCATATGCAGCAGGTAATATTGAAGAAAGATCTTTCTGGATGCGTACACTAGGAGATCTTGACCAAACAGATGAAGACTTATCACAAGCGGTTACCATACTCAAAAAACAACAGGCAATTACCCAGACTATTAACATGGCGGAAGCTTATTGCGAAAGAGCAAGGCAGGCACTTCATAAATTCCCGCCTTCGCTTGCCCGAACTGCACTGTTTGAGCTTGTTGATTTTTGTGCCAGCAGAGCTTACTGATAGATTATTTCACTTTCACTACCTTACGTTTCCATATCACCGAATCCACAATATAGTGGTGAAAATTAATGGTGATAAATACTATGAAAGCTACGGCAATGCTCGTTCCTTCCTGAGCCTTCTCTGTCAGATAATATAATGGGGCGTAGATACATAATGTAATCGCCAAACAAACTATGATGTATGAAAAGATTTTACCATTCTGACTTATCTTAGAAATCAACCAGTGCTTATAATCAACGCCACTGCTATATGCTTGATTATTTTTCAGCCACACAAATATAATATATTGCATATTGTGCCAAACATTCATAGCCAACCAACCAAAATTTATGTCATCAATCAGAAAATGTCCGAATATAAACATTGAGTAATGCGACAGCATATACATCACATAACCACCATTCAATTCTTTGCTAAGATATAATTTACTCCAGCTGTATATCTGCATAGTAATAAAAACAACTGACAAGAGAGCTGATATTGTAACTATCTCATACGCAACAGGAATAACCCATAATTTTAGGAATATAAAAGTTTCTGGTGCTTGCCATGAGCGATAGAGAATTCCCGTAACAGGCAAAGAATATAATGCTAGTGTATTAATATGGTGGAGTAGTGGGTTATTATCTTTTTTTTCTTGTGCTATATAGTAACAGGCAATACCATAACTTTGCCGAGTATAATGATACCACTGCCAATAAAAAGAAATAGTAACAAGTATCCATATTCCCAGTGAACTATAAAATCCAACAACACCCGCAAAAACAAAAATCGGCAGACCAAATACCAAAAATCGATTTGATTTTATATTCTCTATATCAAAGGCTATTCGTGTGTAAGAGGCAATAACATGGTGATAGGCAAGCAGCCAAAAATCTAGCATTAGAATAGGAAAAAACAATTTTGGTTGCCATATACATATCGAAGCAGAAATGATCCCTAAAAACATTGGCAATAATATAAACCAACTATCGAATTGCCTATCACGCAAGAAATGAAATTTTAGCATTTTACCATCCCTCACCCTAACCCTCTCCCAGAGGAAGAGGGTATTATAGGTAAATCAAGTAGCAGGATTATTATATGGATGCGGTTGAATCTGAATATCCATAGGTAGAGGGGTTGGATATTCTATCGGTGGCGGTGCTGGTTGTGGTTCATTTTTCATCACTGGCGCGCTTTTTGCCAAACGCACCATATTTATAAACTCTGCACGATAACCAAACTTATCCTCACCTTTTGCCGATTGCGCCAGATTAATCACATCATCATAGCTATATGATTTTATGTATGAATCACCGCGCAGTATTTGAGCAAATGCTGCTACAGAAGTTGCAAATTTTGCATCAACTGGCACTTCAGAGATTTGCTTATACTCAACCTTGCCATCAACAGGAGTGGTTATAAGTTTGCTGGTATCGCTATCAGGCAGTTTATAACGGATTTTTACGAAAGCATATTCATCACTTTTGTCTTTATCCTTCTTGTCAGATTTTTCTGCTGATTTTTGATAACGTGATTCATCAATCAATCTTGCTTTGCTGCCAACTGGAGTTATTTCATAAATAGCAGTTACAGCATGACCAGAGCCAATATCACCCGCATCAACCTTATCATTATTAAAATCTTCGCGGTTTAACATTCTGGTTTCATAACCAATCAAGCGATACTCAGCTACTTGTTCAGGATTAAACTCAACCTGAATTTTTACGTCTTTTGCTATGGTAAACAAAGTTGAGTTTGCTTCTTCCACCAATGCTTTGCGTGCCTCACTGAGATTATCAATATAGGCAGCATTACCATTACCATTTTGTGCCAGAGTCTGCATCAGAGAATCATTATAATTACCTCTGCCAAAACCAAGAACAGATAGGAAAATCCCTGTAGCACGCTTGCGTTCGATAAAACTTTTTAGCTCTTCTTGATTGGTAATTCCTACATTGAAATCACCATCAGTCGCCAGTATCACACGGTTGACACCGTTTTTATCAAAGTGACTCTCTGCAATATCATAAGCCGTTTTTATTCCTTGCGCTCCAGCGGTTGAGCCACCAGCTCCCAGACGGTCTATGACATTGGTTATTTTTGATTTATCACTAACCTTTGTTGGCTCTAAAGCAACGCCTGCACTGCCTGCATAAGTTACTATTGCTACTGTGTCATCCGCCCGTAAACTGTCCAGCAGCAGTTTGAAAGAATTTTTAAGTAATGGCAGTTTGTTTGGTTCATTCATTGAGCCAGAAGTATCAATCAAGAACACCAGATTAGAATGTGACTTTTCTTTTTGTTCCATCTGATAGCCTTTAATTCCTATATGCATCAGCTTGGTATCAGCATTCCAAGGTGTCGGGAACACAGAAACATTAGCTTTGAATGGCTCGGATTTATCTTTTGGCACATCATAATCATACGGAAAATAATTGACCATTTCCTCAATCCGCACCGCATCTTTCTGTGGCAATACATTATTATTCAACGATGCACGCATGAATGAATAAGACGAAGTATCAACATCAACCGAGAATGTAGAAACTGGTTCTTCTTTCACCAGCTTGGTTGGGTTTTCTTTTACATCCTGAAATTTATCGCGCCCTTCATCCTGATAATAATTATGCTGTTGATCATAATCTGGATAAGGAGCAATCATGCTGGCTGCTGGCGCACTACCAACCGCACCACCCATAACCATATTTGATGATACTGCATCAGCAGAACTTTCCGCAGGGTGAGCCAATGCTTTCATTTTTGCTATTTCTTGTTTCGGTGCGCGTGCGGCTTCCATTTCCATCAATCTGGCTGGCTTGTTGGCTTCTTGCATTGCAACCTTTCCTTCAGCCATTTTCATAGGAATAGGTGGTGAAGCAGGAGCAGAGAGTGCTGAAACCTGTGGAGCTGGCGCAGCTCCCTCTGAAGACCATACCGACTTTTTATTAGCAGATACTTTTTCTCCAACATAATTTTCCTTTGCCAAAGAAAAGTCTTTTTGATCAGCTCCTTTGAATGCTTCTTCACTTGTTGGATTAGGTAATAAGTCGCGTGATAAATAAGTGCTGTTCATCAATGTAACAGCAAGTAGGCTCACGCAAATACCGCCTGCCACTATATATGCTTTTTTCATGGTTAATTCTCCTCTTATAGTTTCGAAAACAGTTTGCACTGTATCCATAAGACGAGTCACAAATGAAATTCCTTGGTGAGATTTTGAATGTTTTTTCTCAAATTCCGCCATAGCCTTAGAAATAGCAAGGTTTTTAGCCGATTCCGATGGTATCGGTGGCTTGCTATTTTTCAGCAGATTTTCTATTTCATCCCAATTATCAGTCATGATAACTACCTATTACATTTTTCAAATGTTTGCGTACTTCATGCATTCGCCACGAAATTGTTGATTCAGCGCAACCCAATATTTTCCCAGCCTCAGCATGGCTTAATTCTTCTGTAAGCACCAGCAAAGCCGTTTCCTTTAATGACTGCTCCAGATTCGCAATTGTCCGATAAAGCCACAATAATTTTTTGTTAGAATCATTTTTATCACTTTGTAAATTTTGCTCAAAATCCACATAGCCACCTTCTAGCCTACGGTGTGCGCTACGCTTTTTCTGATAATCACGACAGGAATTCACCACCACACGATAAAGCCATGTGGAAAAACTGCTTTTACCGTTAAAACTCTGCAATTTATGTGTAAGTCCCACACATACCTCCTGCGCTATATCCTCTGCATCCTGCGCCTGTCCTGTAAAACGGTAAGCAACACGATACATCATGTTATAATGCCCTTCCAATAATTGCTGAAAGGCGGAAGAATCGCCTTTTTTCGCCAGTTCAATTATTGTTAGCTCATTATTCATTACATCTCACTTATTAGACGACTAGCTAAGGCATTTCCTTGGAAAATAACAACCATTAGCTTACCTGCGTTGCTATTTCGGCTGATTTTTCTACAACTACATCAGAAGAAGTGGTATCTTCAACCTTAATTTTTGGAGGATAAATAACCACCGTTCCAGCTATTTTATCATGCCAACCCTGACAGCGTTTATTAAATGAAATCCAAAAAATTCCCAGAAAAAACATCCCGCATGAGGGAATATATCCAAGAGTTCTGAGTATAATTTGCCTATTGGTCATCGGTTTTTCTGTTTCAGCATCAACTATTTTCATTCCCATTAGTATTTTACCTGGTGTTGCCGACCAAAACTTCCAGCAAATTGCAGAAGAAATTAGCAACACCGTCATCTGCACAGTTGTATTAAACAATAACTCCGCAAGTTTACCAGATTCCCTCAATAATTTAATCAATTCCAGTGTTTCCGTTTTTGGGTTGGCTTTTATTGCTTCGATTTCTTCAAAAGTAATTGGGCGAGAATGAGAGAATTGGTCGAGTATCAAACCAGTAATAAATCCAATAGTAACCATTGCGATTAAAGTATCAATGGTTGCCGCTATCATTCTATGGTTTAACCTTACATATTTTTTGTATTTGGGATCAATTTTTCTAGGACGCAGACCAAGATATCTAAATACCGTAAATATCTTCGAATTCTCAACTTTCCTTACTTCTGGTTTTTTGTCTGCTGTCATAAACACACCTCTTTTAACGATGGTATATTAGTTTTATGTTGTCGTGGCACAGTAATAATGTGTACTGATTTAGGTATAAAATTTTCTAATGTTTTAGCAGTTTCAACCAAAGATACAGAATTATTTTCTGATTCGCTAACTATAAGCGCGTGAAGTTTTAAGTTGCGCGCTGCAAGAGCGTGAATAGCGGTGAGTGTATGGCTAATAGAGCCAAGATAACTGCCAGAAACCAATATTATTTTATAATCTGGCAGAGCAGACATCCAATCCAACACGGTATATCTATCATTTAGCGGAACACAAACCCCACCAACACCCTCCACCAGCAATATATCAGCACCAATTTTTTCCTGCTCTTGGCAGAATTTTATCAGCTCATCAAAAACTATATTTTTCCCTTCTTTTTCTGCTGCCATATTTGGAGAAAGAGGAACTGTAAACCTCCATGGTGAGATTTTTTCTATGTTTTCTTGTGTAATTGGCAAACTGCAACTCTCAAGAATAAGTGCTGTGTCGCTTTGCAAATCATCAGGATTATACCCACTTATCACTGGCTTTAACGCCAATATCTTTTTTCCAGCTTCTATTAGCTGCCTGCAAAGTGTGGTGGTAACAAATGTTTTACCAATATCTGTGCCAGTTGCTGTGATAAAAAATTTATTCATAAGAACCTTCTAGGGCTTACCTATAACCATTATAAGAACATTCCAAGTAGCAGAAATTTTTCTACCTTCTGCTTTATAATTTTGCTCAACTCTCCTCAGTTGCGTTGGTGTCATAAGCCCCCTGCGACGAGTATTTATTTTATTGCTCGCACCAATATTTTTTATTGAACGCATTAGTGAGAGAACATCATCATAATATTCTTTATGTTCGTATTCATCCACATCCATCACCAAGCCACCAATATGCGCTATGCGCATCAATAACCAGCTAGGCTCTACAAATTTACTGATATATGTCGCCGAATCTAGAACCTTAAAAGCATCTTCCAGTTCGTTTAGAGTGCCATGCACAAATGTGGTTACAACCGCAGTTCCATCTGGTTTTAACACGCGCAAAATTTCCTTAATTATAGTTTCTGGATTTTCTGCCCATTGCAAAAGTAATGATGAAAACACACAATCAAAACTATCATCATTAAACGGCAGCAAAGTAGCGTCAGCATTTATGACTTTGGTGTTTTTTTCTTTTGCTACGGCGCACATTCCATAAGATATATCCGCTCCAACTATATCCCATTTATCGCTATTATCCTTGGAAAATTCACCAGTGCCACAGCCGAGATCAAGAAGTTTTGTTTTGCGTGGAAAATAATCAGAAGCAAGTTTATTAGCCTTTTTGCGGATAGATTCTTGTAATTTAGCATGCCTGTCATAATCAGCAGAAGCACGGCTAAAATTTTTCTTAATGGCACTTTTGTCAAACATGCAGATATTCCTCGATATGACGTTTAACAACATGCGTATCATGCCAATGCGGAGCATGACCAGCATCAGGCATAATAATATGTTTTGCCTGCGGAATATGTTTTATAAATTCATGCGCCTGCGTGTGTTCCACCACTGCATCCTGCGCACCATGCAGCAGCAAACTTGGCGGAAATTTGCTAAAATCCAGATCTTTGCAGCTAAACCCATCAAGCATATCAAGCCAGTGCAGCCAGTTTTTCTCTAGCATAGAAGCTTGGTTATATTGTTCCAATCGCGCCCGCACATGTTCTGGGTTTTTATCATTCAAAATAATAAGCTCCCACGCCTTTGCCAAAGTCCGCGCTGCATTTTTTTCATAATTATCACGAAATTTCTGGAATTTATCGCGTGGCATTCCGATTTTAATTTCTCCCGAATGTACAAATTGAAATGGAACGCCAATTAGCACCAGTTTTTTTGGTTGCATCAAACCTTTTGCAACCGCCCGCACAGCAAGTTGCCCACCCAGTGACCAGCCGATTATAGTATCATGTTTTTTTGCTTCCTGTGCAATTCCTGCAAGAGCATCATCTATGGTTTTGTAATCAGCATAATCAAAATGTGTGGCATTCGGCACGATGTCAGCAAGTGTGCTATGTGGCTGACCCCAACCACTCAAAGCAAGAATTTTCATACCCAACCCTGCTTTTTGATAATGGAGCATAGTTTTTCAATTTGTTCCTTCATATGCAAGGCAGAAAATGTAAAGCGTAGCCTCGCTGTATTTTCTGGAACAGTTGGCGGACGGATTGCCGCCACTAAAAATCCATTTTCTGCCAGTAAAGCAGAGGCTGTCACTGCCTTATCATTTTCGCCAAGAATAAGCGGAACAATTGCGCTCCCCGCTTCTGGAATACCCAATATACTTGTAAATAATTTTGCGTTTTCCAGTGGTTTTTGTAATCGCTCTGGTTCACTTCGCATAATTTTTAGAGCTTCTATTGAGGCTGCCAAACTTGCAGGTGGCAAACCAGTAGAGAAAACTACGCTGCGCGCTGCATTTTTCAAATATTCAATTAAAGTATTTGAACCACAAACATACCCGCCGTAACTTCCCGCTGCTTTGGAGAGAGTTCCCATCTTGATGGTTGCTGGTTGCTTGTGGCTGGTTGTTGGTAAAAAATAATGCGCTGAGTCTGTCATCAGCCAAGCAGCAAATTCCTTTGCTAATTCTGCCAATTCTACAAGAGGTGCTGTGTCACCATCCATACTGAAAACTGTTTCAGTAACAATCAGGCAATTCTGATATTCCGCACGATTGGCTTCCAATAACATCCGCAGATGTGCCGAGTTATTGTGAGCAAAACGCAGCATGGTAGCACCTGAAAGTTTCGCTGCGTCAATTATGCAAGCATGGGACAATTTATCCGCAAGAATAAGATCGTTTTTTCCAACCAGTGCTGGAATAGTGCCTATATTAGCCAAATATCCACTACCAAACACGCACGCCGATTCTGCGCCATTATACTTAGCAAGCAAACTCTCCAGTTCACCATAAAGCTGGCATTCGCCAGTAACAAGGCGCGATGCCCCTGCCCCTGCCCCATATTTCTGCAATGCTTCACTGGCAGCAGCTATAACTTTGGGATGATACGACAGCCCAAGATAATCATTGCAGCTAAAAGATATAAAATCTTTCCCGCCACGCGAAATATACGCGCCATCATGACGCACGCTGGGAATAAGCACACGCTTCTGCTGCTTTGCCTCTAATATCTGCAATTTCTGCGTTAATATTTCGTCTAATGCTGGCATTTTTGCTTTTATTACCTTAAAAATAAACTCTATGTCATCTAAAAACACTATAATCCACGCTAGCTGTGTAAGCGTCAACAATAAAGCGATATTGTTGCTTGGCGATTCTGGAAGCGGAAAATCCGACATAGCCCTGCGTATGATAGATAACGGAGCGCAGCTAGTTGCCGATGATTACGTTGAAATAAGTTCGCAAAATAATATTCTTACAGCCTCTCCGCCAAAACAACTGGAAGGGATGATGGAGGCTCGTGGAATTGGCATTTTAACCTTGCCGTTTATTCGTGATATAGAGTTAAAACTTGCCATAAATCTAGTGTCACGCGATGCAGTGGAACGGCTGCCTGAAGCGCAGTTCTTTGATTGCCTTGAACATAAATTACCACTATTATCACTCCACGCGTTTGATTCTTCAACACCAGCCAAAATCCGATTTTTTATAGATAAAATAGAGTTTAATATATGAAATTAATCCTCGTCACTGGAATGTCAGGAGCTGGAAAAAGCGTTGCTCTCAAAACACTGGAAGATTCTGGATTTGAAGCGATTGATAATTTGCCACTGGCATTTTTGCCATCAGTCGTAAATTCTGGCGCAAGCGCTCGTAACCTTGCAATAGGAAATGACATACGCAGCCGAGATTTTTCTATCGAACATTTTATCAACGTAATAGACACACTAAAAAACAATCCAAAAATTGAATTAAAGATTTTATTTCTTGATTCCGATGATGAGACACTACGACGTCGTTTCACTGAAACACGCCGTCGCCACCCACTTGCACTCGATAGACCAGTCCTTGATGGAATACATCACGAACGCGCCCTTATCAGTAAACTCCGCGATGTTGCGGATTTAGTTGTTGATACCAGTGAAACTGAAGCAGCAGACCTGCGCAAAATAATCATCAACAATTTTGCACAAAAAGAACGTACACTTTCAGTAGTTCTAACCTCATTTTCTTTTAAGAACGGGCTGCCACGCGAAGCTGACATGGTGTTTGACGTTCGCTTCCTGAAAAACCCTCACTACGATACTGTTTTGCGTCCTCTCTCTGGTTTAGATTCTGAAGTCGGTAAATATATTGAATCTGACGCTGGCTTTGCTGATTTTTTTAAAAATATTACCGCACTTATATCACCTTTGTTTCCTCGCTATTTGGAGGAAGGAAAAAATTATTTAACAATAGCTATTGGCTGCACTGGTGGTCGCCATCGTTCTGTATATTTAGTGCAAAAGCTCGGTGGCTTTTTGCAGCAAACAGGATATAATGTTACTCTTCGTCACAGAGATTTGGAGTAAAGCCGATGTTTGGAATTGTCATCGTTGCCCATGGAAAACTAGCAGATGAATTTATATCAGTCACAGAACATGTGGTTGGACATCAGGAGCAAATTGCAGCTGTTGGAATAGCCCCCAATGACGACTCGAACGATGCACGCGAACGAATTTTAAACGCTATAAAAAAAGTTAATAATGGCGGTGGCATTGTCATTCTCACCGATATGTTTGGTGGCACTCCTTCCAACCTCGCAATATCAGTTATGGATACCGATAATATAGAGGTTATCGCAGGCGTTAATCTGCCGATGATGATTAAACTCACCAGCGCACGCGGAAAAGTTTCAATGAAAGAGGCGGTGGAACAGGCACAAGAAGCAGCAAGAAAATATATAAATGTTGCTGGCAACATGCTCACTGGAAAGGTAGCAAAGAGTGGTGGTTGAGGTAATTGTTGAGATTATCAATAAAAAAGGATTGCACGCCCGTGCTGCTGCCAAATTTGTAAAAGCCGTAGCTACTTACCCAGCAAAAGTAATGGTAATCAAAAAATCTAATAACCCAAATAATGAAGAAGATTCTATACCTGTTGATGGCTCCTCTATTCTCGGGCTTATGATGCTGGGAGCAGATAAAACATCAAAGCTTCATATCAGCGCGCAAGGCGAACAAGCTGAAAGTGTGATAACGGCACTGCGTGATTTAATAGAAAATCGCTTTGGTGAGGATGAGTGACGCTCTATCCAATATAACTCGTTTTATCTCCAACATTTTTAGCCACCACCTGACTTGAAGGCGAAATAACACCGAGATCGCTTGTTGCAACACCAGCATCAGTAGGCAATGATGACCCCTTCTCATATTGCTTCTGCATTACTCTTTTATTGAGTTCATCTATTCCTATTTCCCTGAGCTTACCTAACTTTTCTTTATTTTCTTTGTCTGCCAAGTCAACATGCTTAACACCTTTGTTATCCTGCGTTAAGTTGAAGGTAACTTCTTCTTGGGGTTTAGTTAGTATAATTTCCCCTTTACCATCCCTATCAAAATGACCTTTTTCATTAGCTACCGCAACGCCAGTCGCTTTTCCTTCTTTATCAACCTTAATTTCCATTGCACTAGGAATACCTTTTATGTTGTATACCTTTTCACCATTATTATTAAAATAAACAGGGGTTTCGCCCACTCCTAATGAGAAGCTATTCTTTGAAGGATTATTTACACTTTTTATTTTACTGCCATCACCCTGTGATTGCGCGGCTGGTTCTGGGGCAGTAGGAGGTACCGCAATAGAAGGGGTTGACTCAACTGTTGGAGCAGGTTTTGCAACAGTATGCTCATTAGTCCCAACACCAGTTGTTTTAGCTTGAGACTTAGAAATTTCAGTTGATGGTTGGGAGGCTTCCTCTTTTCCAAATATTTTGCTATAAACACCACCGAAAACACCACTGTCTTTATCGGCTAAAAAACCCATAATCAAAGCGGCACCAGCAATCAAACTGGGCAAGAATGAACCTTCCATGCCAAAAAGTGCGAACATCGCCATCGCACCGCCAATCAGCAATCCGCCATTATTCTTGAAAAAACTTCCGTCACCAGAATCGTTGGTAGAACTGCTAGGTTTTTCAGGATTAGACATAGTTCATCTTTCTAGTTAGTCTACCCAATCGTGTTTTGTGCAGCTTGAGGAACAGATGGAATATTTCGTGCTACAGCAATCTGATCAATCTTAACATTAGCTCCTTGTGGCTGCGGTTGAGACATTGATGTTCCTTTTTCAAGTAGGGCTTTTGTCCATTCGTCACGCAACCCACCCAATTTCTGCTTAGCATCTTCAGAAATAGTGGCAACCTTTTTAGAACCGCCAAACTGAATATCGTCCTTTCCGAAAACCACCTCTTTTTCTAACTTAATTTCCTTTAAATTTGGATATTCTAACTTTCCATCTTTATTAGCAACGGCGAAGTTGGTAACTTTTCCTTTTGAATCAACGGTGACAACCATATCACCTTCTCCAACTTTATCCAAAGCAACAGATTCGCCTGCTTTATTAACAGAAAAAACCTTAACATCGCCATCAGGCTTGATTTCCTTACCGTCTATTGTAATGGGAATTCCCGCAGGGGTTTTGTCCTGCGCCTTCTCCTGCTGTTGTCCCTGAGCTTCACCTTCCCTCTTTCTCTCCAAACCTTTTTCAACGCTAGGTTCAACAGAAGACGCTTTAGCTGGAAAAAATGTTTCAGAAAGCTTGTTACCTGCCCAAACACCGATCATCGCGACAACCACTGCAGTGATAATGCCCATCAGCCCGCCTTCAAAGCCACCGCCAATGCTCATGCCAAGAAGTAACCCGCCTATGCCACCGAGTAAACCGCCCCACTGCGCTCCGCCTTTGTCTTCGTCATATACACCTTTAAATGCTTGTTTTAGCAAACTACCATTATCTTTATTAACATCCAAAAAGGCAGCTTTAACTTGAGAATCACTTAGTTCTTTATCTACACCACGCGCGATATTTTTGCCTTTAACTTCCTCAAAAACTTTACCTGAAAATTCGGCATAAAGATTGGCACTTTCACGCTCAAGAAATTTTCCATCTAGCTGACTTTGCATCACCACACCACCGACGGTTTCTTCCCTATATCTACTCAATGTAGCAATTTTATCTACAAGTTCAGGCAGGTTAGCCTTACGCGCCTCTATCATATCATCAAAAATTTGTGGGGGAAGGTCTGGTCGCGCCCCTTTAATTTTCATGATAGAGCGTGTATAATCCTCATTCCACTTATTCAAATTAGATCCAACACTACTTCTTACCCTCTCATTAAGCTCATCAAGAGTAAGTGGTTTTTGATTTTCTGCCATAAAGTTTCCTATTAAACCTATAAGATTCAACTATCCTAGCTTAAAGGTATATAAATACTGAATATTTCTCAAGTGAAGGTTTTGTTACAGCTTCACTCCCAATTGTTACAATTCTGCGTATCACTGTAACATAATAATAATTAAAAAGAAATTACCAAAAATTAGATAGTTTCTACAAAATCAGCCAGCAGCTTCTTTTTTCCTGCCTTATCAAAGCTTATTTCCAGCGTATTGCCACTTATGGTCAAAATATAGCCATAACCGAATTTTTGGTGGAAAATGCGCTGACCTTTCTTGAATTTTCCTTCCTGTTCGTCATTGCGAGCCGAAGGCGAAGCAATCCAGTCCTTGTTAGCTGTTTTCTGGATTGCCACGTCGGCGTTGCCTCCTCGCAATGACGAATTGGCACTTGCAAGAATACCCGCCACCTCATCATCCCAGTTTTTAGCTGTCTGACGCGCCATATTAACCGCTCCACCGCCAAGTTGCTCGATATTCTCACTAGGAATCTCGCCGATAAATCGCGATGGGATGCTGCTTTGCCATTGATTATAGATTCTACGGTTGGCAGCATGCGAAATATAAAGTTTTTTGCGCGCGCGGGTGATGCCCACATAGGCCAGACGACGTTCTTCCTCCAAGCCTTTCGCGCCAGATTCATCAATCGCTCGCTGATGAGGGAATACCCCCTCTTCCCAACCTGTTAAAAATACTACATCAAACTCTAAGCCTTTAGCGGCGTGCAGCGTCATAAGGCTTATCATATCTGTGTTATTGTCAGGATTGGCAGCTTCGGTCACAAGGCTTACATGCTCCAAAAAGGCATTTATGCTCTCAAACTCACCAATAGCGCGCGTCAACTCCTTTAAGTTTTCTATCCTTCCCTGCGCTTCTGGTGTTTTTTCCTGCTTCCACATTTGCAGGTAGCCGCTTTCCTCCAGCATTAATTCGGTAACTTCACCTAATGTTAAAGTCGTAAGCTGCGCCCGCCAGCGTTCACATGAAGAAATAAATTTATCCAGTGACTGCCCTAGCTTTCCCTTAATTGCTCCAGTTTTTAGCAGGTGGATAGTTGCATTATAAAGCGAGCTATTCAGCGAGCGGGCAGTTGTATGGAGTTGCTGCATTGTCGCCTGCCCAATGCCACGTTTTGGTGTGTTTATAATACGCTCAAAGGCAAGGTCATCCTGCGGAACAGCAAGAACACGCAGATAAGCAACAGCATCGCGAATTTCCGCACGTTCATAAAAACGAAGCCCGCCAATCACGCGGTATGGCACACCTAAAGTTAAAAATCGTTCTTCAAAAGCTCTGGTCTGAAAGCCAGCACGCACCAAAATCGCCATATCTTTAAGGCTAATTTTTTGACGTTGCATAGTTTCTACTTCTTCACCGACAAACCGCGCCTCTTCATTTTCATCCCAAACTGATTTAAGGCGAATCTTTTCACCGTCTTTTACAGGTGTCCATAAAGTCTTTCCCAGCCTACCTTTGTTATTAGCAATTACCGCGCTTGCTGCCGCTAAAATATGTGGCGTAGAACGATAATTACACTCAAGGCGGATGACTTTCGCATCGGGATAATCTTTCTCAAAACGCAAAATATTACCAACTTCTGCACCGCGCCAGCTATAGATAGATTGGTCGTCATCACCCACACAGCAAATATTTTTATGGTAGCTGGCAAGCAAGCGTAGCCACAGATATTGCGCCACGTTGGTATCTTGATATTCATCAACCAGAATATATTTGAAACGGCTGGCAAACTCGCGTAGCACTTCTGGAAAATTGGTAAAAAGCGTGAGCATGTGCAAAATCAAATCACCAAAATCGGTGGCATTTAAGCTACGCAACCGCGCCTGATATAATTTATAAACATTAAGTGCATGACCACCAGCATTGTTTGAATCAGCTACATTGGTAACTTTTTCTGGAGTTAGACCTTGATCTTTCCATTGTTGGATAATGCTTAAAAATAATTTAGGCGGAAGTGATTTATCATCAATTTTTTGCTCGGCGAGGATTGTTTTAAGTAAGCGTAATTGATCGTCAGTATCAAGAATTGTAAAGCTAGAAGTAAGCCCTAATTTTTCAGCGTGACGACGAACAATCCGCGCACCAATAGAATGAAAAGTTCCTTGCCATAAAGACTGTGATGAACCTGTAAGATTGTTCACACGTTCTGCCATTTCTTTGGCAGCCTTATTGGTAAAAGTTACCGCCAGAATTTCACCAGCATAGGCAAGGCGGTTGGTGAGAATATAGGCTATGCGCGTGGTAAGCACCCGCGTTTTACCAGTACCAGCACCAGCCAGAACCAACACCGCACCCTGCGTTGCCTCCACCGCCTCACGCTGCTCATTATTGAGTGCAGAAGTTAGTGGATTTTCAGATGATATAACGTCTAAGGCAATGTCAGCCATACTGGCAGTATCTTATCAGCTTGCAGTGAGTTAATAATGGCGAAGCAAAGTAGTGGCAGAAAAAATATAGATGCATCCAGCATTGTTTTGCGGATAAATTGTGGCTTGGCATCTATCTGTTCTGGCTCGCTCCACAACGCCAAGTTAGGTATCCAGCGTGGCACTTCCCGTTTATATTTAGTGTACGGCTCACCAAATTTATTCTCAAGATAGGCTTCTTCTTTGGCAACCACCATCGGGTAATAAAGAACAAAGGAAACAATCAAAACCGCAGTAACCAGCAGCATCCCTGATTGCAACCCAATCCCCACCATTGCTATAAAAGAAAATACATAAAGCGGATTACGCACCACAGAAAATGGACCCGCACGCACCACCTCATCATTCTTGCGTCCACCAATAAAAGCCGAACAATAAACCCGCCCGAACGCACCAAAGATAACGAAGGCATATCCAAGCCAAGCTAGACATTCGCGCAGGAAATATCCTTCCACAAACATTGGTCTGCTAACCAATAAAACTATAACTAAAACTACGGCAAATATTCGGCTATGATTCTGACGAGCCTTGAGTAATGGGTGGTTTTTCATAGATTTCCTTCAGACAGAAGTGTGCTTTATTGAATTATATGGCGGCATAATAACCACATTATTCATTTTGGGAAGCGCGGAATATCTATTTTATTATAATAACTTTGACTTATTAACATTTTTTTACTATTATCAATATGATTGAAAAAATGAATTTAAATTAGAGAATAGGTTTTACATGGCTTTTACAGATACAATTCCTAAAAAATCCTCAGAAATGAAGGTGCTGACAGGAGCAAAAATGAGCGCTTTTATCAGCCAATCTCTTGATAAAGCGCCAAGAGGAACAGATAAACAGACACCTGATGAAGATTATATAAGTGTAATCGCGAAAATTAGAAATATAGCCAATGAATCTGCCGAGCGCGGAATTACAGTCAACAGCATACTATCTGCAATACAAAAAACCGATGGTTTGACTAGAGCAAAAAGAGATAATATTGAAGATTATTTATTAGGAAAATTCGTTAGCATCGCCCACACTCCAGATGCACAATCCAGTATGGCTTCCAGAGTAAGCGCATCACCTACTAGCGCAAGCATCCCATTCTAAAGTTATTGCCTAACCCACGGTCTGTCACCACGATGCTGCCTGCTGTTTTCAATCTGTGTTGCTCCATTATTAAAACGCAAAGCTGTTGCTCCATTTTTTTGTAAATATGATTCATCTATAAGCAATGGAATTTTTGTGCAGGTAGAAATATCCGCAAGATAATTCTGAGAAATGACAATATCAGGATTCCCATCACAACTGGCTTCAATCTCTTTTTTTCCTTTTGTTGCAACTATCTTTTTTTCGTAAGCAGTTACCGTGCATTTATGCTTATCACAACCACCAATTTTTTCGTCCAATTCATCAACTGATAGGGCTTTTTCTTGCCCGTTTGCCCTAAGCCAAACCTGACCATCAAAACTATCTTCTTTTCCGCGCAGAAAAACAAAACGTCCATCTTCAAGACGCATGGCAACTTTGCTGGCATCAGAGCTAATCAATAAATCATAAGGTTTATGCAGTGCTATTGTCGCCACACCTATTATAACTAATGGAATACCTAATAACCGCCATTTCTGTTGCCAGATACATAACCATAACCCACCAAATATAACCAATATCAACCCAGCAAAACTTGGTGATGGCAATGATAGGGAAGCATAAGGAAGATCAGCAAAAAACCGCGCACCATGCATCATTAATGAAATACCATAATCCAGCGCAACAAGAGGATAATATTCCAAGCCAAAAGGCATAAGCAAAAAGGCAATTACTGCTGCTGGCATAATCCACATTGAAACAAGTGGTAGCAACAGCATATTAGCTGCCACCCCCCACAAGGTGAAACGGTTAAAATGATAGATAACTAGCGGCGTAGTGGCGAACGTGGCAACTAGCGAAGTGAGCATAATTCCTAAAAAATACAGCCATATTTTATGCCAAAATCCGATATTATTTTTATATAAAACATGGCTAAAACGTTCATAAAAGGCCAAAATAGCAAGAGTCGCTGCGAATGAAAGTTGAAAGCTCGCACCAAGCAAAGATTCTGGTTGCCACAACAAGGTTATCATTGCTGCCCATGCCAGAGAAAATATGCTTATTCCTGACCTATCAAATAATATAGCAAGCATCACCACCGCAACCATGATAAATGATCGCACCGCAGGCACAGGATACCCAGCCAAAAGCAAATAAGCAAAGGCACTGAACAATGCCACCAATGCTGCGATTTTTTTTGTAGGAACTCGCAGTGCAAACGGTGGATATAGTGAAAGTAAAAACCGAACAGTGAAAAACACCAGCATAACCGCCAGCGACATGTGCAGACCTGATATTGAAAGAACGTGATAGATTCCTGATTCACGCATCACGTCTGCAACTTCTTTACTTACCCCCGATTGTTCACCAACCATCATCGCAGCGGCTACCCAGCCATTTTCAGAAGTCATGGGAAAAATAATACGCTGCGTTAGTGATAAGCGCAGAGCATTTAGCCACTGCTCAAAATTACTTGTTTCTGCTTTTTCTAAAATCACTGGCTGTTTCGGCGTATAGCCAACTGCTCCTAGCTGTTCATAATAAAACATCCGCGCAAAATCATAAGCCTGTGGCATAACAGGCGTTGGTGGCGGAAAAAGTGTGGCATTAAGCTGCACCTTATCACCAACACTTAATCCTTCCGCCTGTTGCTTCAAAGAAACGCTGATGCGTTTTGGCGTTTCCTCCATATCCAAACCATCAATCTGCACATTAGTGAGAATCAGCTTTTCGCCTTTTTCCTTAATCTGAATATCAGCGATATTCCCTTCGGTAAGGCGGTAAAATATTTCTTCCTGCAAAATCGGGGATTTGGCAAATATGGTGCTTATTTCCGCCCGCAACATCCCAAAATTTATGAATAAAACAGCCATAAAAAACAGGCGCAGAGCGTATTTGCGCCAAAATATTGCCGTAAGTATGAAAATTACACCACATCCACCAGCAACAATCCTAATATCAGGTTCATTTAACAGTGAGAAATACAGCCCAATCCCTACCCCCAGCAGCACAGGCAGCCACAAAACGAGGCGATCATGCTCATTTTGAAAAACAGAGCGTAAATTGTGAAGTTTACTTGTCATGATTTTTATTACCAAAAATCAATGACTAAGCACAGCATTTTTTACATTAACCAATATAATTAATAGCCGTCACAAAACTTTAACTTTAACTAATGTATGGATAATGGCAGCATACACACAGTATAAAGCTAAATAGAAAGGTTAATCTATGAAAGAGTTAGATAATGTGAAGCCAACTGGAAGAGAAAATACTATACCATTTCCAGTATCGCAAAAGGCTGAAAGAATTGATGATACCATCGATCGCGCTATAAGACTTGCTCAGGAAAGCGGTAAAAGCGTAACTTTTGTCCATAATGAAATCGGAATGGTAGTCTCTCCTAATGCAAGATCTAAGGAAATTAGAGACATATATCAAGATAAATTATCAAAAAAACCTAGTGGAATTGGTCAGGGAAGAGTGGAAGTAACAAGCCACCCAGAACATAAAAAAACTCGCTAAATTTTTCGATACTGTTTTAATTTTAAGAAGAGAAAATATAAAATCTATGTATGATGAACAAACACAGACCTATACCTTGCCAGAGGGTGCGCCCACTGATGCGAGGGGTGTTGAAAAATTTATCGTGGAGGCTATAGGACATACAAAAAAAGCTGGTACGGAAACAACATTTTTGCATAAAGGCAATGGCATAAAACTGTCACTCTGCACTAATTGCACTAAAGATGAGGTTATGGATAAATACCAAGAAGAATTAGCAAAAAGAAAACTAGACGGAATTGGACAAGGAAAAATAGAAATAACAAGCCCACAACAGATAAACAGAAAGGTTTAATTATGGCTGCTACAAGTGCTGACTTTACAACAACAGAAGGCGCAACTTTAACCTATAAAGTGCCGAGTGCCGTTCCTTCGGAAGATCCAGAAATTATTAAGGCATTCATCAGGCAGGCTGCACTGCATGCAGATGTGGATCGCACCACTGTAAATTTTGTTCATGAAGCTAACCCTGAAGCTGGACGCAAGGAAGTTTCATTACAGATACCTCCTAAATCTGATATTAATGAAGTTCACAAAAAATACCAAGAAGAACTAGTTAAACAAGCCACTCCTAGCAGCACTGTTCATGGAAAAGCAGAAGTGGTAAGCCCGCCAGCGCAAGAAAAGACTCTATAGGTAAACACAATTATTTTTGTTGAATAATAAACAGTAAATTTAATCGAATAAATAGAAAGGCAGTAAATGAATTTAGGATCTGATTTTGATTTATCTGATAATAGCTACACAATAACTGGAAAATTGCCAGATATCACACTAACTAAGCTACTATCTGCAATTGTTAATTCTGTAGAAGCTGTTAATGAGTCAAATGCCTCTATACAACGAGTTAAAATATTACACAAGGAAGCTGGTGTTTCATTAGATGTAACAAAATCTGATGGCACTATTAAACAACAAAAAGAAAAACTTGTTAATGAACTTAAAGAACAGCTCAATGCCAAGGGGGCTGATGGAAAGATTCCAGAATATAATCAAAAATTACATGGAATTCTAACAAATAAAATTAGGATGAGTGAAGATATGCAAATAAAACCTAATGGTCTGAGTCGTGTTAAGGGAGTTAGTATAAAAAGCCCAAAAGAACTCGGATTAAACAGATAAAATGTCGTTTGCAAATAAAATAGTTGGTTCTGGCAGCACTCCGATCCATTTTGTCACCTGCAAGGATCTAAATGGATATGATTGCTATTATTTTCTGCTCGCGCCCACTGAAAAAATCAAAATGCTAAAACAAGTAACCAGCGGACAGTTTGACCTCAATGATTATGGCAAAATACTCGCCTCTGGCTATGGTCTTACTCCAACTGAGGAAGTAAAAAAGAAATTACTCGATGACTATGGATTTGACGCAAATACACTGCTATAGATATACCTATATCTTGTTGTCATTCTGAGCATAGCGAAGAATCCACTTGTAGTTTTATAGCGAGATACTTCGCTTACGCTCAGTATGACAATTTATAGCTAATCCCTAACTGCTAAAGCCCATCTATGACCGTAATAACCCGATTTGCACCCTCTCCCACTGGATTTTTACATATTGGTGGTGCGCGCACCGCACTGTTTAACTGGCTTTACGCCAAGCATGCGGGTGGCAAATTTCTACTGCGGATAGAAGATACTGACCGCGCACGCTCCACACCCGAAGCTACGCAAGCTATTATTGATGGCATGAAATGGCTAGGACTAGACTGGGATGGTGAGGTTGTTTATCAATTCGCCCGCACGCCACGTCACGCAGAAATCGCCCATGAGTTGGTTAGAAACGGCAAAGCATTTTACTGCTATACCGCACAAGGAGAACTGGAAGAATTTCGTACAAAAAACCCTAATGCAAAATTCCGTAGTCCTTACCGTGATGGTGATAAACCTGCTCCTGCTGGCGTTCCTCCAGTTGTTCGCCTGAAAGCTCCTTTAGATGGTGAAACTATTGTTCATGATAAAGTGCAAGGCACGGTAAGCGTTAAAAACAGCGAACTGGATGATATGGTTCTGCTGCGCTCCGACGGCACACCAACCTATATGCTGGCAGTGGTAGTTGACGATCATGATATGGGAATCACCCAGATTATCCGCGGTGATGACCACCACACCAACAGCTTCCGCCAACTACTTATATATCAGGCAATGGGCTGGAAAGCCCCTGACTTTGCCCATATCCCGCTGATTCATGGCGCAGACGGTGCAAAACTCTCCAAACGTCACGGCGCACTCGGCGTTGGTGAATATGAAAAAATGGGATATCTGCCAGAGGCAATCCGCAATTACCTGCTGCGTCTTGGCTGGTCGCACGGTGATGATGAAATTATCAGCACAAAACAGGCGATTGAATGGTTTAATCTAGATTCTGTTGGAAAATCACCATCGCGTTTTGACTTTGCCAAACTGGAAAACCTCAATGGGCATTATATGCGTGAGGCAGATGATGCAAGGTTAGTTGATTTAATATTTCCAAATATTTGTTACCCTCAAACAACAGGAAATATTGAGTGTCGTTCTGTCCTGCTAAAAGCAATGAACGGCTTAAAGCAACGCGCGAAAACAATAGTCGAACTCGCTGAAAATGCTGCCTTTTATATTGCAAACCGACCAATAATATTAGATGAAAAGGCAAAAGCAATAATAGATAAAGGCGGACGTGAAATAATATCTGGCTTACTACCTAAGTTAAGCGACTTAACTGATTGGAATCATATTGAATTAGAAAGAATTTGCCGTGAATATAGCGAAGAAGTTGGTCAAAAACTTGGCAATATCGCCCAACCGCTGCGCGCTGCCATAGCTGGAAAAACCACCTCTCCCAGTATGTTCGAGGTTATGGAGATACTCGGAAAAGAAGAAACCATTGGACGCTTAAAAGATGTGTGTTAAAATTTCTCTAATTTCAACAAATTTGGATTACATTAAATGACCATTCGCTCTATAATAATAGCGCCAGACCCGCGCCTCAAAACCAAATCTTTCCTTGTAGAAAAGGTTGATGATTCTATTCGTGAATTGGTACGCGACATGTTTGAGACCATGTATTATGAACGTGGAATCGGGCTTGCTGCCGTGCAAATTGGAGTCCACAAACAAGTTTTGGTCGCTGATGTAGAGTGGAACGGTTCACGTTATGCTGATGAAAACTCAGATGAAGAGATAACCATTGGCAAACAACATGTTCTAATCAACCCCCAAATTGTAAAAGATTCTGGAGATGAACATAGCTATAAAGAAGGCTGTCTATCATTTCCAGATCAGTTTGCGGAAGTTGTTCGCCCATCATCTGTGCGTGTAAAATTCATGGACTTGGAAGGCAAACAACAAGAAAAAGAATTTGATGGCTTGCTTGCAACCTGTATCCAGCATGAAATTGATCACCTAAACGGCATAACTTTTGTTGACCATATTTCCAGTGTAAAGCGTGACATAATAACCCGCAGACTTGTAAAACTAAAAAAAGCTGGTGCTTTTGACCATGATCACGATCATCACCATGTTCATGGCGAACATTGCAACCACGGTTAAATAAAATGCGCGTTGTTTTCATGGGAACTCCCGAATTTGCAGTTCCCACTCTGGCTGCTCTGCAATCTAGTAAGCATGAGATTGTTGCTGTTTATACCCAGCCTCCACGCCCAGCAGGTCGCGGGCAAAAGGAAACTCCTTCACCAGTTCACATGTTCGCGCTGGAGCATAATTTACCAATTTATACCCCAGTCAGCTTAAAATCAACAGAAGCTCAAGCCGAATTTGCGAGTCATAAGGCAGACATAGCAATAGTGGTGGCATATGGGTTATTATTGCCAAAAGCTATTTTGGAAGCATATCCTCTTGGTTGTATAAATGTTCACCCATCACTACTTCCTCGCTGGCGCGGTGCTGCACCAATCCAACGTACAATCATGGCAGGTGATAAAAAAACCGCAATTGTGATAATGAAAATGGATGAAGGATTAGATACTGGCGATATGTTGCTCACCGAACATATAGATATTCCAGATGGCACGAATGCTGGAGAATTACACAGTCTACTTTCACAAAAAGCAGCCCCTCTAATAATTAAAGTATTAGATGAGATAAAGTCTATAACACCTCAAAAACAATCAGAAATTGGTGTTACTTATGCAAAAAAAATCAGCAAAGAAGATTGTACGATTGATTGGTCTAAGTCGGCAGAAGAAATATATTATCAAATTCTTGGGCTATCTCCCGCACAAGGAGCATATTTCAGTTATAACAATGAGATAATTAAAATATTTAATGCAAAAATTGAAAAGCTTTATACAACTGCAAATGCAGGAACAATTATAGATGATAAATTGGGAATTGCGTGTGGCGATGGTATTTTGTACCCACTCATTCTACAACGTCCTAACAAAAAACGTATGGGTGTAGATGAATTCTTACATGGATTTACTATCTCAGTAAGAACAGTTCTAAACTAATCATCTACGGGCAATCATTTTAGGATTCAACCGCTTTGGCAACTCTTCATTCGCTTTTTCGTAATTATCAGCACATTGATGAAATACATCGTCTGTGGTAGCCTCTTTATATTCAAGAATAGTGACTGGAGGAACTCCAACTTGAGGAAATTTGTTGAATATAAACCCCAAGCTTTGGGCATCTTGCAATTTTTCTGAAGAATCCCTATAAATTTCCGACCTTACAACATCCTCTGGCAACTTTTTTATATCTTCGCTGGGTGGACATTCAAAAGTGTGTTTAACAATCGTAGCATCTAAGAAAGTGTTTAATAATCCATCTTTTTTTAGTACCATACCTCCAACAGCAACATTCATATATGGAACGGCTGGGTTTTTGCCTTCATCGAGTTCTGCTCTGTATGCTGCCGCTACCTCTTTATATTGAGCTATGAACTTATCATTAGCATCCTTCAAAGCATTTGATATTATCTCATCACCCATAAAAACTCCAAATAACAGCTATATTTTTCTGTATACACACCTTATGTGCTTGTAAGATTATCATAATCTGCCTAAAAAGGCAACAATAGTTAATTACAATTAATAATGAGATCCAGAGTCAATGCCCCGCTACAAACTAATCCTTGAATATGACGGAATGCCTTATGCTGGCTGGCAGCGTCAAGCCGACCAGCCAACCGTGCAGGAGGCATTAATGAATGCCGTTTTTCTTTTTTCTGGACAGAAAGTGGATGTGGTGGGTGCAGGGCGCACTGACGCCAGTGTTCACGCCACCGCTCAAGTTGCGCATGTTGACATAGACATGGACACTGAAGGTTTTAAGGTTATGCAGGGAATAAATTATTACCTATTTAATCCGCCAAACATCATTCCTACCCTTTCTGTCATCCCGAGCGAAGTCGAGGGATCTTTGCAGAATAATATTGACAAGATCCCTCACATAAATGTTCGGGATGACAAATTTTGGCCCGAAAACCGCATTGCAATTTTAGATGCACAGCGAGTTGGTGATGATTTTCACGCCCGCTTTTCTGCCAAAAGGCGGCATTATCTCTACCGTATTATCAACCGCCGCCCACGGCTGGGGTTAGAGGCTGGACGGGCTTGGCATGTAATTGAGGATTTAGACGAAAAAGCCATGCAGCAGGCAGCAAATGTGCTTATTGGTCATCATGATTTTAGCACATTCCGCGACACACGCTGCCAATCAAAATCCGCCGAAAAAACATTGGAAATATTCAACGTAACTCGCAGAAATAACGAGATACATATAGTCGCTTCCGCACGGTCATTTTTACACCATCAAGTCCGCAACATGGTTGGCACACTTAGCTTGGTAGGCAAAGGTAAATGGAGCGTGGCAGATGTACAAAAAGCCCTAGAAGCTAAAGATCGCAGAGCTGGAGGTCCAACCTGCCCACCAGAAGGTTTATACCTTACGGGTGTGGATTATTAGATCTATAATCCTGCGGATTGTGAAGTATCAACACCTGTAATTCTGAGGCATAGCCGAAGAATCTCCGTAAGGGATTTAATGAGATACTTCGCTTGCGCTTAAGTCATGACAAAAACTCAACCATACCTGCCAGTGATGTAATCCTGTGTCTGCTGATGCACTGGTGCGGTGAAAATCTGGCTGGTTGCGCCTGATTCAATGATTTTTCCCATGTGGAAGAAACAAGTTTTTTCTGACACGCGAGCCGCCTGTTGCATAGAGTGGGTAACTATCACGATGGTAAAATGCTCTTTAAGCTCGTCTATTAATTCTTCAATGCGGGCGGTAGCGATTGGGTCAAGCGCAGAACAAGGCTCATCCATAAGTATAATTTCTGGATTCACAGCAATCGTGCGTGCAATGCAAAGCCTCTGCTGCTGCCCACCAGAGAGACTAGTTCCCGAATCAGAAAGCCTGTCCTTAACTTCCTCAAACAAGCCAGCGCGACGCAAGCTGGTTTCAACCAATGCATCAAGTTCCGCTTTATTTTTTGTCATATTATGAATACGCGGGCCATACGCCACATTATCATAAATAGATTTTGGAAACGGGTTCGGCTTTTGAAACACCATACCAATCCATGCGCGAAGCTGAACTACGTCTTGCTCGGCAGCATTTATGTTGCGCCCTTCCACTAATATTTCGCCATCAACACGGCAGCCATCAATAGTGTCATTCATACGGTTGATACAACGCAGAAACGTTGATTTACCACAACCAGAAGGACCAATAAGCGCAGTCACACTATTTTCTGGCATATCAATATTAAGGTCAAACAATGCCTGTTTCGCGCCATAAAAAACATTGAGGTTTTTTGTCGTTATTTTACTATTTTTCATATAACCTACCACCGTACTTCAAATTTTTTGCGAAGGATTATCGCCAGCATATTCATGGCGATGAGTAGCACGAGTAAAAGCAAAATGCCAGCAGCGGTTTTTTCAGCAAAGCCAGCTTCTGGGCTTCCTGCCCAAAGGTAAATCTGCACGGGCATAACTGTTGCTGGGGATGTAAACCCACTGGGAATATCGGCAACAAACGCTACCATACCAATCATGAGCAACGGCGCAGTTTCGCCTATAGCGCGCGCCATACCCAAAATAGTTCCCGTCATAATCCCTGGCATGGATAATGGCAAGGTGTGATGCCACACCATCTGCACAGGGGTTGCACCAAGAGCGCGCGCAGCATCACGGATGGAATTGGGAATAGATTTTAGTGATGTTCGAGTAGCAATAATAATTACAGGCAGGATCATAAGGGAAAGCGTCATCCCCCCAACTAACGAGGCAGAGCGTGGCATACCAAGTGTATTTATATAAACCGCAAGCCCGAGCAGACCAAAAACAATGGAAGGCACGGCAGCAAGATTGTTGATATTAACCTCGATAAAATCTACCCAGCGACCTTTTTTTGCAAATTCTTCTAGAAATACTGCGGTTGCCACACCAAGCGGAAAAACCACAAGCAAACAAATAATAAGGGTAAAGGCAGAGCCAACCATAGCTCCGAGAAAACCTGCACTCTCGGGATTGCGCGAGTCACCTTGTGTAAAGAATCCGTTATTAAAAACTTTTCGTATATCACCATTTTCAGAAAAACTTTTCAACCATGCAACCTGTTTTTCACTTATTTTTCCAGTTTCATTTGCAGAATTATCAAGACCATTATTCTTTATAAACAAATCAGCACTGCTGGAAAGTGGTAGCCATAGCTCCTTTGACTGCCCTAACAATTTATTATCTGCTTCCAGAATTTTCTTTAACTGTACAGCCGAACTGCTGCCCAATAGTGAATATAAATCCCGCAAATCCCTCTGATCTGTTACATCAGGAAATTTCTTTTTAAGGGCATTGCGAACCAACGGCATGTAGCGTGAAGCTGAAAGCCCCTCCAATGATTCATCTTTTTCTAATGCCAGAACTGACGAATCAAAAACAACTGTAAGGCGCACCTGAGCCTGTATAAAACCAGACATACCGCGCTGAATAAGGCTGCCAATCAGTAGGACTAGCATAAACACTGCTATTGAAAGTGCCAAACGTCCATAAAATTTAAAACGAGCCTCGCTGCGTAAGCGTTTTTTATGCCACGCTGTTTTATCAATGCTACGCATATTTTTTCCTGTAGTTATTTACTACTTTAAGAGCAACAATATTCAACATAAGTGTGACGCAGAATAACGTTAATCCCAGCGCAAACGCTGCCATAGTTTTTGGGCTGTCAAATTCCTGATCCCCCACAAGCAATGCCACGATTTGCACAGTAACTGTTGTCACCGCCTGAAGCGGGTTTGCTGTAAGATTTGCCGACATACCAGCCGCCATAACCACAATCATAGTTTCACCAATCGCCCGTGATATTGCTAAGAGAATAGCTCCTGCAACCCCTGGTAACGCAGCGGGAAGAACAATGTTTTTAATAGTTTCTGATTTTGTTGCACCAAGAGCATAAGCACCATCGCGGAGCGCCCGCGGCACAGAAGTTATAATATCGTCAGAAAGCGATGAGATAAAAGGAATAATCATAATTCCCATAACCAAACCAGCAGCCAGAGCACTTTCAGAAGCAACATCCAGCCCTATTATTTCACCTATAGATTTCAGCCATGGTGAAACAAATACTATTGCAAAATAACCGTAAACCACCGTCGGAATACCAGCCAGAATCTCAAGCGCAGGCTTAAGAAAATTACGAGTATTTTTCTTAGCATACTCAGATAAATAAATCGCAGAAAATAACCCAACAGGAATGGCAACAAACATAGCCACCAATGTTATAAGCAATGTTCCTAAAAATAAAGGTACGGCACCAAATGCACCACTGCTGCCAGCTTGGTCAGGTCGTAAAGCCATCTGCGGGCTCCATTGCAAACCAAACAAAAAATCACTTAGTGGAACTATACTGAAAAAACGTATCGCCTCGAGCAAAACTGAAAATACAATAGCAATGGTGATAAGAATCGAGGTTGCCGCCGCCAACCACAATATAGCACAAATTATTCTATCAAGTGTTTTGGCACTGCTAGAAATAGGGCGGTCTTTAAGAGATTTTATAATCATTTCATTCATGAAACTGCTTATATCACCTAGCCTAACTATAACAATTCTTTTTTATCAAACTGTGTGGGTGTAATATCTTCATATATTGGTAAATAAACTGAAAATGTACTGCCAACTCCAACTTCACTTTCAATAACCAGCGCGCCATGGTGGCGATTTAATACATGCTTTACAATAGCAAGACCTAGCCCTGTCCCTCCAACCTTCCTTGTGCGCGCGGTATCAACCCTATAAAAACGCTCGGTAAGGCGTGGTATATGTTCTCTTGGAATACCCTCCCCCTGATCTTGAACCGAAAAACAAATCGCACGCTTTAAGTTACGAAAGTTAGGATCGTCAGGAAGGTTTGAGGCAACTTTCACTGTCACTAAAATTTCAGAATCGGCATTGGTATATTTAATAGCATTGCCGAGCAAATTACGAACAACCTGCGCCAACTCATCATCGTCACCCTTTGTCGCGGGCAGATTGTCACTGAGCTTAACCCGCAACGTCACATTTTTTTGCTTACATGCCCACTCAAAATGCTGTTTTTCTGTGCGTACAATCCTTAAAAAATCCACTTTCGAAATAGGTGAACTCTGTGCATTCATCTCAATTTTAGAAAGTGACAATAAATCATTAAGCAGCTTGGACATGCGCTCTGCCTGATCACCCATCACACGCAAAAATTCATCGCGAGCTTGTGGATCATCTTTAGCAGGCCCTCGCAGTGTCTCAATAAAACCAATGATACTAGCAAGTGGCGTACGAATTTCATGGCTGGCGTTTGCCACGAAATCAGCCCGCATCCGTTGCACACGCTTCTGTTGAGTAATATCCGTCATGGTAATAATAATGGTAATTCCACCCTCGGAAGGAATTGGAAAACGCTCTATAATAGCCTGAAAATCACGAGGCAATGGTTCTGGAAGATGAAATTCTATTTCCTGCCCGCTTAAATCTTCAACCACTGCTGTGATAGCATTGAGCAGTTTATCATTTGGAATAATATCCCTGAGCGGACGGTTAGCAAGGTTTTGCCCAAAAATATTGCGTGCAGCACGGTTGGTGCGGACAATTTCCTTGTCATCATTGGTCATAATCAAAATATCAGGAAGGCTATCCACCAGAATTTCACGCTCGGTGATAACCGTTTCCATTTCGTGACGCTTATCTTCCCAAGAATTTTGCAGCCGACCTAACGCACCAGATAACTGCCCAACGTTGCTTAAAAAACTTAAATCAGGCGCGCGCACCCGCTTGTCTTGAGCTAAATCTGTTACATATTCCGTCAGTGCTGAGATATTCGCCAAAAATGGTACAACAAATATCGCGGATGCCAACATAACCAAAAAATAACCATATATGAAATATGTAAAATCAAGCTCACCAATCAGAACATAGAGTGACAACAAGACCAATGTTGGCCCAGAGACCACCATGATTGTCTTTAGAATAGTACTGAATGAAACGGTATTTTTGGACTGCATAGCTATTTTTACCACGCCAAGCCGCTAGTGGCAAATTGCTATTTTGTTTTTAATTAGAATACGATCGCTAAAATTATCTCGATGGTGCTTTCCTTATCTTATCCATCTCTATTTCGACTTGGCTGTATATTGATTCTCTACTATCATCTTCCAATAAAAAATTCTTTATAGTTTTTCTAATCTCTTCTGGTACAATACCGTTTACGACTAATTTTAAAGCAATTGCCCTATCTTTAAAGCGCTTAATAATATCATCTTTATCAGATATTATGCTGTCAAAGTCAGCAGACATTCTTCCTGTTTTGGAGAGAATTGTCAAAAGTTTAACTGCTGGCACCGAAACTTTGGCATTTTCTGTGGTGCAGAAAGATACCAATTGATCTTTAACATCAATTTGTTCAAGCCTTGCCTGATGTCTATCAGGATTTCCTACAAAGCCGTGTATTGTAGCTTTCTTACCTTCTGTATAATCCATGCTAAATCCTCAATGATAATTGGTTATATGTGCTGCCTGCTCGTGAACAGCTGCCGCTGGAGTATAATTAGAGTTATTCATTACATTTACATTGAAGGTGATGTTTTTTTCAATTTTTCCAAACCTAACTCAACTTGGCTATATGCATTTCCACCAATATCCCCCAAGGATTCCCCTGTTAAAAATTTTTTTAAATATTCTTGTGTTCCTTTAGATATGGGTCTTTCTTTTGCTGCAAAACCACCCTTAGCAATAATTCCCAGTGCTTCCGCCTTCATATTTAGTTGATCAATGAGCTCTTTGTTTTCCTGTATGATGTCTTCTCTTCTTTTTACAATCTCTCCATTATATTTAACATCAGCGGCAGGCATACCTATAACATCTTGAACTACCTCGCCAGCTATGGCAAGAGATGCCAAATATCTAACCGCAGCAGGTGAAACTTGACCTTTTTTTCGAACAAACGCTAATAATCTATCTTCATTAACTGCTACGCTCTGAAAATCAGATTCTTTATCTTTTTCTGGTTTCATGGTTTTTCCTCCCAAATCTGATTCATTTGTCGAATTTACATGCTCATCTACCTTGGTGAACAACCATTCAATTTTCTTTTTTGTGTGCGGCTCTTCGTTCTGAGCGACTGAGATATTATTTTTATCTAAAAAGAAGGCAGCAAGTCTCCCTGCATTGACTTTAAAACCGTGCCATCATTTGAAACAAAGCCTGAGAAACGCCCATCTTCCTTCAATTTATCCGATACACGTTTATCAGTTAGATTAAACCCTTCATCTGTGCCTTTAAAAGCAATTATAGCAAGATATGCCATGCCATCAATAAACATATCATTCTTCTTCGCTTCTTTAATAAAGCTAAGAATTTGATAATGAGCAGCCTGCGATGGTACGATTTCCATTTTATACATTTATTTTTATAAGAATTATTATCTAGACATTAATGCTGTAGTGCCTGATAACTGGCGTTCAACATCTGCATATATACGCCTGCCCACACCACCTACATTCAGATCCTTATCCTTAAGCAAGACCTCCTTCAGAGCATCACGCATTTTTTGACTTGCATACCAGTCATCTCCAATAAACCCAAATTCGCTAGCTCTACTATTTAGAGGGGTAAGAACCCCTTTTATTGGAAAAATCTTGTTTGGGCCATCTTCTTCTATAGATAAAGCCGCGAGATATTTTAACTCAAGGGTGTTATATTTAAACCCATCAGATGTTTGAGCTTCAATATCTTTTTTGGTTTTTGCAGCAAATTTTTTAACTATTTCATCTAAATTCTTAGGTATTTCTTTTCCTTTACAACCAACCCCTTTAGCAGCAACCATATACCCCCCATAAAAAGTTTGAATTATTAATATTTGCTAACTAATATACAGATAGCAATCTGCAAAAGCAAACTGCAATTTAAGAAAAATATACTAATTAGTGATATTTATTAGTGGCTTTTTACTAACGAGCTTTACCCGCCAACTTTCTTTCAAGCTGAGAATACACATCTGAGGAAATCTTACCTAAACCTTCGCAAGCATCAACTCTTTCAGGATCCACATAACCATCCTTTAAAATTTTCTTTAATGCTGCCATTGTTTCCTTATCTGCAAAGCCTCTATCACCTGTAACAAGCCCAGCTTCTCTTGCCTTTTTGTTTAATTCTACTACGGTATTTTTATCACCCACGGCATCAACAGTAATTTTCCCTGTTATGGCAATAGAAGCCAGAGCTTTAAGTTCTGGGAGAAGAATTGCAACCCCTCCTTTTTTGGAAGGATCATCTTTACTAATGAATTCCGCAGCTTTTTCAGCAATAGAAGCCAAGAATTCATGATCTGGCTCACCAAAACTACTATTTTTAGCAGCTTTCTTCTCTTCAGACCAACTTCCAATTCTGATGCCACTATTCATGATAATACCCTCGTCAATAAATTAAAATCCATTAACTTATACGCTAAAAAGGCAATAAAATCAATCTATAATTTTAGAAAGCCAACCAAATCTTTTACCTCACCCATGGTTTTGCTGGCTATTTCCTCCGCTCTTTGTACTCCATCCCTAAGGACTGCGTCAATATAGGCTGGTTCAGCCATTAATTCTCGCATTTTGCTTGTAATTGGCGAAAGTTTTTCAACCGCCACCTCCGTAATCAGGTTTTTGAAGGCAGAAAAATTAAGCTCACCGCAATCTTTTTGCGCCTGCTCCTTGCTGATTCCCTTGAGTGCAGCATATATACCCAGCAAATTCACGGCTTCTGGGCGGGAATCATCAAAACTCATACCCTCCACCATATCCGACTTTGCCTTTCGGAATTTAAGGGCAATTGTGGCTGCATCATCAGTCAAATTAATACGGGAATAATCTGACTCATCAGATTTGCTCATTTTTTTCGTTCCATCCCGCAAACTCATAATCCGCGCTGCTTCTGTGCCAATCATAGGCTCTGGTAGCGGAAAAAAATCTTTTCCAACATCACGGTTAAATGCGCCAGCAATATCCCTCGCCAACTCAATATGTTGCTTTTGATCTTCACCAACTGGCACATGAGTTGCTTTATAGAGCAAAATATCCGCTGCCATCAACACTGGGTAGGAATATAAGCCCAAAGCTGCTTTTTCTTTATCCTTTCCTGCTTTTTCCTTAAACTGGGTCATGCGGTTGAGCCAACCCATCGGCGTTCGGCAGCTAAGTATCCATGCCAATTCTGAATGTGCAGCGATTGCTGATTGCGGAAAAATAATACTTTTTTTCGGGTCTATACCGCAAGCGATATATGCTGCCGTAGTTTCACGCACTGAAGCGCGTAGTTTTTCTGGATCTTGAGCAACAGTAATCGCATGTAAATCAGCAAGGAAAAACAGGCATTCTGCTTCTTTTTGGATATCCACCCAGCGGCGGATTGCCCCCAGATAATTCCCCAAATGTAGATTCCCAGTGGGCTGCACGCCCGAAACAATACGCTTTGTCATCATATTTCCTATAAAGTACGTTTATTTTATCTTCAGATATGCTATAGACTGCGCTATGCACAATTTCAACTCCACATTTCCAGAAACTCGCCTTCGTCGCTCTCGCATGCAGGGTTGGTCGCGCGAATTGCTTACAGCACACCGCCTTAGCGCAGCGGATTTAATTCTGCCTATATTTATTCAGGAAGGCGAAAAGACACAAACACCAATCGCCTCCTTGCCTGATGTAAACCGCGTTACGCTGGATATTTTGTTAGAAAAAGCAAAAGAGGCTTACGATAGCGGTATCAAAGCGATAGCCCTGTTTCCGCTTATTGCAACTGAGCTTAAAAGCCCGCTTGGTGATGAAGCATTATTTGAAAAAAACCTTGTTTGCAGGGCTATTCACGCCGTTAAAAACGCCGTACCGAATCTGGGAATAATTGCCGATGTTGCCCTTGATCCATACACCACACATGGGCAGGACGGAATTGTTGAAAATGATCAAGTGGTAAATGATACAACGGTTGAGAAACTATGTGAACAAGCACTGGTTATGGCAAAGGCTGGCTGCGATATAGTCGCTCCTTCCGACATGATGGACGGGCGCGTTGGCGCAATCCGCAAAACACTGGAGCAGCATAATTTTACCGATACCATGATACTAGCCTATAGCGCGAAATATGCTTCAAATATGTATGCTCCGTTTCGTGATGCTGTTGGCTCTGGCGCACAACTGGGAACAGGCAATAAAAAATCCTATCAAATGGATTTTGCGGGCAGCAGTGATGAAGCAATGCGCGAAATAGCTATGGATATTGCCGAAGGGGCGGATATGGTGATGGTAAAACCAGCGATTGCTTATCTGGATATTATTAAGCAAGCATCCACAACTTTTCCTGTGCCAGTATTTGCTTATCAAGTCAGCGGTGAATATGCGATGATAAAGGCCGCCGCGAAAAATGGCTGGATTGATGGCGAGGCAGTTATGCTAGAACATCTAATCGCCATAAAACGTGCTGGCGCAATGGCTATTTTTACCTATGCCGCTCTTGATGTAGCGAAACAGTTTTAGCAGAAGGGGTAGAAAGAGGAGCTGCTATTTCTGCAACTTGATGTAAACCTGCATTTAATTCCGCCAACATAGTCTTTTTAATCGCTTTAATATCATCCTTAGTAATGTCTGGAACTTGCAGCTTATCTCTTCCAGCGTCCGCCACATCATTTATAAGCGCAATAACACTTTTTATGTTTTTAGGTTTAACAGGAATAGCGGTTTTATTGCCGTTACCAAGATCAAACTCCAACGCTTTTTGTTTTCCTTTGCTATAATCTTCGGCAAGTGCTTGCTCCAGTGTACCTTTATTAGCATGAATTGCTACTGCTCCACTCTTAGCCCCAGTAGTAACAGATGCGAAACTATCAAGTGCCTTAATTAGATTTTTTACATCTGCTTCACCCTTTGTAGATGATGCTTTGCGCTGATTATTATCAGGATGGGCATCATCCACTGCCCTAACAACTATTTCACCAGTAGGTTTACCAATAGATTCTTTTACCATTTTATTCTCCAAGCTATATTAAAGTCTCAATTAATTGGTTATGTATACATTACAATATTAATATTGTTAATATTTTATATGTTATTGTTTTATTACAATGTTTATAATTGTCTTCCATTATGTTACAATCCCCACATAACCAATTGAATATAATATATTTGACTATTAGAGTAGTATCATGAGCAAAAACCGAATTATCGTTGGCATTAGCGGCGCATCAGGCGCGATATATGGCATTGAGCTGCTCAAAGCCTTAAAAGAAGCTAAGATTGAAACCCATCTAGTCATTAGCAAAAGCGCGCAGATAACCATCTCACAGGAAACAGCCTATACCATACCACAAGTGCAAGGCTTTGCAGATCATGTTCACTCTGCTGCTGATATGGCAGCCAGCATCTCCAGCGGTTCATTTAAAACAAATGGCATGATTATAGCGCCATGCTCGGTGCGCAGCCTTGCTGAAATCGCCACAGGGACAACCACCACTCTGCTCACCCGCGCTGCTGATGTGGTGCTTAAAGAACGTCGTCGCCTTGTGTTGATGGTGCGCGAAACTCCGCTCCATTCAATCCATTTGCGTAACATGGTCACTCTCGCCGATATGGGAGCAATTATTGCCCCACCTGTTCCCGCATTTTACAGCAAACCAATCTCGCTACATGAAATGGTAATGCACACAGTCGGGCGGATGCTAGATTTATTTGAAGTTGAGCATGATTTAGTCAAGCGCTGGCCTTGTTAGAATTTGTCAGTCTATCCGCTAATTTTAACCACGCCTGAGTGAATTTTTTAATCTCATCTTCTGTTGTATTCCAACCAGCACTTACACGAATAGCACAAGATGTAAGTTCAGGAGAAACACCCATTGCCAACAGAACATGTGATTTTTCAATACGCCCAGAGGAACAGGCAGAACCAGCACTAACCGCATATCCATTCAAATCAAAATCTATCAATTGAACTTCATTGTTTGCCTGTGGCATCGCTACACACACCGTATTTGGAAGGCGTGGCGCATCTTTACCAAAAATAATTCCGCCATTTGCCAAAATTTGTGATTCCATTTCACCAAGCCAACCACGCAATTTCTGCATATGACTTAAGTCAATCTCTTCTACAGCAGCAGAAAAAGCAGAGATTGCAGCAATATTTTCTGTCCCTGCCCTACGCCCTAATTCTTGTCCACCACCATTAAACAATGGCTTTATAGTAATATTATTTTTTAATACTAACGCTGCCGAACCAACAGCCCCACCACATTTATGGGCAGAAAGAGATAACATATCCGCACCCAAAAGAGAAAAATCAACTGTGATTTTACCAAGTGCCTGCACAGCATCACAGTGGAGCAATGCACCATGTTTTTTGCATATTTCTGCAACCTCTTTTATCGGCTGAATTACTCCACTTTCATTATTAGCAAGCATCACTGAAACCAATGCTGGCTGGTCATTTTCTGCCAACATAGAATCTAGAACTGCCATGTTTATTAGTCCGTTATTATCGACTGGAATATAGGCAGCACCAGCATTTTTGGCACTTCTTAAAACTGAACTATGTTCAACAGTAGATACCAACAATCTTCGCTCTGGAAAACCACGCAGGGCAGTTATATTTGCTTCTGTCCCACTACCTGTGAATATAACTTCATTTGGCCACGCGCTGATAGCCTCAGCTATAATTTTTCTGGAATCTTCCAATTGTTTTTTTGCTGCTCTCCCAAAACTATGTACTGATGAAGCATTTGCTGGAACTTGCAGCCACTCCTGCATCTTCGCAGATGCTTGCGGGCGCAGCGGGGTTGTCGCATTATAATCCAAATAAATAGCCATCACATGCCAATTTTCTGCTTTTTGTTACACACATCAGCAAGTGAGATTGCTGCTAAATAATCATGTATATGCTTACTAAGACCATGCCACAAATCATGTGTAAGGCAGCGTGATTTATTAGTCATACAACCTGATGTTTTATGTATATCACAACGTGTCATCTTCAATGATTCTTCAACAGCATCTACAATCTCAGAAATAAAAATATCGCAAGCAGGACGTGACAAAACATACCCACCACCAGGCCCTCGCGTTGCCCTCACCAATCCCCCCGATTTCAATTTCCTAAAAATCTGCTCAAGATACGGAACGGTAATTTCCTGACTATTCGCCAATTCAGCAAGAGCTATTGGTTGCTCCCCACCGCGCCCAGCCATTTCAACCATTGCCATAACCGCATAGCGTGCTTTGGTGCCTAGGTTCATTTATTTTCCCATTTTCTTGCACTGTTTATAAGCTCGGCATTCTCACTTTCCAGCTCATTTATACGCGTGGTCAACCCCTGCATATCAGATTGTAACTGCTGCAACATTGCAAGCACTGGGTCAGATTCCGCATCTTTTGCCCCTCCATACGCATCAAATGTTTTTTCTTTTACTTTAGAAGGAGCAGGTGCTTCAGGCACAACGCGTGCAGGAACGCCAACGACTGTTGTCTCTGCCTCAACATCCTTAACCACCACGGCATTTGAGCCAATCCTAGCATTATCACCAATTCTAATAGGTCCTAAAAGTTGCGCGCCAGCGCCTATAATAACACCATTCCCAATTTGCGGATGCCGTAACCCAGAGGCAAGAGATGTTCCACCAAGAGTAACATCGTGGTAAATCGTAACGTCATTCCCTATAGTAGACGTTTCACCAATGACTACTCCCATACCATGATCAATGAACAACCGAGAGCCGATTGTTGCCCCTGGATGTATCTCGATGCCCGTGATGAAGCGGGCAATATAAGACATAAACCGCCCAAGCAGTTTCAAGCGGTTGCGCCATAAAAAATTAGAAAATCTATATATTATAAGGGCATGCACACCGGGGTAGCATAATAAAACTTCAAAACGGTTGCGCGCAGCAGGGTCGCGGGCGAACACCGAATCAATATCATTCATAATTGTCTTGAACATTGGGTACCATTTTCAATATAACTACTGACTCAAACCAATACATTAGCCTAATATACCAGAATATTTCAATCAACTTAAATACTTAAATAACCTTAAAAAAGCGTGAATACAGGGAAAAAAAATGCCAGAAATTATTATAAACGGTTCCGAAGGAAGACTTGAAGGACGTTACCACCACAGTGAATTCAAAGGCGCACCAATAGCCATTGTTCTGCATCCACATCCTCTTTATGGCGGGACTATGAACAATAAAATAGTATATCGTTTATACCATATGTTTGCCCAAAATGGTTTTTCTGTTCTGCGCTTTAATTTTCGGGGCATTGGAAAATCACAGGGAACTTATGATGAAGGTGTTGGAGAACTAACCGATGCTGCAACAGCCCTTGATTGGCTACAAGCACAAAATCCCGATGCACCAACCTGCTGGATTGGTGGCTTTTCATTCGGTGCATGGATTTCATTACAGCTTTTAATGCGTCGTCCTGAAATCGAAGGCTTCATAGCTGTTTCGCCACCCGCCAATCTTTATGATTTTTCTTTTCTTGCTCCCTGCCCTTCTGCTGGTTTAATCACACAAGGTGATAAGGACGATGTAGTAAGCGAAGAGATGGTAAGCAAACTGGCAGCCAGACTAGGCTCTAACCAAGCCACCGCAGTTGAATATAAGGTTATTAACGGTGCAGATCATTATTATCGTGGCGTTGAAGATGAGTTGGGAAATACCGTGAATGATTACATAGCAAGACGTATGGCAGATTTTAAACAAAAACGCAAAGTCCGCCCTGATCGCAAACGTCGCCAATTACCACGCGATTAGGCTGATCAGCAGTTTATATAAATCGGCTATATTCATGATTATAAAGCAAATTATTAACCAATAATAACCAACATTACAAAAATGTAATATTTTTTACATAGCGAAGTAATGATGATAATGTTTATATGCAGATGTCCTCACAAGAGGATTTAAACAACATAACAATTTATAAGGAATAATAATATGAACAAGACTCTTGCTCTTATCGCTCTTCTCGGTCTAGTTGCTGCTCCAGCTTTCGCTAACGAAGCTGCTGCTCCTGCTAAAGCAGAAAAAGTTGTTGCTAAAGAAGGCGACAAAAAAGAAGAAGCTAAAAAAGACGGCGAAAAAGCTGCTGAAGCTGCTCCAGCTGCTGGCGAAGCTAAAAAAGACGAAAAGAAATAGTCTTTTCTACCGCTTTTATGCGAAAAAACGCGCTGGCAATTGTCAGCGCGTTTTTTATTGTCCAAAAGTTACATCTTCCCACAAAATTCGCTAGGCTTTAGCGAAAGTTACTTATTTCCGAGAACCGCAGCGGAGTGTAGTAGAATTTAGTTATGCTTTCTTCAAAAAACAGGTTTTAAGAACCAACCCCTTAACTTTTTCGGCGTTACACTCAATTTCCTCTGCATCATCTGTCAGATGAATATTTTTTATCAATGTTCCGCGCTTAAGCGTAACTGATGTCCCTTTTACTTTCAGATCTTTAATAACCTGAACTGAATCACCTTCACTTAGAAGTGTGCCATTACTGTCTTTTACTTTTATTTCCATATATCAAACTTTCTAAAAATTACCTGCCAGCAAAATCGCTATGCTCAATAGCATGCTACATTTTCATAATAACAATAGTCAACCTAAGATAATTCTCTTGAAATTATAAATGTGATGTTATAACAAAACACCATTCATAAAAAAGGCTGAAAAAATGTATTACTGGAGTTCACTACAAAGAATCGGCGTAGCGTTATTATTAATTGCTGCACTATGGGCAGTTGCCTTTTGGGCGGTCGCATGACCACTAATTTCGCCGTAAAACTAAATAACCTGACCATTGCCTATAACAGGCAACCTGCTGTTCACCATGTAAACGGCGTGTTTGCCAATGGAGAACTAGCGGCCATCACAGGGGCAAACGGAGCGGGGAAAAGTACCTTGCTTAAAGCCATAGCGGGGATACTGCCAGTTTTTGAAGGCAGCATTGAATTTGGCGGCATCACCCGCAAAGACATAGCCTATATGCCGCAAGCCGCCGATATGCAGCGTGATTTCCCTATCAATATCCTGCAAATGGTCTGCTCAGGTTTTTGGCAGCAGTCAGGCGGCTTTGGCAAAATCAGCAAAGAGCAACAACAGCAAACATTGCAAGCCCTAGCTGATGTTGGGTTAAGCGATTTTGAAAATCGTAATCTGGATAATATTTCCGCAGGGCAGTTTCAGCGTGCGCTTTTCGCCCGCATCATCGTGCAGAACGCCAAGCTGATATTGCTCGATGAACCCTTCACCGCCATTGATGCCAACACCACCGCCGCCCTGCTGAAAATCATCCATAACTGGCATAAAGAAGGGCGCACGGTGATTTGCATATTGCATGATTTTGAGCAAATCAAAACCAACTTTACCAACTGCCTATTGCTGGCACGGGAAACAATCGCTTGGGGCAACCCGCAGGAAGTTATTCGCCCTGAAAATTTGCTAAGGACACTAAAAAAATGATACTATACGACACTCTCCTTCTGCCTTTTATTGAGCATGATTTTATGCGCCGTGCGCTGGCTGCCTGCATAATTATGACCATAAGTGGCACTCCCCTTGGTATATTTCTAGTGCTGCGCCGTATGTCACTAATGGGTGACGTAACCTCACATGCAATTTTACCCGGTGTGGCGATTGCGTTTTTTATCAGTGGTGCATCACTCTGGCCAATGACCATAGGCGGTATAATAGCGGGCTTATTAGTGGCAGTAGCAGCGGGAATCATCACCCGTGTTACCAGTCTCAAGGAAGACTCAAGTTTTACTGCCGCCTATCTGGCATCTATCGCCTTTGGTGTGCTGATAATTTCAATAAAAGGCGGAGATGAAGAACTGCTCCACATATTATTCGGTGATATATTCAAAATCGGCAATGAATCACTTATTTTTGCGGCAAGTATTGCCAGCCTTACCCTGCTTACAATGGCGATTATTTACCGCCCGCTAATCATTGAATGTTTTGATTCTAATTTTCTTAAAACCCAAGGAAAAAGCGGCGCGATTTATCACCAGCTATTTCTTGTTCTTATGGTGCTGAATCTTATAACATCTTTTCAGATAATGGGGACATTAATGGCGATGGGAATTATAATTCTTCCACCCATTGCCACACGTTTTTGGACAAATAATATTGATATGGCAATTATCCTTGGCATTTTGTTTGGCATTATATCATCAGCCATTGGTTTGCTTATTTCATATCATTATAAGTTACCAGCAAGCTCCGTCATTATCCTCGCATCCAGCGCATGGTTCTTAATTTCTGTATTTATCGGCAAATCGGGTGGGATATTGGCACGCTTTTATCCACGCAAACATTTCCATCTAGAATCCCCTCTTCCTCTGGGAGAGGGCTAGGGTGAGGGCAAATATATGAAAAATAAAAGCAACGACATTTCACCACATAGCAAAAACGTGTTGGCACTGCTAAAAAAAAGCAAAACCCCACTCACTGCTTATGATATTCTGGGCAAGCTGCAAAAAGCAGGAGTAAAAGCACCGCAAACTGTTTATCGTGCGCTGGACGCACTGCTTGAGCGTGGGCTGATTCACCGTATTCAATCACTGGGAGCATTCGTTGCCTGCCATAATGACGAACAAGATCACGGCACACAATTCGCTGTCTGCCGCAAATGCAATAAAGTTCTAGAAATACACAACCACAGCATCTGCAAATCAATCAAAGAAATCGGCGCAAATATCAAATTCACCATCGAGCGGGAAATGCTAGAGTTAATTGGAGTATGTGAGGAATGTGAAAGGGGGTTATAAGATATGTAAACTATTGACATAATATATCAATAATTCTAGAAATATAGATATATTATGAAATGATATTTCTTTGTTAAGAACGATAAAAAGATGAATAATGATAGAAATGCTGACGAAGTTGCATTTACACTTATTGAATTGTCCATTGCTCTTGTCATAATAGGGCTTATTATTGCTGGTATTCTGGTTGGTAAAGATTTAATAACTGCATCTGAAGTACGAACCCAAATAAGCCAGATTGAAAAATACCAGACCGCCGTAAATACTTTCCGTGTAAAATATGGTGCATTACCGGGGGATATGAAAAGCTCTGATGCTGTGTCCTTTGGTTTTTCAGCAAGAGGAACGGTAGCAGGACAAGGTAATGGCGATGGTATAATTGAAGGTCATTATATGGGTGCTAATGCTGGGTGGTTTATAGCAGCTGGCGAAACTGCTATTTTCTGGAGAGATTTGTCTGATGCTAAATTAATTGATGGTTCATTTACTGATGCTGATTATGATTACGCAACTATTTGTAGTGGTAGCCCTATGACTGCGGATCAAATTAACAAACGTTATCCATCCGCCAAAATACAGAAAAATAGCTACGTTTATGTCTGGAGTGGTGGCTGGAAAGTCATAAATACTGGTATAAATGACCGTGTAAATTATTTTGCTATTTCTCAAGTAATAGACCCTTGTTATCCTTCTGCAATGGATGTGTCTATTACTCCTAATCAGGCATACGCAATTGACAAAAAAACAGATGATGGATTACCACAATCAGGAAGGGTAATGGCAATGTATCCTACCAATGGTGCTACAGATGCTTTTGCGATGTGGCAAAATCTTTGGGCTGCTGGTGGAGTTTCTTATGTAGGTGGACAAGGGAATGGTGGTGGATGTGATAATGCAAATTTTTGTGGTCCAGTAACTGCAAGCGCAGCACCAGCGGTAATAGCTGATGCACAAACTGATTATAGTAATGGATACATAGATTGCTTCGATAATAGAGGTGTCTCAAACGCCACTATGCAATATAGCACTCAATTCATGGGCGGAAACAACCAATCATGCGCCCTTTCTTTTAAATTTCAATGATTCATCACTAAAAATATGGTGGCTCGGGGGTGATTTGAACACCCGACCAAGGGATTATGATTCCCCTGCTCTACCACTGAGCTACCGAGCCACAGAAACATTAAACCAAAAAAGCAATTCAATAGGTAGGCTGCGAAACCTACGGACTTAGCAAAAAAAATCAAGCAAAAACTGTAAATATTCTCTTCATCGTTGCACGCTGCCACAAATTGCTGTAAGTGAGCAGCTATTATATGGAGATTTTATGACTAATAAACCTTTTAAACTCGCGCTTATCCAGATGCGCTGCTCGCCTAACCCAGCTGAAAGCCTTGCTAAAGCAGAGAAAATGCTGCGCCAAGCGGCGGCAGATGGCGCAAAAGTGGCTTGTTTGCCTGAACTTTTTCTGACCGATTATTTTTGTCAGAAGCTGGACATCAGCAAATTTGACCTTGCCGAGCCTATAAACGGCAAAACCAGCACAGCTTTAAGCAAAATTGCTAAAGAAACTGGTATGGTTATCATTGGCTCTATATATGAAAAAGCAGCAGCAGGACTGCATTACAACACCGCCACAGTTACTGATAGCGATGGCAGTTTGGTTGGAATCTACCGCAAAATGCACATCCCCCACGATCCATTATTTGAAGAAAAATATTATTTTGCACAGGGTGACTTAGGCTTTAAGGCACATAACACCAGCGTGGGCAAGCTCGGTGCATTGGTTTGCTGGGATCAATGGTATCCTGAGGGTGCGCGCCTAACCGCTATGCAAGGCGCGGAGGTTCTGTTCTATCCAACAGCAATAGGATGGCATCCAACCGAAAAAGCTGAATTTGGCAAATCACAGGTGGAAGCATGGGAAACCATCCAGCGCAGCCACGCTATCGCTAACGGCGTGTTTGTAGCTGCTGTAAACCGCGTTGGGCATGAAATAACAGTTGGTGATGGTATAGAATTTTTTGGACATTCTTTTATCACCGACCCATTCGGGCGCATACTTGCCATGGGCAGCCATGACAAAGAAGAAATAGTAAGCGCAACTATCGACCCTAAATTAATTGAAGAAACCCGCCGCAACTGGCCATTCTTTAGGGATAGAAGAGTTGATGCTTACGGCGGAATTACACAAAGGTGGAGCGAATGACAAATTACATGATGCCTGCCGAGTGGGAACGCCACTCATCAACACTGCTTGCATGGCCACATAATAAAGAGGACTGGCCAGATAAATTCGCGCCTATTCCATGGGTTTATGGCGAGATAATCCGCTATCTTACGCAAGTTGAACGCGTTGCCCTTATTGTTCGTAGTGACAAAGAAAAAACGCAGGCAACTGATGTTTGCGAACGTGCTGGAGCGAATGTTGATAAAATTGATTTCCACATCATCCCCACTAATAGGATATGGATGCGCGATAGCGGACCGATAATAGTAAAAGCTCAAGGCTTAAGTCTTAAGGCTTATGAAAAAAAACACACAAACAACTTAAGCCATAAGCCTCAAGCCTTAAGCCATAATCTAGCCATGCTAGATTTCCGCTTTACCGCTTGGGCAAAATATCCCAACCACAAACTCGATGACAAAGTTCCATCTGCACTTAATGAAGTTTGGAATTTACCGAGAATAGAGCCAACACATAAAGGCAAACGCGTGGTTCTTGAGGGTGGTTCTATTGATGTAAACGGCAAAGGAATATTACTAACCACTGAAGAATGTTTGCTGGCAGATGTTCAGGTGCGCAATCCTAATTTCACCCGTGATGATTACGAAGAAGTTTTTGCCAAATATCTTGGCATTAAAAAAATTGTTTGGTTGGGCAAAGGTATAGTTGGCGATGACACTCATGGTCACGTTGATGACATCACCCGTTTCGTGAATGCTGATACGGTAGTAACAGTGGTAGAAAAAGATAAAAACGATGAGAATTATTCGCTGCTAAAGGATAATGTAAAACGCTTGAAAGCAGCGCAGTTGAACATCGTGGAGCTACCAATGCCCCGCCCTGTAATTTTTGATGGGCAACGCCTCCCCGCCTCTTACGCTAATTTCCTGATAGCTAATGATTTGGTTTTAGTTCCAACATTCAACGATCCTGCAGATAGGATTGCACTTAACACACTTGCGGAAGTTTTTCCAAAACGCGAAATAGTTGGAATCCACGCTGTAGATTTAGTCTGGGGGCTTGGAACAATCCATTGCATGAGCCAGCAAATTCCTGCTTAAAACCAATTAGGCAGCGTTTTCGTACAACCCATATGTTGTCGGAGCTGTTGTTTCAATTCATCGCTTGGCTCGTTCCAGCCTCTGTGCAAAATATTGCCATAATCTTCTAACCTGAATTCTAGACAGGCTCTAAAAACATTTAATGACTGGGAAAATCTTGAGTTTTACTTGGCACTGTCTTTATATTAGGATGCAAGTCACCAATAATGTCACAATTTTTATCCAACTTGATTCCGACTAATTTTTCTAAATTAATATTAGGATTAGCAACTAGTTTTAGGCGTTCTTCCAACGATGGTATCCAGTCAAATTTCATAGAGACATTAAAGAGTATTTTATCTAATAACCCCATACGCGATGTAACATTTTCAAATTCTTTTTTTAATAAACCATTAACAGATTTTTCTTGAGAGAAATCTTTAGCAAAAACATCTGCGTAACATTCTCTAGCTATAGAATCACCGAAAGACATTTTTATATTTTCTATTGCTGGCGGATAGAATATATGAGCATACTCATGGGCAATCCCTGCAATAATTTCATCATTAGATGAGTTTTTCATAATATTTGGATGAATAAGCACTTCTGGGTTACTTAAAGTTCCACGCACCCCTAAACTATCCACCTCATCTGATATATATATCGGAGGAAAAACTGGTGTTTTTTTCAACGACTGCACAGCAAAATAATCTTGAACTTTTCTATTCAATTTTGTTATTGCTGAAAAAAGTTCTGGATGTTCTTGTGCAGTCAATAATGTTTTCATTGGTAAAACCACAAATAGTTCCACCTAATTGTATAACCAAATCAGAATATTATCAAGTAAAAAACCAGCAAATACCACAGCGATTTCATAGCCCTATGCATTGAATTTATTACTTAATATGGAAACAATCCATTGCATAAGCCAACGAATACCTGCATAAATCTTACTATGATAAACATACTTAAGAAGAGTTGGAATTGTATATACTGTGCGGCTTACGACACGGTGATGGTGCATGATGGGATTGAACATGCTGGCTATCTGGCGTTTCTTGGCTTGCTCGCATTATTTCCTTTTTTAGTGTTCCTAGTTGCGGTTATAGGTGTGCTTGGGCAAGGACAAAGTGGAGCAGAATTCATCAACTCTATTTTACAAGTTCTACCAGCAGATCTCACAGTTGCAATAAAACCACGAATTGTGGAAATTGTTTCTGGTCCACCGCAAGGATTGCTTACGGCTTCTATTCTGGGAGCTATATGGACGGCATCTTCTGCCGTGGAGGGTATACGAACAGTTTTAAATCGCGCTTATCATGTTACTACCCCACCAGCCTATTGGTTTCGCAGACTGCTTTCTATCGCTCAACTTATCCTGTTTACCTCAATAGTTATAATGGGGATGTTGTTAGTAGTGACCATGCCACTAATTCTGCACCAAATTGAAAATTTATTAGGTGTAGAACTATCTACAGATATACGAAAAAACTTTGGAAATCTCTTATTTTACCTGACAATATTTATTCTATTTGTAGCAGTTTCTTATATTTATTATCTACTACCAAATATAAAACAACGCCTTGTCTCCGTTGTACCGGGGGCAGCACTGGTTGTTATATTATGGATAGGTGCAGCGTATTTATTCACTGGTTATTTATCCAACTTCGACCAAGTTAATCTGATTTACGGCAGCCTTGGAGGAGTTATAGCTGCGTTGGTATTCTTTTACATCTGCAATATTATTTTTATATTTGGTGCAGAACTAAATCACCAAATGGTCGAGATGCTTGGGTTAAGAGTTGTCGAAAAACAACAAACTATTTCAGAGCAGCCATCTGAAGTGAAATAATCGGTATATCCCCGCTATAAAGCATCATCAAAAATGCCCCTGCAATCGCCAGACCATAAGGAACTGGCTGTTTATCACGAAAAATACGCGGTAATTTTTCTTTATTATTAATTGCATATGGAATGACTTTCCTCATTATCAAAATAAAGATTGAAAGAACTCCGCCCAATACAGCAAAATTAAACCCGAACATAGCCAGTTGATGTAATCCGACCCAAAGGCTGAGAACTATAATAAGTTTTACGTCGCCTCCACCCATGACCCGCAGGGCAAATATAAAATATCCGAGCACAAAAGTACCAAGCATTCCCAGCAAATCCATTTTCCAATCAATAGTTGCTGGTGAAACAAAAAACGCAACTGGATATAGTAACAACAAGCTTCCAACCAACCAGTTAGGAATGATAAAGCGCGTCGCATCGTAATACATAACGGCGAGCATACTGAATATTAAATAAAGGGCGATAATTAACATAGAACCTATCTCCTAACTGTTTTTGTCTGAGACATCATGATACTCCACATCAATAATAGTAGTTTTTGTTTCTTTAATACTAGTGTTAGGTGGTTGTACAAATGAATCTTTATAACGCCAGCGCAAATAATAACCGCGCAAAATAATATACATCGCTAGAAAAGCACTACTGATAAAAACAAATATTATCAAAGCAGCACTAAACCATAAGGCGATAACGATAAATGCGCCAAATAGTAAAAAGCCTAACAATGAAAAAATTATATCTTTCATACCGTGCCAAAACTCTTGATTAAGCTGCCACACACCATATACCAACCATCAACCAGCACAAAAAATATCAGCTTAAAGGGAAGTGAAATCATCACTGGCGGTAACATCATCATCCCCATCGCCATTAGAATCGAGGCAACCAACATATCAATCACCACAAATGGAATAAAAATAAGAAACCCTATTTCAAACGAACGTTTCAATTCGCTAATCATAAAGGCAGGAACAAGAACACGATATGGCGTATCTTGTGGTGTTTCAATTTTCAAATCAGGCGACATACTTACAAATAATTCCAAATCTTTTTGCCTGACATGCTTCAACATGAAGCTGTGAAACGGCGCGCCTATTCTCTCCAACGCCTGTTCTTCAGTAATAGATTCTTCAAGCAATGGCTTAACACCATCGTTATATGATTGCTCAAAAGCAGGTGCCATGATGAACGCAGTCATAAATAATGCCAGAGAAATAAGAACTTGGTTCGGCGGAGTTTGTTGCAAACCAAGCGCACTGCGCAAGAATGACAGCACAATAACAATACGCATGAATGAAGTCATCATCACCAAAATAGAAGGAGCAAGCGTAATGACTGTAAGCAGAACAACAAGCTGAATCAACTTTGCTGTTGCCGTTCCGCCAGTGGTTTTACCAAGATCAACATTCAAGGATTGGGCGAAGGCTGTATGCTCCACTATAAAAAAAGCTACTATACCAATCAGCAATATAGAAAATATTCTACGCATCACGCTTAATCCCTGATTCAATTACAGTAGTCTTGCCATCGCTGACCAACAAAAGATGTTCAACGTTATCACGTTTTACTAATAACAATTTTGATTTATGATCGATATATTGTGTTTCTACAATAGCAACTCTGCCAGATGTTTGCTTTATAGAAAACAATTTAGTTGCAAATGACTTCTGTCCATAATGTCTTAACCCAACCGCAAGCAAACCAAGCAATCCCAGCACAAAAAAAGAAGCAAAAATAAACCGCGCTGGATCAATAGTGTCCATGATTGCCTTTAATCCTCGATTTTTTCAGAAACCAATTCAGCCTTAGAATCAGCCGTTTTATATGCCACGCTGGCTTTTTTATGGCTGGAGAGATAACGAATTTCATGTGCCAAAGCCTCACGCTGACGAACCAAATCCTCACCAAGAATTTTAAGCTGCGTCAGTAAATCCTGAAGCATATCGGCATATTTTAGACGATCTTCCTGTGAAAGCTGTAATATCTGCTCGCACAAACTATGCACCTGCTTATCCAAGCCAGCCATCTCCACCATCGCTCCCTTAGCGATCAGAGTTTTGCTGTCCTGAACAAATTTTGCAACATTTTCAAATAAATCTTGTTGTGCATTCATGTAGATTTCCTCGCTTTATCATTCGCCTTATAAACATACGCCAGAATCTCCGCCACCGCCGCATAAGCCTCCAGCGGAATAGGTGTGTTGATATCCAGTTTTTCAAGTAGCATTACTAGATCAGTATCGCGTCTGATTTCAACATTATTCGCCTTTGCTAGGTCAATAATTTGTTGCGCAATATATCCCTTACCTTTAGCAGCTACCAGTGGAGCTTCATTTTTCCCACGCTCATATTTAAGCGCAACGGCAAGCTTGCTTTTATCAAATACTATATTGTCTTTAGAATCTTCTTTATCTTCCATCATCCTTGCCCGTATCAGCATTACCTATGTTGACAGTGAATTCAATATCATCCAAGCCACCGCCATCACCACCAGCAGCCGCGATATTTTGCTCTAAAATTTTCTGGTGTAGCTCTTTACGCAGGATGCTGGCTTCTTTAGGAAATAAAAAACCAAGTTTTACCGTCTTACCGCGCACATCAACGACGGTAAGCTCAATATTGTTGTTAATTATAATCGATTCACCGATTCTTCTAGTTAAATAAAGCATTTAGACGCTGAACTTTCCGCACACACAAATTAAAATACGCACCACTAATGGCGTAAAATAATACAAATTGCAAATATTATGGGTAGATATAAATAAAATACATTGTAATCTCACACTATGACACAGAATAATATGAAATCTCCAACTATCCTCGCCATTGACAGCACGTCTGGTTCGTGCAGCGTTAGTATATGGAAAAATAATGCTATTTCAACATATTGCGAAGAATTATCCGCCAGCCTCCAAGCAAAACGCCTGATTCAGATGGTGGAGGAAGCGCTAGATAAAAGCAAAACGCAATATAGTGAACTTTCTGCCGTTGCCGCAACCATTGGGCCGGGTAGCTTTACAGGCATACGCATTGGGCTTGCCAGCGCACGGGCTATCGGTTTTGCCGCTAAAATACCAGTTTTAGGTTTTAATTCTCTGGAGGTTATGGCGTTTGGAGTAAGGTTACAGAAGCCAGATGCACCTGTCCTATCCATATTAAACGCTGGCAAAGGTGAAGTTATATATCAACGTTTTGATACTAATTTTGAGGCTTTGTGCCAACCGACTCTTGTAGCACAGCACCTTTCCCCCGTTCAGGATTCGTCAGTGACAATAACCTTTCCCCGCGCTGATTTTCTTGCCGAACTGGCAGCTGCACACCCAGAAAGAGCTGTTTCCCCTCTGCCCTTTTATGTGCGACCACCAGATGCAAAACTTCCACAAAATAATAAGAATAATAGCAATGTCGCCACACAATAAAACAAATCTAAGCAAAAGCTACGGGCAGCTTGTCGCGCAAGGGCGTATACAGAACGATATTGCCCAACAGAATTTACTGACCATGCTGCAAGAAGTTTTGGATAGACTCGTTAAGCCAAAAAAGAAATCGCTATTTACCAAATCAAAGCCATCAACAAACATAAACAGCCTGTATATTTACGGCAATGTCGGGCGCGGAAAATCCATGCTCATGGATTTATTTTTTGATGCTGTTCCCGAAAATAAAAATCTAAAAAAGCGTAGGGTGCATTTTCATGCCTTTATGCAGGAAGTCCACGCCCGTATCCATAAACTGCGCCAGAGCGGAGGTGGTGATCCTGTGGCAGTCCTCGCCCGCGAGTTAGCTGGTGAAACACAGCTTCTTTGTTTTGATGAATTACAGGCAACAGATGTGGCTGATGCAACACTTCTATACCGCCTGTTTGAAGGATTATTCGCCCATAACATCTGCATCGTCAGCACTTCAAACCGCCCACCCAAAGCCCTATATACAGGCGGTGTGCAAGCTGAACGCTTTGAAAATTTTATAAAACTTATTGAAGAAAAAATGAAAATTGCAGCACTTTCCAGCCCAGATGATTATCGCTATCAACAAGGAAGCAGAACATCACAATTTTATTATTATCCGCTCGGTGAAGCCGCAAATAAATTTGTCATGCAAACCTTACAAAATCTCGGCGCAACTTCTCCTGCAACTAAGGAAAGTTTAATTGTTCAAGGCAGACAAGTGGAATTTAAGTCTTATAACAATAAAATTGGTATTTTCACTTTCAACGAATTATGTGCAGCTATGCTTGGTGCGGCGGATTATCTGGCTCTTGCCCGCAGGCTTAACACAATAATCCTAACAGATATTCCAAAACTGCAACCAGAACAGCACAATGAAGCCAAGCGATTTTCCACGCTTATTGACACTCTTTATGAACATAAAATAAAGCTGATATGCACCGCTGCCGTGCCTGCTGAAGAAATTTACCAAAGCGGTGATGGTTCATTTGAGTTTTCACGCACAGTATCGCGCCTAGTGGAAATGCAATCGACTGGTTATGATGAAAGACTGGAAGCAATATGATAAACACACTTAAAATAATTCTTGCTGAACCGCGTGGATTTTGTGCTGGTGTTGACCGCGCCATAGAAATTGTGGAACGCGCACTAAAACTATACGGCGCACCCGTTTATGTTCGTCATGAAATCGTGCATAATCGCTGGGTGGTGGAAGATTTACGCGCTAAAGGCGTGGTGTTCGTGCAGGAAGTTAGCGAAATTCCTGATGGTGCTATTACAGTTTTTTCTGCACATGGTATTTCAGAAAAAGTTGAAAATTCGGCAAAACTGCGTGATTTGCCAATAATAGATGCAACCTGCCCACTGGTTACAAAAGTTCATAAAGAAGCACAACGCTATGAAGCCGATGACAGGCAAATTATCCTAATAGGTCACGAGGGACACCCAGAGGTTGAAGGCACAAGCGGGCGCGTGCAGAATGGTGTGCTATTGGTGCAGAATGTTGAAGATGTAAAAAATCTGAGCGTAAAAAATCCTGATAAACTTTCTTATGTAACCCAGACCACCCTTAGTGTTGATGATACTAAGGATATTATAGCAGCACTGAAAAACCGTTTTCCTAATATTACAGGCCCTGAGCTGCGCGATATTTGCTATGCCACGCAAAACCGCCAGAACGCCGTGCGTGATTTAGCAAAACAGGTTGATGTTGTGTTGGTTGTTGGTTCTGCCAATAGCTCGAATTCTAACCGCCTGCGCGACCTTGCAGCGGAAATCGGTATCACCGCGTATTTAATTGATGATGCAAAAAACCTGCAACCGCACTGGTTTGATAATATAAAATCAGTAGGCATAACCGCAGGCGCGTCCGCCCCTGAACATCTGGTGCAGGGTGTGGTCAGCGCAATTTCTACCCTGCGACCAACAGTGATTGAAACACTCTCTGGGATTGCAGAAAACACCCGCTTCAAACTGCCGCCTGAGGTTACTGGTGAGAAGATGGTGAGGACTCTGTTATACTGAGCGACCTGTCCTCCGTAGCTTTAGCGAAGGAGGAAGTCGAGGGATCTTATCTTTAATAATAATGACGAGATTCCTCACATTCGTTCGGAATGACAAATAACTGTCATCCCGAGCGTAGCCGAGGGATCTTTACATTATTCCAATATTTAAATCATCCCATGATGGATTTACAGATTCTACTAAATTATCTTTTTTCTCCCTACGCCATTTCTTCAGTTGCTTTTCACGTTCTATGGCAGCATTTATATAATCTGTCGTTTCAATATACACAAGTTTGGTAAGATTATATTTCTCAGTAAAACCTTTAACAAGTTTGTTTTTATGTTCGTATATTCTGCGTTCTAAATTATTAGTTACACCAATATATAACACCTCATTATTCCAGTTTGTTAGCATGTATATATAATAGGTTTTCATGCAAAGATCTCTCACTGCGTTCGAGATGACAATACCTGTCACCTCGAGCTTGTCGAGAGGTCTTTACAAATAAACTACTTACTAAAAGCAACTGGTCCACCAGTAGCACTAGGAAGAGAATTATTATATGCAACACCAGGACTTGAACTCGGGTAATATGGCACAGGTCCCCACGCTTCAAACCTACGCATAGTTCCGTAAGTTAACCTTGAATATGCCTTAGCAACATATGGAAGCACATTATCACCCAGTCTAGTTATAATATAATAATATCCCCCCTTAGAGAATGCTCCATAAGTTTTTCCACCGGACGCGGCAAAACCAGATGTCCAACCACCACCATAATATGAACCGCTATTTCCACACAAAGATGGCCAGCTATGCTCAATCAAACAAATACCATTATAAACACCAGTCACCAGCATAACACGCCTATCCTGCGTAAAAAAGATACTATCAACCGAGTTGGTGGTAGATGGTGTTATTGATGTCATCTGAGAAAAAGAAGGGTTATCAACCCCCAGAACCACCCAACTATTTACATAATACCTACTGTTGCCCGTATTGAACTCTATATCAGCAAGAAATTTACCATCAGGAGAAAAAACTATGGTCAGTGGTGTATTTGTAGAACTTAAATTCGCAGGCTGAGTTATATCCGCTGCCGCTGCGCTGAACGTATCGCCTTTGCGTTTATATATCCTTGAAGTGTTGGTTGCACTGCGAACGGCAAGCATTTTAGCATCTGGTGAAAAAGATAACTCAGCAACGCTGGCAGCAGAATGAGTAAGGGAAGTAAGAGCAACAAACTTATCACCAGATTGTTTCCACAAATTTATCACGGCACTACTTGTTCCACTGCTAATAGCCAGATATCCATTATTGGAAAGATCCATAACCGCTGTAGAATTATAGGGACAGGCAGTGGCAAAAGCGCTGGAAAGATTTGTAAGAGTTCCACCCGCACTAATCTTATACAGGTTACATCCCAAACCAGAATATGTCAGCAAATGCTTATTTCCAGCTGTAAACGCCACACCAAGCGGTTTATCCGTTGGTAGAGGGCTTAGATCTGCCTGTTTTATAAAGCGGGAACATTTATTTTTATACACATAAAAAGTACCCGCACTAGCAGTAGCCAATTGATAACCAATAGCTAAATCTGGACCACGGTAACCGTCATCATCCAGCAAATCTTCCTCTGTTGTTAGCTGCCAACGTTCCTTATAACGCACAATATCATCGAAATAACTTGCTGCTGTGGTAGCGTTAAGATTTTTGCTTCTCTGAACATAATTGCCGTTATAAGTGCTATTTGCTGCTGCATTTGTGCAATGACAATTAGTTAGTTCGTCTGTGTTTGTGCTGCCAGAACTAAAGCGGGTGCCAGCAGGCAAATATCCGCCATGACCATTTTTTCCGTAGCTAATTAGAGCATAAACAGCACTGGTTGAACGGTTAGCACCAGAAGCATCCTTCACCATAATCGCCGTGTTATCCAAACAGCCAGTACCACTCTTAGGTGGGAAAGCCTTGGTTGAATATGTAGAATCAGTCATAGCTGTGGCAGCAGCATATGCAAATTTCCTACCCCATCCGTCATACATAAACTCTCTAGGCAAACCAAGCGTAGCAACTGGCACTGGTCCTTCAGCAGCTTTATTCATATAAGTTGAGTCAGTTCTGAAAGTGGAAGAAATAGCTCCACCAGTGCAACGCTCAAGCATAGCAACAGTAGCTTCAACACCATAGTTCGCATTGCTTGTTAAATATGTAGCATCACCGGGGCAAGGTATGCGTCCATTTTTCTTCATGAATGCAAAGATTGCCTTTTCAATTTCATCCATACGCTTGTTTGTGGCAACTTCCTTGGAAGACTCAATCATGTCTTTAGAAATTGATACCCCGATACCAGCTACCAGAACGACAACAACAAGAACAACTGCCAACTCTAACAGAGTGAATGCCTTGTTTTTATGATTTCTTGGAGAATATTTTTTGGCTATCATTATAAATCCGTTTTTATGGCAACCATTTATTTTACAATGTATAATTGTATCAAAAACAGATTAAGATTCTATTAAAATGCCATAATTTTTAAGCGGGAATATCGATTGTTGCATGCGCTGTTTCGCAACCCGTAAATCTTTAGAAAATCTAGGTTTAGCATACATCTCAAGCGCTGCATCGCCATATACTTGTCCGTCTGGTTTTACAGCGGTTGCCAGCCCATAATGAATGGCTGCAAGAATAACATACATTACCTGTAAAATATCCGCATCCGCCCCCGCAACACGATGTTCAATACGTTTGTTATCCTTTGCAGAATCAGGCAATCGCAATGCAACTGTGCGGTTATTCGCCCCCCAGCTAACAGTCAAAGGACCATTGCTACCAGCAACAAATCTTTTATATGATTCCTCGTTTGGCGCGAATATTGGCATGGTATCTGGTAACCACAAGAGCAACCCACCCAGAGCATGGTTTAGCGTATCGCTTATGCTGGAATCATCTTTTATAAATTGGTTTTTTCCCTGCTCATCTTCCAGATGAATATGGATGTGTAAACCACTGCCAAAATCATCGGTTATTGGCTTTGCTGCAAAGCTAACCTGCATAGAATGTTTGACTGCCAAATCCGAGATAATATCTTTCAGCTTATTGGTATCACGCACTGTTTTTTCTGGATTGCTGGGAGTCAGCGATATTTCATGCTGTTCACGTCCACGCTCTTTTTCAATTTTAAAAATCTCGATACCAGCACTAACGCAGGAGGTTTTAATATCACCCCAAAATTCTGATAAATCACGCTCACCAGAGCCGAATAAATAAAATTCTATCTCGCTGGCAGTTACTGCACGCAAACGAAAATCAGAAAATAATTTAAGCAAAATCCCAGAAATCCCTCCGCATTTTGGAGAGAAAAAAACCCGCGAATTAGGTGCAAAACTAAGCGACGGCAGAATCAACCCACTCAAGGAGTTTGCTTTTCGGCAAAGTTCCAACTTTGGTAGAAACCGCTTTACCATCCTTAAAAATGATAAGAGTCGGAATCCCACGCACACCAAACTTTTGCGGTGTTGCAGGATTCTTATCAATATTCACTTTTACAACAGTGATTTTACCAGCCCGCTCTTTGGCAATCTCATCAAGAATCGGCGCAATCTGACGGCAAGGACCACACCACTCCGCCCAGAAATCCACCAAAAATGCTCCAGAAGCATTGATTACTTTTGCATCAAATTCACTATCGTCAATATGCAGAGTCATATAATTCCTTTCAGTTGCTATGTTCTATATGTAGAAACTCATTTTACATTCGTCAAGCAAAGCATCAGGTAAAACATCAAGTTTTGCCGTTGCCGTCCATAATAAAGCACATTTCACTTGTTTTTCAGGGGTTATTTTTTGAAGTAGCAGACGATACAGCCCAAGCTGGCGGATATAAGCCGTAGGAATGTCTTGTTGTGAGAGTGGTGGCAGCTGATTGCTCTTGAAATCTACAATCCACACCTCATCACTGCCCATATAAAGCCTGTCTATCTGCCCCGAGACAGTGATATTATTGCCGTCTATTCCTAAATTTCCAGTGATTGGCACTTCAGCAAGAGAATCTTTACCGAATAAAAACGAAAATTCTGGATTGTCTATAACTACCAGTGCATCTGATATGGCTTTTTCTATAATCTCTGCTGAAAGCTGGGTAGTAAATTTACGGGCTATTATTTTTGCTGACTCATGCCGTTTTTCAGAAGATTGTGATGGCAAATATTGCAGCAATAAATGGATAAATTTTCCCGCAGCATAAATATTTTTACCAGCAAGGGGCGATGCTACTGCTGGAAGCTCACCAGAAAGTCGAGATGGTGTAAGTGGCTTGCTTGGCGATGGCTCGGATGGAGGTGGAACATGGAGGAAATCTGTCATCCCCGATTCAATCGGGGATCTAGAGCCAAACCCAGTATTTTTACCGTGTTGCCCAAGATCCCCGCACGGGGGCGGGGATGACGAATGACAACCCACCCTAAGTCCCTCACCAAATGGTGTTTCAAACGGTGTTGCTATTCCCTCAATCCCTGTTTTAATATGATGATACCAGCTCTGTTCATTAATATTTTTCTTACCTGTTGCACCGCAAATATAAAGCCTGTCTTCAGCTCGGGTGAGCGCCACATAAAGCAAACGACGATATTCGCTAAGAATCTCCTGCTGCCTGTTAGCACGCAGATTTCTGCATATAACATCATCCTGCCTAGATGAAATGCCACGAATCGGTATTTCGTTCAGCCATAATAATGAATCTTGTTCCATTGGTATTCCCACAGTATCTGGCAGAATCACAATCTTAGATTGCAAGCCTTTTGCCCCATGTACAGTCATAATCCGCACCGCATCACGCGCCTGCTCCATATCACGTTTTATTTCGCTATTACTGCCAGAAAGCCAGTGGATAAAGCCTTGCAGCGAAGGCGGGTGCGCCCGCTCATAAAGCAAAGTCTGCTGCATAAATTCATCAATGGGATCAGCACATTCTTCACCCATTCTACCAATGAATTTTGCCCGCGCGCCTCGCTCATTCAATAAATAAGAATATAGCTCAAAAGGTGGTGTAAAATCTGCTTTTGCACGAAGGTCGGTTAGTAATTCATAAATTTCTACGAATTGTGGCAACTGCCCCAAACGCTGCCATAATGTTCGTTTTTCTCGTCCGTAAGCAAGCTCGAATAAATCATCTTCATTCAAATTAAATATCGGGCTTTTAAGGCATGCTGCCAGTGTTAAATTATCATCAGGAAGCAGCAGAACTTGCCCCAGCGCGATCAAATCCTGCACAGCAAGATTATCATTAAGTTGCATTCTGTCGCTGCCAGCCACAGCCACACCGCGCCTTTTAAGCGCATGTACCAATTTATCAGCGAAATTGGTACGGCTACGCAACAGAATCATAATTTCACCAGCTCTTGCCTCACCATTTTCTATCCAGCCTTTAATAGTATCGGCTATATGGCGCACGAGCTTATTAGTTGGGGAAATACTATCTTCACTTTCATCTTCTGAGGGTTGTATCACAGGCAATAATTCGACCAAACCTTCATGCCCAATTCTGGTGAGTATATGATTTAATTCCAAATCATCAAAGGTAACGCCAAGGCGAGCTTCTTGCTTCGCAAAAACTGCGTCAACGCTCTGTAAAACTGCCTGAGTTGAACGATATGATTTGGTAAGGGCAAGCGAGTGAATATTTTTTTGTGCCGCTTTTATTGATTCACTAAAATACTTCTGCATCCGCGCCAGCTCTTTTACATCAGCACCTTGAAAACTATAAATAGACTGCTTTTCATCGCCAACAATAAATAGTGAACGTTCTATTTCTTTTGCCCCCTGCCCCGCAAAAAATTCCTGCGTAAGAGCATCAATAATCTGCCATTGTTCAGGGCTGGTATCCTGCGCCTCATCCACTAATATATGATCAATTCCGCCATCTAGCTTAAACAGCACCCATGGCGACATACCAGCACGAGTTAGTAAATCGCAAGCAGTAAGAATCAAATCATCATAATCCATCCATGCGTGACTACGCTTAATAGCCTCATATTCTGCCAACAATGCTTCAGCTACATGCAAAACATCAATTGTATGATGAATAACATTAAGAGCGCGCAGCCTATCACTAAATTCAATCACTCGCTGCTGCTCTGCCAACAAAGCATCAATCAATTCATCGCCAGATAAAGCTGACTTGGTAAAAAGCCTCTTACGACCAGAACCATCCTCCAATGCAAAATACAAGCTATAACCATCTGAAAGTTCTAAGCGTGCCTCTGGTCTTGCCAACCAATCAGCGAGCCTTATTCCCGTTTGAGTATCAGTAGGTTTGTCCGATTGAAGAAGTATATCCGCAACCATGCGAAGTTTTAGCAACTGCTCCTCGCTGTAAATAAAATATTCCGCCAGCAATGATTCCTTTGTTGTTCCTGCCTTCAACTTAAAGCGCGAATAAAGTGTATGTATTATTGAAGGAATGCCATTTGTATTTTGCAATAACTTACGAAACTTTCGTTTGTTTTTTACAATCTCGCCCATAAGCTTATGAAAGCCAGATTCACTAACATCACGCGCTAAAGACTCAAGCGCAGCACCAACAGCAGAATCGCTTTTTTGTGCATAGTTAAATAATCGCAGCCTAGCTTCAGCTAATACTTCCTGTTCGCTCCTGCTATCCATAACCGTAAAATGTGGACTTATTCCCGATTCAAGTGGAAAGCGACGCAGCAACGATTGAGAAAAACCATGGATAGTTTCAATATTAATACCTTGTGGGGCTTCTAGAACTTTTGCAAATAACCCCCGCGCTCTATCAAGTAAAAATGATGGAGGGTTTTCACCAGTCAGTTTACTGACTTGCTTTATTAATTCACGATCATCAGCCATCACCCATGAGCCTAGAGTCTTTAAAATACGGCTGGACATTTCAGCGGCCGCAGCCTTGGTAAAAGTCAGGCATAAAATCTTTGCTGGCTCGACCCCATGCAGTAATAGGCTCAACACCCTATCGGCAAGCAGGCTAGTTTTTCCAGAGCCAGCGTTAGCCGCAACAAATACGCAAGCATCTGGATTATAAGCTAAATCCAAATTATCCGCATCTAACTTATTAACTATTTTTACCTGCATAAAAATCTAATTAATTAATGACCGTCACAAATAATTAACACAAAATCAATAAAATCAATGATATAATTTAACCATATTCAACAAAATGATTGCCACAATGGAAACTAGAACAGATACACCTAAAGTACCAACTTCGCAAAATGTATTATTCATGCCAAGCGTGTATAATGAAGCAATGACATTGCTCCATGAGGCGCAGGATTATTTTACTGAATTTGGGGATGATGACCAACGTAAAATGGATAAAAACATCCGCGCAGTCTATGCCTGCGAAATGTCACGCATTACCCTGCGCCTTTCATGCGTTATGTCATGGATATTAGCGCAGCGTTCAGTGGTTTCTGGAAAAATAGATGTGAAGCAATCCGCACATTATGGGCTTGAGTTTCAGAATATATGCCGCGTTGATAATAAAATGTTGCACGGCATCCTGCCATCCTACGTCTGCTACCTGCTCGACAGCACATTTGAACTGTATGAGCGCGTGCTACGCCTTAATTCACAAATAGAACAGATACATTAATAGGGATTTAGAATATGAACGACAGCCCAACCGTAAAGGCAGCAAAGGAAGCTGCCCCAGAAATAGCTTCTCAATTAGAGAAAATTAAAAGAAAGCTAGGGGTAAATTTTGATATTGCAGTAGATTCAAACCGTTCATTTCCTATTATTTCTACTTCCATTCCAGTAACAGATAAAATGAAAATAGAACATCCAGATACCTACAAGGTTAAGGATGGTGATAAGCTACACATCCTAAGCAATGGCAACGAAATGTTAGCCTGCTATGCTGGGGATCCTAGAAACAACAAACGCTTAAAGATTTTCAGCATAGAAGATATCGCTAAATATCTAAAGATCGAAAGAACTCCAAAATCTCCCCTTGATCACGCCACTAGAGGCGAAAATATTCAGCGCAACCGCTGATATTTCCTCATTGTCATCAATTCTTCACAATAGGTTTGTTGACGCATACGCACGCACAAATTAAAAGTAATAAGGTTTATTTATAAATGCGGGAGAAAAGAACATGGCTGATGACAAAAACAAAGTAAGCCCTACGATAATGGAGGCTATCCAAAGAGGTTTTAATCGAGCACGATCACCATTAACTAATGATTCTGAACCAGCGCGTTCTAGAGCGTTTAAAAAATCTGCTACGGAAATAGTGCAGGGTTTAGATGCTCTGCAAACCATGGGAAAAGTTTCATATTCCGTCGTGCTAGAAAAAGGCGAACACACCATAAAAACAAATATCCCAACAGATAAGAAAACGCATAATACTCTAAATATTATGGTAAAGGATAATGGTAAGTTTAGGGTATACACGGAAGACAAAGGCGAACGTGAAACTCTACACAAAGGTGATATTAAAAGCACTATTGCTTTTATCACAGAAAAAGCAGCTGTGGCAGGATTAGTAGAAATACCAAAATCATTTGCAGAACGCGTCGAAGCAAGCAAAAAAACAAATCAACACGGTCGCGCCTAAACCGTTTCCCATTCCTTCCTGCGGGTTAGATGTTCATAATCATTATAGGGATCTAGTAGACCATCTGTTTGCGCGCTGTATGGCGTATTTGAATCATCAAATTTAGCGATCAGCTCTTCCAATATTTTTCTGCTTTCTTCTATATCAGTTTTCACTTGTGTGATTTCACATTTCACTTCACTTCCAGAGAGTTTCCAATATTCCATATGTGAAACCGCGCCCGTAGAAATTCCTTCTGGTAACTGCCCATGTTGCACAATCAACGCCTCAAGAGGCAACTGGTGGGAAGCGCCTTTTTTAGGAACAACTCCAGTTTTATAATCAACTATTGCATATCCTCCCGATTTTAATTTTTCTAAGCGATCGATGCGCGTGCTTAAAGAAAAAGGTTTTCCAGATACTTCAAAATTCCAATTAGCCCCAACTTCACTGTAAATTTTTTCAATATTATTATGACGAATTTTTTCTTCGTTTATCAGCCAATTTGCCATTGCCTCAAAACGCGGCCACCACAAACAGGCAACCGCTGGGCGAGAATTGAAATCAGCAAAGGCAATGCGTCCTGCTGCGAGTAGTTCTGAAAGTTCTTTTACAGGAGAATTGGTAAAAATCTCCAGTGTCTTATGCACTATATTACCAAAATCAGAAGCATCTGGCTCACGATCTATATCATCTAGCTTGCGTAAATTAAGGATATAGCGCGCATAAATACTATATGGATCACGCAACCAGCTATCAATCGCCGTAACACGCAGTTTTCTAGGACGCACAGCCAGTGGCGGGGTTGGTGCAGGTGGCGTAAGTGCTGGAAGTAGAGCTGGGGCTTCCAACATATTTTTAGCATTAATGAAATAATCTTCCCGATTCATAGCAGCAAAGAATTCTGGCTCACGCCCACCAAGTAAAGTCTGCAACCGCACCCACCAGCGCGAGGCAATGGTCGGCGCACCCTCAATTTTTCTTGCGCGTGTGAGCAAAACTTCTTTTGCTGAAAGATGCATCGCAAAATCATGCGCGCTTTGCCCAATGGCGCGCTCTTGCGAAGGCAAGCCAAAAGCGGCACGCTGTGGGCGGCTCATCCACGGGTCGGGTTGTGAATTTTTTGGCCATGTGCCTTCATTGAGACTGCCTAGAATAACCATATCATAACGCTGCAAACGGGCTTCCATCGGGCTTAAAATATGTAAGCGTGGATGCAGTCCCATTTGTGAATGATAAGTTTCGGTGGCGAGCAAGGCATCAAATAACGCTGGGTAAGTCAGGGAATCAATCGGTGGCAATATATCCGCTTGTATATTCCACTGCGCAATGATTTCAGCAAGTGCATTACCAGCCTCACCAGCCCATAAACGCTGCTCTCCTTCCTGTGTATCACTGCTTGTCAACCACTCGGAAAATTTGATATGAGCCGTAAGTAGCTGCGGCAATTTTATATTATAATGTGGTGCAAATAATACAGAAAATTCTGCTGATTTTTCTTGCAATTGGCGCAGCAGTTCAACCAAATCATTAGATGTTTTTTTGTCCGCAATAGCCGCACCCAAAAGTCCTGATAGCCCTTCATCACGGCGTATTCCACGCAGCAATAACAATTCCAATTCTCTTGATAGGCTACGACACTTCGCAGGATTCATTCCCGCAGCAGCAAGCGGATGACGCAAAACAGCAAGCAACGATGCTGGCGCAGCTCTACTCGCCACCATTTCAACAACCAAACGTAAAAAGCAGGCGGGTGCCGAGCTATTAAGCGGTTTACCAGCCGAGTCATCCACTGCAATGCCAAAACGCTGTAATTGAGTAGAAACCATGCGTGCAAGAACACGGTCAGGTGTTATAAGAGCCGCTGTTTTTTCTTTTGTTTCCAACACCTCACGCATAGCAATTGCTATTGCCCGAGCTTCATCCAAAGAAGTATCCGCTTCTAATAATTTTATTCCACTAAGCCCTTGCGATTCAGGAAGCTCACAACTCGACCAATTAGCCGTAGCAAGCGGAGGAGCAAATATAGTGCGGATATATTTTGTATTTGAATCATCAGTTACCAGAGGAATTAGTGACGTTACTTTCTCTCTATTCACTTCCATTTTTTCCAATAGTTTTTTTAAACCATATTGCGGGTGGGTTTCGCTGATTTGCTCCCATTCACTATCCGTCATTCCCTTATCAAGTGCTGGTAATATAACCTTGCCCTGCGGCAGGCTTGCTATAACTCTTAGTAATGCAGCGGTGGCTGGCTGGCTACCAGTTGAGCCAGCAGCAATGATAGGATAATCAGGTGAAGACTTGCTCCATATTTTTGCTAAAGCAAAAAGCAACTGGTTGCGATGGGTAACAATATCAATTACCCCCTCTTCCTCCAGCATTCTTGGCCATTCTTTTGTGATAATTGTTAGAAAATTTAAAGTTTGTTGCCAATGCCCAGCCAAATTTTCAGGAGCGAGATCAGAAAGCCCATCGAAACTAACCCCCTCACGCTGGACTTCATCCATAAATGTTGCAAGCTGTCGTGCAAGTTCTGCTGCTTGTTTTGCTACGCCACCTCCTTCCTGAATTTGCTGAAAACGCATAATCAATTTCATCAGCAAAAAATGCCTGCGAACAGCATCAATAGGCTGCTCGATCGGTATGTCCGCTCCAGTCATGCCCGAAAAAAATGCTTCGTCTTCAATTTCACCGATAGGTTGAATGCGAGGTAAGAGCAGCGGTTTTCCACCTGTGCAATCGAGAAAAGCATCACGCAATGCACGGCAGGAACGGCGATTGGGAAGTAATATTAGTATTTTTGCATATTTTGCTGTACTATATGACTGCAAAACAAAGCCAGCCAAGGAGCGTAAAAAACCTCCATCTGACGGTAAATTAAAACAATTCTTAGCTGAATTCATAGTATTTTAACCTCTAATGGATAGAATAATCCATTATTCTCATGATAACCACTATGTAATGATAAGCATTAGAAATTATGAATGATATTGTAAAAAAAGTTACTGAGCAGGTAAACAGCGAATTAAATCTGATATGGGCTGCGCACCAGAACGTTGGTCTTGAAGGCTATATGTGCCTATACACCAACGCTGAACAAATACCTTTTCGTAGTAAGGAAGGTGGCATAACATTCTGGTTTGGACCATCAGATAGCCAGAACGCCATAAATAAAATTCTAGAGCATTATAATAATGGTCGCCTACCGAACAGCCCTTTATTACTAAACCCAATAGTTCACCGCAAAGAAGCTGATGAAAGCTATACACCCCTTGGTTCTGGTATAATATGGTGTACATCACTCAGCCTTGGTGTTGACGTGTTGGGAACATTGCCTACTGAACGCCTACAAAATATAGGGATTTTTTCTGGTATATTTGAACGTGGAGGAAATCAACATTCTGGTGTTAAGGCACTTGGCTTTTGCGACAGCATCCAACCACCAATCGCAGGTAGCAAAACTGTTGGCTGCTGCAATGAACTATATGAGATTATAGATGTTAAAAGCGAGCAATACTCAAAATCATATTTCCTTTCTGGAATTTCTTATTTGACAAATAATGGCTTGTTTGAAAATCCAGATTTCAAATCATTATTTCCTAAAGGTTCCATTTTGGATAAGGATTTTATCAAAAATAATGTTGTTTCCAGTAAAAACATTCTTGATGCGGTAAAATGTTGGAACGCTTATGATCGCCTGCATTCGCTGTATCAAAAATTTGGTACCAACCCAAATAATATTGAAAAAAATCTACGTTTTTTCAATCTTGTCGCCCGTGACATAACCTTATTCGATGCCACAGGTCCAGCAAGAGCAGAAGACTCCAATTCTGCAGAAAACGCCTTTGAATTTATCGTGCCAGGTATTCTTCCTCGAGGTTCTGTAGCCCTGCTTGCTGCTGCTGGTGGTACAGGAAGAAGCTCCCTCGCACACCATCTTTGCGCTTTGGCTTCAACAGATTATGAAGAAGGTGCAGAACCACCAAAATGGCTTGGGCAACCGCTGGATATTAATAAATGCCAAGGTATAAATATATATTTCTCTGGCGAAGATGGTCCACAGATTTTTAATGCCCGCGCCTCAATCATAGACCCAGAATCTCAGGCTATAAGGCTCATGTTTCAGCGCACAGATTTTGGTGAAAATGTTAGTTTCGCGCAACATCTTCGTAATTTACAGAAAATTCCCGATGTACCACTTCTAATAGTAGACCCATCGCGTAAATATTTAGGTGGCGATGAAAATGACAATAATACAGTGAATTCTTTTTTTGATGCGCTCGAAGATTTTGCCATACAAAAAAATACCGCTGTGCTGGTGGTACACCACTTGCAGAGAGGTGCATCTCCAAAATCCATAAGTGAAACGATTGATTTTTTGGGCGGGGCGCAAGCATTCATCGACCGCCCACGCATAATAATAGGCATGTATCGCGATGGTCCATATACTGTTGCTGGACTAGCCAAAAACAACATACCACCGAATCTTGGAATGGTTACAGAAGAGCGTGTGTTCGCTCGCGACCCAAAAACCCTGACATTATTATGGTTGGCAGGGAAAGAAGGCGTACGCAACGCTCCACTGAGCGAAGAAGAAGTAACAGAGATTTCACGAAAATCTCGCGAAAATAACCAATAACAGAGTAAACCAATCGATTACGCGTTGTCGTTATTAACTGCGCGGCGATCGCACGGGCTGCCTTCTGCACCAACACAAGGACTCTTAAGATCTGGTCTTGGGTTAGAACATGCAGAAAGTGAAACAAGTAAAACAGCAGCTAATAGTAATTTAGGCATAATAAACTCCATTTTTAAGTCATGTTATATAGCATATTAAGCATATAATTGCTCAATATGCTATGAAAATTACAAGCCAAAAGCGCGATTTCCCGCACCGAAGGCAGCGTCAAAATGCTGTAAGCATTTTGTTAGTTAATTACAATTTCTCGTCCAACCTTCGCGCTTCTTCAACCAGCATAATCGGTATCCCATCGCGAATTGGAAACGCAAGACCAGACTTTTCGCTAATCAATTCCTGTTTTTCCTCGTCATAGCGTAATGCTCCTTTCGACAGGGGGCAAACAAGTATTTCAAGAAGTTTTCGGTCAAGTTTCGTCATAATACCTTATTTTTACAATAGATACACTATCATTGTTTTTTATGTAAAGTAAAGACTTGCAAAGTAGAAAAGAATGCATATTATCCACTTCCTCATTACCCAATATTCCTGTTGAGCGGGAGTAGCTCAGGGGTAGAGTGCAACCTTGCCAAGGTTGATGTCGAGGGTTCGAATCCCTTCTCCCGCTCCAATTTACTTTATATATATCAAAAAATTAGTTGCCACAAAAGCAATAGGAAGATTCTATTTATCTTCTTCTTTTGTCTTTTCTTCGATCTTCCACGAGCTGGCTATTATACTACACCTTCTTTTCATATCATCCACTGTGCCAACCCCAGCCTCTTTTCTGTCAGTATTTGATGGAAAAAGGGACAATTGAGTTCTAATTTTGTCTGTAGAAACATTTTTGACGTTCTGCACAACATCTTCTGTAACTTTATATTCTTTTAGCAGAGAGTTACTATAGTCATTAACACGAGTAGATTGGGTTTGTATACTATTCAACAAATCCTGTTCTTTAAATTCAGTGTGCTGTTTTGATGAGCTACAGAATTGCCAATAAGCAAGTGAACAACTGGCGAATGATAGCTCGTTGACGGCTTCCTGAATGCTATTAGATTCAAGAATAGCAACTTTGTTCTTCTCTTTTTCTTCCTCGGCTTTTTTAAGCTGCGCCTGCACGGCTTCATTATAAGCCTTCTGACGCTCTTCAATAGCCTTGTTAGCATCTTCATACTGCTTGCGAACTATTTCGTTCTGACCACGCACAAAATTATCTATAACCTCAACTATTTCGTTATTTCCTGATTGATAAGCAACAACGCGCGCGCTGTTGCCAGTAACATCTGTAGATGCGTATTGTATGTTTTTAGAAAGAAGATATTCAACCACATCTTTATTGCCAACCTTGGCAGCATAAAATAATGCGTTCTGACCGCGTGAATCCTTTTTATTTAAATCTGCACCAGCTTCTACTAATACTTTTACAACTTCTAGACCTTCACTATCAGTTCTCGAAGCAGCTAGTGAAATAAGCGGCACTCCAACTCCATTTGTTCCGTCAACAGCAGCACCCTTTTCAATCAATATTTTGACATCCGATGCCCGCCCAAGATTGGTACGATAAATAATTTCATTTGGTGATATTGGCTTACCAGCTGATTTAGTATCAGCAGCGACTTCTTTAGCTTCTTCTGCAAAAACATTTGGGGAATAAATTCCGCCTGAAATCACCAAGGCAACTGAGAGAGAAAACAAAAACTTATTCATACTTTTATACCTATAATCATAGCTATTCTTGACATTTCTAACAATAGCACCATATCTGTGTGTATAGCACCTGCCCAGCATTATATCATTTATTGAGGAAATTATGACTAAAAAAAATGAAGAAAAACTTAAATTCAGCGCGGAAATAAGCAAAGTCCTACAATTAATGATACATTCCTTATACACCAATAAGGATATTTTCCTAAGAGAATTGGTCTCAAACGCCTCTGATGCCTGCGATAAACTACGTTACGCAGCCCTAACCGAACCTGCATTGGTTGAAGAAGGCTCAGACTTTGCCATAACTATAGAAGTTAATAAAGAGCAAAGAACCATCACCATCGCTGATAATGGGATAGGTATGAGTCGTGAGGAATTAATCACTAATTTAGGTACTATAGCAAAATCTGGAACGCAAGAATTTATCAGCAAAATAACAGGTGATGCAAAGAAGGACATGCCACTTATCGGGCAATTCGGCGTTGGTTTTTATTCTTCATTTATGGTGGCTGATAAGATTTTTGTAGTTTCAACAAAAGCTGGAACGGATGAAAGTTTTTCATGGGAATCTGACGGCATTGGTGAGTTTACTGTCACCAAAATTGATAAAGCTCCACGCGGAACAAGTATTACCCTGTACCTGAAAGAAGGAGCAGATGATTATCTGGATAATTTCCGTCTGCGCCATATCATTCAAACTTATTCTGATCACATTTCCTTTCCGATTTATATACTCGATGAGGATAAAAACCGCGAGCAAGCGAACACCGCCTCTGCTTTATGGATTCGCCCGAAAAGCGAAATCACTACCGAGCAATATCAGGAATTTTATCACCATGTAGCCCATTCTCCAGACACACCATGGATGACGTTGCATAATAAAGCTGAAGGAAAGCTGGAATATACCAGCCTGCTGTTTGTGCCATCGGCAAAGCCAGTAGATTTATTTCATCCAGACCGCAAATCGCGTGTAAAACTATATGTTAAGCGCGTATTCATAACCGAACAACATGCTGAGTTAGTGCCGTCTTATCTGCGCTTTTTGCGCGGTGTGGTTGATTCTGAAGATATGCCGCTCAACATTAGCCGCGAAACTTTGCAGCAAAATCCACTAATCACCAAAATCAGGGAAGCACTCGTTAAAAAATTCCTTTCTGAACTGAAGAAAAAAGCAGAGGCTGATGAAAATGATTATAAAGGCTTCTGGAAAAATTTTGGTGCCGTAGTGAAAGAGGGGTTGTGCGAAGCGTACAGCCCACGCGAACAACTTCTTGAAGTTTGCAGGTTTAACTCCACCAACGGTGATAATGAAGCTCTCACAAGCCTTGAAGCCTATATTGCACGCATGAAAGAAGGACAGGAAAATATTTTCTATATCACTGGTGAAAATCTGAATGTAATTCGACAGAGTCCTCAGCTTGAAGGCTTCACCTCACGCGGAATTGAGGTGCTACTCCTTAGCGATCATGTGGATGATTTTTGGGTAAATGTGGTGCTTGATTATAAGGGCAAACAATTTAAGTCTGTAACTCGCTGCGACATTAATCTTGATAATATAAAAAGCGAAAAATCAGATAAAAAAGATGACGAACCAAAAGCTTCACAGGAAAATGTCGAACAACTCTGCCAACGCATCAAAACTATACTAGGAAATGCAGTTAGTGAAGTTCGTACCACACAAAAACTTGGGCAAAGCGCTGTTTGTCTTGCCACCAAAGAAGGTGGTATGGATTTCAGGCTGGAACGCTTCCTGATTGAACAAAAACAAATTGCTTCTGCTGCTGCCAAAATTCTGGAAATAAACCCACAACATCCAATTATTCGCCACTTGGCAGAAAAACCAGAGACAAATATTGATGACGCTGTATGGCTACTCTTTGATCAGGCGCGCATTCTGGAAGGTGAGGAAATAACCGACCCAGCAGCTTTCACCAGAAGATTGCAGAGTTTCGTAGAAAAAAGTCTCGCTGCTTAAAACTATTATAAATCAGTATTTTATAATTCTATAACCTGATTTTTACAAAGAAAAAACATTTGTAACAAAACATTCACAATATTTCTAAAAAAATATTAGTAGTATGGCTATAACAGTCAGTATATTAACATAGTTATTAAACTTATGAGGAAATAATGTCTAATATTCCTACACCTTCTCAAATCCGCGCCCAACAACACCTCACACAAAGTACCATTAAACATCAGTCTCTGAGTTCTATGGGTGATGTTCCGACTGGCAAAAGTCGCATATTTAAACCTGATGACAAAGAAGTAACTGAAGAAGTTATAAAAATTCTAAATCATCACACTCCAGAAGGAGTTCGTTATAAAGCGGAAATAGCTGGTGATTACATAACTGGTTCGACCGAGGCATTCACGTCAGCAATTAAAGAGACTAAAGGCCTAGGTCGCAACACATAGAAGCTAAGACTAAATTCTTTTCCCATTTGATAAATCGTAGAAGTAGCTAGCAATTAACTCAAAGGTGAGGAAATAACTGACCCAGCAGCCTTCACCCGTCGTTTGCAGAGTTTTGTAGAGAAAAGTTTAGCCGCTTGATAAATAATGTAATTAATCATTACAATATCTATTGACAGTCAGCACCTTATCTTATAGTTTCTACCCTCATTTTTAAGAAAAATAATCATTTTCTTTTATAGTTCAATAGTTTGTAGGTCAGGAATTAAGCCATGTTTGCAGTTATTCGTACAGGCGGAAAGCAATATAAAGTTGCCAGTGGTGACGTTATTTCCGTTGAAAAACTTGAAGGTACAGCAGGTGATAAGCTAGAAATCAGCGAAGTGCTGATGGCAGGAAATAAAATTGGTGCGCCGCTTCTTGCTGGCGCTAAGGTATTGGCAGAAATAGTGAAACAGTTCCGCGATGATAAGGTTATCATCTTCAAAAAGCGTCGCCGTCACAATTATCGCCGCAAAAAAGGTCATCGCCAGTATTTGACCGAAATAAAAATCACAGAAATCAAAGCGTAAGGCTTAAGGAGTCCTCTCATGGCACATAAAAAAGCAGGTGGTAGTTCACGCAACGGTCGCGATTCTGATGGTCGCAGACTTGGTGTGAAAAAATTCGGTGGCGAAATGGTTATTCCGGGGAATATCATCATCCGTCAACGCGGAACAAAGGTTTACCCTGGAACTGGCGTTGATATGGGGCTTGATCACACAATATTTGCAACCCTTGAAGGTCGTGTTGTGTTCCGCGAAAAAGCTCAAGGCAAAATGTTTGTTTCTGTGGTTGCTGCTGCTTAGTTTTTGTACTATACAGATTCTGGTTAAATTCTAAATATCTAAGTTTAGTCATTGCGAGAATGCGTAGCATTCGTGGCAATCCAGAAGATAAAGTTTGCTCAAAGAACTGGATTGCTTCACTGCGTTCGCAATGACGAGTTGGCATTTGTAGTGTAAAATAACGACAATAAGATCTAAATGAAAAATTCTCTAAAGACCAGTTCGTTGCTTCATATGCTCAATAGCTTGTAGCAAGCTATCTTCATAATTATGGTTCATGCCGTATTCACTCTCCATACGACGCTTTACCTCATCAGATGGTTCTGCGCCCTCTCCGCTCTCAATTATCGCGCCATAGTTTTCGATATCAAAAATTCCCTTATCACGCGCTTCTTTAAATGCCTTTGCCATGCTCGGCTTAATGCACATATATGCCCAGCAAGGTTTTCCATCCTCACCTGTACCACGACATAGAATCATGATGGTGCATAGCAAATCCGCCATGGCATTTTGAGAAATTGGAGCGGCGGGGATTTGTCCTAGTGCCATGCTGCGCATATCCTTTATACCGTATATCCGCGATTATCTTCTTTTGCTGCAAAAGCTGTTTGCTGCGAAGAAACATGTCCAACATCAGCAGACGGAAGTGTGATGCTATTACCACCAACATTTTTTATCGCTGATGCAAGTTCTACAGGTTTGATTGATTCAAGGGTAGGTGAGAAATTTCTTAGAGAATCACCAATTTGTGACGCAACTCTCCCAGTATTAAAATCTCCAGAAACATTAGCAACAGCAACATTGCTTACATTCATCATAAAAGCCATAGCACCACTCCCCATCGGTAGACTTTTTTATGTACATATTGATTTTTTTATATTATTTCGTTTATATGTACTATTCATTACCCCTAAGGATACATGATAAAGCCTAATTTTTCATTAACAAATATTCATAAATGGCGCGCTTATTTATATAATTATAGACGCATAAATATATAACAATTTGATTTTTATAAATAAATATGATTATAGATGCAGCACCAATAACAGTTGCTTATGGCGATGGGGTCGGCTCTGAAATAATGGAAGCCACCCTAACTATACTGAGGGAGGCTGGGGCAAATATTACCATTGAAACCATTGAAATTGGTGAGCGCATCTATAACATGGGCGCGAAATATGGAATTTTACCATCATCTTGGGAAACGTTGCGCCGAAACAAGGTTTTGCTTAAATCTCCAATAACTTTACCACAAAGTTCAGAGCAAAAGGACATTAACGAAGCTATTTACAAAAAATTTGGCTTATCAAATGATACGCTCGTAATCTCCAACCTGATGAATTTACCTGATACAGACTGGCTTTCTTCCTCTTCAAACATCGTGGAGGATTTTGCATTATTTGAAACGATTCATGATTCCGCACCTGAAATCGAAGGAAAAGATATTGCTAACCCATCAGCAATTATCCAAGCATCTATAATGATGCTGGAACATATTGGGCAGCAAGACGTTGCCTCACTAATAAAAGACGCGTTGCTGCGTACATTGGATGATGGTATCCATACGGCAGATATTTACAGGCGGAATAGAAGTAATATCAAAGTTGGAACCAAAGAATTTACCGATGCAGTTATTGAGCGTCTAGGGCAAAAACATCATAAAAACTTCTAAGTTCATAGACAAAAAAATTATATCCTCTATAACAATTGCTATTGTAGCAACAGCAAGATTGGGATTGGCGCATGAAACCACAGGATAACCATTTACTAGAAACTATAAAAAGTATTTTTGTACCTATCCACCCTGCTGGCTGGATGTTTATTGCCATTTTTGCTCTGGTTTCCCTGTTCCTCTCCTTATTTTCATCATTTTTTATCTGGGTTGGCTTAATCGCCACCACTTGGTGCATCTATTTCTTTCGTAATCCTCACCGCGTTACACCAATCCGCGAAGGTCTGGTCATAAGCCCTGCCGATGGCGTTATTCAAAGCATTAGCAAAATTGTACCGCCGTCAGAGCTTGATTTGGGCGATGCAGAAAGAACCCGCATCAGCATTTTTATGAATGTTTTTAATGTACATGTAAACCGCGTTCCGATCACAGGCAGTGTCAGCAAAATACACTATAAAGAAGGTGAGTTTTTCAATGCTTCACTGGATAAAGCCAGTGAGCAGAATGAACAAAATCTTATCAAAATAACCACCCCAGAAAATGTTGAAATTGGAGTGGTGCAGATTGCTGGTTTGGTAGCAAGGCGCATATTGTGTGATCTAACCGAAGGTCAACCAGTAAAAACTGGTGAAACTTTTGGGATTATTCGTTTTGGCAGCCGTGTTGATGTTTATCTTCCAGCAGATGTCGAAGCAATGGCTATAGTCGGACAAACTGCCGTTGGTGGAGAGACAATACTGGCCGATTTGAACAGCAGTGAATCTGGGCGTGTTGGCACTAAACACTGAATAATTAGGAATACATGCAACATAACCGTCGCCGTGAAGAACGTTTAAAACGCCGCCTACTACGCGGTGAACAGCCAATATCGCGCCTATTTCCCAACATGATCACCATTCTGGGAATGTGTTGCGGTCTATCAGCAATTCGCTTTGCTATGCTTGGGCGTTTTGAAGTATCTGTTGCCTTCATCATAGCTGCAGCCATCATTGACGGCATGGACGGGCGTGTGGCACGGATGCTTGGCGCAACCAGCAATTTTGGCGCACAGCTTGATTCTCTATCGGACTTTTTGTGTTTTGGTGTATCCCCTGCCCTTGTACTTTATATGTGGCAAATGCAAGAGGTAAAAGGCTATGGCTGGGCGGTTGTTCTATTTTTCTCCGTCTGCACCGCACTACGTTTAGCAAGGTTTAATACTGGGCTATTTGATGATAATGTTCAGCCGTGGGAGAAACAATTTTTTACTGGAATACCATCACCAGCAGGCGGAATTTTGTGCTTGCTACCACTTATAATAAACCTGCAAAGCAACTCCGATTATAAATTGCCAGTTATCGTAACTCTATTTCATGTGGTAATAGTCGGTGCGCTGATGGCGAGTCGTATTCCTACATTTTCTGGTAAAAACATCAGAATAAAACATGAATTAATACCAAAATTTATGATTTTGTTTAGTTTTCTTCTAGTGTTATTTGTGATTGAACCGTGGTTATTTATATCTGTGCTAGGATTTGTCTATATTTGTTCGATTTTTTTCAGCGTTCGCCACTATAATAAGCTAAAATCAGCATCTTTACCCGTGCCTAATCTTCATAAATAGAATCGCCCCAGCCAGAACCAGAGTAACTGCATTGGCAATTATAACCGATGGGCTGTCAATCATAATACCGTAAATAAACCACATAGCTATACCGCTGGTAATCATTATATACATCCAGAGCGAAAGACTTTTGGTGTTTTTTTCACGAAATACTTTGATAGATTGCGGAATATAGGCAGCGGTGGTAAGTATAGCTGCAATTCCACCAATAATTTCTGGGTTCATAAGGTGTTTCTAGGAGTTTCAGTTGACAAGAAGAACTCATCTTCTAAACCATTTATAAGTAATAACAAAGAGCTATTATAACTTTATGACAAAATCACTTCTTCCATCTGGATGTTACGATGTTCTGCCACCACAAGCGCAACAGGAATCCGAACTATCACACACTCTTCTTTCCGTATTTGAAAGTTTTGGTTATGAACAAGTATCACCACCTTTATTGGAATATAGCGATAGTTTGCTTGCTGGACGAGGTAGCGCACTAAGCTCACAAATATTTCGGGTGATGGATCCAACGGCAAATAAAGTAATGGGCATCCGCGCTGACATTACCTTGCAGATTGCCCGTATTGCCATGAACCGCCTTGCACACACACCGCGCCCGCTGCGCTTGTGCTATAATGGATTGGTTCTGCGTATGCATGGCGAACAATTAAAAGGTGATAGACAGATGCATCAAGCAGGTATCGAGCTTATTGGTATTGCCACAGCAGAAGCCGATGCAGAAGTGATTTTAGTTGCTGTCGAAGCACTGAAAAAAGCGGGAATAGATAAACTATCAATAGACCTTAATCTGCCAAGTATTGTAGGAGCATTGCTTGCTGCCGAAAAATTTGAGGAAGAGCAATTGCAAACTCTTCTAAGCGCAATTGCCCATAAAGATATTTCAACAATTCGCAATATTACTTTCAGTTACCGCGATACATTAATTAGCCTAATACAAAATTCTGGTGCAGCAGAAACTGTTCTTAGCACAATTGAACGGCTTGACCTTCCAGACAGCGCACGCCGTCAGTTCAATGATTTGAAACAAGTTGTTGATATACTCCGCAAGCGCAACAACCCTAATTGGAATATCACTATTGATGCAACAGAAAGTCGTGGTTCTGGCTATCATTCTGGCGTTGGTTTTTCTATATTCGTGGCTGGTGTGGCATGTGAAGTTGGACGTGGTGGTCGCTATAAAATCCAAGGTGAAAATGCGAAATATGACACTGAAGCAACTGGTTTTACCTTATATGTAGAAACATTGTTAGATATTCTACCACCAGCAAAACGCGCCAAGCGTATTTTAATCAGTGGAGGAATTCATAATACTAATGCTGATAAACTCCGCAGTGAAGGGTATGTGATAGTCTATGCTCTAAAAGAATATGGTAATTGCCAAATCGAATCAAAACGTCTTGGCTGCGGATATTTATACAAGGATGATAAAATAATTGAGTTAGAAAATAATTAGGAAAATAAAATGACAAATGTAGTGGTGATAGGCTCGCAGTGGGGTGATGAGGGTAAGGGAAAAGTTGTTGATTGGCTGTCGGAACGCGCTGATGTTGTCGTGCGTTTTCAAGGAGGGCATAACGCTGGGCATACTCTGGTGGTGGATGGTGTTACCTATAAACTTTCGCTGCTGCCATCTGGAATAGTTCGCCCGAATAAACTATCAATCATCGGCAATGGTGTTGTAATTGATCCTTGGGCGTTGTTTTCAGAAATTGAAGCTGTCGGCAAACTTGGCGTGAAGGTAACACCAGATAATTTGCGAATTGCTGAAAATGCTCCACTTATTTTACCTATTCATAGCATGGTTGATAAAAGCGCGGAAAGCAACCGTGGCAAAGGCAAAATCGGCACAACTGGTCGCGGTATTGGTCCTGCTTATGAAGATAAAGTTGCGCGTCGCGCCATCCGCGTCTGTGATTTAGCTGATGAGGATGTGCTGCGCGATAAAGTTGAGAACTTGCTGAACTATCATAATGCACTACTCAGAGCAAATGGTGGACAGGAAATGTCGATTGACGAGATATTACAGCCACTGTTGGAAGTTGCACCTAAAATACTGCCTTTTGCAATGCCTGTGTGGATGCTTCTGCACCAGCTTAAACGTGATAGAAAACGTATTTTATTTGAAGGCGCGCAGGGTGCATTGCTTGATGTTGATCACGGCACATATCCTTATGTTACGTCATCAAACACATTGGCAGGAACAGCAACCATAGGCTCTGGTGTTGGTATTAACGCCATCGGCTATGTTCTGGGAATCACCAAAGCCTACACCACCCGCGTGGGCAGTGGACCATTCCCAACCGAACTTCATGATGAAATTGGACAAACTCTTGGTCGTGTTGGGCATGAATTTGGAACAGTTACAGGTCGCCCGCGTCGCTGTGGCTGGTTTGATGCAACTCTGGTGCGCCAGACTGCTAGAATCGGCGGTATAACAGGTATCGCGCTAACCAAGCTCGATGTTCTCGACGGTTTTGAAAAAATAAAAATCTGCGTTGGCTACACCCATAACGGAAAACTCTATGATTATCTGCCAGCCTCAATGAAGATTCAGGCAGAAATTAAGCCAGTTTACGAAGAAATGGACGGCTGGAGCGAAAGCACGCACGGCAAACAAAGCTGGGCAGAACTTCCAGCACAGGCAATAAAATATATCCGCCGTATTGAAGAGTTGATTGAATGTCCAGTTGCCCTGCTTTCCACCAGCCCGCGCCGCGAAGACACAATTCTGGTGAGAGATCCATTCTTGGATTAGTTATGGCAAAGCTAAAATCTATCTTAAAAACGCTTGTCGTTTCGTATATTTTTATCTGCGTTGGTATGTATAGCTTGCAACGGCAATTGATGTATGTGCCAACTATTGCCATTGAACCACCAGCAAGTTATGGGCTAGTTGATTTTTCTGTAGTTCCACTCAAAGCCAGTGATGGAACACAAATTGAAGCATGGCATCGCCCAGCAAAAAAAGATTATCCAACCATAATTTATTTTCATGGCAATGGCGGTAATTTATCGCATCGAAGATTTTTCTTTAGCTTGCTGCGAGATTCTGGTTTTGGTGTGCTTGGTCTTGACTATCGCGGATATGGTAGGAGCGAAGGAAGCCCCTCAGAAGAAGGTTTTTATCAGGACGCGCGCGCCACTATGGATTACGCAACAAAAACACTGTCACTTGCTGATAATAAAATAATAATTTATGGTGAATCAATCGGCACAGCAGTTGCCGTGCAGATGGCTACAGAACATAAAATCGCAGCATTGATTCTGCAATCGCCATTCACCTCTATGACCGCCACCGCAAGTAATAAATATCCATGGCTGCCAGTGAGTCTTTTAATAAAAGATCGCTACGATTCACTAAGTAAAATAGCAAATATCAATGTACCACTTTTACTCTTTCACGGTGAAAAGGATACGCTTGTTCCCACCACCTTCGGCAAAGGTCTTTTTGCCAAAGCAAACGAACCGAAACAGGCTATCTATTTTCCAGAAACGAACCATAATGATTTTGATCTACAAAAACTAACTAATGCAATTCTGGAATTCAGCAAAACCCATCAGTTGGTTCATTGACCAAGTAATCTTTTTCCCAAATCCACGCCTATAGCCTCTGCATCTTGAACGCTACCGCGCAGTTCAGCCTGCTTGAAACTACTGCCGTCTGGTTTTGCGATTAGACCGCGAAGGAAAATACTGTCATTTTCTATTAGAGCATAACCAGAAATCGGTGTACGGCATGAACCGTCCAGCACGCGCAGGAAAGCGCGCTCACAATCAACCGCCAACATGGTATTTTTATGAGCAAGTGGCGCGAGTAGTTCCTGAATTTTTGTATCGCTTTTGCGACATTCAATACCAATAGCCCCCTGCGCGATTGCTGGCAAAAATTCTTCTACTGGAAGAATTGCACCTTCCACGTCAGTAATTCCCAATCGGTTAAGCCCAGCCTTGGCAAGCATTGTCGCCTGCACTTCACCACGTTCCAGTTTAGCAAGGCGGCTCTGCACATTGCCACGAAAAGGCACAATCTGTACATCTGGTCTTTTAATCTTCACCTGAGCAGCGCGACGTAGCGATGACGTTCCAAACACCGCCCCTTTTGGTAAATCATCAAGCCCTTTAAGCCCTGCCCCGAGCAGCATATCACGAGGGTCTTCGCGCGGAAGCATCCCCCCGATAATCAGACCATCAGGAAGTTTGGTTGGCATATCTTTCATAGAGTGAACAGCAATATCCAGCGAACCTTCCAACAGCCCCTCCTCTATTTCTTTAGTAAACAGCCCTTTGCCACCAATATCCGCCAGATTTTGGCTTAAAAACTTATCGCCACTGGTGACAATATGCACAATTTCCACCGTGATATCCTGCCATGCATCCAGCAACAAAGCCCGCACCTGCTGCGCCTGAGCAAGGGCAAGTGGGCTTTTTCGTGTTCCGAGGCGTAAATTCATTAGCAAAATTCCATAATTATTTGTTATTAAAACTTTTTGGCATTATACATCACAACTCTTTACTAACAACCTCAACTAATAACTGATTATGCTTATTCTTGGTATTGAAACAAGTTGCGATGAAACGGCAGCGGCAATTGTCTCTGACGACAAGCGTATTTTGTCCAATATAGTCTGGTCACAAACCGAGCATGAAGCTTACGGCGGAGTAGTACCAGAAATTGCAGCACGCGCGCATATGGAACATATTGAGAAGGTAATAACCAGCGCACTTGACGAAGCAAAAATATCTCTATCCGAAATAGATGCCATAGCAGCCACCGCAGGACCGGGTTTAATCGGCGGAGTCATCGTAGGCGTGATGACAGCAAAAGCCATCGCCAGCGTGCAAAAAAAACCTTTTATTGCTGTAAATCACCTAGAGGGACATGCCCTCACCGTGCGCCTTACCGATGATGTTCCCTTCCCCTATTTGCTGCTTCTAGTTTCAGGTGGACATTGCCAATTTTTGATCGTCAGTGGTGTTGGAAAATATCAAAAACTCGGTGGCACTCTCGATGATGCGCTCGGTGAAGTTTTTGACAAGGTAGCAAAAATGCTTGGGCTTGGCTATCCGGGTGGAGCAGCAGTGGAAAAACTAGCAAAAAATGGTAATCCTCATGCCTATAACTTCCCCATGCCTCTGCGTGGTCGTGAAGGTTGTGATTTTTCATTCTCTGGGCTAAAAACAGCTGTGCGATTACAAATAGAACAATTAGGTAAGCTAAGTGAACAAAATAAGGCAGACATCTGCGCTTCATTTCAATACACAGCTACACAAAGTGTGCTAGAACGCGCGCAAGCAGCTATCAAAAAATTCAAAGCCCTACACCCACAAGGAAAACATTTTGTGCTGGCTGGAGGTGTGGCTGCTAATCAATATATCCGCTACGAATTGCAAAAACTTCTTACGCAACATGAGCTGGAATTAGTCGCCCCACCAATAAAACTTTGCACTGATAACGCAGCCATGATTGCATGGGCAGGCATCGAACGCTTCAAACTAGGGCTAGTTGATGGGCTAGACTTTGAACCCCGCGCAAGATGGCCACTTACAACCACCTAATCAGCAACAAATCCATATTTTCTGAATATTTTATCAACTTCTGCTGACTTCAGATATTCAAGGAAATTTCTAGCTTCATCCATATTATCACCAGCAATAACAACGGCATAATAGGCAATTTTTTTATGTGCTGATTCAGGGATAATATCAATTATTTTTAGGTCATTACGCTGAAAAACAGAGCTGTAGAAACAAACAGCAAATGCCTGTTGTTCAGTCACCATATTCAGCATTTCATCAAAACGTTTTACATAAAGCGTGTAAGGCTCTAAATCCTCAGCCACACCCAAATTACGCATTGCTTCCTTAGCGTACACGCCCTCCATAAGTGCTTCTGGATTTCCCAGAATAAATATTGGCTCACCAGCACCAGCTTTTATAATCTCAGTAGCAGGAAAACGTCCTGCCCCTTGTGAAACAATGCTCGTATCCACTGCGCCAATAAGCACAAGACGATCACCAGCTAATTTTGTTTGTGAATGAATATCAATAAGCCCCTGCAATTTTAGCTCATCAATCCATGCTTCTTTAGATGTTACCAATATATCTGCTGCTGCACCTTCGCTAATCTGTTCCTGCTGAATTTTTTGGGAAACAAATGAGGTATTTACCGCGGCGTGTTTGCTGCGCGAATAATTACGCGCAATTTCAGCAACAGCAAGGCTCATGCTATGATCTGCCATCACCGTTACAGTCGGCAATTTCAGCATAGCTGCATTGGCTGGTACAGTAAAAAGCAATAACAAAAATATGCTAATTATTTTTCGCATAAATACGCTCAAAACGGCTGATATTATCTTCAGAAAGCTGGACATTCACAACCATCATTTCATCTTCTAGCTTTTGCTCAATCACTTTACCGTGAGAATGCAGCCATGCAAGAGCTTTACCATCATCCATCCGTAAATTATAGGTTATATGCTTAAAAAAGCGCTTTCCGATTTCTGTTTCAATCCTCGCCAGAAGAGCATCAAGACCCTCACCTGTCACCGCAGAAATATATAACCTGCTGCCATCATCAACAAAACTATGTGGCACAGGAAGCCTATCTATTTTATTACAAACTTCTAGCATATTTTCTGGCAAATGTTCGCTACGAAACAGGCTTTTCAGCACCTCTTCCACATCATTTTTTTGCGCTATGGTATCAGGGTGAGAAATATCACGAACATGGAGCAAAATATCAGCCTCCAATACATCCTCAAGTGTCGCGCGGAAAGCTGCCACCAACTCTGTAGGTAAGTCAGAAACAAAACCTACAGTATCCGATAAAATAGCTTTTCCACCAGCAGGAAGTTTCAGCGCGCGCATGGTCGGGTCTAACGTAGCAAATAGCTTATCCATTGAAAGTACATTTGCGCCAGTGAGCTTATTAAACAATGTTGATTTACCAGCATTGGTGTAACCAACTAGGGCAACCACAGGAAACGGAACAGAACGACGATTTTTGCGGTGCAATTCGCGGGTGCGTTTCACCTGCTCTAGTTGCCGTTTGATTTTGGCAATTTCGTCACGAATCAAACGTCTATCAATTTCAATCTGCGATTCACCCGGTCCCCCTAAAAATCCAAAACCTCCGCGCTGTCTTTCCAAATGTGTCCATGAACGGACAAGACGACTTTTCTGGTAATTAAGTGCAGCAAGTTCCACCTGTAATTTACCCTCATGTGTGCGCGCCCTCGCCCCAAAAATTTCCAAAATAAGTGCGGTACGGTCAATAACCTTCACCTGCCAAGCCTTTTCCAAATTACGCTGCTGTACAGGACTGACATGAGTATTAATAATAACCAGACCAGCACCAACATGCTTAATATAACCCTCCAGTTCTTCCACCTTGCCACTACCAAACAAAGTTGCTGGCTTGGCAGCAGCAAGATTCACCACAATCGCTTCCCCCACCTCTAAATCTATCGCGTGAGCAAGCCCGACAGCTTCTTCAAGACAGGCATCCGCACCGCGCACATCCTCACGCGCTTTTTGTTTGAAATACGGATGAATTACAAAAGCACGATTAGTGGTCACTTCACCATATTCAGGCGAATCATCCTCTGGAAACTCTGGAGTTTTTCTCACTTAAGGTGTTACAGAATGAGCTGCTAAATCAGCACCATCTTCTTCATGCAGTACAACTTCACCAGAAGGCACAATAGTTGCGACGGTATGTTTATAAACCAGCTGTAGCTGTGGTCCTCTGCGTAACAAGATAGAAAAATTATCAAATGCAGTGATGTTACCCTGTAACTTTACACCATTGGCAAGGAATATCGTAACTGGAATTCTTTTTTTACGAAGCGTATTAAGAAAAACATCTTGAATATTCTGTGATTTCTCTGAAGCCATGATTCACCGCCTTTTCTTATTATTTTTATTATTCATTTTTATACCGAATACAGCACTGCGAATATCTAAAACTAATCCTTCACTTGCTCACCTGCAACTTATTTTTATCTTTTTCCCTCATCGGTATAAGGTAATGAGCAATTAAAATTGCAAACATAGTAACTGCCAATCCGCCAACCACATCAGCCAAATAATGCCCACCTGAAAAGGGTGTAGAAACAATAAGAATAACATTAAGCACTGCCATAAAAAGGCGTAACCAAATCACTGGATAAAATCCCCATATCAACAGTAACCCAGTTGACGAGTGAAAAGATGGGAACGTTACCAACCCCTTGATTCTTGTCGGGGTGTTATGCAACTCACCGGCTCTTAAATTAAGCATATCTGCTTCATGAATACGCGCTGCACTGGGATTAATTCCTAAATTAACTGGCTCAACATTATAATGAATATACCCAGCCAGTGCTGGAAAAATGCAAGCAAGAACCAGTGTAGCAAGCAATGTTATAAAATAAGCGATCGCAAATCTCTGCAAATGCACAACATTTTTACTAACTACCAAAGAAAATATAATGATTATTATAGAGATAATCATCGAGCTATACCCAACATTAAGCACAGTCTGCAACAAAGGATATTGGCGCACAAATGCCATGTAATCGCGCCAATCAAAAAAGAACCATTTGTCGATTGCAATAAGTTCATCATCTACAAGCGGAAATTTTAGTGTCGCAGTTGAATAAAAAGATAGGGCAAAAAAAGCACTGCCCAAAACAAACAAGCTCAAATATTGCATCACCATGAATACAGAATAAGAGTCCTTAATCCGCAAAGATAAAACCAGAAAAGAAGCAGCTTGCATCCCAATTAAAAATTGAACTGCAAATAAAATTCTATCCTTCGGTAATCCAAAATTAACTGAATAAGCAAATAAAACACTGCTTATAATAAACAGGATAATGAATTTCCATGTGGAAACCAGTGTTTTAAAAGTAGTGGGCGTATTATGTGTCCCCTTATCATCATAAACGAATAATTCTGCCTTACAGTTTTCCTGCGCTTTCTTGAGTAGTTTCTTCATATAAATTATTTATATCTCACAACAAATTACGAATATTTTTAGACGTAACAATTTTTCCATGCGTCATAAATTCTTCGTGATTTTCATCAATTTCAGAAAGTTTATAATAATAATTCGCCATCATTCCCGCTGATTGCTTAAGACCTTTGGCTGATGTATCCGCCAACCAGTTTAGGCGTTCCAACCGTGCGCCATTGGAGAGATGAAAATTGCAAACTGGATCCATCGGTTTTTCACTTTTCTTTTCATTAAGCAGATAGTGTGTACAAAGACGCAACAAAACTGGCTTTAGTGAGGAAGGTAATTTTTTATCCTTATGCCACTGCGTATCCAGCATACTTAGAAGCTCCCGCTCCTCACCGCTGATTAATTCATTATCATTATTTGCAAGCTGTAAATCCAGCCAGTTACGGAAGGTAGGGATAGGCGAAAGAGTAGCAAAATTTTTGATATTTTTCATCTCAGAGGTAAGAACTCCAACCACCCGCTTAATCAGAAAATTACCAAAACTTATGCCAACCAAGCCTTTTTGCGCGTTAGAAATTGAATAAAAAATTGCTGTATCAGCCTTGTCACGTTCAACCACAGGGCTTTTCTCATCCAGAAGCTGCTGAATATTATCGCTCATCCCGTTAACCAACGCGACATGAACAAAAATCAACGGTTCAAGCGGCATTTTATTATGGAAAAAAGCAAAAACCCTGCGGTCAGAATCAAGGCGATTCTTCAAATCATCCCAAGATGCAACACGATGCACCGCCTCATATTCAATCAATTTTTCCAACAGCGCAGCAGGTGATTTCCAAGTAATTTCCTGCATATCCAGCAGACCAATATCAAACCACGCAAATAATATGGATTTCAGGTCATATTCCAGCCCTTTCAGGCTTACATCATCACCAACTATAGGCAGCAAATCCTCACGCATATTGATAAGAAATTTGAAGCCATCTGGCAAAGCAGTAAACTGACGCAATATAACACTGCGTGGCGTAATCAGTGCATTACGCATCGCTATCTCAAGGCGCAATTTCTCCTTATTATCACCATCTTTTACCTTTATATATTCTTTTGAAAGTTTATTCAGTATTTCATCATCTGGCGCGAAATCTCCCGCAAGCAACCTCAGAAATTTTGCCCTGCCAGCCTCATTCAGCTTCAAATAAGTACGCCCTAAATCCGCAGTTCGCGCCCTTGCGGTCACTTCTCCACCACGATTATCAAGGCACAGCTTCATCTGCTCGCGAAGAAGTTCTATATCTTCTTTAGGCACAGACGGACGAATATCATGGGAAATGGCGTGTCTAGCTATTTCCTCAACCTCACGCCACGCGCGCAAAACATTCATCACCGTGCGTCTGCGCAGATTAGCCAATCCAATATTCGGCAAAAGTTCATGTTCTTCTCTCATAGAGTTACATATAGCCGTAATGCTTGCACTATTTCAAGAGGTGATATAGTTTTACAGCAATAAATAATGGGGTGGAATAATGACCAATATATTAAAAGCTATATATAATATTTCTCAGCTACGCTCCTTCACCATTGTAGATAATTATAAAAATTCCATTCGTATCCAGCAAGCTGGTGACTCATTAGAATACTTTATAAAGGATGCATTTTGCGACTCTTTCACTGCAAATACCTTACAAGAAAAAGGGGCAGCTTACTCAAACAAATTTTCTTATATTGGTAATGCTAATAACCCACCCGATATTATAATCAAAAATGGTGATGCCATTGAAGTGAAGAAAATTGAGGGATTTAATTCATCAATCGCTCTAAATAGTTCTTATCCAAAAAACAAATTATATTCAGATAGCACCTTAATTACTAAGGCTTGCAGGGAATGTGAAAACTGGACAGAAAAAGATATTATTTACGCCATTGGCACAGTAAAAGAAAAAAATTTGCAGTCGTTATGGTTTGTATATGGCGATATTTACGCTGCTGAAAAAGAAATCTATGAAAAAATTGGTAACGCCATCTCCAATAGCCTTAAATCTGCGGATGGAGTTGAATTTTCACAAACCAATGAACTGGGAAGAGTGAATAAAGTTGATCCTCTGGGCATAACATATTTACGAATTCGCGGAATGTGGGGCATTGAACATCCAACAAAAGTGTTCAATAATGTTATTGAACCAGAAAAAAATATTTTGAACGCAATAATTTCAGAGGACAAATATAATTCATTTCCTAAGCAAGATATTGCAAAACTAGAGAATGAGCCTCGCATTTCCATAAATAAAATAAATGTAAAAAATCCAAATAATACGGCAAAAAATATATCAGCGTTTCATATATCAATAAGGAAAACAGCATGAAAATAGTTTCCTTATTTTCTGGTTGTGGTGGTATGGATTTGGGGTTCAGTAGGGCTGGATTTGATATTGCATGGGCAAATGAATATGACCAAACAATATGGGAAACATATTTGCATAACCACAAAGGAACTAAGCTAGACAAACGTAGTATCCGCGATATTCCTTCTGACGAAATGCCCAATGACATAGTTGGAGTAATTGGCGGCCCACCATGCCAGAGTTTTAGTGAAGCGGGAAAGGGCTTAGGAATTAAAGACCAAAGGGGGCAGCTTTTCTTTGAATATATAAGGGTTATCAAAGACAAAAAGCCTTTATTTTTTGTAGCAGAAAATGTATCTGGGATGCTCCACCCAAAACATAGAGATACAGTAAAATCCATTATTGATAGCTTTGCCGAGCTTGGCTACACGGTAAATTTTCAACTGGTAAATGCTAATGACTACGGTGTTCCGCAAGACAGAAAGAGAGTGTTTTTTGTAGGATATAACGCTCGTCAGACCAATAAAATTTTTAATCTTCACCAAACAGCTAACAGAAAACCAATTTTGCAGGATGCTATTTATGATATAAGAAAAACCGCGACTCCTGCGCTAGATAAAAACAAAACAAATGGACGGAATTTAGCCATTACTAACCATGAATATATGACTGGCGGATTTTCCTCTATCTATATGTCCCGCAATAGAGTTCGCTCTTGGGATGAGCCGTCTTTTACTATTCAAGCAGGAGGCAGACACGCTCCAATACACCCAGATGCCCCGAAAATGACCTTTATAGAGCAAAATAAGCGTGAATTTGTTCAGGGAAAAGAGCATTTATATAGACGGTTATCTATTAGAGAGTGTGCCAGAATACAGACCTTTCCAGATAATTTTATTTTCAAATACAAAGACTTAAGTGATGGCTATAAAATGGTTGGCAATGCTGTTCCTGTAAATCTAGCTTTTCATATCGCAAATCAGATAAAAAGTGATTTATTTAGCAGCACTAATGTTGTAAGCCATCACAAAATTCTTGAGTATGCCTAAACAAAAATCAAACCTCGGAGAACAAAGAAAATGTCACAAAAAATTAAAAAAGTAGTTCTGGCTTATTCAGGTGGGTTGGATACCTCAATAATTCTACGCTGGCTGCAAGAGCAGTATGGCTGCGAGGTGGTAACTTTTACCGCGGATCTTGGGCAAGGCGAAGAAGTTGAGCCAGCGCGCAAAAAAGCAGAAATGATGGGCGCGAAGGAAATTTTTATTGAAGATCTGCGTGAAGAATTCGTGCGCGATTATGTGTTCCCAATGTTCCGCGCCAACACACTTTATGAAGGAACGTATCTGCTTGGCACATCAATCGCCCGCCCGCTAATTGCCAAAAAGCAGATTGAAATAGCGCTAAAAACAGGTGCGGATGCGGTGGCACATGGTGCAACTGGCAAAGGCAACGATCAGGTGCGTTTTGAACTTGGATATTACGCTCTGAAGCCTGATATTAAAGTAATAGCACCATGGCGCGAGTGGGATTTAACCAGTCGCACCAAACTGATTGAATATGCAGAAAAACACCAGATACCTATCGCTAAAGATAAACGTGGCGAAGCCCCATATTCAACTGATGCTAATCTGCTGCATATTTCTTATGAAGGTAAAGTGCTGGAAAACCCTTGGGAAGCCCCGCATGAAGATATGTTCATCCGCAGCGTATCGCCAGAAAAAGCACCCGACAAAGCCACATTTATTGAGGTGGAATTTGAGCATGGCGACGCAGTGGCAGTTGACGGCAAAAAAATGTCGCCCGCAACCTTGCTTACCCATCTGAATAAACTCGGTGGTGAAAACGGCATTGGGCGTTTGGATTTAGTTGAAAACCGCTATGTGGGTATGAAATCACGCGGGATTTATGAAACCCCCGGTGGCTCTATATTACTAGTAGCTCACCGCGCTATGGAAAGCCTCACGCTTGATAGAGGCGCAGGACATCTTAAAGATGAGCTGATGCCACGCTACGCCGAGCTTATTTATAACGGTTATTGGTGGTCTCCAGAGCGGGAAATGTTGCAAGCTCTAATTGATAAATCACAAAGCAACGTGACAGGCACAGTGCGCCTGAAATTATATAAGGGAAGTGTTAGCGTGGTCGGTCGCAAATCACCAAAAAGCCTATATAGCGAAAAACATGTAACCTTTGAGGATGACGCAGGAGCATATGATCAAAAAGACGCTGCAGGTTTCATTAAGCTAAATGCCCTAAGGCTGCGGTTGCTGAATCGGCAGTAGCTCCCAATAAAGAACGCCCGCGTTCACATAAAATTAACCAAAAATTGTTAGGATACCTTTAAGGAAATTTCTAAAAACCTGTCATTTCGAGTGAAACGAGAAATCTTTACATTATTCTTGCAAAGATCCCTCGACTGCGCTCGGGATGACAAAACCAAAGCTGGTTCTTTATGATTACAGTATTTTATAGGCAGGGTGAGTCTATACTGACTAAAAAATTATCTGAAAAAGATACAATTCCTGATGGCGCATTATGGGTTGATGTGACCACTGCCTCAGATAGCGAGCTTAATTTAATCCAACAACAATGCCGCATCACCCTCCCTTCGAAAAATGATGTATGGAAAAATAATGTTCTGAACCGTCTTTATACAGAAAATAGTGTGGCATACATGACTGCCGCCATTATCACCAAACAAGATAACCAGCACCCCAACATCAGTGCTGTCACTTTTATACTAACAACAGATTCATTGATAACTATTCGCGATATTTCTCCCACTTCTTTTAGCATGTTTGCCCAACGCATACAGACAGTGCCAGATATGTTTAGAACATCAGCGCAAGCACTGGAAGGGTTGCTCGAAGAAATGATAACCCGCGTTGCCCACAATATGGAAGTAGTAGAGGAAGCTCTGGATCATTTCTCCCATCGTGTTTTTGACGGAGAAGTTTTAGATACCAATGATAGAAACACATCGCAAGTGATGAAAGGTTTGCTTAAATCAGTTGGAACATGTGCTGATCTTAATTCCAAAACCAATGAAAGCCTACAGAGTATAAACCGCCTTCTACATTTCTTTAAAAAGATAACTCCTAATGATAGCGAGTTAGAACAAGATATTGATCTAATGATTTCTGACGTTAGCGTACTAACTCAGCAAACCCATTTTGCATCAGACAAAATAACATTCCTGCTTGATGCAATACTTGGCATGATAAATATCGAACAGAATATGATTATTAAATTATTCTCAGTATTTTCTGTATTTTTTATGCCTCCAACTTTAGTAGCCAGCCTATATGGAATGAATTTCAAATATATGCCAGAACTTGATTGGATTGGTGGCTATCCAATGGCTATAACAATAATGATAACTTTTGCTATACTCCCATACGCATATTTCCGTAAAAAAGGCTGGTTGTAACAATCCCTAATGTAAACTCTCACCATGAATGGTTAGATCCAATCCTTCATCTTCGGCTCTCCTGTCCACTCGTAGCCCCATCGTCACACCAATAATTTTTAGGATAATATAGCTCATTATCATGCCGTAAATAATTGTAACAGCAACACCTTCAATCTGAGCAATGAATTGTGTAACGCTTCCATCCACTCCGCCGATTTCTTTAATTGCAAAAACACCAGTTAGCAGCGCGCCTATTATACCACCAACACAATGCACACCAAACACATCTAGTGAATCATCAAAATTAAACTTGAATTTTATACGGCAAGCATAAAAACAAATAATCCCAGCAACCGCACCGATAATAAGCGCACCACCAACACCAACAAATCCGCAGGCAGGAGTTATCGCTACCAATCCAGAAACAGCGCCAGAAATAATCCCTATTACGCTAGGTTTTCTATTCGTTTTCCATTCAATCATCATCCATGAAAGCGATGCCATAGCCGCTGAAATTTGAGTGGTAAGCATCGCCATACCAGCACTGCCATTCGCAGCTATTGCCGAGCCAGCATTAAATCCAAACCAACCCACCCACAGCATTGAAGCACCAATAACGCTAAATACGATATTATATGGCTGCGCCATTTTTCGTGATTTAGCATTAAAATGCTTATGATTCTCCAGCATAATAGCCGCCATAAGCCCTGCAATCCCAGCGTTGATATGCACCACTGTTCCACCAGCATAATCAAGTGTTGCGCCGAATCCGAACAAACCATTATAGCCGTCAATCCCCACACCACCGAGCATACCCTTCGGTCCCCATACCCAATGCGCCACTGGAACATAAACTAACGTGAACCATGAAGCGATAAAGACCAATGCCGATGATAATTTTATACGCGTTGCAACAGAGCCGAATATAAGGGCGCAGGTAATAATACCAAATGTCATTTGAAACATTACAAACACTGTTTCAGGGATAACTCCATTCAAGGAATCTTTCCCAATTCCAGAAAGCAGAATCTTATCAAAACTACCAATAAAACTATTATGCTCGGTAAAAATCAGTGAATAACCGTATACCACCCATAGCACAGTTACCAAAGTGGTCGCCACAAAGCTCTGCATCAGAGTAGCAAGCACACTATCTTTATGCACCATTCCGCCATAGAACAGAGCAAGCCCTGGTATCGTCATCATCAGAACGAGTAGAGTGGAAACCAGCATCCATGCTGTGCTGCCAGAATCAAGAACAGGGGAAGTTTGCGCTAAAGCTCCGAAACTCGGCAAAACCATGGCAACAAGAAATGCCACCGCACCACCAAATTTCTGAATATTTTTTTTCATGCGCCTAATAATTTTGACTTGGTTACATATTAAATGTCAAAATTTATGCTGCTATGCAACATTTTTATTCACTGTAATGAAAGGCAATTTGTTATTCGATTATTTTAATTAATGGATAACTAACTCTATAAACCTATCAATTTTAGCTGTATATTCATGCTCTACCCCAACATCAGCCATTATAGATTTGTGATTTTTTTCCACAGGAAAATATTGATATAATTTTCCCATATTCTGCCCCGCTTTAACAAATTTCTGTGCATTACCACAGGAATCATCTTTACGAGTTGTTGAACAAACAACCAACATTGGCAACGCATCATCGGATAATTGACTAAGTGGCGAGTTCTGAACCCAATATTCCCTGTCATCACCAAAAGCATCGTCATAAATGGAGTGATGTTGACCAGACATAATTTTAACCAGATCAAGAGCAGCACTATCAAGAGAAATAGTTCCCGCCCACGGTTTAAGCCTAGTTCCTGCCCACGCATATGGATTCGCCGATAATAGCGCAACAAGATGCGCGCCAGCAGAATGCCCCATTAAAACAATGCGGGATGAGTCGCCACCCCAACTAGCTGCATATTTCTGAATCATTGCCACAGCTCGTGCCACATCTTGTGCTTGTTGATCAGGTGGAGTTGGTAGCAAACGATAATCAACTGAAACAAAAATATATCCTTTTCTTAAATAATGAGAGGCTTTTGAACCAATCTTACCACGCATAGTTTTATCGCCATATTTCCAAGCTCCGCCATGCACCATAACAACTATAGGGGCATTATTAGCATTCTGTGGTATATATACATCCATTACTTGTTTTTCGTCTTCACCATAAGCAACATCTGCAAAGCTTGGCGTTACATTTGATACATTATTAGATGTCTTGTGTTGCTGACGTTTTTCTAAAAGATAACGTAAAATCCCTGCCTGCGCTTGTTGGGGAAAACTGCATAAAAGAAAAGCTATAACAAAGAAATAGTGCCAACGCCGATACATAAAAAAAGCTCTCCAAATATCTATTTCAGTCTTGCAAAACCCTTTTCTAGATCAGCAATTAAATCATCAACATTTTCTAAGCCAATATGTAAACGTAAAACCGTCCCTGTGCGCTCCCACTTGGTAGCGGTACGAATTTTTTCAGGGTGACAAGGGATAATCAAGCTCTCAAACCCACCCCAACTATAGCCCATGCCGAAATATTCCAGATTATCAAGCATGGAAGCCAACTTCTCAGATGAATAATTTTGCTTCAGCACTATGCTAAACAAGCTAGGCGCACCGCTAAAATCACGTTTCCATAAATCATGCACAGCCGCATCAGGCAGTGCAGGATGCAGGACTTCAGCAACTTCTCCACGCTCACGCAACCACTGCGCCACCAGCAAGCCGTTTTTATAATGCTGTTTAAGGCGAACAGACATAGTCCGCAGCCCACGCAGTGCAAGATAGCAATTATCGCTACTGGCACATGTTCCAAGATTTCTGAATGTTTGTAGTAGTTTTTTGTAATGCGCTTCACGACAGGAAATAGTCCCCATGATTAAATCTGAGTGACCACTGATATATTTAGTGGCGGAGTGAATAGATACATCCATCCCCAATTCAAACGGATTCACAAATAACGGTGTACCCCAAGTATTATCACCGATTACAACCAAACCATGTGCATGCGCTTCCTTAGCAATAGCAGGTATATCCTGCACTTCAAAAGTTAGCGAGCCAGGGCTTTCGACAAATACAACTTTAGTATTAGCACGAATCAACGCAGAAATTCCCGCGCCAATACACGGATCATAATAAGTAGTTTCAATACCTAATCTTTTAAGCTCCAAATCACAGAAACGACGCGTTGGACCATATGCGCTATCCACCATTAAAACATGATCACCAGAGTTTAAAAAAGCCAGCATTGACGTTACAATTGCCGACAATCCAGAAGAAGTAACAATCGCATGATCCGCCCCTTCAAGATCCGCGACTGCCTTTTCCAAAGCCTCGGATGAAGGCGTACCAGAGCGCGCATAGCTTGGGTGTGCTGATTGCCCACGCTCCGCTGCCTCAAATTCTGCCAAAGTTGGAAATAAAATGGTCGATGCACGATATACAGGAACATTCACCGCGCCGCGATGAACATCAGGATCAGAGCCGAGTGCGGCAAGCAAGGTTTCTTTTTTCATAGATAGCGATGTAACAAGATAAAAGCAAAACTGTCAATAAATAGCATTATTAAATAGAGCATTCTCAAATAAACTCGCTATGGCAAAAAAGCGCGAAGCGATGGACACCGAAAAACATGAGGTTATACCTAATAACTGATATGTTTTGAGGAGGATCCATTGCAAGCAGATTTGAAGCCAAAGTAGAGTTTATTCTAGAACTCACGGCATGATACGCCAACAACAACATGAGTTATACCAGATTTTTCATTACCAAATGGCAGCATAATAGTTCGGTATTTAATAATTTTTCCACCTGCAATCGGCATCTGCCCACTATCTTCCTGCGGAGTTTTTATATCTATCAAAGTATTCATCACTTGTAATTTTGGAACAATTACAGAATTTGGAAACTGCCCGTTTTTAAGATCAAAGGTCATTCCCAATAGGTCTTTTAGGTAGATTTTTTTAATCTCTTTGCCGATATATTCATATTTATAGCCAGAGCAATTGGGCGGAACCACAGAAAGCACAAAACACTGCTCCCACAAATCTTCAATCATGGCTGGATTGTTTTTCTTAAAATCTGGAATTACATCATCTTTTTTGAGGCGTTTCCAATAATCCATCAGGCGGACTGTAAGTCGGTTATCGTTCATGGCGAATTTTCTTGTTGGGTGTTGCAAGCGTGAGAGAAAAACATTACAAAGCGTAATATCACAATGTAAATTAAACGTTAATATTAGGTCACATGTCACAAAAATATTATCCTGAAGTGAACCCAAACCCTGATTTTCCTGCCATTGAGAAGGAAGTTCTAAAATCATGGAAAAATGATAAAACATTTGAAAAATCAGTGGAAAATCGCCCATCCATTAGCGCGACAGGCGAAAATAACGAGTTTATTTTCTATGACGGTCCACCCTTTGCCAATGGGTTGCCGCATTACGGGCATTTGCTGACAGGCTTCGTAAAAGACGTGTTTGCCCGCTATCAAACTATGCAGGGCAAGCGGGTGGAACGCCGCTTTGGCTGGGATTGCCACGGCCTGCCCGCCGAAATGGGTAGCGAGAAGGAATTAGGGATTTCGGGGCGTTTGGCAATCCAAAATTACGGTATAGATAAATTCAACGAGCATTGCCGCGCCAATGTGATGAAATACGCCGCCGAATGGGAGGATTATGTCACCCGCCAAGCTCGCTGGGTTGATTTCAAAAATGACTATAAAACCATGGATATTAATTTTATGGAATCGGTGCTGTGGGCGTTCAAGCAGCTTTACGATAAAGGGCTAATTTTTGAAGCCCACCGCGTTATGCCATATTCATGGGCAGCCGAAACTCCTCTTTCCAACTTTGAAACCAAGCTGGATAACAGCTATCGGGAAAGAGAAGATAAAGCGATAACCGTGGCGTTTGAGCTAAATGAAAAACCCAAAGGCGCACCTGACGCAGAAAAATATTATGTATTAGCGTGGACAACAACACCATGGACATTGCCAAGCAATCTGGCTTTGGGGGTGGGTAAAGGGGTTGAATACACATGTATTATCAATAATAACATTGGTTATATTTGCGCGCGCTACCGTGCTGTTCCATCACTTTACGACTTTGTCCACAAAACTGAATCCGGACTTTCGGCGCAAATGGATTTTAATGAAAAGTATGTAGAAGAATTACCGTTAATAAAATCGTCCGACCTAATCGGTCTCACCTACAAGCCCCTCTTCCCTTATTTTGCTGACCGTGCATCTGTCATCCCGAGCGAAGTCGAGGGATCTTTACAAAATAATAATGACAAGATCTCTCACTACGTTCGAGATGACAAAAGAGCTTTCCGCATCCTTGATGGTTCATCATTCGTGACGGATGGTGACGGCACAGGAATCGTGCATCTCGCCCCTGCTTTTGGTGAGGACGACCAAAAATGCTGTGAGAAAAACGGAATTGAACTGGTCTGCCCTGTAGACGGACAAGGAAAATACACTGATGAGATTTTTGATATTACCTTTAAGCCCTCTCCCTCTGGGAGAGGGTTGGGTGAGGGTTCTACCTCATCTTCCACTAGCCCTCATCCCACCCCTCTCCCAGAGGGAGAGGGAGTTTTAAGCCTCAAAGGACTCAACGTCATAGCCGAAGCTGGTGGCAGTAAGTTTGGTTTGGCTAATGATAGGATTATTGAATATCTAAAAGCTACTGGCAAACTCATAAAACAGGAACAAATCAAACACAACTATCCGCATTGCTGGCGCACTGACCAACCGTTGATTTACCGCGCTATGCCGAGCTGGTATGTGGAGGTGACAAAATTCCGTGACCGTGCCGCCGAACTTAATCAGCAGATAAACTGGATACCAGAACATATCCGCGACGGGCAGATGGGGCATATGCTGAAAACCGCGCCCGATTGGAGCATTTCCCGCAACCGTTTTTGGGGAACGCCGATACCTGTGTGGCGCAGTAAATCTGGGAAAATCATAGTTTGTGGAAGCATCGCCGAAATAGAAGAATTAAGCGGCAAAAAAGTAAAAGACCTGCACCGCCCATATATCGACGAAATCACCATCACTAAAGATGGCGAAATATATACCCGTGTGGAAGACGTGTTTGACTGCTGGTTTGAATCAGGCTCAATGCCCTTTGCGCAGGTGCATTACCCATTTGATAATAAAGACTGGTTTGAAAAACATTTCCCTGCTGATTTCATCACCGAATATGTCGGGCAAACTCGGGGCTGGTTCAACACGCTGATTATGCTTTCCACTGCTTTATTTGACAAAATCCCGTTCAAAAATTGTATTTGTCATGGTGTGGTGCTGGATGCAGAAACTGGCTTAAAATATTCCAAACGCCTGAAAAATTATAAAGACCCGATGGAAGTTATCGACCAATTCGGGGCGGATGCGCTGCGCTGGCTGATGATCGCCTCACCCGTGATGCGGGGGCAAGACCTGATGGTTGACCCTGAAGGAAAATTTATCCGTGACGTAGTGCGCCTTGCCATAAAACCAATCTGGAATGCGTATAACTTTTTTACGTTATATGCTAATGCGGATGGGGTGAAGGCTGAACTTGTCACCCTGAGCGAAGTCGAAGGGTCTAAGATCCCTCGGCAAGCTCGGGATGACAGAAACATAATGGATAGATATATTCTCGCCAAATGTAATGGTGCAATTTCAGAAATTGAAAAAGCCTTGAACGTTTACGATACACCCACTGCCTGCGAAGCAGTTTTACAATTCTTTGATGCGCTGAATAACTGGTATATCCGCCGCAATAAAGAACGTTTTTGGAAATCTGAACATGACGCTGACAAGCAAGTCGCTTATGACACACTATACACCGTGCTAACCACCATGTGCCGTGCTGCTGCCCCTCTCCTTCCCCTTACCTGCGAGGAAATTTATAAAAATCTAACAGGCGAAGAAAGCATGCACCTTGCAAACTTCCCAACCATCAACAAAATTGACACAAACGATGTGGCACATGACACATTGATATGGTCTATGGATAAAGTTCGTGATGCTTGTAATGCAGGATTAGCCATCCGCAACAAACTGAATATCCGTGTACGCCAACCGCTACAAACACTTACTATTATTGGTGGTGGAAATTATGATGGCAAATTGGGTGAAATAATTAGTGATGAAATAAACGTAAAAACCATTGCAACTGGAAGTGATACCAGCAAATACGCCACCCTTAAACTCTCCATAAACTCTGCCGTTCTAGGCAAGCGTTTACCCGCACAAATGAAACAGATTTTACCCGCCTCTAAAAAAGGTGAATGGAAAAAATTGGAAGATGGCAGCGTAGAAATTTGCGGTGAGAAATTATTGCCAAGTGAATATGTTTTACAGCTTGAACCAAAACCTGAATATAAAGACCGTGCGCAGGCTCTCTCCACCAATGATGCGCTGGTGATTTTAGACACTACCATCACCCCTGAGCTGGAAGCAGAAGGCATCGCCCGTGACGTAGTGCGGATGATCCAGCAAGCCCGCAAAGATGCTAATCTCGATGTTTCCGACAAGATAAAATTATATCTGGGAGCTGAAGAAAAAATTATGTCAGCAATCTCTGCCAATAAAGATTATATAATGGAGCAAACACTCACCAGTGATCTGCTAAAATCTGCACCAGAAAAACCTGTTTACAGTGTAGAAAATGAACTGGATAATAACAAAATAACCATCGCTTTTTCCGTTTCTAATTAAGGAGAAAAACTATGCCCAGACACAAACTAAAAACCTCCGAATTACAGGCAATCAACATGGTTCTGGGGCAACTCAACACCAACGAAGTGTTAGAACCGCATATATTGCAAATGTTGGTTGATGTTCCGCGTGAAGATTTTGTTCCGCAGGCGCAACGAGATGCTGCATATATTGATAGTGATATAGAAATTGCCAAAAATCGCTTCCTCCTCGCACCACTAACATTTGCAAAATTATTGAGCCTAGCAGCTGTCACACCATCCTGCCGCGCTTTGGTGATTGGTGGTGGAAACGGTTATGCTGCAACAGTTTTAAGTGAACTTACAGGGCATGTGGTTTCTATTGATGACAATAGCGAACTAATTTCGCAATCAATGGCACACGCACAACGTTTAGGACTTAAAGATGTCGATATTCAGCAGGTAAAAAATATGGCGGAAGGTTATGCTATGTCTGCACCATATGACGTTATTTTTATCAATGGCGGGATTGAAGTTCTGCCAGAGCATCTGCCATCACAGCTAGGCATTGGCGGAAGGTTGGTGGCAATCCGCAACGTCGCAAAAGGATTGGGCAAAGGCATTTTAGTTAAACGCCTTGATGGACAGGTAAATATCCGCGAGTATTTTGATGCAGCAACCACAACTTTAAGCGGGTTTGAGCGCAGCAAACAATTCATTTTTTAATTGCTTGTCGTTAGAGGCAAAATATTATATATACCAGTATATTAATTAACTTTATAAAAAGCCGCATGAAATATATAAATAATTTTTCTTCATTATGTGTTGCAATCGTCGCAAGCGGTCTTTTATTCACACCAGCTATCTCCTCCGCATCTCAGCTTTCTGACTGGTTCGAGCAGGACAGTATTTTTTCTGGAATTTTAAGCGAAGAAAAAACTGCTGAAGTAAAAGTTGAGAAAGAGGCAACTTCGGAAGCCAAAGAGCCAAGCGATGAAAAATTACTTGCCAGCATAACTTCCTCTGATGAAAAAATTTTAGAAAAATATGCAGAAAATGCTAAAGGTGATGTGAATATTGATGACACCAAGTTCAAAGAAGTCTTGGAATATGTCTATGCCAACCATCCCAAAATAAAAGCACAGCGCGAAGCACTAAAAGTTGCAGATGAAGGTGTATCACAAGCTGTGTCTGGCTTCCGTCCTGATGTTTCTGCCAATCTCAGCAAAGGCAGAGAGCGCACGGGCAACGTTGCAGAAACTTGGAATTATGATAACACTAAGTCTCGTGGTCTAACGGTTACTCAGCCAATATTCAGCGGCGGCGGAACAGTTGCCAGTTTTTTAACTGCCAAAGAGAGTATGAGAGCTGCACGGGCGGAACTTTCTGCCACTGAGCAACAGGTGCTATATGATGCCGTAGTGGCGTATACCGATGTGGTGGAAAAACAATCTGTGCTTGAATTAAACCAACAAAATGTTGCCGTTTTGCAAAAACAAATGGATGTAACCAACGCTCGTTTTAAGGTTGGTGAATTGACACTAACAGATGTGTCTCAAGCAAAGGCTCGTTTAGCTGGAGCGCAAGCAGGTGAACGACAAGCTCTCGGCGATTTGGAGGCATCACGCGCCACTTTCAGACGCACCATTGGTCATGATGCTGAAAGCAAAGTTGCAATGCCATCTGTTCCTTCTGGTATTCCACAAAGCCTGAATGAAGCAAAAGAATTGGCACAAAGAAACAACCCAATTTTAAAATCTGCGCGTCACAGCGAAAAAGCCGCCAGTGATAATGTTTATGTGCATGGCGCAACTTTACTACCAAATGTCAGCCTACAGGGAACAATGAGTCGTTCTGATGGTAATAGTTTATCTGCGCTGAATAAAATAGATCAGGATTCTGTAAAATTAAATGTCAGCATTCCAATTTATCAATCTGGTGCCGAATGGTCACGCTTGCGCGAAGCTCGGAATCTTGCCCAACAAGCTAAATTTAATTCTCTGGACACTAATGAATCCGTTGTTGAGAGTGTGAATCTGGCATGGGAAGCATATAACACCAGCAAAGCTATAATCGTTTCTAATGAAGCTGCTGTGTCTGCTGCTGAAACTGCATTGAATGGGGTTCGAAAGGAAAATGAATTTGGTGTGCGGACAATTCTTGATGTGCTTAATGCCGAACAAGAAACTTTTTCTGCACGCGTAAATTTAATCCGCGCTGTCCGCACCGAAAAAATACAGGCTTACCGCCTACTTGCAACGGTTGGAAAACTTACCAGCAAAGATTTGAATCTTAAAACTAACATAGAAGATCCAAAAGAACATTACGATAGTGTAAAATATCAGTTGCTAGGTTTGTGATAATGGTTATTTAATACTATATATTTAAATATCAAAGAAACTGGATACAACATCTGGTATTGGAGAACGCCATGGAGGCAAAGAAACAAGGTGCTGGTGAAGAAGATCTCTCAATGGAAGAGATCTTGCAGTCTATCCGTCGTATCATTGCTGATGATGCTGGCGAGGAAAAGCCAAAAGCGGTCGATTCTTCTGTTGCTAATGGCGTAGATAGCTCACCTGCGGTTGCTTCCGATATATTAGAGCTAACAGATATGATTGAAGACGATGGCTCTATAACCAATCTAAAAGAGGCACAAAAAACTCCAGAAAAAGTTGTTGATGTACTGGATAACATTGATTCTGCCCTATCACCAAAAGAAGTTGCTGCACCAGTAGAGGCTAAAGTAGAGGCTGCTGCATCCGAAGCCGAGAAACCTGCTGTTGTTGCAAAAACAGAGCCAGTTATTTCTGCACCAGAACCAAAGAAAGAAGACAAAATTTCCGACAATGAGCTGGAGCAATTACTTTCTAAAACTGCCGAAGAGGCAGCCGTATCTTCCCTTTCAAAACTCAAAATCCCTGATGAAAAACCTATGCCACCAACAACACCATCACCAGAATTTAGATCTGGCAGCACAGTAGAAGATTTAGTCGAAGAACTCCTCAAGCCTATGATGAAAGATTGGCTGGATAAAAACCTTCCAACTATTGTCGAGCGCATTGTCGAGCGTGAAGTTATACGCCTAACGCGCAGATAAAGTCTGCATTACAATAATCCAATAACAGCATAGAGTTATGGTAGCTATTTCATTAAGAGAAATGCTGCGATGCAGCATAAGATATTATAAATTCAGCATTATATGTTAAAATTTTAATCTACACCATTAACAAATTCAGCATTACTATTAATATACTTTAAATTATTATTAGGCACTATTAATTGATTTTATCATTAACTATGGTAGCAATCAGCTAAAAGCTGTAATTATTCTGGGAAACACCACTCAACAGATTGAATATATTAGGTAAATTATGGCTGGGGCGCCAGGATTCGAACCTGGGTATGACGGAATCAAAATCCGTTGCCTTACCGCTTGGCGACGCCCCAACACACTGAAAATAATAGTAAAAATCACCAATACAACAGCAATTTTAACCCTATGGGCAGACATAGGAACGCAAACCGAAGGCTTTGTCAATTGACTTACTGCTAAGAATGAAAAAAAACTAAAAACGATACAAAAATGATACAAAGTGGTTGTTTTTTTCTTAAAATGCTGTTATAAAAACTTTCCGTTAAAAAATAGTTAATATTTATTAATGATTAATATTGAGAGATTTATGGAGAATACATATATGTCAAAAAATGAGCAATTATCAGCATCTAACGTAAAAAAAGATACTGCCATTGGTCAATTGACACAGGACAACAATCCTCCAGTTAGCTATCTCACTGAGCTGTACGTCATATCTGATGTTGTGGCTTTGTTTCTAGGATTTACCTTTGCGTGGATGTGTGCATTAGCAATAAATAGCGTTTTCATGGAACGTGGTAGCCTATTTTTATCTCAAACATATAATTATTCACAAATAATTTCTTCATCTCTAGTTTCTGCTGGGTTGCTTTTATGGTTCGCCAACAGCAGACACTATAGCGTGCGCATGCCGTTTTGGATGGAAACTCAAAAAATTATCAGTGCAGCAGGTTTTGCCCTTCTTGTTGATGGGTTTTTACAGTTTGCCTCAAAGCAGGATGTGTCTCGCCTGTTAATTATACTAAGCTGGATTTTTGCTGGATTTGCTATAATAGGAACAAGGGCAGTAACACGCAAAATCGCAAATAGAAAAGAAATCTTCCAGATACCTACTCTCTTGATTGGAGCTGGAGCAACGGCACAACAGACGAAAACAGCAATAGAATCTTCTCCTGAGATGGGCTACAAAATTACAGCGCAAGTTAAAAATCTGCCAGAAGCATTTTTGCAAGCTGGTGGTTCATGGAAAAGCCTATGTGAAAGCCATAAGGCACAACACGTTATTGTTGCACTTGACGGCAAGGATCTTCAAGGAACTGAAAAAATAATGGAAAAATTGTCCCGCGAATCAGTTTCTTTTTCAGTCGCTCCACCAGTTCAAAACCTACCTGTAACTGGTATGGTGTCACAATATTTTTTGAACAACAATACCATGCTATTAACTCATAGTCGCGGCATTGAACAACATATTCCACAGATTGCTAAACGCACTGTTGATATTATAGTATCTGGAACAGCATTAATTTTGCTATCACCAATAATGCTGGTTATCGCTGCTTTTGTAAGGCTCGATGGCGGCTCTTCTTTCTTCGGCCACAAACGTCTGGGACGCGGTGGAAAAATTTTTCCTTGCCTCAAATTCCGTACGATGGTGATGAATGGCGATAAAGTCCTAAAGGAATATTTGCAGAATAATCCAGAGGCAGAAGTAGAGTGGAAAGCAACTCAGAAGTTGCAGAATGATCCGCGCGTAACCCGCCTAGGTAAATTCCTGCGTAGCACCAGCATCGACGAGTTACCACAGCTTATAAATGTTTTAAGAGGCGATATGAGTTTGGTTGGTCCTCGCCCGATAGTTAAAGATGAAGTAGCTCATTATAGCCATGACATAGCACATTATTACAGCGTTCGCCCTGGTGTAACTGGTCTATGGCAGGTAAGCGGTCGTAATGACGTGAGCTATACCCAGCGCGTGCAAATGGATAGCTGGTATGTGCGCAACTGGTCTCTATGGCACGATGTAGCTATCATCTGCAAAACATTCCCAGCAGTGTTTAAACGCAGCGGTGCTTACTAGGTTTATTAATATTTACATATTACAATACTCATTTGAGAAAGGAATTCCACAAGGAAGGCGAGGCGACGTGTATAACTAATACATGAGCCGAAGCCTGACGAAGTGGAAAACTTAAATCAAATGAGTATTAAGTGGTGCGGTCGAGAAGACTCGAACTTCCAAGGGTCGCCCCGCCACCACCTCAAGGTGGTGCGTCTACCAATTCCGCCACGACCGCACACATAAATAGTCACCTCGCAGCAAATCATAATAGCGATTAATTGCAAGTTTACATGACTTTCCATAAAAATGGAGATAGACATGTAGCAAATAATACAAAATCCACAAGCAATAAATACACTGTCATACCGAACCTATGTGAGGTATCTCTGCTTTATTCTGCAAAGATTTCTCGCTATGCTCGAAATGACAACACAGAATCCGCAAGAGAGATTTTTATTATGCCAGAAAATACACTGGAATGGAAGGTTTCTAAGGGCTTAACGCCCTATCTTGAAGCCGTTGCCGAAATGGAGCAGCGGGTGGAGGATATTATCGCGGGAAACGCGCCAGAGCTGGTGTGGCTGGTTGAGCATCCACCATTATACACCGCGGGAACTAGCGCGGATGAAGCTGACTTGCTATCCAATGATTTTCCGCTGTATCACACTGGTCGTGGTGGACAGATAACCTATCATGGGCCAGGGCAGCGCGTGGCCTATGTTATGCTAAATTTAAAAAAACGTGATGCGATGGACGTTCGCGCCTTTGTGCAGCAGCTTGAAAACTGGATGATTGCCACTCTTTCTGAATTTGGTGTTCAAGGTGAAATCCGCGAAGGTCGGGTTGGGGTTTGGGTAAATACAACAGTTGAAGCTAAAATCGCCGCGCTCGGCATCCGCGTGCGTAAATGGGTGACTTTTCATGGTGTGTCACTCAACATCAACCCCGACTTATCACACTATGCAGGCATTGTCCCCTGCGGCATACGAGGATTTGGCGTAACCTCCCTCCACGCCCTCAATATACCAGTATCTATGGATGAAGTAGATATTGTGCTGGAGAGAGAATTCAAGAAGGTTTTTGATGACACTAAAAATAAATGCGACAATGAATTATAAAAATGGGTGAAGAAAAAACAGAGATTCGAGCCTATATCGAGTGTATGAAACAAATTCATCACCGTGTAGGACTCGTTATCAAATTTATTGATAACGGAGAAACTCTTGGAAATGATTTTTTTGATTTTGAATTAGTTTCACTAAATTTTCGTAAAATATTAGAACTGATTGCCTATTCTTCTCTTAGTGCAAATCGTACACTTTATCAACAAGCATATGGGAACGTTAGCAAAGCTGGCTGGAATGCTGATGGTCTTTTGAAAGAGATGGAAAAAATAAATCAAGATTTTTACCCTAAGCCTACTACCCACCCAGAAAACTACGGTGATAAAGAACATGGAATAGTTCTTATAAAAAATGGCTACTTAACACGAGAAGAATTTAAAAAATTATATAGTCTCTGTGGAGATGTTCTGCATGTGAAGAATGTTTTTAAGGCAGAGCAGAATATTGATTTTTCTAAAACCTTAAAAGAATGGCTAAAACAAATATGTGTATTGCTTGACTGCCATATAGTTTCCTTCCCATCTAAAAAAGCTTGGTTGGTGCAGATGAAAGGCGTGGATGGAGAACCTGTGGTTTATGAATTAACTCAAACAAATTTATAAATGGTGCCCAGAAGGAGACTCGAACTCCTATGTTCTTGCGAACGCTAGCACCTGAAGCTAGTGCGTCTACCAATTCCGCCATCTGGGCATTGCAGCAAACTTCTGCATAATTCGTTTTCTGTCATTGCGAGCGACCATAAGGAGCGTGGCAATCCAGTATTTTCAATACATCAGACTACTGGATTGCTTCGTATTTTTTATAAAAATACGAAGCAATGACGGATTAGGCAGAGATCTTTACAACAGAACCAAGGCTTATAAAGCCTTTGCTCTGCTTGTCAATAATACAGTTTACAACCAATCTTCCATAATTGAACGCATCGCGCAAAAACTCTTGTGAAAACAGTTGAGTTTTTCACTTTTTCAGTTTCTAATAAAGCATCTGGAAATTTTACCTGAAAGATTGGGAATCAGCAATTATGGAACAACGGGTAGTCACCATATTCGGAGGCACGGGTTTTCTCGGTCGTTACGTTGTGCAACAACTTGCACGCGCTGGTTATCGTCTGCGAGTAATTGCCCGCAACCCAAGCACAGCTCTTGAGCTTATAACCTCTGGTCATGTGGGGCAAATTTCACTCGTCGCTGGCGATATAACAAAACCAGAGTCATACGCAACCTCTCTCAAAGGTTCTTACGCGGTTGTTAATCTGGTTGGAATTCTGTTTGAAAGCGGAAAAGATAATTTTACCGAAGTTCATTCCTTAGGTGCAGAAAAACTGGCAATTGCTGCCAGTGCTGCTGGTGTTAAACGTTTTATTCAAATCTCTGCGCTTGGTGTAGAGCATGAATTCGGTTCCAGCTATGCACGCTCTAAATTTTTGGGTGAGCAGGCGGTTATGTCTGCTTTTCCTAAGGCTACCATCCTACGCCCTAGCATTATGTTTGGTGCAGAAGATAATTTCTTCAACAAATTTGCTAAAATGGCAAGCATTGCCCCTGCCCTTCCACTCATTGGTGGTGGCAAAACTAAATTCCAACCTGTTTATGTCGGTGATGTCGCCCATGCAATTGAAATTTGTTTAGCGGAAGATGAAACCAAAGGGCAAACATACGAACTGGGCGGACCACACATCTATAGCTTCAAACAAATACTAGAATATATATTACTCATAACTGGCAAGAGCAGAGCTCTTGTTGCACTGCCTTTTGGTGTGGCTTCATGCGTTGGGAGGCTTGGTGAATTTTGCCCTACTCCTCCCCTCACGCGCGATCAGGTGAAATTGCTAAAATATGACAACACCGTTAATCCATCTCTAAAATCATTTGCCCATTTGGGCATAACACCAACTGCCGTTGAAATGATAGTTCCAGAATATCTATCAATATATAACAAAAAAACAGCGGCATGATTATGTTGAAATTTGTAGGCACATCTCAACATTTTCCCGAAGTAAAAGCCCCAGAATTACGCAAAAAAGATTTTGAAGAAATTTACCAGCAATTTAATAGTGCGCAAGCAGTAGAGCAGGCTTCACGCTGTTCTCAATGCGGAATTCCTTTTTGCCAGATTCACTGCCCACTACAAAATAATATTCCTGATTGGCTGAAACTAACAGCTGATGGTCGCTTGGAAGAAGCCTATGCAATTTCCAGTGCAACCAATAACTTTCCTGAAATTTGCGGGCGTATTTGTCCGCAGGATAGACTCTGCGAAGGCAATTGCGTTATTGAAAAAGATTTTGGTTCAGTAACTATCGGCTCAGTTGAGAAATATATTACCGAAACAGCTTTTGAAAATGGTTGGGTTAAACCAATTTCTGTAAAAAAAGAATCAGGTTTTTCCGTTGGAATAATTGGTGCTGGTCCCGCTGGTCTTGCTGCCGCTGATATGCTCCGCCGCCAAGGTCATGAAGTTCATGTGTATGATAGATATGACCGTGTCGGTGGGTTGCTGATATACGGGATTCCTAATTTTAAACTGGATAAAAATATTGTACTGCGCCGTCATCAACTTCTCAAAGATGGTGGCATTCATTTTCATCTCGGCGTTGATATAGGTGGCAAAGTTGCATTTGCTGATATCCGCAAAAAACATAGTGCAGTTTTAATTGCCACAGGCGTTTATAAATCAAAAACAATGGAAGTTCCTAACTCCAGCTTAGAAAATATCCTTCCCGCCCTCACCTATCTTACTGCCAGCAACCGTAAGAATCTTGGTGATAAGGTCGCTGATTTTGACAATGGAAAATTAAATGCTGAAGGCAAAAATGTAGTTGTGGTTGGTGGTGGTGACACAGCGATGGATTGTGTACGAACGGCTATTCGCCAAGGCGCAAAAAGCGTAACCTGTCTTTATCGTCGCGATAAAGCAAATATGCCGGGAAGCGCGCGTGAAGTTAAAAATGCACAGGAAGAAGGTGTGAATTTTCAGTGGCTATCTGCACCGAAAGCCTTTGTCGGCAATAAAAAAGTTGAGCAGATTTTAGTACAGCGTATGCGCCTTACAACTCATGATGCCGCTGGTCGCCAGTCGGTTCAGCCAGTTGAAGGAGAATCTTTCAATATAGCAGTAGATATGGTGATTCAGGCTCTAGGCTTTGATGCCGAGGATATACCAGCTATGTTTGGCGCACCAGACCTAAAAATCAGCAAATACGGAACTCTTTCCATCAACCAAAAAAACTTTATGACTAGCCTTGATGGTGTTTTCGCCGCTGGTGATATCGTACGCGGTGCATCATTGGTGGTGTGGGCAATCAAGGATGGACGAGACGCGGCAAGCGCAATGCACAATTACATTATGTCACAAATAACAGCGAGGAATGTAGCATGAAAAATTTTATCAGCAGTCTATTTCTACCAGCAATATTTACAATTGTGCTGACACCACCTGCCCACTCCGCCCCAAAAATGCGCGATATGTCGCTTTCTGTTGAGGAAACCAACCGTCAGCTTGCTACACCGCAATCACCACGTGACAATGTCGCTGATCCAGGATTTTATAATGATTCAGGGATGGATTCTGAGTCAGGTTTTGGTGGTGGTTATGGCGGTGGATACGGAATTGATCCAAATGCTCCGATAGATCTAAGAAATCTAGATGATATTAACAGCCTGAATAATATGCGTAGCGATAATTATATTGGAAATAATCTGCCAAGCCCACCAAGAAGAATTGGCCCTCCAATAAGGGTTTCAAACAAACAAGGCTTTATAAATAGGTTCTGTAGTGCTGGTTATATGCCACAAACAAATTCATCAACAGCTGACCAGTCATGTCAGGACACACAGCGTCAGCAGGCATGTGAACGTTTTGAGCGCGCCACTGTAAATGTTCAAAAACTACTAAGTCAGGCAGTTGATTGTGAAGCGAACACCTCTAACTATAGGAACTCTGACTGTGATGGATTGGATGCGACAAGGTTAGATTTGCTAAAACAGAATTGGCAGGATGAAGATCTTTCATACACTATTCTTTTCCTGCCAGATATGGTGTTAAATTCTGCAGCAAATTGCTCATATTCATCGAGACGCGGTAATAATCAATGATGTTTTCGTGGGATGAGGATTGGAATAAACGTGCCAAGCATCTCGCTAAAAATGGGATGTATAGTTCTACAGACGAGCATGACTCTTGCGGTGTTGGCTTCATCGCCGCGATTGACGGCAAGCCACGACGTACAATTGTAGAGGCTGGAATCGAGGCATTAAAAGCTGTTTATCATCGCGGTGCGGTGGATGCTGACGGCAAAACTGGTGATGGTGCAGGAATAAATATTCAGATTCCACAGGAGTTTTTCCGCGAACATATTGAACGTACTGGGCGCAGGCTGCGCCATGACCAACTTGCGGTCGGTATGATGTTTTTGCCCAAGAAAAATTTTGCTGCTCAGGAAACCTGCCGCGCGATTGTAGAAAGCGAAATTATAAAACTTGGCTATCAAATGTATGGCTGGCGGCAAGTGCCAGTACACGCCGAAGTAATTGGAGAAATTGCCAATGATTCACGTCCTGAAATTGAGCAAATACTTATTTCTGGCAGAGATGGAATAAGCGAAGAACGTTTTGAATTGGAGCTATATGCCATCCGTAAACGTATAGAAAAAGCCGTACGGATGCGCGCGATAAATGATTTTTATATCTGCTCTCTTTCCTGTCGCAGCTTGATTTACAAGGGATTGTTCAAGGCAGAGCAACTAACCGCTTTTTATCCTGATTTATTAGATGAACGCTTTATTTCGTCCTACGCCATCATCCACCAGCGTTTTTCAACTAATACCGCCCCTGCTTGGCATCTTGCCCAACCATTCCGCATGATTGCCCATAACGGCGAAATAAATACTCTAAAAGGCAATATCAACTTCATGCGCAGCCACGAAGCAACTTTCCACTGCGACGCTTTCAAAGGTTTTGAAGAAGACATTATCCCTGTGATTCCAGATAACACCTCTGATACTGGCGCGCTGGATTCTGTTTTTGAAATTCTAACCCGAGCTGGTCGCCCTCTGCCACTTACCAAGCTAATATTAATTCCGCCAGCATGGGCGCGCACTTCCGACATGCCACAAGCTCATAAAGATATGTTTAGCTGCCTAAACAGTGTATCCGAGCAATGGGATGGCCCCGCAGCCATCGCAGCAACAGATGGTAAATGGATAATCGCGGGCATGGATCGCAACGGTCTACGCCCAATGCGTTACACCATAACCAAAGACGGCATGATGATTGTTTCCTCTGAAAGCGGAATGGTGGATGTTTCTGATATAGAAATAGTTGAACGCGGAAGGCTTGGACCAGGTGATATTCTCGGCATAGATTTATCTGCTGGAAAATTATATCGTGATAGAGAACTAAAAGATTTACTCGCCACGCAATATCCGTATGAAAAATGGATAGGAAATATCGTGCGATTAAGTGAGTTGATGACCTCTTCCCCTACCATTATTCCCGAATCCCGAATCCTGAATCCTGAATCCCTGCACTCTCTCCACCTCGCCAGTGGCTATAGCTATGAAGATGTTGAAGCAATAATTCATCCAATGGCAGATGAGGCTAAAGAAGCTGTCGGTTCTATGGGTGATGACACACCAATGGCAATTCTTTCTGATAAACAACGTGGCTTTCACCATTTCTTCCGCCAGAATTTTAGTCAGGTAACTAACCCACCAATTGATAGCCTACGCGAACGTCGGGTTATGAGCTTATTTACCCGTTTTGGCAATGATGGAAATTATCTAGCCCTTGACCAATCACACAGCAAAATATTGATAGCAGATACGCCACTACTTCTCTCTCACGAAATGGCTTTTATCACCGACCATTTTGCCGAACGCGTTACAAAAATTGATACTCTGTTTGATGCTAATGGAGGCTCAAATTCTTTGCGTAAAGGTTTAGATGAATTGGTTGCCAAAGCCGAAGCTGCCCTGCGCTCTGGCAAATCATACATTGTTCTCACTGATGAGCGTATGGATGAATCACGCGCTGCTATACCAATGATTCTAGCTGTGTCTGCTGTTCAGAGTCATCTTGTAAAAAATAAGCTGCGGAAAAAAGCATCTATTCTGGTTCGCAGTGCTGAATGTTTTGATGTTCATTGCTTTGCCGTTCTGGTTGGCGTTGGAGCAACCACGGTCAATCCCTATCTTGCAGAAGCAACTATCATAGACCGCCACAAGCGCGGATTATTCGGCAAAAAAACTCGTGAACAAGTACTTCTCAATTTCCAAGAGGCAATGAGTGGCGGGTTACTAAAAGTTATGTCTAAAATGGGTATTTCCATCGTCAGTGCCTATCGTGGTGGATTAAATTTTGAAGCTATTGGTCTATCTCGCGCCTTGGTTGCTGAGTTTTTCTCTGGTTTGCCGTCACGCATTTCTGGCATTGGTTTGTCTGGCATTGAAAAACGCGTTCTTGCCCAACACTCACAGGCATTTTCTGCCAATAACAATGATGTATTACCTATCGGCGGTTTCTACCGCGCTCGTGCAGGTCAGGAAAACCATGCTTGGGAAGGAACACAAATCCACCTGCTGCAAACAGCAGTGGGCAAAGGTTCTTACCTACTTTACAAACAATATTCAGATACTGTACGCACAAATCCTCCACTAAACATCCGCGATTTGCTGGATTTTAATTCTCCAAACGCCCCAATATCCATAGAAAAAGTTGAATCAATCACAGAAATTCGCAAACGTTTTGTTGCTCCAGCAATGTCGCTCGGCGCACTCTCACCTGAAGCACATGAAACACTTGCCATCGCCATGAACCGCATCGGCGCGGCTTCCAATTCTGGTGAGGGCGGCGAGGGTGCAGAGCGTTATAAACCATATGCTAATGGTGATAATGCCAATTCAACTATAAAGCAGGTTGCCTCTGGTCGTTTTGGTGTTACCACTGAATATTTGAACAGTGCCAGCGAGCTGCAAATCAAAGTCGCGCAGGGAGCAAAACCGGGTGAAGGTGGTCAACTTCCAGCCTTCAAAGTTACATTAGAAATCGCCCGCCTACGCCACGCCACGCAAGGTGTAAGCCTTATTTCGCCACCTCCGCACCATGATATTTATTCCATCGAAGACCTTGCCCAACTTATTTACGACCTAAAACAAATTAACCCACATGCGATTGTTTCCGTAAAACTCGTTGCTCAATCTGGCATTGGAACAATTGCAAGCGGTGTAGCCAAAGCTATGGCGGATAAAATCGTTATTTCTGGGCATTCTGGCGGGACAGGCGCAAGCCCGTGGAGCAGCATAAAACACGCTGGCATCCCATGGGAAATGGGGCTTTCTGAAGCTAATCAGGTGTTGACATTAAACCGTATGCGCCACCGCGTGAAACTGCAAACCGATGGTGGTCTTAAAACAGGGCGCGACATCGTAATCGCTGCCATGCTCGGAGCAGAAGAATTTGCGCTTGGAACAGCCTCACTCGTCGCTATGGGCTGCATCATGGTGCGTCAGTGCCACTCAAACACCTGCCCTGTTGGCATCACCACACAAAATCCTGATTTGCGCGCAAAGTTTGATGGCACAGTAGATAAAGTAGTAAATCTGTTCAGCTTTGTTGCTGAAGAAGTCCGCGAAATCTTAGCATCGCTTGGTTTTTCTAACTTAAATGAAATTATCGGACGTTCTGATTTACTCTCACAAGTCAGCCGTGGCAGTGAAGATCTGGTGGATTTAGACTTAAACAATCTCCTCGCGCAATCAGACACTGGCGGGCATACACGCTATTTTTCATTGGCTGGTCGTAACGAAGTGCCAGACACTCTTGATGCACAAATGCTTAAAGACGCGCATGACGCTCTGGAACGCGGTGAAAAAATCCAACTTGCCTACACCGTTAAAAACACGATGCGAACCATTGGCGCGCGCCTATCATCAATGATGGTTGAAAGGTTTGATACCAAAAACCTACAACCAGACCACATCACCATAAAACTGCGTGGTTCTGCTGGGCAATCACTTGGTGCATTTGCTGTGCGTGGCTTAAAGATTGAGCTATATGGTGATGCTAATGACTATGTTGGAAAAGGTCTGTCAGGCGCAACAATCGTTGTTCGTCCACGCCCATCCAGCACGCTTGTTCCTCATGAAAACACCATTATCGGCAACACTGTTTTATATGGCGCAACAGCAGGAAAATTATTTGCCTCAGGGCAAGCTGGCGAGCGTTTCGCCGTGCGTAACTCTGGCGCGCTGACCGTTATTGAAGGCTGTGGCTCTAACGCCTGCGAATATATGACGGGTGGTGTCGCTGTTATACTTGGCTCTGTTGGCCATAATTTTGGCGCAGGCATGACAGGTGGCATGGCGTTTATTTATGATGTGGATTCAAGTTTTGCAGCCCGCGTGAATGACGAAAGCATAATTTACCAACGCGTAGCAAGCAGCCACTGGGAAAAAGTCCTGCGTGATTTAATAGCCGAATATTATGCAGAAACTGCCTCACCCCGCGCTGACAACATCCTTTCAGGCTGGGAATATGAACTACCAAAATTCTGGCAAATCTGCCCTAAAGAAATGCTGGATAAGCTAGAGTTTCCTCTTTCGGATAATGAAAAGAAAAGTAAGCTGGCATAATGCCTGACATTGGCGATATTATAATCGTGAATGACAAAATGCAGCGTGGATATTCATATCGCTTGCTTGCACCAATAGGTGAGGATTTTGCGGATGGTTTTTATCCAGCCTACAGCCCGCAGGAAATGTTGGAGATGGGCGTATTTGAAGGAAAATATCTGAATGATTGCCAAAAGGAATTTCCAGCGGAATGGTTTGCAAACGCCAAAATTTCCAATATTGCCGATGAAACACTTAATTATTTTGGCATAAAAAGCCGTCAACCATTATCCATTTGGCAAGAAAAAGGCTGGATAATCGGACAAGATCCGCGTGGATGGTTTCAGTGGTATTGCCGTTATTACATGGGCAGAAGGAAAGATACTATCGATGAGCTTCAAATAAAACGCTGGCGGAATTTTTCCCGTCATGCAGGGCAGATAAAAGCAAATTGTAAAGCTCGCGACCTTAGCTGCCGTCCACGCCAACGGCAGGCACTTCTGCAATGGTCATACGACCCATTTATTTAACCCTACTCTCTCAAAAGCTCATTAATCCCAGTTTTGGAACGAGTTTTTGCGTCCACACGTTTAACAATCACCGCGCAATATAAATTCGGTTCACCAGCATTTTTGGCAGGCATAGTTCCCGCCACCACCACGCTATAAGCTGGCACGCGACCATACATAATTTCGCCCGTAGCACGGTCAACAATTTTGGTAGATGCACCAAGGAAAACGCCCATAGAAATAACCGAACCTTCTTCTACAATCACACCTTCGGCAACTTCCGAGCGCGCGCCGATAAAACAATTATCCTCAATAATCACAGGGTCAGCCTGAAGTGGCTCAAGCACTCCGCCAATTCCCGTTCCACCAGAAATATGGCAATGTTTGCCGATTTGCGCGCAAGAGCCGATAGTCGCCCAAGTATCAACCATCGTCCCCTCGCCAATATGCGCGCCGACATTCACAAAACTCGGCATCAGAACCACATCTTTACCAATATAAGCCGAACGGCGCACCACCGCCCCAGGTAAGGCACGAAAGCCAGCAGAACGAAAATCAGCTTCATTCCAGTTAGAAAATTTTGCTGGAACTTTATCAAAATAACGAAAAACCCCAGCTTCCGTAGGCGTGTTATCATTAAGCCTGAATGATAGTAAAATAGCCTTTTTCAACCATTGATTAACCTGCCACTTGCCATCAATTTTTTTGGCAACGCGCATCACGCCCTTATCTAATTCGGAGAGTATAAAATCTACAGTCTCCCTTACCTCGCCTTTGGTTTGGGCATTTAGAGAAGCCCGATTTTCCCAAGCTGTATCAATTGTATCCTGAAATTGTGTTGTCATGTTTTTTATTTCCTATTTATCAACCTCAAGTACCTTACCCGCCAAATATAGCGAACCGCAGATATAAATAATTGCTGGTTTGTTTCCATTAGTTTTTGCACGTTGAATTATATTATGCAACGCATTTTCAATGCTAAGACTAGCTTCGGCTTTCATACCCACTGCCTGCGCTGCCTCCGCCACTGCCTGCGCTGGCTGGCTGTTTGCTTCTTCACGGATAATCACCGAGCATAAAAATTCGCTATATGGCGTGAGATGTCGTAGAAATTCCTTCATATCCTTGCCTTTTATCATTCCGCAAACCAGATATATCTTTTTGTTTTTACTCTGCTGCTCCAGCCATTTTCCTAGAACCTGCCCACCCTGCGGATTATGCCCGCCATCCAGCCATAACTCCATTTCAGGTGGCAGCAATTTACAATATGGATGGGTGGTTAGATGCTGCAAACGTGCTGGCCAAACGGCTTTTGCCAAACCAGTTTTTATATGCTCATCACTAATGTTAAATTGTGGAATCTGCTCAATACAGGCAACCGCTGTGGCTGCATTGTCATATTGATGTTCACCAAAAAGCGAGGGCGTAAGCTCAATGTTTTTTGTCGGTGAAATGTAATGATGGTTTTCCACGCGCCATTCCTGACCTAGCCTGAATAATGGCGCATCAAGTGACTTTGCTTTTGCTTCCAACAAAGGTAAAACCTCTGAAAAATCTTGCCTGCCAACAATGCACGGCACACCGCGCTTGATAATACCAGCTTTCTCGCCAGCAATTTTTTCTATGGTATTTCCTAAGAACTCCGTGTGATCAAAAGCTATTGGTGTAATAGCTGTGAGCAATGGTTTTTCAATAACATTGGTTGCGTCAAGAAGCCCGCCCAAGCCAGTTTCCAGTAACAAAATATCGGCAGGTTTTTCTGAAAAAGCAACAAAAGCTGCCACAGTTATCGCCTCAAAAAACGTCACCTGCTGCTGTTGCAGATATGGCGAAATATAGCGAAATATTTTTTCAATACTGGCGTTATCAATTTCCTTGCCCTGCAACAAAATACGCTCACGAAAATGCACCAGATGTGGCGAGGTGTAGCGATGCACTCGGTAACCAGCAGCTTCAAAAATCGCATGGAGATAGGCAATCAGCGAACCTTTGCCATTCGTTCCCGCCACATGAATAACAGGTGGCAAGCGCTTATGCGGATTTCTAAGGAGGGAAAGCAACCGCACCATCCTATCCAGTGACAAATCTATACCCGCAATCAGCGGATGTTGTAATTGCCGTAAAAATTGCTCGATAACATCACTCATAACACCTCTAACCGATGCCTTTTAACATTATGCACTCGCAGATAATCAACCCCATTTTCTGCCAAAAATTGCGAGATTTTGATAGTTGCATCATCAATGTCATCCTGAGCTTGTCGAAGGATCTTTTCATTATTGTGCAGAGATTCCTCGTTGCACTCGGAATGACAATCTCTAATAAAAGACTTCCGCGAATGTCCAATTAATATAGGCACTCCAAGCTCCTTAAACCGAGCAACACCATCAATAATAGCCTCTGATTGCTGTGCATTTTTTCCAAAACCAATTCCCGCATCAAAAATAATTCTGTCACGCTTTATACCAGCTTTTTCTAGCTCCTCAAAACGCACCCTTGCCCAAGAGATTAAATATTCCACAGGATCAACATCCACTGGCAAAATAACATTTTTATCAGCAGGAACAGTCAGAGAGTGCATAACCACCAACTTTGAATCAGAATCCCGAACAGCCGCAACCATCTCGGGATCAGAAAAACCAGATACATCATTTATCCAGCCAACACCAAGTGCAAGTGCTTTTCGCGCAGTTTCTGCGTGGCGCGTGTCAACACTGATAGGAATTGGAAAACCAGACAACCTAGAAAGCACTGGTTCAAGCCGCTTCCATTCTTCTTCGTGTGATATTGGTGTGGCGTTTGGGCGGGTGGATTCCGCGCCAATATCTATGACATCGACACCGTCATCAACCAACTGCAATATATTTTCTAAAGCTGTTTGCGGAGAAAAATTCTCTCCACCATCAGAAAAAGAATCAGGAGTTATGTTTATAATCCCCACCAGCTCTGGTTTTTTAATAAGTGAGAGACCACTTAAAGAGATTGATTTTGCCAGCTCCTTTACTGTCTTTTTGGCGACTGGATGCAGCCAATTCGGTGCAATCTCAACCATTCCAATCAACACAAAATTTCTCTTCAATAATTCCTTATGCGGAATTGATAAATCTGGCGAATCAATAACCACATCTTCCATCGCTAAAATATCAATATCAATCTCGCGTGGACTCCAATGACCAACCTTCTTACGTCCAAGCATTTCTTCTATTTGTTTTTCCTTATTTAATAGTTCCTGTGGTGTTAGAGTGGTTTTTCCTATTATCGCCATGTTGTAATACGGTATATTCCACTCAGGAGGTGCGCCCTCTGGCAACAGAGCATTCGATTCAAAGATATGAGAAACACGGATATTTTCTAGGTATTTTGAGAGTTCGATAACGGCAGCGCGCAACATCTCGCGCCTATTGCCAACATTACTCCCCAACCCTAATATTACTTCGCTTTTTTTCATCATTTATCATATAAAGACAAGGAAGCGATAACTCAACCATGATTTAATGAAGAAAAAATGACATACGCTATTTTTAACGGACAACTTGTAAAAGAGAATGAAATATCAATTTCACCGCAAGATCGCGGATTCCGCTATGGTGATGGTGTATTTGACACCATGATTGTTCATGCGGGTAAAATATATCAACCTGATTGGCACATAGAAAGGCTCGCGCGCGGTTTAAAAGCAATTAAAATAGATTTTAACACCCAAAGTTTACTGGCACTTTGCAAGAAGCTTCTTCAAGCCAATAATTTTACCAAGGGATTACTTAGGATTCAGGTAACGCGCGGGATAAGCGGTCGTGGCTATCTGCCAGATTCAGCAAAAACTAATCCAACACTGCTAATAGAAACAATAGCTGCACCAGATATTGACGATACGCCAGTAAAACTCTGGCAAAGCAGCTATAACAAAATATCAAGTAAAGCATTACCTGTGCAGTTCAAACTCTGCCAAGGGCTAAATTCCACTCTGGCACGCATGGAAGCAGTAGAAAATAATTGTTTTGATGCTATTATGCTGAATGAGAATGGTAAAATTTGCGAAACCAGCTCCGCCAATATTTTTTGGCTTAAAAATAGAGAATTATACACACCAGCACTAACTTGTGGAGTGCTGGAAGGAAGCGTGAGCGCAGCTATAATCCGCTTATCACCATACAAAGTTCATAAAGTGGAAGCAACTACAGAGGATTTACGCGGTGCAGATGCGCTGTTCATAACAAATGTGGCAATAAAGATAAAAGCGATTTCCGAGATAAAACCACTTGATATTAAATGGAAAAGTGAAGCATTAAGCGAAGAAATGCTAGACCTGTTGGAAAATGATATAAAACAGCTTGAGTAAAGCGCGTATTTCACCTACAAATTTACAGTGATTCCATAACTATTTCTGAAAGTTCGTCCGATGCGTAAAATAATCCTGATTGGTATAGCTACCTTTATATTTGTGTCTGCTGCTGCTCTAAGCATCACATGGTTTAGTCGCGCTGCTGCAGTTAAAAAAGACACTGAGGCATTTTTAGCATCGTTAAGCACACCGAATGGCAAATTTACCTATGAAAAAGTGGAAGTGTCTGGATTTCCAGTATCTATGAATATTGCCATTTTCAAACCACATTTCTCTGGTCGTGTTGACAAATTATTTCAGGACCTAAATCTTAATAAAACACTTAAGATTCCTGCATTACCAGAATGGAATGAAGATTACACACTTGACGGAAATATCACTGTAAAAGTGAATGCCCTAGCAAACAAATATAAGCTAGAGACCAATGGGAACTATAGTGGCAAAGGAAATATTGCGGGAAAAACCATTGCGCTTACCAGCCAATCTGAAGGCAGTAGCTCTTGCGAATTGCAGTTAAAAAACACTAACGGAATATTTGCTAATTTATGGAACATCCATTCTCTGACTAAAAATTCTGATAAATTATTTCAGGATTTTCGTTCTTTAGATTGCATACATTCTGCTGGCAAGCTCTTAAATAGCGAAACCAAGGAAACTATGGCGAGTTATGGTGAATCACACATATTTATTTCTCGTACCCCAGAGAATAATTTATCAAATATACGCCTTTATGTGCAAATTAAAGATACAGAGGTGCAAAAAACCTACGATGATGTTTATATTGCTTATCAAGGGATGTTTGCTCCACACAAAAAATTTGTACTCCCATCTTCCTATGGGAAACAGAATATAGAACTTGATATGACTTATAATGGAACTGAGGATTGGAAGAATCCTGAAGCCAAGAATCTCCCTTTGGAGGTTAGAATTGATAAGTTATCAATGTCCAATGCAGCGTATAATTCAGATACGAGCTTTAAACTTAGCAATATTTTAAAAGACAATGTGAGGGTCGCTTCTTTATCTTATAAAACGGAAAGCGCAGCTACAGAACTTCTGCGTACAATGTTAAAAACGCAATTAGGCGGGCTTGCAGATTCAATCCTCTCTAATGAAATTCCATCAAGTCCATCTGTGAAAGAAAAACTGGCAAGTTTGCCTACTGGAGAACTTGACAGGCTAATAAATTCTATCATCCCAGATTTCGCTATACTCGGTAAAATGGTTACAGGGTTTGACGTTGGTTATTCTGGCGACGATAATTTTACTGAAGGACAAATAAACCTCACAGATTTTGAAATTTCATCTGCACCTTATGGCATAACTGCAACTGGCTCTACAAAACGCTCCAAAGGAGAGGAAAACCGTACAATTTCTTCTGGAAACCTATCACTTTCATGCCGTAATTGCCCAAGCCTAATTGATGATATGGCTGCCTATATAAATCACATGAAAGATGTTGTAGCTATATTTTACCCTACTGGTAATGCAAACTTTAATATATCGTCAGAAAATGTTAACTCTTTTAAAAAATTCCTGATGGCATTTGAGCCAACTGAAGAATCAGGTGATAAAAACGTCTTCAAATTCAATATAACAAGTAATGGCAAGGGTGGCATAACGGTAAACAAACAAGATAGTCTGCACGTTCTGAAGATAATTAATGAATTTGCTCCTCAGTTTACCCAGCCAACAAATGGTAATGGAGCAACAGCAGCACCGCTGACAGCTCCAGCTGCACCTGTGCCAGCTAAAAAGAAATAATTTTCTAATCAGCTCGTTTAGGAATTGTAGGTATTTCGTTTGGTGCAAGTTCACGCACGTCAACTGCGTGCTGTCTACGCAGGAACTCAACTTCTTTCATGACCTTTGCCATATTCTCTGGTGACAATTTATCTGGTGAAAGATAGCGTTTTTTCTGCTTCTTTTTCCCTATCAGCCTTAATAAGCTAGTGATAATATGCCCAAATATATTCATGATAATACTACTAACTCAAATATGATAAATCTGCAATATACCTCACAAAACATCCCATGGTGTTCGCCACTAGATCTGGCTACGAGTATCAATGATAATTACTGGATACTGCTATATTCAGGCACAAAAACTAATTATACTGGTCGCTATAGCTTATTAGCCTGTGGTTTGAATGAAAAAATCACAGCTAATGATTTTGCAGAATTTTCCAAAAATCTTTCAAATGATAAACCATGGTTTGAAAACGCATGGTTTGGATATTTAGGTTACGGATTGAAAAATACTTTGGAAAATCTTGAACTGGACAAAACAGACTGGCTGGATATGCCAGATCTGAACATGCTAAAATTTAATAACATCTATCAATTTGACCATGAAACACAAACACTGATTCTATGGAGCAACGGACAATCGCCAGCAGCATCTTTAAATAAAAAAATAAACAAAACTGCTATTCCTTCAGTGATAAATATCCGTTCCAACATGACTCGTGATGAGTATCTAAAAAAAGCGGAGCATGTAATTGAACGCATCCATGAAGGTGATTTATACCAAGCTAATCTCACCCGAAAATTTTATGGCGAATTCACGCAACAGCCAGATTATCTGCAAATATTTGCTAAACTTTGTTCTGCAAGCCCTGCGCCATATAGCGCGTTTGTACGCATGGATGATACTTATATACTCTCCTCTAGCCCAGAATTATTTTTGAATATTGATGTAAACGGAAACATAATAACTCGTCCTATTAAAGGCACATCCCCACGCGGGGCAGATAAAAAATCTGATGATATTTTGCGACAGAAATTAAGTGAAAGCGAAAAAGATCGCGCTGAAAATTTGATGATTGTCGATTTAATGCGTAATGATCTAGCAAAATGCTGCGTTGCTGGCAGTGTAAAAACAGATTCTTTGTTTGACATAACCACCCACGCCACCATCCATCATTTATCAAGTACAATAAGTGGAAGAAAACGCTCGGATTGTAGCACTATAGATGCAGTCAAGGCTACATTCCCAGCAGGTTCAATGACAGGCGCGCCGAAAATCAGTGCCATAAATCTATGCAGCAAATTAGAGAAACAAAAACGCGGTGTTTATGCTGGGGCGATAGGTTGGTTTGGCGGTGATGGCAGTTGTGATTTATCGGTAGTCATCCGCACGCTGATAATAAAAGACAAGAAATTTGAATTTCAGGTGGGTGGAGGAATAGTCGCAGATTCAACACCAGAAAAAGAATTGGAAGAGCTAATAAACAAAGCAAAAGGAATATTACTAACTTTGAATATTCCAGTAATTGCCATTCAAAATATCTAGCTAATTCCCATCGCCTTGTTGGCACCACCTTTAACAGCCGATAGATATGTCAAAGCAGCACCACCAGCAATTTTGCCAACCTGTTTCCATGTGCTACTCTTTCTTTCACCATTTTCGTCACGTTCAGGAGCAATCAGATTCTTCGCACCGCTGATAATTACACCAAGACCAACAGCCGAACCACCAATGCGCCCTAATTTGCCCATCGCCGAAGCTTGCCCTATATTTCCACCAACAGCAGCGGTAAGCCTCTCAACACGACCCAGTTTTGCAAATTCACCAGCTTTCAGTTTGCTGACTTCCTCAGTAACCTTTTTAAGACTTTCTTGAATTGCTGGCTTCTCTGCTTCCGCAGCAGCTTTTAATGATTCTTCTAAACCCTTAGCTTGCGCAACCTGCTCCGCGCCAACATTAGAAAGTACAGTTTTACTTTTAGCCTGTTCCCAAATGGTCTTAGCACCAGACATAACTGCGTCAGCTTTGCTTTTTAAGTCACCACCAGCAGAACCATTTGCTGTACCACTAGAATTATCAACGCCATCAGCCATATATTCTCCATGTTCTTGTATTAACTGTACCCAGTATAATCAAAATAAATAGTTTTTGTGTTACAGTTTTATGAATATTACATTTTCTTGTTTTATTACAATAATAAATACTGTCACAATCCCAAAAACATCAGCTTTTCAGCACTCCTTCGGCGAATCAGACCTTTCTGCGCCACACCCCCCGCAAATATCCATCTAGAAAATTCTTCTGCTGCCAAATCTAGTTTATTTTTATTCAGCAACCGTAACAATGTAGATTTTTCAAAGGCTTTACTACCCACATTGTACACAAAACTAACCAAAGCATCAAACTGATTTTGCAATAATTGGCTTATAATTAAGTCAGCCAGCGTTTTCTCAACTGTACTAACATCTTGTTTTAACAGTATTTCAGCTTTTTCTTTGGTGATAGCTCTGCCTGAAAATTTATCCCCAGAAGCAATAACATGCCCATAGCCAATGGTTAATTTCCCCGCTGGACATAGATATATGGTTGCAGAAAAACCCTCATATTGCTTGATAAGTTCTAAGCCTTTTTCTGATATCTGCATATTCATTATTTCTTGTCATTGCGCGGAGCGTAGCGACAAAGCAATCCAGAAATTCAATAAACACTGGATTGCTTCGCATTCGCTCGCAATGACGAAATCATTATTTACCAAACCGATTCCCAACTTCCCGTTTTATAAACTCGATGTCTTGTTTTACGCTCTGCAATCGCTCATCAATCCGCGCCAATTTTTCACCAAAACCTGATGATTCACCAGCTTCATGCTCCAATGTATCAACTCTGGCATTAAGCTGGGTTGCCCAGATAATCGCAGCGGCAAGCTGCAAAAATAATGTTATGAGCAGAGCAATAGGTATGCGCTTATCAATCCGCCAATGGGTAATTTCATGCTCATCAATCATAGGGCGTACCATTTGCTGCTAGTTACAGCGAAAAAAATCCTGCGCGTGTCAGTGGCAAGGCTTTGCGCTGTGTTGGCAGATAAATTATTGATCGAATGCCCACTGGCAGGATAAACATTCAGAGCATTAGCCCCTTGATTAGCAATCATAACTATTTCACCAGCTTCAGGTGATGGTAAAACCACCCCCTGACTGGCAGAAACGGCAGTCACCTCGTTGAAGCTTTTTGTTAGTGCTGTTGCCGTTCCTTGTGTTGTCCCAGCAGCAGATATTCCAGTTGCGATAGATTTAAAAGCCACCCGCCCAGTTGACGCTATTATTTTAAGCGCATCAAGCCATGTTGAACCATTGGAGGAAACTTTGAGAGTAAAATTATCATCGCCAATTGTGCCGAATTCCGCCCTCCCCGAAAACCCAGTTTGGTATAAAAATGATGCGGTATCAGAGGAAGAATTTTTATTCAGTTTTGTTTGAATATTCGTGCCATTATGATTGAATAAAATAGACCCGCTGGCGACAGATAATTTATTAGTTGCATCCGCGGTGGCATTTATTCCTAGCTTGGTTAGATTTTGGAATTCCGTTGGGTTATTGGATAATATCCAAGCTGCCCCGTCATAGCTATAAAGTAGGTTCTCATCATTAACCCATAAAGTCATTCCCTCCATCGGGGTTATAAACCGCCATATTGCGTCAAAATATGCCAGTTTACCAGCCTGACCAGACCAATCACCTGTTGGTGAGGCAGCCACAATGTATAAATCGCCAGCAGCTGGTGAAGCTGGCGGAGTGGCAACAGCTTTACTTTTTGCGCCAGAATTTAAAATCGCGTCAATCCGCGCAAATGCCTGATTAACCGTAACTTCCTTTTGTGCCTGAGCTTGCTCCACAAGGGTAACACCTAAGTGTGGGGTGGTTGTCATATTCTCTATTCTCCTAAAGTTAAAACTTTATTTATTGTGAGTTTGAAGTTAAGGTCACGGAAGTGTATTTTTACAAAATCCCACATGTGGGATTTTGTTTTTATTTATTTGAGTATTTTAAGGAAAATTGTTCATGCCTACACTTGCCGAGATAAAACGCCAAATTGATGCCTACAGGCACAGCTATATTTTCTGGACAAAGAAAGAAATACGCGCTCTCCCTGAGATTTTAGAGCATGACGAAAGTGTAAAGGCTATAACTTCAGGACTTATGAACAACGCCACTTGGCTTGCAGTCTGCACTGAAAAACGGGTTATATTCATAAATCGCGGAATGTTATATGGTATTCGTCAAATACAAATTCCACTGGAACGCATCCAAGCAATCGACCATGAAGCGACCATATTCTTCGGCTCAATCACAATTTGGGATGGAGCAAGTGCCTTCATGATAGGTATGGTGCTAAAGAGTTCTATTTTGCCATTTGTTAAAGCCACTCAGGAACAGATGAATTTATTACGCGGGAAGGCAAAACCTGCTCCTCAGACAACCACAACGGACATAGCGTCGCAGTTGGAAAGATTGGCTAACCTCAAGGAAAAAGGGCATTTAACCGAGGAAGAGTTCCAATCCCAAAAGAAAAAATTACTGGGTTAGACCCCATTGTCACATAAACTTAATAGTTATTTACAGATTTTTGTGCTATATTCGCCCATAAACTGAAAATAAACCCAGTGGGGATGGCGTATGGCTGAACAATTAAATCCAGAGCAGATAGCCGATTATAAACGGCTGCTGGAAAATGAGAAAAAACAGAAAGAAATTGACCATTATAAAGATGTTGGCTGCATGACGGTTGGAGCTGTGGGGTTGGCTAGTGGTGCTGTAATCGGTGGTGTCGTTGGCGCAGTTGGTGGTGCCGCTGGAGGTTGTGCCACTGGAACAGGCGTAGTTGACATGTATTATAGATCAGGTGTTGATACCGCAATTGAAACAGCGAAAAGCTCTATTGAGGGAATAAAAGAATACGGCAATAGAATGTTAAAAGAACTTGAAGGAAATGGGATAAGCCCCTCTCCCTCTCTGCCAATTAATGTTAGACCAAACAGCCCTAACAGATAATAGGAATTTCTCCGTAAATATAGCAAAGCCACGCTTGCTAATCTTCAAAAATATTTTATAAGTAAACGCTATCAGATCTTCTCCCTCTCCCTCTGGGAGAGGGCGGGGTGAGGGCGTTGTAATTAAAGATGATTTGTCTTTTGTTTCAAGTATTTTGATAAACCCTCACCCTAACCCTCTCCCAGAGGGAGAGGGTATTTTTCCTTTTCACTGAATTAAACGAGCCATAAACAATGACCAAAACCTATGGAAAATCAAAACTTCCCAGCCGCCATGTGACTGAAGGGGCGAGCAAAGCTCCACATCGCTCATATCTTTATGCAATGGGCATAACCGAAGCTGGCATCCACGCGCCACTAGTTGGTGTGGCAACAACTTGGAACGAAGCCGCACCCTGCAACATCACCCTTGCCCGTCAGGCACAGGTGGTGAAAAAAGGCGTGGCAGCAGCAGGCGGAACTCCTAGGGAATTTACTACAATTACCGTAACCGACGGCATCGCTATGGGGCATCAGGGCATGAAATCATCGCTGGTATCGCGTGAGGTGATTGCTGATTCTGTTGAACTTACCATGCGTGGACATTCTTATGATGCGATTGTTGGGCTTGCTGGTTGCGATAAATCCTTACCCGGCCTTATGATGGCTATGGTACGCCTCAATGTTCCCAGCGTGTTTATTTATGGTGGGTCTATTTTGCCTGGCAAATTCAAAGGCAAACAAGTGACTGTGGTTGATGTATTTGAAGGCGTTGGGCAACACAGCGCAGGCAATATGAGTGCAGAAGATTTGCATGAGCTGGAGCAGTCAGCCTGCCCTTCTGCTGGTTCATGCGGCGGGCAGTTTACCGCTAATACTATGGCATGTGTAAGTGAGGCTATCGGCTTGGCTCTGCCCAACTCGGCTGGTGCGCCCGCGCCTTATGAATCACGGGATGCCTTTTGCTTTGAATCTGGTCGGGCAGTGATGGAACTGCTTAAAAATAAAATCCGCCCGCGTGATATTGTCACCCGCAAGTCGCTGGAAAATGCAGCGGCTGTGGTTGCGGCAACTGGCGGCTCTACCAATGCCGCCTTGCACCTCCCTGCCCTTGCTAATGAATGTGGCATCGATTTTGATATTCATGCAGTCGGCGAAGTGTTCAAACGCACGCCATATCTTGCAGATCTTATGCCAGGGGGAAAATATTCTGCGAAAGATTTATATGAAGTTGGTGGTGTACAGATTGTTCTAAAAACTCTGCTGGATGGCGGATATTTGCATGGTGATTGTATGACAGTTACAGGAAAAACCATGGCAGAGAATTTGAAAAATGTAAAATTCCCCGATGGTCAAGATGTAGTATTTCCACATAACAAACCGCTACGCGCCGAAGGTGGTGTGGTGGTGCTGAAGGGCAACCTCGCACCAGAAGGCGCGATTGTAAAAGTCGCTGGCATGAAAAATCTGGTATTCAAAGGCACAGCTCTATGTTTTGACTGCGAAGAAGATGCTTTCGCTGCCGTGGAAAAACGTAAATATAAAGATGGCGACGTTATCGTGATTCGTTATGAAGGGCCAAAAGGCGGACCGGGTATGCGTGAAATGCTCTCCACCACAGCAGCGCTTTATGGGCAAGGTGCTGGCGATAAAGTGGCACTGATTACTGATGGTCGCTTTTCGGGTGGCACTCGTGGTTTCTGCATTGGGCATGTAGGGCCTGAAGCTGCGCTTGGCGGCGTTATCGGGCTGCTGAAAGATGGCGATATAATTACGATTGATGCAATAAATTCTACCATCAATGTGGATTTATCTGACGAAGAATTAGCAAAGCGCAAAACGCAGTGGCAACCACGCAAAAATGATTATGGCTCTGGCGCATTGTGGAAATATGCGCAACTCGTTGGCTCTGCTGAAAAGGGTGCGCTTACTCACCAAGGCGGAAATGCCGAAACGCATATCTATGCGGATATTTAAGCGGTTATTTGATAGCTGGTTTGTCTGCATTTCTGCAAGCATTGGTTATATACTATGTTTGCTGAGTGACAGTATATGGCTGGCTGATATGGTCGTTCATTGGCGAGTGCAGATGGCTGGTGTTTCTTTGCTGTTCGCCATTATATTTATTTTTCAAAAACGAAAAAAGTTTTCTCTGTGGTTATTGGTATTGGCGGTAGGCTTCGCTTTTCCAGCCTACCAATCATTCGCCCCTGCCCCACCACCTGAAGGAAAAGAAAAAGCAAGGCTCACCATTTTACAATTCAATGTTCTTTATATTAATGACCAATTCACTGATTCTATACCGTGGATAATAAAGCAGAATGCTGATGTTGTGGTGCTACAGGAAATAAATAAATCTCGCGCAAATGAGCTTGGCGAACTAAAAAAACATTATGCTTGGTCACGCGTTAAATTGAATGAAAACAGGGAAGCATTCGGCATGGCGATTTTCAGCAACCTACCCGTCACAAAATTTGATTATGTAAATATCGGTGACGGCTGGAATCGTTATAGTTTAACCGAGCTTCTGGTGAATGGAACAAAACTGCATTTATATGAGCTGCACACTCCACCTCCAGTAATTCCTTTTTTCTTTGAGCAGCGCAATTTAGCACTGTCAAAACTTGCGGATGTTATGAGCAAAGACACAACACAACACCGCTTATTATTGGGCGATTTGAATACAACAATCCATTCCACTTATTTCAAAAATTTGCTTAACACAGCTGATCTGCACCATGCCCAACAAGGATTTAACATCGAAGGCTCATGGCATAGTGAACTACCAGTTTTCATGAGAATCGGCATAGACCACATACTTGCATCCAAGCAGATTAAAATTGAAAAGCGTGAAATAGCTCCAGCACAGAATTCTGATCACCTTCCAGTAATCACAACACTATCGCTCTATGACAAAAACTAGAGCAGTTTATCTGATATTTTTGCTCATAATTCTGATGCAAGCAGCACTAACCTATAGTTTTGCCACCACGCTACATTACGAACTAAAAACCTCAGGTCTGGATGGCACAACCTTTGAACAAATTCTTTTTAATGTTGTGGGCGGCAACGGGTTGGTGACGACTCTGCCTCCGCCTTATATAAAACAAAACTGGCTGGGCTTTCATTTTTCACCCATATTATATGTAATAGCACCAATTTACTGGCTATTTCCGAATATAAAAACTTTGCTATTTCTACAAAGTTTTCTGATAGCCGTTGCTGCAATCCCCATATTCTTTAGCGCAAAAATTCTGCTTAAATCGCATTTGCAGGCTCTCACAATTTCAATTTTTTATTTGGTAAATCCATTTGTCATCAATGCACAAATTTGGGATTTCCATGAAATAGCCTTTGCACCTCTTATCATTTCACTAATTTTATTATCGGTAATTACAAAAAGCCGAGCGTGGCTGATATTTTTTTGTGCCATATTGCTCACAATAAAAGAACATTATGGTCTAGCTATATTCGGCATTGGGCTGCTTTGGGCATGGCACTGGCGCGATTATAAATTTGGTTTGTCACTCGCTGCGTTCGGGCTAGTAAGCTTCATTATTATTATAAAATTTATTATGCCACATTTTAGCCCTATTGGTGGGGCGGCAATGCTCAGTGAAAATTCTGAAATCAATTTTTTCAGTTGGGTAACGCATCCTCTGGCAAATATTGATTTACTCAAAAGACGAATTCTTGACGCAATTTTTTATGGTATTTTGTTAGTTTTTTCTTTGTGGTTTCAGCCGATTTTTAGCATCACGTGGCTCTTTCCTGCCCTTGCTGACGGAGCTATAAACGCTCTCTCAAACAACGATATGTTGCGCCATCCATCTTCCTATCACAGTGCAGCAATCATACCTGTTCTGCTTATAGCTTATACAAAAACAATCGCTAAAAATTATGACAACACCACGCGACTAAAAAGATGGGAGATGATTGGCGTGACATCATTATTGGTGGTCTTATGTAGCTATAGCTTTGCATCTCTACCAAACTTACCCAATAATTTTTGGGAATTATCCGAACCACGTTTTTCACTTTCCAGTGAAGATGAAACTGCCAGAAACGATGTGCTAAAAATAATTGGAGAAACAACCTCTGTTTCCGCTCAAAGCAATATATTGCCACATATACCAGTACATGAACAAATGTACATGTTCCCACACGGAATTGAAAATTCCGAATATATTATAATAAAAACCACTAATCCTTTTATGGGAAAATCTAATGCTTTTGGCGTTCCCTATTTCAGCAAATATACTGACAAATATTTTTCCGCAGCATTGCAAATAATAAACGACAAAAATTGGGGACTAATTTATTATAAAAATAACTGGCTGCTGCTTAAACGTGGCGGCAAAAACAACCAAGATTTACAAAAATCGGCAGAAAAAGACCTACAAGAATTGCGTATAAAAGTAGAGAATCTGGATAAACGGAAGATTGTTATCCAACCGTAATAATAGCAATTATTTCATTACCGTAATAATAATATCTATAAATATCATTATATTAACTGCCTTTTATGCTCGTAATAAAAGCTTAATATAACGTGGCTTGTTCATTTTTGCCACATCTGTTAATATCCCTTAGTATAAAATTACAAAGTCGGAGAGGCTCATGGTCGACAAAGAAGAAGATGGCAAGCAAAGCATTAATGAGAGATATTTTGCTGGAGCGAAGAACATAGCTGCTGGTCTTGCCTTTGTTGGCGCGGCGACTGGTGCTGCTGTTCATGAAATTGGAAAAGTACCTAATTATGCTGGTTCTTTGAATACAGGCTCTGAGAACGTCATAACCCTGAACGACAAAGGAAATAAACCAGTTTCCGCTCAAGATCATCACACCAAAAGAACAAAAAACCATTCACAAACAGATAAAGCAGCCGTTGGGCAGGCAGCAGCTATAGGTGCAGTTGCTGGCGGTGGTGTTATTCCCGCTGGAGTTGCTATTGGAAAAGCAGCTGGCTGGGCAAGCAAAAGACGTGAAGAGAAAAAACAGGCTCAGAACGCCAAACAAGCTACCAGTCGGATAGTTTAGAATTACCCAACCTTCTCATCAGCCGTGGCGATACCCAGCAATTTTAGCTTACGGTGCAAAGCAGAACGTTCCATGCCCACGAAGGAAGATGTCCGCGAAATATTCCCGCCAAAGCGTTCAATCTGCGCTGCCAGATATTGTTTTTCGAATAGCTCGCGCGCATCACGCAGCACCATCGACATAATATCGGCATTAGTTTCAGGGCGGGCAAGAACAGGGTTCGAGGTGAGAATCTCAGGTGGCAACTCATCAGCGGTGATGTTATCGGTGCGCCCAGTAGTCATAATCAGCAGCCATTCCATCATATTGCGCAGTTGGCGAACATTCCCTGGCCAGCTATAAGCCTGAAGCATCACAATGGCTTCTTGCGACAATAAACGCACAGGCAGACCAGCCATCTCGGAAGCTCGTTTCAAAAAATAACTGCATAATTCAGGTATATCTTCACGACGTTCTTTAAGCGACGGAATCCGCACAGGAACAACATTCAGGCGATAATATAAATCTTCACGGAAGCGACCTGCGGCAATTTCATTTTCCAGATTATGGTTGCTGGCTGCAATAACCCGCACATCGACTTCCACCTTTTGTTTTCCACGTTGACGAGTGAAGCTCTGCTCTTGCAATGCCCGCAACATCTTGCCTTGTGTTTCCAGCGGCATATCCAGCACTTCATCAATAAACAAAGTGCCGTTATGGGCGCGTTCAAACAAACCCAATTTTTCCGCACCACCAGTGGGATTAGTGTCTTCAACACCAAAGAGTTCAGCGTCCACTCTATCAGGAGTAAGACCAGACACATTCATAACCACAAAATTCGCTGAAGCCCGCGCTGATTTAGCATGAACCAAGCGCGCAAACATCTCCTTGCCAGTCCCAGGTGCGCCTGTAATCAACACACGGCTAGCAGTTGGGGCTATTTTATCGAGAGTATTGCGTAATTGCTGGGTTACCTGTGCAGAGCCGTTTAGCTGCATTTCAAATTTGCCGCGGGACTTAAGTTCAGTGTTTTCATTGCGTAATTTGGCATTCTCCAATGCCCGCGCCACCACCAAAAGAAGCCTATCTTCTTTAAAAGGCTTTTCAATAAAATCATAAGCTCCCATCTTAATAGCAGAAACAGCCGTTTCGATATTGCCATGTCCACTTATCATTATAACTGGGATATGCGGGTATTTTTTCTTCACCAACTCCAGAATGCCCAGACCATCAAGCTCGCTCCCCTGCAACCAAATATCGAGAATAAGAGCTGAAGGAACGCGCTCCGCCAGAGCTTTAAAGGCTGAATCGCTATTATGTGCTGTTCGAGTACCATATTTTGCGTCTTTCAGAATATCCGAGATTAATCCGCGAATATCTGCTTCGTCATCAACAATAAGGATGTCAGCTGTCATAATAGCCCAGTTGTTAGGGTTTAGTATTAGAAATTGCGTCTTTTATATCACAGTGTTGCAAAAAAGAAAGCGTTACTTTCGCACCACCATTTTTACTATTTTCTATATTTATCAACCCATTATGGTCTTCAACGATTTTTTTGACAATAGAAAGTCCAAGCCCAGTTCCTTTACTACGCGTCGTAACGTATGGCTCCAGCATTTTATTAATTTCCGATGTTTTGAATCCAATGCCATTATCTTCAACCACAATATATAGATGTTGTTCATCCTGACTGACGCTGACTTTAATGCAGCCTTTTTCATCTCTATCACCACACTCGTCTATGGCTTCTGCGGAATTTTTAAGCAAATTAGTCATAACTTGGGTTATTTGACGCTCATCGCAGTTCAAAAACACTGGTTTTTCTGGTAATGATAGCTGAAATTCATAATTAGGGCAGGCAATCTGGGCAGAAAACACTGCTTTTCTAACCAAAATCACAATATCTTCATCCATAAAACGCGTAGCTGGCATTTTGGCAAATGAAACAAACTCATCCACCATCTTGCCAATATCAGCGACATGTTTGGTTATTGTGTCAGTGTAGCGTATAAAATTTTCTTCATCTTCAGTAATAAATTTTAGATATTTTCGCTTAATACGTTCTGCAGAAAGTTGAATTGGTGTTAGTGGATTTTTAATTTCATGAGCCACTCTGCGCGCTACGTCTGCCCATGCTGCACTGCGCTGTGCCACAACCAATTGGGTTATGTCGTCAAAAGTTACAATAAATCCTTCTATTTCATTGCCAAGATGCTCAACTGTAACACGCACATGTAGCGTAATAGTTTTTTCGTTATTTCCAAGAGTCACCGTTCCTTCAGCAATATCTGCGGGCATTGCCTCCGCCTTATGCAACAATTCTGTAATATCAGGTAGAAAATGGGTAATATGCTCACCCTCAACCAAAGTTTTACTAACACGCTCCAGAATCGCTGATGAAGATCGGTTATATAAGGTGAGGTTTTTATCGCGATTAAGCGCAATAACCCCAGCCGATACGCCAGAAAGAACAGTTTCTGTAAATCTTCTGCGTTCGTCAAGCCTGCGGTTTGCATACATTAATTCGCTGCGCTGCGCCTCCAACTGCTCGGTCATGCGATTAAAGCTGCGGCTTAAAGTACCAAATTCATCCTTACTGCTGGCATCTTCAATCCGCGCGCTGAAATCACCGCCACGCACGCGTTCCGATGCCTGAACCAGATAACGGATCGGGCGAGTTAAACGGGAAGCAAACACCATCCCATACCACACCGATGAAATGAGTAACAGCAAGGCAAGAGCGATAAAAACTACAGAAAAGGTAATCTGCAAACGATCCAATTGATTTTTAAGATTTTCATACTCACCAACCGCACCCTGCGCGCTCTGCATATGACCAATAACCTTGCTATCAATCAACCGCCCCACCATTAGATAGCCATCAACTATGCTCGGGATTTTTATCAAAGCGCGAACCTTATCATCATCGGTCGTCATAATAACAACTTCACCACTAGCCGCCCTATCCAGAACATCTTGCGGGATTGTTTCAAATGCCAAGGAAAAACTAAGCCTTCCCTGCGCCACAATGCGGTTTCGCTGAATAACAACCGCTTCCGTAAGCACCCGAAGGGCTGATTGTGTTACCACAGCCTTATTAAATTCTGCTGGATTGGAAATAACTAGATCAGCCACCTGCCCTAAATCTCCAGCCATAGCAATTGCGTCCGCACGGATATTTTCCTTATGCTCGGCGAGATATGCCTCCGCTACAGCGCGTGACTCCTCAACCGTACGCTGCACGCGCTCATTGAACCATGTCTGGATGCCGATATTAAAAAATAATGCTGAAAAAATAGAAACAATAATTGCTGGCGAAATTGTCACCAGACTGAACATGAGTACAATACGTTTTTGTAGGTTAGAGCCAGACGAACCAGCCCTGATAGTTCGCCACAGCCAATAAATACGCATAGAGATAATCGCAATAATGAACGCGAAAAGCCCAACATTCACCGAAAGCAGAGTCATCATCCGCTTAGGTTTCATTTCAAAATTGGTCGGGGCATTATCAATTATGCTATAGGTAATCGCCAATGACACGCACACAGCAAATACAGCCATGAGCAACAAATTGCGACGTAACCAGCCAACTGATGACAAAAAAAACATTTTAGACATTGCCCTAACTCACCTGAATTGCATGGTAATATTAGTCTAAATATCCGCCAACTGTACAGTCATATATCTAGCAAAAAGATGCCATTTTTTATCATTTTGCGGGCAGATAATAAACCACTCTGCACCCGATACTATCTGAAGTTTTATAGCTATTCTGCCCTGTAACCCAGCATCTGGAAGTATAGCCAGTACATGTTCCCGCCACATCTTTGGCATCAAAAGCAATAAAAGATCCAGTTTTGGGAAGTCCATCATCTATTTTCTGGTCAATATTACCTGCATCAAGAGAACTAACAGCTTCTCCATTAAAACAACCAGTACTATTAACCCATTTTGTCCATGTTAGAGTCATTCCAGTTCTTTTAGCTGGGTCTAATACTGCTGGAACAGAAACTCCAACACTTCCTCCACCAACACTATATAAATCAGCGTAATAAAAATAACTCCAACTGTTATTATGCCCCCTGATGTAATGTGTGCCATCATATAAAGCAGTTCCACTAGTTATTTCTGTGATACTTTCAGATAATAAATTTGAGGCACGCAAAGAATCAACCGCTGCCAGAGATTCTGAAGACCAATTATCAATTAAACCATTTCCATTTCCATTAGATGAGAGGCTGGGAAATAAAGCCGTAGTGCTAACACAATCACCAACAACGCAATTATACTTAATCTTAAAAGTATTCACTGATGAAGCAACCTGCTCCAGAGTGCTGATAGATTTTCTAATTTCAGCAGATTTTATTAAATCCTTACCAACCAATACGCCTCCAATTACCAAGCCTATAACTACAAGAACAATTGATAATTCAACTAATGTAAAGCCTTTATAACGCTTCAAATTACTACTCATCTATCGTCCACTCTTTGAATAGCAAGATCAGTAATTTTCTTGCGCAGTGTATTGCGGTTAATACCAAGCACATAAGCAGCTTTTAACTGGTTGCCTTCAGTAGCCTGCAACGTCATTTCAATAAGAGGTTTTTCTATTAATGGCAGAATACGGTAATATAAACCAGACGGAGGAAGCGCGCCGCCAGTATGGGCAGCAAAATAATTCCGCAAATGTTCTTCCACATTTTTTTGCAAAGTTTGCGTCTGACCATTTAGTCTTTGGTCTATTTGATGATTTTCTGGCATTTTTGTTAAGTTCAAAGCTAGTTCATAACGTGAACTTAACCTAATAAATTCCAATTGTCACGATTCAGAATCATATATTGAGAACTACTTACCTAACTTACCCTTAGCCTGCTCAACTTTTGCTTTAGCAGCTTCCATTGGTAATCCTGACACTGGCTGTTCTGGAGCTGCACTCAGCACCAGCGCATCAAGCGGACTCTTTTTTTTGCCAAATAAGAGCGTTGATAAAACCTGATCCGCTAGACTTCTATCATCTTTTGGAAGAAATCCTCCAGCAAGTGATTTGCTTGAATCTTTATTGTCTGCCATAAAATCCCCTATTACATTAATTTGTATTTCTGCGACAATACTACAGAAACCCACATAAAAATCATGTTAAGATTGTGTGAAAATCACAAAAGACATATCAACATATTGATTTATATAGATTAATTTTTGCCATCCAGAGTGTTTTTGCTTTAATACTACACAAGGCAACCGAGGCGAAGTGTACGCTTAAAGTACATGAGTCGAAGGTTAACGCAGTGTATGATTAAATGAAAAATGCTCTAAGCAGCTTTTTTATGCTTTTTGTCTTCAGCCAATGCTGCTTTTACAAAAGAAGCAAACAGCGGGTGTGGTGCAAAAGGACGCGATTTAAGCTCAGGATGGAACTGTACGCCAACAAACCAAGCATGTTTTTTCAGTTCAACAATTTCTGGCAAATGCCCTTCGGGTGACAAGCCAGAAAACCACATTCCTGATTTTTCAAACTCATCACGATATTGCATATTAACTTCATAACGATGGCGATGACGTTCGCTTATGCGCGTGCTGCCATATATTTTTTCCGCTAAACTACCAGCAGCAATTTCACATTCATACGCACCAAGACGCATAGTTCCACCCAAATCACCATTACGAGAACGGGTTTCAACCACGCTGCCACGCTGCCATTCTGTCATTAATCCCACCAATGGACCTTTTCCACTTTCATCAGTGTATGGTGCAAATTCGGTGGAGGCAGCATCTTTAATTCCCAGAACATTGCGAGCATATTCAATAACTGCAAGCTGCATACCAAAACAAATACCAAGATATGGTTTATTGTGAGTACGCGCATAATTTATCGCAGCGATTTTACCGTTTACGCCGCGTTCACCAAATCCACCGGGAACAAGCACCGCATCAACATCAGAAAGTGCCTGCTCTACATTTTCATTTTCAAACCCAGCGGCATCAATCCAACGGATATTAACCTTTGCCTTATTGGCAATACCAGCATGATCCAGCGCTTCACAAAGTGATTTATAGGCATCGCCAATTCCAGTATATTTACCAACGATAGCAACTGTAATTTCACTTTTGGGGTGCTGCACACGCTCAAGAATATCATCCCATTTTTTGAGGTCTGGCTTGCCATTGTCAGCAATACCAAAAATTTTCAGAACTTGTTTATCAAAACCTTGCTCACTATAACGGCGTGGCACTTCATAAATAGAATGAACATCCAACCCAGCAATAACCGCTTCCTCGCGGATATTACAAAACAATGCTATTTTGCGCCGTTCAGCGAGTGGAATTTCACGATCTGCACGACAGAGCAAAATGTCAGGCTGAATACCAATCATCCGCAGTTCTTTGACGCTATGTTGTGTTGGCTTGGTTTTTAGTTCTTTCGCCGCAGCAATATATGGCACAAGTGTCAAATGAATATACATCACCCGTTCACGCCCAAGTTCCCAACCAAGCTGACGGATAGCTTCAAGGAACGGCAGCCCTTCAATATCACCAACCGTACCGCCGATTTCGCAGAGAATAAAATCCTCGTCATCAGTATCGCGGAGGATAAATTCTTTAATCAAATCCGTAACATGTGGGATAACCTGCACAGTCCCACCAAGATAATCCCCACGCCGTTCTTTAGTAAGCAATGTAGAATAAATCTGCCCCGTACTCACCGAGTCGCTGCGCCTTGCGCTAACATCAGTAAAGCGTTCATAATGCCCAAGATCTAAATCTGTTTCCGCACCGTCATCAGTAACAAAAACTTCGCCATGCTGCGTTGGATTCATCGTTCCAGGGTCAACATTCAGATATGGGTCGAGCTTACGCAGACGAACTTTATAGCCACGCGCCTGTAACAACGCACCAAGACTGGCAGAAGCCAAGCCTTTTCCTAACGAGGAAACCACACCACCAGTGATGAATATAAAACGTGTCGGCATACGCTACTTCTTATTCCTACTCAGGTTTTGGAACAACTGGTGCAGCTGGTGCTTCAGATTTTTTCTCTATTTTAGCAGCTTCCTCAGGTGTTTTTTCTAACGCTTTTTCGCCAGTTACAGAACTCTCCACAGGCACAGCATCTATAATAGATTTCGAATTCATGTGATTAGCCATAACCGCAAGTATAAGGCTGGTAGCCATAAACGCAGCAGCTAGAATAGTAGTAGTGCGCGTCATAAAATTAGCAGTTCCACGACCAGTCATAAATTGATTGCCACCGCCACCGCCAAGCCCACTAAGCCCGTCACTATCAGTGCGCTGCAACAATACCATTATGATTAAAAACAACACCAATATGGTGTGTGCCACTAATAAAATCGTATATAGTCCCATATATTTCCTTACTTCTCTGTCAGCTTTACACTGACAAAATTATCCTACAAAAATCATCCGCCTTCAAACTCGCTCCACCAACCAGCACACCTGAAACCTCAGCCAGAGCTAAAATTTCACCTGCATTATCTGGTTTTACTGAACCGCCATATAACACTGGAACTTTCATAATATCAATAGCCATGCGCTTAGAAACATTCGCAATAATAGCCGTATGAACCTGCCTTATTTCGTCCATTGTTGGTAAGTTGCCAGAACCAATAGCCCAAACAGGCTCATATGCAAGAATAAAATTGCCTTCTCGCGCTTCTGGGGGGATAGATTCCTCAATTTGCTGTTTGATAACATCAAGAGTTCTGCCAGCAGAACGCTCCTGCACAGTCTCGCCGATGCAAATAATTGGAATTAAACCAGTTTTTATGGCAATTGCAGCTTTACTGCACACTATATTATTAGTTTCACCACAATATGAGCGTCTCTCAGAATGTCCTACTATAACATATCCACAACCAGCGTCTTTCAACATATTCGCGCTTATTTCGCCAGTATAAGCACCTTCTGGCTTAGTATGACAATCCTGCCCACCAATATGAACCTTCGAACCACTCAAAACATCTTTCAATAGAGCAAGCAAAGGCGCAGGCGGACAGACAACAATTTCGGCATTATCTGGAGTTTTTGAAAAATTGCTAAGAAAAGTCTGCGCCCAAAGCCTAGTGCTTTTGCTATCTCCACACATTTTCCAGTTGGCAACAATAATTTTTTTCATACCACTCTCTATTAATAGACTTCCTCATAAACTAATTTTAGCGATAAAGCGCGAAGCAATGAAAGCCGAAAAAAGTTTAGCGTACGCTCTAGTACGTGACTTTTTGAGGAAGGTTCATTGCAAGCAGATTTGAGGGTAAAATTAGTTTATGAGAAAGTCTAACAAATTATTTGCAAATATAAACAACTTTGAAGTCATAAGTAGAGTTTGAACAAAAAACCTTTTACAATGCTGATGTGTGTAGTGTAGTAAATCAGGTGACACAATTTTATGAATAACTATACTCATTTGAGAAAGGAATTACCCAAGGAAGGCGAAGCGACGTGTATAACTAATACACTAGCTGAAGCCTAACGTAGGGGAAAACTTAAATCAAATGAGTATAATAATAACAAATGTATAAATAATGCTTACAAAATTTAGATCTATCCTACGCGGCATCGGTTCAAAAATACTAATGGGACTTCTTATCCTCACCTTTGGTGTGTGGGGAGTCGAGGATATGGTACGCAAATCTGGTGAGAACACGACAGTTGCCACGGTTGGCAATATAGAAATTTCATATATCGAATATCAGCGCGAATTAAGGCGCGAGACGGATAATTTACGGCAACGCTTTGGTAAGGCACTAACTCCAGAGATTCTAAAGAACCTAAATATAGAGCCAAACGTTTTGCAGCGCATGGTTGACAACCGCCTTCTGATATTGGAAAGCAAAAGAATGGGTATTCTTGTGAGCGATGAAGACATCGCAAAGAGTATCCATAAAAATCAACTGCTTTTGGATGATAAGGGCAAATTCAGTAAGAAGCAGTTTGATGGCTTACTACGCTCAAAAGGTCAGACAGAAAAGGCTTTTATCCAACAGCTGCGTGAAGAAATGGCAGTCAGCCTGCTTCTAGATAGCTTTACAGGTGCAATATCCACTCCCGATAATGTCGCTGAAACTCTGTTTTCTGCACGAGAAGAACAACGCAAAGTTGAGATTTATACTGTAGCTTCATCGCTTATTTCTTCAATTCCTGTTCCCAATGAAACACAGATAAAAGAATATTACGATTCTCACTCCAGTGACTTCACGGCTCCTGAATACCGCACAATTAGTTATGTTTCAATCACCGCCGAAGATGCGAAGAAGTCAAACGAATTTAATAAAAATGATACTGCACATAAGGACATTGAAACAGCTTATCATGAACGTATTGAAGAATTTAAAAAACCAGAACGACGCAAGGTTGAGCAGCTTCTTTTCGCCAATGAAGATGCAGCTAGAAAAGCCTATGACGCTATCAAATCAGGTAAATCTTTTGATGAAGTTGCAAAAACCTCAAATATCATGAACCCGAAAACTATTTCTCTTGGTCTTGTAGAAAGGGCTAATATCTTGGAAGATGCTGCCGACAACGTATTTTCAATGGAAGTAGGCGCATCTAGCGAGCCTACAAAAAGTTCGTTCGGTTGGCATATTTTCCATGTAAAGGAAATCCTTCCTGCAGCAACACAACCTCTGGAAGAAGTGCGTGCTTTACTGGAAAAAGAATTTGAGCAACAGGCAATTGAGGAAGCACTAACCGATTTATCAAAAAAAATTGATGATGCCATTGCTGGTGGCAGCACGCTTAGTGAAGCAGCAAAAGAGTTTGATCTTAAAGTTATAAGCTTGCCACCTATTGATAAAAGCGGAATTGGTGTTAATGGTGTGGCAGAAAAAACCCTACCCAAATATGAAAAGTTCCTTGATACTGCCTTCAAAACTGATGAAAAAACTGAATCAGCACTTATAGCTGAAAAAAATGGTGTAAATTATATTATAAGAGTAGAAAAAATTGCACCAGAACATTTACTGTCATTAGCCGAAGTAAGAACAAAACTTATTTTTGCATGGACAGCTTCAGAAAAGAAAAAACAGCTGGCGGAATTGGCTAAGAAAATAGCTGCTGATTTTACGAAGGATTCTACGCGTTCAGCTTCTATCAAAACTAATTCTTTGCCTACGCCAGCAACGCTGGTTGTTTCACAGAAAAAAGACGCTGATAACAAGCTCCCACCAGCTATAATTACTGATATATTTTTACGTCCTGTTGGTTCTGCAACTTCTTCTGTTGAACAAAAAAATGGTGATGAATATATAATCGCTATAGTAAAAGAAATTATTCCCGTGGTAGCGAATGAAAAAGATTCTAAATATGCTGCCAATATAACCAACATTCGTAATGAATATAAAAGAACTGTGCAGAATGAAATTATTCAGCAATATTTACGTCATCTCGCCAAAAAATATCCAATCTCAGTTGATTTAGCTGTAATGCAGATGAAGAGTGATGAGTAATGTTGCCAGTTCCAAACCCAACTTTATATCCAAACGAGAGTGAGTTTGCGGTAAAGTTTAATGGTGGTAAATCACAGTTAGTATGGACAACCTGCCCAGCTGATTTGGACACGCCAGTTTCTGCGATGCTACGCCTGATGGAAGATGGCAAGCCATCGTTTCTACTGGAGTCGGTAGAAAAAGGAGAGATACGCGGACGCTACTCAATCATTGGCATAATGCCAGATTTAATATGGAAGTGCAAAGGCGATAAAGCTGAAATTTATTATCCTGATACAGAGAACAACAATAATTTTACGCCATGCGCCGAAGGCAGCCTAGCTTCACTACGAAAATTATATGAAGAATCAAAAATAGATATTCCAGAAGGCCTGCCGCCAATGTCCTGTGGTCTGGTTGGCACAATGGGTTATGACATGGTGAAGTTGATGGAAGAGTTACCATCTACTAAAAAAGATAGTATTGGCGTTGCTGACAGCTGTTTTATCCGCCCTAAACTTATGGTAATTTTTGATGCCGTAACTGATAAAATTTTTATTATAACCAGCGTTTATAAAACTCAAAACAACGATGATGTAAAAACTGCGTATTCTGATGCTACCAAGCGTATTAGCTATGTATTAGACAAGCTCGCTGCGCCAATCCCTGAAAATAATAATAAAAACTATAAACCAGTTTCTATTGCTGATTTTTCTTCCAACACCACCCGCAAGCAATATGATGAAATGCTAGAAAAAGCGCGTGAATATATCCGCGCTGGCGATATTTTTCAGGTTGTACTATCGCAAAGATTTTCAGCAAAATTTACACTGCCGCCATTTGCATTATATCGCGCATTGCGCCAGCTAAACCCCTCACCTTTCCTGTTTTATCTTCATCTTGGTGATTACACACTGGTTGGCTCTAGCCCAGAGATTTTAGTGCGGTTGCGTGATGGTGAGGTTACCATTCGCCCGATTGCTGGCACACGCAAACGCGGACGTGACAAAAATGAAGACGAAAAACTTGCAGCCGAGCTTCTTGCAGATCCCAAAGAAGTTTCCGAGCATTTAATGCTGCTGGATTTAGGACGTAATGACGTTGGTCGTGTGGCAAAAATTGGTAGCGTAAAAACTACGCAGCAAATGAGCATAGAAAACTATTCGCATGTCATGCACATAGTTTCCAATGTAGTTGGTGAGCTAGACCCAAAATATGATGCCCTTTCCGCGCTGATTGCTGGTTTCCCTGCTGGCACAGTGAGTGGCGCACCCAAAGTCCGAGCTATGGAAATAATCGATGAGCTGGAAACCGAAGCCCGCAGTTTTTATGCTGGCTGCATCGGCTATTTTTCAGGAAATGGAAATATGGATACCGCAATCACACTACGCACTGGGCTAATAAAAGACGGAATTTTGCATGTGCAGGCAGGTGGTGGTATAGTAGCCGAAAGCAACACCGAAGATGAATATCAGGAGGCACTCAACAAATCCCGCGCTCTGATGCGCGCAGCGGAAGAGGCTATAAAATTCGTATGAAAATAATTCTTTTAGATAATTACGATAGTTTTACCTACAATCTCGTGCATTATATTGGCGAATTGGGTGCTGAAGTTACGACCATTCGTAACGATGTAATAAGCGTAGCAGATTTACTCGCGCAAAAGCCAAACGGAATTGTTATTTCTCCAGGGCCGGGAACGCCAAAACAATCAGGCATCTGCCTAGAGCTTATCAGGTCTGCTTCGGGCAAAGTTCCAATTTTTGGCGTGTGTTTGGGAATGCAGGCGATTGGCGAAGCGTTTGGTGGCAAAGTCATCCGCGCACCAAAACCAATGCACGGCAAAATAAGCCCGATCTTCCATAAAAACCAGAGCGTATTTGCTGGGCTTCCTAACCCGTTCAGTGCCACGCGTTATCACTCTCTGATTGTAGAAAAAGATTCTCTTCCTGACTGCCTCGAGATTACAGCAATCACCGATGACGGTTTGATAATGGGATTGCAGCATAAGGTTCATAACACTCACGGCGTACAGTTTCACCCCGAATCCATAGCCTCAGAACATGGTCACACACTAATAAAGAATTTTCTGGATGGTATTTAATGGAGAATACTCTGCACCACTCACTATCACTCCTTGCTGACGGAAAAAATCTACCGCCAGATGTCGCAACTCGCACTTTCCAGATTATTATGAATGGTGGAGCCACTCCCGCACAAATAGCAGCAATCCTGATGGGGCTACGCGTTAAAGGTGAAACCGTCGAAGAAATTAGTGCAGCCGCAACTGCCATGCGAATAAAAGCAAAACCATTCAAGAGCATGGCGGGTGCGATTGATACTTGCGGAACTGGTGGTGACGCGCGAGGAACTTACAACATTTCAACAGCAACTGCTTTTGTGTTGGCAGCATGTGGACTTCCCGTAGTAAAACACGGAAATCGCTCCGTTTCTTCGCGTTCAGGCTCGGCTGATGTTCTTAATATTCTTGGTGTCAAAACTGATTGCGAACCAGAAATAGCCGAGCGTTGCCTGCGTGAATGCGGAATCGCTTTTTTGTTCGCACCTAAATTCCACCCAGCAATGCGCCATGTTGCACCAGTGCGTCAGGAGCTTGGGCTGCGTACTATTTTCAATATTCTTGGGCCTCTAACAAACCCTGCCAAGCCAGATTTTCAGTTGCTCGGTTCTTATACAAAATCATTAATAAAACCACTGGCAGAAACCTTAAAATCTCTTGGAACAAAAGCAGCTTGGGTGGTGCATGGCAGCGATGGTTTAGATGAACTTACTCTCACGGGAACTTCCAGCGTGGTTTCGCTAAAAGATGGTGTAATAAACGAGTTTGAGGTATCACCAGAGGATGCTGGTTTGCCACGCGCTTCTCTGGAAGACTTAAAAGGTGGTGACCCAGAGCAGAATGCCAGCGCGCTTATTGAGGCAATATCTGGTGTGGAAACACCTTATCGTAACGCGGTGGTCTATAATGCTGCTGCGGGGCTGGTTATCGCTGGAAAGGCGGACAATCTAAAAGATGGTGCAAAACTCGCTGGTGAAGCCATTGATTCAGGAAAAGCCCACAGCATACTTAAGAAACTGGTCGATGTAAGCAATGGCGGGTTATGACCGATATACTCGCCAAAATCTGTGCTGATAAGCGCGAGCATATCGCAGTTCGCAAAGCCAAAACATCAGAAGCAACTCTGCTAGAAAAAGTAAAAGAGCAAGGCGCAGTGCGCGGTTTCAAAAATGCACTCAAACAAAAAATATCACAAAATAAACCAGCACTGATAGCCGAGATAAAAAAATCTTCACCCAGCAAGGGCTTAATCCGCGCTGATTTTAACCCAACAACCATTGCTAAAGCATACGAAGCTGGTGGAGCTGCCTGCCTTTCAGTGCTTACTGACGCACCATATTTTCAAGGAGCAGATGAATATTTGATTGCAGCACGGGCAGCAGTTTCGCTTCCTATATTGCGCAAAGATTTTATGCTGGATACATATCAAATAACCGAATCACGCGCACTTGGTGCAGATTGTATTTTGCTAATTATGGCAGCCCTTTCCAACGCGCAGGCAAGCGAGCTAGAACTAGCAGCAACAGAGCTAAAAATGGATGTTCTGGTTGAAGTTCATAATCTGGAAGAGGTGGAGCGCGCCATTGCCATAAACCCGAACAATTCAGGGAAAATAATCGGCATTAATAACCGCAACCTAAAAACGTTGGAAGTAAGCCTAACCACCTCTGAGGAACTGGCAAACCATATCCCAAAAGGATATATCGGCGTTTGTGAAAGCGGAATTGCAACTTCTGCTGATATTGCACGGATGCGTGCTTGTGGCTTGCACGCCTTCTTGGTTGGCGAGTCGCTAATGCGCGAGGTGGATATTGAGAAAGCAACCATAGCCTTATTGTCATCCCGAGCATAGTCGAGGGATCTTTAAGACATTATATATAATTGACAAGATTTCTCTCTTCGCTACGCTCGCTCGAAATGACAGAAAGTTTTTTATGACCAACCGCCAACCATGGAAAGATTTTACAGGAAAACACTCGCAAACATTTGTGCGCGATTTAGTTAGCGACGCAAGCCACGTTCCAGCAGGTGACTTGGTTGACATGACGAGTTATAATAATCCTGCACTAGTGATCTGCCTTGCTTACGCGCAGGAAGAATTGGTTTATAACGAAAAAAATCAGGTTATCGCTGTAGATGAACAAACCTACGCAAAAACTCCGCGTGATAAGCGAGTCAATAAATTCGGGCTGGCTTACAGGCGAGATAGCAAATTCCTGTTGCACAAAACACTAGCCGCTATTGTGGTTGGTGCTGCTGATTATCTATATAAAACTTATGGCTGGCGCACTGTTCTCTATGACGGGCTACGCACGGTTGATGGAGCTTTTAATATCTATAACTTGGCGACGGATGAAGACCTCGCTTCCAATATCCTCGCTATGCCAGCCAAAAGCGCGCATAATAAAGGGCTTGCGGTTGATAGCATGATGATTGATGAGGAGGCTTGCGAGATTGAAATGGGCGGACATTTTGACCATCTAGATATGTCAACCAACATGCGCTATTACACTGGCGACAAAATCTCACAAACAGCTAAGAAAAACCGCCTGATTCGTGAAGCTGCTTTCCTGCGCTCCGCTTTCTCGCAAAATCTGCTAATTGCACCACTGCGCAATGAATTCTGGGATGATCGCCTACCCGAAAATCGTGAGGATTTATGGCGCGTGCTGGACAGCGCAGCCCGTTGCATAGGTTTGGAATATTCGGCAGAAAACAAAGAGGGCTGGAGCTATGCAGATTTCTTAGATAACTGGCAGAGAATTTTTGCAGAGCATGAAGAAAAACTCATAGAAACAATAGGTTACTCCACGCCACCACTGAAAGAAAAACCAGAATTTTATCATGGCAATTACCACCCGATTTATGACAATAATTTACATACTTGATTAGCCAGTTTTTCCATTTCATCGCCAGTCATAGGTGGTTGCGATTTCATCATCTTAGCAAAGCGTTCTGGCTTGGTGTTTTCATGTCCTTCTAACTCTATAATAGTAACTGGCTTACCTGTGGCGAAAGCTTCACTCATCATATTCACCGAATCATTGGTGACAATGATTTCATCCGCACAGGCGAGCAAACCCATGTATGGGTTTTCTTCTTTGCCATCGTAAATATAGACATTTTTATTACCTGCAAATGCCTTCTGCAAGTCTGCGATATTTTCTGCACCTGTGCGCCGCGATGGTGTAATCAGCAGCGAGCCTTTTGTTCCAGCCAGCCACTCCTGCAAATCCACAATAACAGTTTCCATACGCTCTTTAGTGAGTTTGTATTTATTGGTTGAGCCACCAAGCAAAACCGCAATATGCGGGCGTGGATAAGCAGAAAAATGCGGCATGAATATCTCACAGGCAGAACCAAGGGATTCAGGGCTTATGCTATGCAGGGCAAACTTTGTTTTAATGACATTGCCACCAGTCACCTTGTCATGTTCCATTGCCACCACTACATCAAAATTTTTAGGCGACATTTGCGGATCTTGGATATGAACCACTTTCACATTTTTGTTAGCTTTCTTAATTGCAGCCGAAACCAGAGCAGCCTTCCGCCCACAACTTATAATCATCTCTGGGTGTGGTGATGCAATAATTTCTGGGTTGCGCAAAGCGTGTCCCAACACAAATTTTAGCAAACAACCATTATAAAAAACATTCGGCAGCCACACAAAAGGCTTTTTTAGCGAAATTATTTTCATTTCTGGCGTAATGCCCATAGCAATAGCGAGCGAGCGCACCTGCGCCACCATGCCTGCGCTGCCATCAGTTATACCCCAACATGAGGTCATATATACCCCATCCCGAGAATAATTTTGTCATCCCGAGCGTAGTCGAGGGATCTTTGCTTATACATTATTACTAATGCAAAGATTTCTCGTTGCACTCGAAATGACAAAAAATCCAAGACTGAATTCATATAATGCCCTTTGACTTAAAGGAGAAATAATCTTTTGAGCCAATAATCACATGGTCATGAACAGCAATGCCAAGTGGCTTTGCTATGCTTATAATCATCTTAGTAACTTCCACATCATCTTTACTAGGATTAACATCACCGCTAGGGTGGTTATGCACCAGAATAATGCTCGATGCGCCAAGTTCCAAAGCCCGTTTTACCACCTCACGCGGATAAATCGGGGTGTGGTTGATAGTGCCTTTCTGCTGCTGCTCATCAGAGATTAATTCCAGTTTGCCATTTAGAAACAAAATACGAAAAACTTCATTTTGATTATGCCCAATGCTGAGGCGGAGATATTCCATAAGCTGCGTCCAACTTTTTACTACAGTTCGCGCAGCAACTTCTTCCTTTAGTAACCTCTCAGCAGCATGGCGAGTGACTTTTATAGCAACAATAGCCGCTTCATTTACCCCTTCAACTTTTAATAATTCCACAGGAGTAGCATGCAAAACTTTCCCAAAACTGCCAAACACAGATAGCAGCGATTTTGCAAGTGGCTTAACATCACCCATTGGCTTCGATGGAAATAAAATAAGCTCCAGCATTTCATAATCAGCAAGCGTTGCTGGGTCGTTTGCCAAAAAACGCTCGCGCAAGCGCTTGCGATGCCCAGTATAATGAGGCTTATCTTCCTTTTTAGGTACAGGCTTTTCTAATGTTAGTTCACTGGTCATTGCCAAAAATAATGCCTGAAATGTTAAACACTTCAGGCACTATAACAGAAATTATTTTAATGGAAACTACGAACGTTCTTTAGAACCGCGCCCTTGACCACCACCAACATTTTGTGACCTAACTTCAGAAGCCTCTGCCACCTGAAGTTTTGGCAACCCTTCAATTTCAGCAGTTATTTTTTTAATGCTAGGATCTCTAGCACCATCCATAATAATTACTTTATTCAATTCCTCAGCATCTTTGGGATTAACCTTTGTCTTATTTCCTGAACGATCAATTCCAATTTTTATTCTAGAGCCTTTATCCAATTCGCTTATCGTTCCATCGTTATGAAGGATATTACCAAAGGTTACACTACCGTTAGAACCACCAAGAATATTGTTAGCCCCAGTATCACCACGACCAAGAGCAATACCAACTAAATTATGTTCTTTATCCAACACGGCAATCGCGATTGCTGTTCCGCTTATATCACCTTGTTTAGGAAAAATCTTTTCATCTTTAATGCCCCAAGCCTCAAGCCCAGTTCCCTTAATGATGATAAAATGATTGCCGTCTTTGGTAATAGTTGGATCAATTTTATGTACGACACCGTTGTCACCAGTCATCTCATATTTGGTGCCATTTTCAATTGGCCTCAAAGAACTTGGTTTTGGCATAATCACATCTCCTAAAAATTTTACTACTAAATCTAATATTAACGTTGCTTTGGTTCTACTGGTCTGGGAGGGGTTTGCATTAAGACAACACCATCGACATTTTTTACAGGGAACCTAGGAATGTCACCTACCACTTCTGTAATTCCCTTTACCTTTTCTCCCTCTTTACCAAAAAAATCGTTTAATTCTTTTGGGGTTAAGCGAATTTTTAAAGACTCCACTAATTTTTTAGCACTATCATCGGTAACAGCACCTCTAGATTTGCCTTGCTTTACATCAGTTTCTGCATCGAACTTTAACTTAATCGGCGGATTAATATCATACACATGACCGTCAGGGGTTTTAATAACCATCGCCCTTAGCTCATCCTTATCATCCTTACTTTTAAAACCAACTAACTGTATCGACTTACCACCTGAAGTAACTTTCACAACCGCTGGAGTATTAGAACTTAAATTCTCACTGGCAAAACTTTGATTTTCTTTTGCGCGCTCAACCAATTCCTTAAAATCATTATTTTTAAGTGAATCGCCTTCATAGGTTGAAAATTTAAAATCACCTATTTTTTTTGTCTGTGTTTTCACTTCGTTTTTTGCCTTATCTGGCATATTTTTATCTCCTAAGAACTTTATTACAATACACGCTCTGCTTCTCTTTGCTTGGAAGCAAACGAAGAAGTCATAATTTCATCTGCATTTGTAACAGGATACCTAGGCAATGCAGAAAATTTCTCAACTGCTTCTACAATTTTCTGCGATCTATCCTCTTTATTTCCAAAAAATTCCTTTTGTTCTTCCTTAGTGAATCTATTTTTTAAAGCTTCAATTAATTTTTCTGCACTTGCATCAGTAATAGTAGATTTGAATCTCCCTACGTTGTTCTCCCTATCAAATTCCAAAACGATTGGAGAAGTCAAATCAACCGCACTATCTTGACCATTCGGTGTTTTTATAGATTTTACATGTAGTCCTCCACCCTCACCAAGTGGTTTATATCCAACAATTATTGCAGATTTTCCATTATCAGCTTCAACCGTCAGCACTGTAGCGGGAGTATTTCTAAGAAAATAGCCATCAAGTGGTTCCAACCCAGCCTTCGCTTGTTTAACCATATCCTCAACACCAAGATTCTTAAGATAACTCTCATCACGCATCGTAAACGTAAGATTACCAATTCTTTTAACATCTTGATTTTCTACATCCGCCATAATAATTCTCAATAAAATCCGTATATAACAGCTTAATTATACATATTTTTACCATATATAATTCCTGAAATGTATTAAGATTTCATGACAGTATCAACTGGTGGTATGATGCTCAACCATCCAGCCAATATAACATATTGGAATAAAATGATATTCAATCAAAATTTGGGGTGATTCAATCCTTTGGGGGATGAGGTAAAAATCTCATAGCCATTTGCTGTAACAGCTATGGTATGCTCAAACTGTGCAGAAAGTGATTTATCGCGCGTTGTCACCGTCCAGCCATCATGTTTGTTGAGAATAGTCTCATAATCACCAGCATTTATCATCGGTTCAACAGTAAAAAACATGCCTTCCTGCAAAACAGGTGAATAACCCTCTTCATAGTAATGCAAAATGCTAGGTGCAGTATGGAAAACCTTACCTATTCCATGCCCGCAATAATCGCGTACCACAGAATACCCATGTTTTTCAGCGTAATTCTGAATAGCCCGACCAATATCACTGACATGCGCGCCAGCCTTCACCTGTTCAATACCTAGCATCATCGCGTCATAAGTAATCTGTGTTAAACGCTGTGCTTTTATTGGCGGTTTTCCTACAAAATACATACGGCTAGTGTCACCATGCCAGCCATCAACAATAACTGTCACATCGATATTTACAATATCTCCATCTTTCAGTTTCAAACCACTAGGAATCCCATGGCACACAACGTGGTTTACTGAGGTACAAATAGAACGCGGAAAACCGCGATAATTAAGAGGAGCAGGAATAGACCCAGCGCCTACAATCATCTCATGGCATAAATCATTGAGTTCCTGCGTGGTTACGTTTGGTTTCACATGCTCACCAATCATATCCAATACTTCTGCCGCCAAACGACCAGCCTTGCGCATTCCCTCATAATCAGCCTGAGAATGTATTGTTATTTGTCTAGTCTCTTCCATTAAATTCTCCTACTTGTCATACCGAGCGAAGACGAGGTATCTTTATATTATTTTTGCAAAGATTCCTCATTTCATTCGGAATGACAAATCAATTTTATAGCAGTATCCTGTGACCATAGTATAATCTATCTATCAAGGATATTATCATTATGCAAACTCCAAAAGCCTGCCTAATTGTTATAGGAAATGAGATACTTTCTGGACGCACGCAAGATATAAATGTCAAATTTATTGCCTCCGCACTTTCTAAAATCGGCGTTATTCTTGCCGAAGTGCGTATCATTCCTGATGTTACGCGAACCATTATAGATACTGTAAATTCATGCAAAAATAATTTCGATTATGTCTTCACCACTGGTGGCATAGGCCCAACGCATGATGACATAACCAGCGCAGCCATAGCTCAGGCTTTTAATGTTCCACTAACAAGAAATGCAGAAGCAGAAGCTATTTTGGAGAAACATTATGGCAAAGAAAATTTGAATGCTGCACGGCTAAAAATGGCGGAAATACCAGAAGGAGCAAGGTTGATATATAATCCCGTCAGTGCCGCACCGGGGTTTATAATCGAGAATGTTTATGTGCTGGCTGGTGTGCCGAGCATCATGCAAGCTATGTTTGATAACATAAAAAGTGGGTTGCGCGGTGGGGCGAAAATCCTATCAAAAACCATCGCCATATACATGACAGAGGGCTTGTTGGCAGAGGGGCTAACTGCAATCCAAAATCAATTTCCTGACGTTGAAATTGGCAGCTATCCCTTTATCAAAAACCACAAGTTAGGCACTAGCCTCGTCTGTCGCTGCGCCAATCCACAACAGCTAGATTCATGCTACAACACTCTGAAAACATTTCTGTTGGGATTTAAGTCTGAGCTGGAAGAGGATAATTTGGCTGGTTAATCTATATTTTCGTCATTGCGCGGAGCGTAAGCGACAAAGCAATCCAGAAAACCCAAGGCTCTATAAGACTGGATTGCCACGCCTTCGGCTCGCAATGACAAGCCTTTTACTTTCCCAATTCAATCTCAACCTCTTCAAAAACCACCTGCTTGGTTTTGGCATTAAGCGAAAGTTTTAGTTTGCCTTCAATTAGCAGTTGCGCTTTACGCCCAAAAACGTCATAACGCCAGCCTTGCAGAACAGTGATTTCCGTTTTGCCAAGTGCCACTGCCTCCAAATCATCCTTATCCGCGATGATAGAGGCAGCAATGCCATGAATATCCGCTTTAACTTTCAACAATAATTGTAACATGGCGATCAGACTAGTGATATTTTCTGGTGGTTTGCGTGATTTGCTAACCTGTGGCCATTCGGTTTGCGGCAAAGCCAGAGCGCGTTCAACGCAGGCAAAAACTTCATCAGCTTTACTTTTGGAAAGGTTTTTATCCATACTGCGCATCCGCGCTAAATCCGCTGTTTTACGCGGTATCGACGATGCCAGCTCCACCAGTGATTCATCTTTTAATATGCGCCCACGTGGCACATCATTTTTTCGTGCTTCAATCTCGCGCCACTGCGCAAGTTCACGCAAAACCGCCAGATGCTTAGGACGCATCGTGCCATATTTCAAACGCTTCCATGCATTATGCGCTTCAATCTGATAAAGTGCAGGATCAGTTAGTTGTGCATGCTCCTCTGCAATCCAAGAAGTGCGCCCAGCCTGCTCAATTTGTGCTTTGATATGCTCATAGATGGTCTGCAAATGAGTTACATCAGACAAGGCATAATTAAGCTGTTTTTCTGATAGCGGGCGCGCCGACCAATCAGTAAAGCGCGAGCTTTTATCAAGATCCTGCCCTACAATTTTATTCACCAACGTTTCGTATGACACCGATTCGCCATAGCCACACACTGAGGCAGCAATCTGCGTATCAAAAACGTTGACAGGAATAGCACCAGAAAGCAGATAAAAAATCTCTATATCCTGCCTGCAAGCGTGAAAAACTTTGACTAAATCTGGCTTTTGTAACAGCGCAAATACTGGCTCAAGATTTATATCTTCTGCCAAAGGGTCGATGGCAGCGGCATGTTCACCACCTGCAATCTGCACAAGGCAAAGTTTAGGAAAATAAGTTTTGTCGCGGATAAACTCCGTATCCACGGTTATGTAAGCACCATGTTCCACCTGCGCGCAAAATTTGCTTAATTCTGATTGTTTTGTTATAAGATTCATGGGGCTTTTATAGTGCAATATGCAGGAATTACTAGCATCTTTGAGTAAAATAGTTGTTTATTTTTTAAGATTAGGGTTGGTTTAAGCATAAATTATGATATATTAACCTTTTTTAACATAATGGCTGAGGACATGGCAAAACAAAATCAAAATAAGGTATCTATCAGTTATTACCGCTGGGAAGGCGACCCATGCCGTATGCTTGAGGATGAAGCAGGGAATATAACTGCTGATATTTATCGCGCTGGTCGCGGGAATGTTCCAATAAATGAAACTGATTTGATGTTTTATGGAATAAAAATCAGTGAAAAAGAATATAAAGATCTGGTGCTGGAAGAAATAGCCTTAAACAAAAAGAATGAAGGCTAGATGTTATGACATCAACTCACCCTAGGACAGCTAAAACCTTCACCGCAAACTGGGAAACCCCAGAACTAGAACATTTAATTAACGGCAGTTGTGATATTCCCAATATACACCAGCGTCAAAATTGCCTTGTTGGGCAAACTTTGGATGCCTGCGTGGTTCTGCATGTCTACGAAGAATTAAAAGATGGAAGCCATTTTGATTCATTGAAACCTTTTTTCCCTAAGAAATTCTCAGAAAAACAATTTTCTGAATTAGCAAATGCCCCTGACGAAAAAAAATTAACCATGCTTGTAGAAATGGTACAGAATAAAAACCCCGCTAAAAGGTTATTAAGCCACCGCGATTTAATACAAGATAAAGAGTGGAATAAATACACCAAAGCATTTCAAGATTATGTTGTAGAACTTAATTTGCGGCATGAAATAAAGAAAAAAAACTATGAACATGATTTGGAGGTTGAGCTTCCAGATCTGCCAACCATGCCTGCCGATCCAAGGATAACCGCTGTTAACGACAGGATAAAACCTACTATCCAACTAGTTAGTTCTGGTCCCAAAGAAGAACCAGCTATTAAAGCAAAAGTTCAAAGAAAAAATGCTAACGTTCGTGAATTAAGGGATGTCAACCGCGTAGAGGTTTTACCCGTAAGGTTTGAATATGCCCAAGATCTTATAAAAATTATTCAATTACTCAATCCACCTAAATTAGTTCATGGGCATGAAATCCCGCGTGTTTTTGAAGAGCAAGCCGAAGTTTCCAGCACTGGTTATTTTAATCAAAAAATATTCGTTGCGCTGGATAAATGTGCCGATCGTGAGAACGCTACCAAGGGTAATGTGGCCGTTGTTACTGAAATCAAAATCGTCCCAGCAGAAATGCTGGAAGCAGATAAGCTAACGGCGACCACCAAACCAATTATTGATAAGCTTGGCAGTACAATAAAATATACTTCTGATAAGCCTGAAGATAGCACAGAAATTAAGCTAAATCGCAGAATATTGGAAGTCTCATACGCCGAGCAGAAAAAAGCATTTGAAAAACTAGTTGGTGAAAATAACGCTGGGTACGAATTTCCAAAGCTCAACAAGCAACATATGGATGATCCCAAAACCTATGAAAAATTGAGAAGTGATTTTCATGAACTTACAACCAGAATCCATGTTGATGCGATTATGAAAGAAAACAGAACATGGAAAGAAGAATATTTAAAAAGAGAAAAAATACAGGAACTCAGTGGGGATCCAGATAAAAAAGAGAAAATAAATCATCATTTACCGACGGATATTACACGAACTGATCGTCTTGATGAAAGTTGGCTGAAAGAAATAGCTAAATCAGGAAATCTTGATCTAAAAAGCATAGAAAAATCAGTGAAGAGCGAAATGGGGCTTCAAAGAGCAAAGCATCAGGCACAAAGATAATAATTCCTCTTGTATAAATGTACGTTTAATCGTGTAATGCGATTATGCAGAAGCCTCCTCAAATTAATCACCGCATTTCTGGGCAAATAATATTAGTTATTGCCTCAATCATAGCGATAATAATTCATCTATTCCTTCCAGATCATAAGCTACATGATGTTCCGCTACAGGTAGTGATTGCGGTTGGCTCAGTTCCAATTTTGTGGGAGATAATCCGTAAGCTCATTAAGCTAGATTTAGGTGCGGATATACTCGCAGCAATCGCGCTTATAACTGCCGTTATACTTGGTGAATATCTGGCAGCAGTATTGATTATACTTATGCTCGCTGGTGGGCAGGCATTAGAGGGTTACGCCATGCGCAAAGCATCATCCGTTCTTGCCGCTCTTGCGGAACGTATGCCGACAATTGCTCACAGAAAAGTTGGGGAACAAATCGAAATAATTCTCATTAGCGACATTAAAATTGGTGATTTGATTGTTATCTCACCGCACGAAACCTGCCCTGTTGACGGAATTGTGATTGATGGACACAGTACCATGGATGAATCATACCTCACAGGCGAGCCATATCGTGTTTCCAAAGCCAAGGGTGCTGCGGTATTATCTGGTGCAATAAACGGCGAAGCGGTACTAACTATTCAGGCAGACAAGCTGCCTTCTGATTCTCGTTATGCAAAAATCATGGAAGTGATGCAAGATGCCGAACAGAAACGCCCAGCTTTGCGCAGGCTTGGCGACCAAATTGGGGCGATATTCGCTCCTCTCGCGCTGGCTCTGGCAATAGCTTCTTGGTGGGTAACTGGAGATGCAACGCGATTTTTGGCGGTGCTGGTAGTTGCCACGCCCTGCCCTTTGCTCATTGCAATTCCTATTACCATTATCAGCGCGATTTCAATGGCAGCACGCCTTGGTATAATAATCAAAGACCCAACAGTTTTAGAACGCTTGCCAACATGCACAACAGCAATTTTTGATAAAACTGGAACACTGACTTATGGAAGACCAGAGCTGACCGAAATAGCAACCGCGCAGGGTATAAATTCCAACGATATTCTACAACAGGCAGCAAGCCTTGAGCGTTATTCTAAACATCCGCTGGCACATGCTATTTTGCAATCTGCCGAAAAAGCAAAACTAACATTATTAGATGCACAGAGTGTATCAGAAAAAGCAGGGTTTGGTTTAGTTGGCAAAGTTTCTGATAAAGAAATAAGTATAACCAACCGCAAAAAATTATTAGCAATCTCTCCAGAAGTTGCGTCGCAATTACCAGAAATTAGTGCAGGGTTAGAGTGTGTGGTGCTGGCTGATGGAAAATATGCTGCAACTTTTCATTTCCGTGATGCTGCGCGGGAAGATGGTCGTTCTTTCATAACCCACCTCGCACCAAATCATCAATTCAATAAAATCATGTTGGTGTCAGGTGATCGCGAATCTGAGGTTTCCTATCTTGCCGAGCATATGGGAATTACCGAAACCTTGTCATCACAAACCCCCGAGCAAAAACTGGAACTTGTGCGCGCGGAAACTGCCAAAGCCCCAACCTTATTCATGGGTGATGGCATAAACGATGCCCCTGCCCTTGCCGCCGCCACTGTTGGCATTGCCTTTGGGCAGGCAAGCAGCGTAACCGCTGAGGCAGCTGGCGCGGTGATAATGGAAAATACTCTGGCAAAAGTTGATGAACTAATCCATATCAGCGAATCTATGCGTAAAATAGCAATGCAAAGTGCGGTTGGCGGGATGATTTTAAGCGTTGTCGGCATGGGCTTTGCCGCCACTGGCAACCTCTCCCCAGTGGCAGGGGCAATAGCGCAGGAATTTATTGACGCACTAGCCATTCTTTGGGCGTTGCGCCTGACTTGGCAGGGGAAAATCGATGCGGATATAGAGGCAAAGCCTGATAACTAGTCGAATTATTAATAAAAATATTGAAATATTAATGATTTGTGCTAGAATCTTCGAGTGATTTCATGCGCTTAAACATATATTACAGAAATGACAGAAGATACAGCATCTAATAAAGACAATCCGTTCTTATCATTTTTTTCTGGCGTAAAAGATTTTTTTACACCACGCCCTAAGCCTTACAACATAATAACCAAAGAAGCAAAACCATCAGAAACAGAAAAGCAAAACCCACTACAAAATCTAATCCAAGAACTAAGAGATTTTTCAACCACAAAGTATAAAGAAACAGGTAATCACTTAATCTCTAGAGATAGTAATTCTAATATATTTTCAGAGGATAATTTTAATAGTGCCATTAAATATATAACACCAGATAGAGAAATTAAGTCAGGAGATACAATTGATCTAAAAGGCAATGATAAAATATCTTATGAAGATTTAAAAAAAATTGCTCGTGATGTTGAAAATGTCAGCCCTTATGATATTTCTTTTGGTGGTAAACTCCCCAAAATATACATACTACCGAATCTTCCTCAAGATTTATCCAAAGAATCGAGGCTACTAGAAAGTTTTGGTTTTTCAGAAAATAACATGTTTTACGTTGGCAAAGACGACGTGGTTCTTATAGACAGTAAATTTGCTTCTAAACATAATGCTGATGAGTTTAAGGCAGCATTTGCCCATGAATATGGTCACCGTATTGATTTTGCCACTCGTGGATTTGAAGTTGCTGAATATAACGCAGACAAACATGCTCGCGGGCTTCTGGGCAGTAAATTTGCTGCAGGCTGTGAAGAGCATTTAGTTGATGGAAAATTACCAAATGATCTATCTGAAATTGCCAACAAGGTAAGTATAATTGATAGCAATGAAAAATGTGCCGATACTATAAAACATATCTATGATGACAAAAATTCCGCCAACTTAACAATAATGAATAAAAACTGGGAACTATCGAAAGAGAGAGAAAAGCGAGCTGATCTCTACTCCACTCTGGCTGGATATGGAAATGATACAATATCTATGTTTAAATCTATGCCTGAATATTCTTTACCAGATATAGGTGGAACACACCCATCGCCTCAAACGCGCGTTGAAGAAATCCAGCAAGCAATGGAAGATCCAGAGTTCTATAAAGCTATGCTGAATAAGGAACTAGCCAAACTCAAACAACACATTTCTCCAGCTGTTGATTCTGGTCACGAAGCTAAAACGCCATCAGCACCGCAAGCACCAACTACGGAACAAAATCCTAATCTAGGTCGTTAGCTGATTTTTTAGCAATAGTAGCTTCTGGCTTTTCAATATTATTCCCAGAATCAGTGACTGGAATATTTTGTTCGGGAACTTCTGGATGCTTACACTGAATCACCATAATACGGTTGTGGGTTGTAGTTGTTTTGGCAGTTGATTTTTTAGATGTGGATTCCACATCGGTAACAGTTCCTGCTTCACCAGTAACTTCCAATATTTCATAGCCAAGTTCTTCGCAGATGCTTCCGGCTTTTTGGTAGCAATGCCCCCAATTTCTATCCACCCCAGAACAATTGACAGCATATCCACGCTTGCCATCTGCCGTAAAAATTCTGCTCGACGAAGCAACAGCACCACAACCAACGAGAAACAGCGTCGCCAGAACCATTAGCAAATTTCTAGATAAAGCCATACAAAACTCCAACGAAAATAATGGGGCGAGTGAGGGGACTCGAACCCCCGACATCCAGAATCACAATCTGGCGCTCTAACCAACTGAGCTACACCCGCCATAATACTAACATTTATGTAGGAGGAAACTCCAACCTATGCATTTTGTCAGGCATTAGGAATTAGGCATTAGGCAGCATAAAGTCAATAAAACTTTTATAAATATCTCATTAAACTGTCAAAATAGCTCATAAACCTGCTAGTATCAGGCAAGCAGATTTGAAACAAAATTAATAAAACTCTATATAAACTCGCTGGTTTTGGGTAAGCAGATTTGAAGCCAAAGCGAGTTTATATAGAGTTTTAGTGAGCAGCAGAAAAATGCGCGCGTAAGTGCTGCGCTACGTTTGGCGACACAAATGATGATATATCTCCGCCAAGACGCGCAATTTGCTTCACAAAACGCGAAGAAATAAAATGTGTATCCTCAGAAGCCGTAAGGAATATTGTTTCCACATCCCGCTTCATGCGCGCATTCATGCACGCCATCTGAAATTCATATTCAAAATCAGAAACAGCGCGCAATCCACGAATAATCAAGTTCGCACCAACCTCTTCGGCAAAATGTACAAGCAAACCAGAAAATGTACGCACCTCAACCCGATGTGCATCTTTTCCAAGAGAAGCCAAATCTTCTTCCACCAATTGCCCACGCATTTTTATATCAAATGCTGGTTCTTTCCCAGTATCAAGTGCCACCGCAACAATCAAACGATCCGTGACATGTAGCGCACGTTTTATAATATCCATATGTCCAACTGTAATCGGATCAAATGTTCCAGGATAAATTGCGGTTCTCATTGATAAAAAACTCCACTCGTAATAAAAAAAATATTATGAATTTATATTATGTGTGATATACAAAATCCGCAACGAACACTATATGTATTTTTTTTAAAATTTATCAACTAGGCAAAATTTTCTTTGTTGTGATATAAATTATAATTATTTGCTTGCCTAACACCTCCAAATATATTTTATCATAGCAATGTAGGAAAAAAATTCCTCATGTTAACTCATTATAAACTTTCTTGGGTTATTGTGGGGCTATAAAGAAAAAAATAAATTCAGGAGAATGTATCTTATGGAATCTGTGATGGCTAACATGAAGGGGCTTGGTAATTTACGCGTTGGTTTAATAGTTGCTGTTGGCGTTGTTTTGCTTGGTTTTTTCATGATGATGGCATTTCGGATGTCCAGCGCAGGTATGTCACCTATCTATACAGGCCTTTCATTAGAGGATAGCGCAAAAATCGCTGCAGAGCTTGATAAATCAGGTGTTCCCTATGAGTTAGCGTCTGGTGGCTCACAAATTTCAGTTCCTTCTGATAAAGTTTTACGTCTGCGCCTTAGCATGGCAGAGCAAGGTATTCCTTCTGGTGGCTCGGTAGTTGGTTATGAAATTTTTGATCGCTCAGAAAGTTTCGGAAGCTCAAATTTTGTAATGAACGTAAACATGCTCCGCGCTCTTGAAGGCGAATTAGCGCGTACCATTGCTTCACTTAACGGCATTGATACGGTTCGCGTCCATTTAGTTGTCCCAAAACGTGAGCTTTTCACTCGTGAAAAAGAAAAACCCAGTGCATCAGTGACAATCAAAATGCGCGGCGGCAGCTCACTGGAACATCAGGAAGTGAATGCGATTACCCACCTTGTAGCTTCCGCTGTCCCGTCACTCGAAGCCTCTAAAGTTACTATTGTCGATAGCCATGGAAAACTCCTCGCACGCGGTGACGGCAGCGATGTTCTAGGTGGTGCAGCCAGCACATCAGCCGAATACAGAATGGCTTATGAAGCACGAACACAACAAACTCTGGAAGATTTACTGGAAAAGGTAATTGGTCTAGGCAAAGTTCGTGTTCAGGTTGCTGCCGATATTAATTTCGACAGAGTTGTTATTAATTCCGAAAAATATGATCCCGATGGTCAAGTTGCCCGCTCTGTTCAGTCTAATTCCCAAAAAGAAAATGCTACAGATAAGACTGGTAAAGATAGTGTCAGCGTCGCCAATAACCTACCACAGGGCGCAGCTGGTGGCGAAGGTGGTACAAACAGCAACAAACTAGTTGAGCATAGCGATGAGACCACCAACTATGAAATTTCTAAGACCGTCCAAAATCATGTAAAAGAGGCTGGAAATATCAACAAAATTTCTGTTGCTGTTCTGGTTGACGGTACTTATCCAGAAAATGCTGAAGGCAAATCAACCTATACACCACGCACAGAAGAGGAATTAAAACAGCTTCGGGCGTTGGTTAGTTCAGCCATCGGTTATGATGAAAAACGCGGCGATAAAATTGAATTGATCAATATGCGCTTTACACAAGACGCGCTTAACCTTGGCGAAGTTTCGTTCTTCGAACGCTTCAAGTTAGAAGTACAATCAATTATACAAACTCTGATTATTTCAGTAGTCGCGATTCTTGCTATCTTGCTGGTTCTGCGCCCTGCCGTTTCTAAAATGGCAAGGCATACACAGCCACCAAGCGAGCGTGTTGCTGGTGAAATAGCAATGCTGGGTGGCGCACCTAGTGGACGGATTGGAACTTCATCTGGTGATATGGGTGCGGGAGAAGCTGGAGGCGGTGGAGGTGCTGGCGGTGGCGGCTTTGAAGCACCAGCAATCGACGAAATAATCAATGTAGCCAATATCAAAGGGGGAATGAAATCTTCTTCGATGTCGAAAATAAATGAAATAGTTGAAAAATACCCTGAAGAAACTATGGGCGTTCTCCGTCAGTGGATTCTAAAACAATCATAATTAAAAATTCCTGTAAAAAGGCGTAAAGAATATGGCTCCTACACCACCAAAAGACAGCAAAGACGATTTCCGAAAAATGGGTGGCCCGCAAAAGGCTGCAATGTTTCTTATGGCGATTGGCGAAGAAAGTGCGATAAAATTATTTGCGCTGATGGATGATGATGAAATTAGAGAAATTTCTAACATTATGTCTACACTTGGTCAGGTTCCATCCGATGTTGTTGAACGCTTATTCCACGATTTTGCCGATCAGGTTTCCGCTTCAGGGGCATTGGTTGGTAACTATGATTCCACAGAGCGATTATTGGTAAAAGCACTCGGTAAAAACCGCGTTGACGGCATCATGGAAGAAATCCGCGGACCAGCTGGTCGTACCACATGGGATAAATTAGGAAATGTGAGTGAAGAAATTCTCGCCAATTTTCTTAAAAACGAATATCCGCAGACAATTGCCGTGGTGTTATCAAAAATCCGCCCAGAACATGCTGCTCGCGTTCTAATGAATCTTCCTGAAGAATTGACGGTGGAAGTAATTATGCGGATGCTTTCAATGGAAACCGTAAAAAAAGAAGTTATGGATGGCATCGAAAAAACCCTGCGTATGGAGTTTATGAGCAATCTTGCCAAACGCCAATCCACCGATAGTTATGAAATGATTGCTGAAATATTCAATAATTTCGACCGCACTGCCGAAGGGAAATTCATGGGTAAATTGGAAGAACGCAACGCCGAGTCTGCAGAAAAAGTTCGCGCATTGATGTTTACCTTCGAAGATCTACAAAAAATCAACGGTGCTGGTATTCAGGTATTGCTGCGTACTGTGGATAAAACCAAGCTTGGCATTGCACTTAAAGGTGCTTCTGACACTATCAAAGACCTGTTCCTCAGCAATATGTCGGAACGCGCTGGTAAAATCATGCGCGAGGAAATGGATGGCATGGGACCAGTGCGCATCAAAGATGTCGATGAAGCTCAGATGTATGTTGTTGGCATTGCCAAAGATCTGGCTGGCAAGGGCGAAATTATGATTTCCAGCGATAGTGCTGGCGAACAATTGGTATATTAAAGGACTCTGGATTAATTATGCTGATTTCACCATTCACCTTTAAAGAATTTGATGCCGGCAGCTTCCCCAATAGGGAGGTGCGCAAGAAGCCGTTTACTTCACAAAAGAAAGAAGAAGAGCCAGAAGCACCGCCACCACCACCCACCTTTAGCGAAGAAGAACTAAGAGCTGCCGAGCGTGATGCCTATCAGCGTGGATTTTTGGAAGGAACAAAAGACGGACATGCGCAGGCACAAAGCGAACATACCGATGTTGAGCGTATCCTCATGGAAGGGCTTGAAAATTTTGTACAAAATATAACACCAATATTCACGCAATATCGCGCTCATTGCCTACAGATAAAACAAAATATGCCAGTGCTTGCGCTTTCCATTGCCAAAAAAGTTGCGGGACAGGCTTTATCTATTGATCACATAGCGATTATCGAAACTGCTGCCAAACAATGTGCCGATATAATTATAAGTGAACCGCAGGTAACTGTTACTATCAATTCACAACTGGCAAGCGCACTTTCCCACAAATTAAGCCAGCTGGGTACGCGCGAAAAAGCAGCGTCACACATCACTGTCATATCAGATGATAACATTGCCACAAGTAATTACCGCATAGAATGGAAAAACGGTAGTATCGAACGTTCTGTCGATAAATTATGGAAGCAAATGGATAAGGTTATTGACAATATGCTTGCAACAATAGCGAATGAAATGGAAGAACAACCTGATTTATTAAAAATACAAAAGGAGTAGTTTATGGCTGAAGAAGTTTCTGGTTTTGGCAGTAATGCCAGTTCTGATAGTTTAAGTTTAGAAACAGTTTATGACATTCCAGTGCAAATTACTGTGGTACTTGGACGCACCAGTATGCAGGTCAATCAATTGCTGAAACTTGGGCGTGGCGCGGTGATTGAGCTTGATCAAAAAGTCGGTGAACCGATTGATATTTTTGTCAATAACCGCTTGGTGGCGCGTGGCGAAGTGGTGGTTGTGGAAGACAGAATCGGCGTAACCATGACAGAAATTATAAAAACAGAAAAACACTAGCAACAAACAGCGGAGCAGCGAATGCGACTCTTAATTATCGGCGAACTATACGGACAGTTAGGCACTGCGAGCAGCATAGCAAAATCGCGAGGGGCAAAGGTCGCGCATGTAGCGGATATTGAAGGAGCAATGAATGCTCTGCGTAACGGTCAGGGTGCTGACTTGATTATGATTGAGGTACGCGAAGACATTGAGAAGTTAGTTACTCTGCTGATGCGTGAACGTTTTAATTTAATGGTAATTGCTTGCGGTCTTGATACTGATAAAGACGCTGCCGTAAAAGCCATAAAATCTGGCGCGAAAGAATATATCCCCCTTCCCCCTGATGAAGAATTAATCGCTGCGGTGCTGGAAGCAATTACCGAAGAAATAAAATCCATAATTTACGCTGATCCTGTAACCGCAAAAGTTATAGCCCTTGCCGAACAGATTGCTCCCAGCGATGCCAGCATCTTAATCACTGGTGAGTCAGGAACTGGTAAAGAAGTTATCGCTCGCTATATCCACCGCAAGAGCAAGCGCGCCAACCACCCGATGATTTGCGTCAACTGCGCTGCTATACCTGAGGCATTATTGGAAGCCGAGCTTTTCGGACATGAAAAAGGAGCATTTACAGGTGCAGTAGCGCGACGTATAGGAAAATTTGAAGAGGCTGATGGTGGCACGATTCTGCTCGATGAGATCAGCGAAATGGATTTACGTCTACAATCAAAATTGCTGCGCGTTTTGCAGGAACGAGAAGTTGATAGAATCGGTGGAAGCAAGCCAGTCAAGGTAAATATCCGTGTGTTGGCAACTTCCAACCGCAACATGCTTGAGGAAGTAAAAAAAGGCACATTCCGTGAAGATTTATATTTCCGTCTGAATGTAATCAGCCTGAACATGCCTAGTCTGCGCGATCGTAAGAATGATATAAAACCACTAGCCGAATATTTTATTGAGAAATATTCTAAAGCTAACGGCATTCCAGTTAAGCAACTAACTGAATCCGCACTGGAAAAGCTAATTGCCTATAATTGGTCGGGTAACGTGCGCGAGCTAGAAAATACAATGCACCGCAGCGTGCTTCTTGCGAGCGGAACTGCAATAGATGCGGATGCAATTTATTTAAGTGGCCAACCAGAAGAAGAAAAACCAACTTCTTCAATTCCTCAATTCTCCAATTCTTCAATTCCTCCAACTAACAACCCACTTGTTGGTCGCTCGCTAGATAATGTTGAACAGGAGCTTATAATTGATACTCTAAGCTATTGCCTCGGAAACCGTACCCATGCCGCCAATATATTAGGAATCTCAATCCGCACCCTACGCAACAAACTAAAAACCTATAGCGAGCAAGGACTAAGTGTTCCACCAGCGGTGGGAGAAGAGTAAAATGGCTGAAGCAGCAACAACAACTGCGCCTGCATCAACCGCTACCAACTGGATGGGTGAAGCCAGCGCGATGCTGCGCCGTAAGGATATTTATTTTGCCATTGGGGTTATTGCAATTCTTGTGGTTTTAATTCTACCCCTTCCGCCTGTATTACTAGATTTTTTTCTCGGTATTTCCATAACTCTTTCTGTCATCATTTTGATGACAGTTTTATTTGTCGAAAAACCGCTGCACATGAGTTCATTTCCAACAATTCTTCTGATTGTCACCATGCTGAGGCTATCGCTCAACATAGCTTCCACACGACTGATTTTAGCGCACGGTCATGAAGGAACAGCAGCGGCTGGGCATGTTATTCAAGCTTTTGGTGGCTTTGTAATGGGTGGTTCGGTAGTAATTGGTGTGATAATTTTTGGAATACTTACCATCATCAATTTCGTGGTTATTACTAAAGGTTCTGGGCGTATTGCCGAAGTGTCAGCCCGCTTTTCTTTAGACGCTATGCCGGGAAAACAAATGGCGATAGATGCGGATTTATCCGCAGGTTTAATAACAGAAGATGCTGCCAAGCTCCGCCGAAAAGAAATTGAAGATGAGAGCAATTTCTTTGGTTCGATGGACGGTGCGAGCAAGTTCGTGCGCGGTGACGCAATCGCTGGTCTTTTAATCACATTTATCAACTTCATCGCTGGAATTATTATCGGTGTTGCCCAAAAAGGCCTGCCGTTTAATGACGCTATGAATCATTATACCATCCTCACTGTTGGTGATGGCTTGGTTTCGCAGATCCCTGCCCTTATTGTTTCCACAGCAGCAGGTATTCTCGTTACTAAATCAGGCGTTGCTGGCTCTGCCGAAAAAGCAGTTCTTGGTCAACTTAGTCGCCACCCTGCAGCACTTGGCATCACGTCTGTTTTTCTATTTGCAATGGCTCTTCTGCCAGGAATTCCTTTTGCTCCATTTTTCCTACTATCAGCAGTTACTGGGTTCGGCAGTTATTACATGTTTAAGAATCCACAAGTGATAAACCCCAAAACTGGTGAAGTTTATTCCGCAAAAGACTCCCCAAAATTGCTAGAAAACCAAAACAAGGAAGGTGCAGAAGCAAAAGCTCCTGAAGAACAACCAGCAGATTTTTTACAAATTGACAGCCTACGCCTTGAGCTTGGTTATGGCTTGCTGCCACTTATCAATTACCAAAAAGGTCACCGCCTCACCGAACAAATCAAAGCTCTACGCAAACAGATGGCGCGCGAGCTAGGCTTTATTATTCCTTCCGTGCGTATTCAAGATAATATGCAGCTACCACCGAACACCTATGTGGTTAAGGTGAAAGAAATAGAGGCTGCGCGTGGTGATATTCGCCCTGATATGTTGCTTGTGATGAACCCAAGCGGTGGAAAAATAACTCTAGCTGGGGAAGAAACCACCGAGCCTACTTTCGGCTTGCCAGCTATGTGGATTAATGAAACCAGCCGCGAGGAAGCACTATTCAGAAATTTCACAGTGGTTGATCCTCCAACAGTTATCACCACTCATCTCACCGAAGTTATCAAAGATAATATGTCGGAATTACTATCCTACGCAGAAACACAAAAACTGCTTGATGATCTCGGCAAAACGCAGCAGAAGCTTGTTTCAGAAACCATCCCTTCGCAAATCAGCGTTGGTGGCGTGCAGCGCGTGCTGCAAAATCTATTGCGTGAATTGGTTTCTATCCGCGATCTTTCCACCATTATTGAAGCAATTGCCGAAGCCTCACGCAGCACACAAAATATCAGCATAATAAGTGAACATGTGCGTGGCAGACTCGGTCGCCAGATTAGCCACAGCCAAACAACTGAGGCTGGTTATATCCCGATTGTTGCCATGTCCCCTGGTTGGGAGCAAACATTTGTTGAAGCACTTAGTGGCAGCGGTGATGACAGAACCTTATCAATGGCACCAAGCCGTATTCAGGAATTTATAAATACCGTAAGGGGCAGCTTCGACAAATTAGCCATGCAGGGTGAAAGCCCAGTGCTGCTAACCAGCCCTGTAATCCGCCCTTATGTGCGCTCTATTATTGAACGGTTCCGCCCATCTACAGTGGTTATGTCACAAAATGAAATTTATGCAAAAGCGCGGATTAAAACTCTAGGGCAGATATGAGACTCCGCACTTTTACCGCTTCCGATATGCCTACTGCTATGCAGATGGTGCGTGAAGCGTTAGGTGAAAATGCTATTATTCTGGCAACTGATAACAAAGCAGGAAGCAGGCAAGTAAGCGTTACAGCAGCTATTGAAGAAGATGAAGAATCTTCGTTTAAACCAATAAATCATCCCAAACCATCAGCACATAATCCGCTAATAGACGACATAAAATTTGAACTGCAAAATATCCTGCGGTTTCATAACTTGCCAGAGATATTAGTCGCTAAATTATTACAAAAAGTGACGGTAAGTGATTTCAATGAAATTATTGAAAAAAGGCGCGGTTCAGAGGAATTGTTCCGCCCTGCTCTGGAAAAATTACTCAGCCGAAATTTTGTTTTTGATCCACTCCGTTTTTCAACACAAGATATGCGCCTTATGCTCGTTGGCGCACCGGGAATCGGCAAAACTTTGACCATTGCCAAACTCGCCACCAAACTAGCGATGGATAAGCAGTCACTAGCTGTAATCACCACCGACACCAACCGCGCAGGTGGCATTGAACAATTACAAGCCTTCACTTCAATATTAGAAATTGAGCTACAAGTAGCAGGTGGGCGGGAAGAACTAGAAAATATTTTGAAACCCTTGCCTCCAAGAACGCGTGTATTGATTGATACGGCTGGCTGTTCGCCTTATGACCATAAGGAATTTGCTGAACTAAAAACTATCGCTAAACTGGAAAATATCGAGCCGATATTGGTAATGCCAGCTGGTGGTGATAGCTTAGAAGCAATAGACATGGTCGAAATATTCAGCGAGCTACCAATCCGCCGCTTGCTGGTGACCAGAGCTGATGCAACAAGGCGTTTCGGCGGGGTTCTGGCGGCCGCAGCAGCGCATGGTCTAGGCTTCTGTAATATCAGTCGTTCCGCAAGCATAATGGATTCCGTACACCAGATTGAACCAGCGTTGCTGGCGCAAATGTTGCTAAAATACAAGTATTAAGGTAGTGAATATTAGTATATAAAATATTAGGATATTGGATAAATACTTATGATAAATGAAAACAAACATAACCTAATCGCAATCGCCTCAGGCAAAGGTGGAGTGGGGAAAACTTGGCTTTCTGTAACTCTCGCCCATTTGATAGCGCGCTCTGGTCGCAGCGTATTATTGTTTGACGGTGATATTGGTCTTGCCAATGTTGATGTTCAGCTTGGTCTCACCCCACAACGTGATTTAAGCAGCGTTCTTTCAGGTCGTAACACACTTAAAGAAGTCATCACTCATTATGCTGACGGCGGGTTTGATATCATCGCTGGGCGTTCTGGTTCAGCATCTCTCGCCACCATGCCTTTAGAAAAACTGGAAGTCATCGCGGATGCTCTGCGCGCTATGCAGAATGATTATGATTTTGTGATGATAGATCTCGGTGCGGGCATTGAGCAGCATGTGCAATATCTAGCCTCCATAGCCTCGCGCTGCCTTGTGGTAGTCACTGATGAACCAACATCTTTAACCGACGCTTATGCCTTCATAAAAATCGCGCAGTCTAGCAAACCTGCTCCAGAAATTGGCATAGTTATCAATCAAGCAGCCACACAAAAAGAAGGTGATGCAACTTATCAGGCAATCAACAAAGCCTGCTCTAATTTTCTAGGAATTTCACCACCATTAATGGGAGTAGTCCGCCGCGATAACAAGGTAAAAGACAGCATCCGCAGCCAGAAATCATTGCTTATAAAAGCTCCCCACTCCACCGCTGCCTCTGATGCTGCCCTTATCTCCATAAAGCTGATGCAGAGGTGAACATGGCATGGCTGATATACGTCTCATAACCATTCTGCCACCACAACCAATACAAGGCGTACAGCAGCCACAGGTTGCAGGTAATCAATCTGGACAAGTGACGATCGGGACTCTGCCAGTAGGTTCAGTATTAAGTGGGTTTATTATCAATCGCGACACTAACGGCAATCCAATCCTTCGTACTGAAAAAGGCGATATTACTTTTGCCAGTAATTTTTTTCTAAAAATTGGCAGTGAAATAACTATCCGCATCGAGCATAGCGCAGGCAGCAACTCAGCACATATTCTCTCCGTGAACGGACAACCTCCAGAAGTAGCCGTGCAGCAATCTGGTTTTGCACCCGAACCAGAAGTTATAGTCAGCGAGAATTTACGGTCTGCAAACCAACCCAACACTGGGCAAGCAACAACCAATACAATCACTCCTCAAAACACTGCATCAACACCAACCATCACAGTAACAGGAACAATAATTTCTCCTACCACTACCCAGCATAATATTGGAAATCCTACTTTACCCAATAATCCAAATAATCCTACACCAACACCGCCACCATTGCCCAATGGGTCGCAACTGTCGCTAAAAATTGTCGGTCTATCAACACCGCAAACTATAACTGCGCCACAAACAACACAGGCTACACAAACAGAAATTATTCCTACAAACACCACCGCAATCACTCCGCAAAACATTGCCTCAGCACCAATCTCAAATCCTTATGCAGCATATTCACGCACCTCTGCTGCAACTCCTGCTCCATCTCAACAAACCACATGGCAAACCGCAACCCAGCCAATAACAACGCAAAATCCAAGCACACCACTTCCAACCAATCAAACACCACAAGCTGGTCAGCAAATTACCGCCACGGTTATCAGCAATGATCCAAATGGTGAAGCGATAGTGCAAACTCCAATCGGAATAATTCGTTTACAGGAGGGAACACAGCTTCCAATCGGCAGCCACGCAACATTTGAAATCACTAAAATCCAAACGCCAGAAATTCTAGAAAAAATGGCAAATCCTTTATTAGCCACTAACCTTGCCACAGCCCCTGCCCCACTTACTCAACTTGCCAGAAATACTGGCGCACTGAATAATATTTTTACACTGCTTTCAGGTCTGGGAACTGGTGATGCACTAACCTTTATCAATAAAAATATCCCAACAGTTTCCCAATCACCAACAAATCCAAGCTCCACCGAGCAACCTCATAATCTTCTTGCACCAATACTAACTTTTGCTTCAGCTTTGCGTAATGGTGATTTTCGGCAGTGGCTTGGTCGTGGCAACGCAAAATGGCTGGAAGATAATGGGCATGAAAATTTGCTAAAAAAAGCTGAGGGTGAATTTTTGAGTATAGCCCGCCAGTTTGTTGAGGCTCCAGCCAAGCAGTGGCAGTCACTATTTTTTCCTATCGCTATTGCTGATGAATTACATCAGACACGCTTATTTGTAAAACGTGACCGCAAACAAAAAGAAAATAACGGTAAACTCACTAATGAAGAAAATACTCGTTTCGTATTAGAAATGGATTTATCACAGCTCGGCGAAATGCAGATGGATGGCTTTGTTCGCAACAATAATAAAAACCTCCAGTTTGATTTGATAATAAGAAACTACACCGCGCTTTCATCAGAGATCCAAAAAGATATTTTGAACATCTATAATAATATCGGTGAGCTCACTGGCTATCAGGGCAGCCTATCCTTCCAAACGGTCAAAGATTTTCCCGTAAACCCGATGGAAGAAATTATGTCTGGCGACCATGAAGGTGTTGTTGCCTAGTCATAGCTGTCCGCGTATTATACCTTTATTAATAAATTAATAGTATAACTAACGTTATAATAATAAATTCGATAGAATTTACTAATAACAGAATTTTTAATGAAAAATAGCACTGGCTTTACTCTCATAGAATTATCAATAGTTCTGGTCATCATCGGTCTAATCGTTGGTGGTATTATGGTTGGCAAAGACTTGGTTTCTTCCGCTACGATCCGCGCACAAATAAGCCAAATTGAAAAATACAACACAGCTGTCAATACCTTCCGCGTTAAATATGGTGCATTACCTGGAGATATAAGGGATGCAAATGCAACAGCCTTCGGTTTTGACACAAGAGGAACTGGTCAGGGGGATGGTGATGAGAATGGATTGCTAGAAGCTTCCGTAAGCAGTTGCGGTATTTCAGTATGGGCAGCTGGTGTTTATATGGGCTATGGTGAAACTCTACAATTTTGGGTGGATTTAAGCAAAGCTCAACTAATCGATGGTAATTTTTCTAAAACTAACTGGTCAGCAAGCTCTACAACAGATCAGAAAAGATACCTGCCAGTGGCAAAAATTAATGATAGTGGATATGTTTATGTTTATAGTTATATGGGTAAAAACTACTTTGATATAAATCCTGTTGATGTTTTAGATCCATCTTCAAATTGCACTTTTTACAACACCCCATCGGATCGCCATCATGCTATGAGCGTAATACAAGCCTACAACATAGACAAAAAAATTGATGATGGAATTCCTCGAACAGGTCGAGTTACGACTTTATTCATAGATAATGAATCGATAGGTTATTCCTATGGGCAGATTACCAATAATTCTATAACTTGTGACTATGGGATAGCGACATACCAATATTCTACAAATTATAACGGTGGCAACGGTCTTAACTGCGCACTTTCTATACAGTTTCAATAATAAGAATAATCTACAAAAAATTATCCACTTCCTGAACCATAAATCATAATTCATGGTGGATTTATGTATTGGCAAAAACACGCCGATAAATAGCTGCGCCGATATGTTCGTAACATACTAATTTTGTATAATTTTTATACAAAATTAGTATGGAAATCTAGTGCCGAAAGCACAGATTTTCCGCCGCGTAGCGAGCGTGCCTTTGAATAAGAACTGTAAAGCTCTTATTCATAATTAGTATAGAATGTAATTTTGCCCATTTATTTGGATATATCTTATTTTGCTTGCGATATTTCCTATTATGTGCAATTTATATCCTAATTTGTCATTTCATTAACTACCTAGAGTTGAGGATTACAAAATGCCAAAATATACCGATTTTACTAAATCAACATCCTCCAATAATTCTAAATCACAATCAGTAAAAAACTCTGTATCCAAGAACCCTCCTAATGATTTATCTCCAAGGAGGAGAAAATCACCTGATTATCTAGTATGGCTGCAAGAAGCCTACAATACAGCGCGTGGCGAAACCGCATTATGGGTGGCGGTGATTACTCAGGCAATGATGGATGCTTTGAGTCGCTGTAAAAAATCCGAATCGCTCTATCAAAAACATGAGGCAATCTGTTGGTTAACTGGCAATAGCAAGGATTTCATAGATGTCTGCCTAGCTGCGGGAATGAATCCTGATTACGTTCGCCTTAAAGCAAAAAAAGTTCTGGTTACTCCCGTCCCATGGCGCGCCGAAGCGGGGCAAGGGAAACGTTATCATGAGCGCAAAAAATATAGGGAAAAACAACGCCTTAAAGAAAAAGAAACTAAAGTTGAGGGAAATCAATCGCCAAATGTAATTTCCATGAATTTCTTAATTAAGTGATATTGAGGAAAAATTATATGAAAGAAACAACCTCCGATAAAATACTAAAAAACGCTGAGATACTAACCTTTTCACGCCGCAGAGGAAGACCCAAAACCAACCGCCCATCTATAGACACTGGCACACCAGAAACTGTTATGAAACGCTTGCTGGGAGTAACTACAGAGGCTCTGGATCTATGTTTGCAGCGTAACATTATCACAGAAAAACAACATTGGTGTGGCATTCATCTTCGTTGGCTTTACACTCTGCGCCACGGCGTTCCCAGCGTCCGCGCCACAGACCTATCATATATTGGTGGTTACGAGCAGAAATCCTCGGAATATGAAGACCCATTATGGCGAGCAGCCCGCGAAAAAGAATATAATACCGCAGTTAGCCTTCTAAACCAAAGCGGGTACGCTCTTTTGGTAATTAATTTATGTATTTACAATGAATATCCAAAATCATTGCAATATTCAGCAAAAAAGCTGCATAAAGTCGATGGAAACACTAGAAAATTGTGTGATGGTCTGGATATTCTGGCAAAACTATGGAATCGCAGTTAAATTTGCGATTTTTTAAAAAAATACAAACTGACACAAAACTGACATAATTCTATGATAGACTTCTCATAGATCCATTATATTCACCATTTGTTAAATAAATATCTGTAAAACTAGAAGTATTAGTCTAGGAGGTTCTTATGTCAGGTTCTGGTCGTCTGCAATCCGATCCGTTATTTCAAGGTCTTACAAGACCAACGATGATCGCGGGGGTGAGTTTTTATTATTTCGTACTCAATGCTGGTGCAAATCTTGTGGCGTTCATTAATACTCAGAATTTCGTTTTTATCTTGGTAGCTGCGCCTGCTGTTCACGCTCTAGGGTATTATATTTGTTTAAGAGAACCTCGTGCGGTTGAAATGATTATGCTTAGAATGTCCAAAGGCTTCAAATGTGTAAATAAAAACTATCATGGTCAAAGAAACTCCTATGATCCATTCTAAAATCAAACTGCGTATATTAATATGAAATTCCAAATTTTTCGTCGTCAAACAGAAAAAGCAGCAAAGTCAGCTTATGAGGTTTCGGAATCTGACTTTATCCCATACCAATATCATTGGGATAGAGCTACTATTTACACGAAGAAAAAGGAATTTATACAAATTATAAAAATTGATGGCTTCTCGTTTGAAACTGCCGACGATGAAGACATCGACATGAAAAAAATGGTTCGTAACTCGCTGCTAAAGAGTATGGCGGATGGTTCATGTTCAATATGGTTTCACACTGTACGCCTCCGTCACGGTGCTTATCCAGGTGGTAAACAGCCTCCAGGGTTTGCTTCTCTTCTCGATAAGCATTGGCAGAAAAAGCACAACACCAAAGATTCATACATTAATGAGCTGTATATTACCGTTGTTCGTAAGGTAAGCCTCAAGAAAATGCCCAAGTTTGGGAAACTCATAAAAAAGGATCCAGAAGCAGCAAGAGTTGCACAAATGCGCTCTATGCGTGAATCACAGAAGGAATTAACCGAGGCTGTTTCCCGTATTATTTCAACAATGAAGGATTATGGCGCACGCCTTTTGACAACTTATGAAAATGAATTTGGAACATTTTCAGAACCTATGGAATTCCTGAGCAAGCTTCTTAATGGCGGACTCAAAACTCCTATACGTTGTAATACCAATGATTTATCACATTACTTACCAACAAATCGCCTTTATTTCGGCAGCAGTGTGCTTGAGATTTCTGGCGGACCAAAAAAGCGTTATGCGGCTATAGTTGCCATTAAAGAATATGGTCCAGCTACTGCCGCTGGGTTCATGGACAGTTTCTTACAACTTCCTTTTGAATTTGTTATTTCTCAGTCATATCAATTTTCTGACCGCAGTGCCAAGATTGGTGCTATGCAACGTCGTCAGAATCGAATGATTAATGCACAAGATAAAGCTATTTCACAAATAGCAGAAATAAGTGATGCTCTTGATATGGCAACCAGTGGTCACGTTGCTTTCGGAAAGCACCAACTGAGTGTAATGGTCTTTGAAGAAGATTTAAAAAGGCTAGAAAATGTAGCTTCCATGGCTATCGCAGAATTAGTAAATGTCGGCATCAACCCAGTTCGTGAAAAGCTAATAATGGAGCAGACATTTTGGGCGCAGCTTCCAGGTAATTTTGAATATATCGCGCGCGGTTCAGATATAACCACGATGAATCTAGCAAGTTTCGCTTCAAACCACAATTATCCTACTGGAAAAATAGACGGCAACCATTGGGGTAATGCCCTGACTGTATTTGAAACCACTTCAGGTACACCTTATTTCTTTAACTTCCACGCTCGTGACGTAGGGCATTCTACTGTAATTGGTCCAACTGGTTCGGGTAAAACCGTGCTACTGAACTTCTTATGTACGCAGGCACAAAAATTCAACTGTCGTATTTTCTTTTTCGATAAAGATCGTGGCGCGGAGATATTTATACGAGCTGTTGGCGGCAAATATAGTATCATTGAGCCAAGCGAAAATTGTGGCTTCAATCCTCTTCAGCTACCAGACACTCCTGAAAACCGTACATTTATAACAGAGTGGCTGCGCACGCTAGTTACGGTAAATGATGAACCTTTTACCGCTGCCGACATGGAAAAATTAGAAAGTGCCGTAATAGGTAATTATAAACTGGCAAAAAAAGACCGCATGCTCCGTAATATAGCTCCATTCTTCGGTATGGAAGGTCCAGGAACAATTGCCAGTCGTCTGAAGATGTGGCACTCGGAAACAGCCTATAGTGGACTGTTCGATAACGAGCAGGACATCATCGATTTCAGCCTCGGCAGTTCGTTTGGTTTTGAAATGGGAGAAGTATTGCGTGATCGCTCAAGTCTTGGGCCTGTCTTGCTTTATTTATTCCACCGTATAAATTTATCGTTAGACGGCACACCTACAATTATCGTACTCGACGAAGCTTGGGCGTTGATTGATAATAAAATATTTGCCGAACGTATCAAAGACTGGTTAAAAACTCTGCGTAAATTGAACGGAATGGTTATTTTCGCTACTCAAAGCGTGGAAGATGCTGCTAATAGCTCCATCAGTGCCACCTTGATTCAGCAGACAGCGACACAGATATTCCTGCCTAACCCAAAGGCAACAGAAGCATACAAAACTGCTTTCATGGTAAGCGATCGTGAATTCAACCTACTGCAAACCACCGATCCGGGAAGCAGGTTCTTTCTAGTAAAACAAGGTAAAGACGTAGTTGTTGCGCGTATTGACTTGTCAGGAATGGAGGAAGTGGTGAATGTTCTTTCCGCCCGTGCAGAAACTGTTATTATTATGGATGAAATGCGTGAGAAATATGGTGATTCACCAGATGCGTGGTTGCCTCATTTCCAAAAACAGGTAAAAGCAGACAAAGATAAGATTGCTAATAAAGATGCAAAAAAATAGTGCCATATTGACATGGTTATTGATGCTCGGCGTTTTGCTGAGTGTTATTTTTTTGCCGTTCCATGCTTCAGCTTATACCATACCTACTGTAAAACCAATTTCAGTGTTGCCATTTTCTGATGCTCAAGGCAAGGAAACCATAATAGTATGTCCCAGCGATGACACTGGCAACCTGCAAAGAGGTTTTACCTCACGCCTCATTCCCTGCATCCGCGATACCATAATCTACGCAACTGTTCAGATTCTCCAGCCATTTGTTGAAATAACCACTATAATAACCAGATCTATAATCACCTTGGCTATAGTATTATACGGTATAACAGTAATTGCTGGTACTGGCTCTAAACACGTTGGGTTCGCCACAGCTCTTAAAATCGGCGGGGTAATAATGTATCTTGCGAATGTGAATGCAGCATATCCAAGGCTTTTAAATTCCTTGGAAGAATTGCTTGGTTACCTTGCCAAACCAGCCATTGCTGCATTTGCTGGCGGTGAAGAATGGAACAGAATTAGTGCTACCGATACCGCCCCAAATTTCACCTGTGCATATACAGCTGCCCAAGCCAGTGAAAGAGAAATAATGGGGGTATGGAATATTCTCGATTGCTTCATCGACAGAATATTGGGTGGAATAATAACGGCAGATATTAGTTCTTTGAACCCAGAAAGTTTACAGCTCTCAGGTGGTATATTAGGATTTATTGTAGCCGCTATGTTTTCAACAGTAATCGGCGTGTTCGTTGCCTTGGCTGGTTTATATCTGCTTTCTATAGCCATGTTCACTGTTCTGCGCGTGATGTATATTTTCCTCACCTCTTATATCGCTTTTTCCTTTATGGTTCTTATATCACCTATTTTTGTGCCATGCATATTATTCAACAGCAGCAAGCGGTTTTTCGACGGGTGGATGCGGACTACCGCAAGCTTCCTTCTGCAGCCGATTTTTTCTTTCGGTTATTTGATAATGTTCTTAGTCGCAATTAATACCACAGTATTCGCTGGAAAATATTCTCTGTACTACGCTATAGCTGGAACAGATTCGCAACCTACCGATTTTAAGATTGGAGAGTGGGTGAATTTGACTGGTGGATATGCGGAGCAATTAACAGCTACAGATAATTTAAAAATCGATAATGACGGCACTCCGTTAGATGTTATACCTCATGACACAGCAATATCAGACAAGCAGGGGCAGAGACCAGTTGGCGCAACAGACGTAACCTCGCTTATGGGAACAAGAGCGGTGACTCCTTTACACTTCTTTCAAACTGGTGTTCCTGTGCGCGTTCTGGATTGGAAAAGACTGGCGGAAACTGCAATGCCAGCTGAGTGGGCTGCCGCTACAACACAAGCTGATAGAGACAGAGTTTACCTAGACTATAAAATACGCGTTTTAATTTCCTTCGTCATGACCGCTATAGTTTTATATGTTTTTTATTCTTTGTTAGAATATCTGCCATACATAGGAAGTGGTACATTGGGTAGTGGTCCTGGAGGAACATTGGGTATTGGCAGGCTATCGGCACCTGGAAGCAGCACATTTGGCGGAGGTGTAGGATGACCCTTCGTCGCAATATAGTTATAATGTTATTTTCTTTGCTCATAATTGCTTTATTCTTTCAACCGCAATTTGCATCTGCTGAGGAAGTAACCGCAACCACCAACATCACCAATGATCTTGCACATATAACTTACACCTGTACTCCCGCTCCTGGTCAATATACTCAGGCACTAATAAACTGTTTTAACTGGCCTATTCGCAATGCTGTAACGATGCCTGTAACTGGCTTATTAATCAAAGTTTCTGAGTTTGCCAGATTTTTTCTATCAGCAGTTGTAACCCTATCGATAGCTTTATTGGGTATTAGAATAATGGGTGGGGAAAAGAACATTATTCCTCAATCTATGTCTTTTCTTATACGCCTTGGTATAGCAGTTGGTTACACCTATAATTTGGGTGGTCTCGGTGGAAGATTTTTTGGCATGTTCGACGAGGTTTCGATGTGGGGCATGAATCCAGCGGTTGGAACTCCATGGGCTCAGTTTGATTTGTTTATAAGGGATCTGCTTGGCTTTGCTAATACCGATCCCCGTTCAATAAACAATGGTATTATCGCGCTTCTTAGCGGTTCATTCTTTGCTCAAAACATGGGGGCATTGTTAACTATAATTGGTCTTTTCACCATATTTGTTCTTTTGTCAGCTATTTTTCAGGCTATGTATTTATATTTATCATCAATGCTAGCCGTCGCTTTTTTGATTGTTATAGCCCCTCTTTTTGTTCCATTTTTAGTTTTTAATTATACAGAACGCTTTTTAATGATGTGGTTTAATTTATATATTTCTGCTATTTTGACACCATTGCTAATGTTCACAATAGTGGGGTTATTTTTAGATTCTACTCCCAATGCACGAGATGGTATTATCATTGTAGCGGTTGATGAGATTTTTAGAGAATTGGGCGGAACAGATTATGTTAGAAGGTGCCTATATCTTAACCAGCCTATCACTGATGCGTGGATGCTGCCAACCAATTCTTCTATAGCTGATGAGCTGAAATGCAAAGGCACTGGTCTGGCTGCTTGTCCAGAGCGCGACAGGATAACCTCTGCAACTCAATTATTTATTAATCCGCTTTTATATCAAAGCTTAAATTATTCCCCACTTAGTGTTCCAAAGATAGATTGCGGTGTGAATGATGCAGATATCAAGAAAAACGTATTGGTGAGGATGTTCAATTTACTGATTTATTCAGTTTTATTGTATTTTATATTATCTAAAATTCCAGAAATTTCTCACGGACTTTCAAATAGTGCAACAATAGGGTTAAGCAACTTAACTAGCGATATTTCTAGCCGTATGAATATACAGGGTCATCTTTTCAAGAGATCAAGTTGAGATGATTATATGAATAATAACAAAAAGTTAATTTAAAATGGTAAGATTATGAACGCTATATCAACAACTCCAGATAATAAACAAATGGCTAATTATAAGCTGTTATCTTTTATTCTAGCAGCAATTTGTTTTATTCTTATAGCAGTAGTTGCCAGCAGCAATGCCATAGCTTCTACTCCACCACCAGTAGCAGAGCAAATCTGTTCTGCAGATTCACTTGGTGTTGAAACCGACCAATTCAGAGTTGACCCTAAAACTATCATCACTGATATAGTACTTACAATAAAACTTAAGCTTATACTTATGAGTACCCAGATTTATAACAATATATCGTTACATCCTGGGTTTATTGTATCAGTCAGGGCAGCAATAACGCTTTATATAGCCATTTATGGAATTCTATTTATGAGTGGAATGATACCCATGACACTCTATGATTTTATTATTCGTTGTACCAAAATAGGCATAGTTGGAATGCTTCTCACAGCTACTTCATCGTGGGCATTCTTCAATGATACCGTTGTAAGATTCTTTAATGGTGGAACAGATGAATTAATAACCTATGTAACTAACAGTGGAAGACCTGCTCTAGTAACGCCGCCGCTACCCTTGCCTATGCCTACTGATATTGTTAGGAGTACTGGTGTATTCACTGGGATTGATAGTGCTATAAATAAAGTTATTTCCAATAAAATGTTTGCCACACTTATGGCAACTAGTCTTACAGGACCATACGGTCCAATAATGTTCGTGCTGCTTCTTGGTGGTGTTGTGCTGTTTCTAAAGTCTGTTCTGACCGCTGTTTGGGTTTACATTATGTCACTACTCTTAAAAACCCTCCTATTTGGATTAGCTCCTATTTTCATACCAACTATTTTATTTTCACGAACTCGCCATCTATTCGATAACTGGCTAAACCAGCTATTAGGGGCTTCATTACAACCAGTTTTATTGTTCATATTTTTTATATTTTTTGTACAATTAATGGAAGGCTCTCTTGATAATATATTATCACACCCTATTTGCTGGACTAAATTTCCAGATGGTTTCCGTGGATCTGGCTTTGAGTTCTCTTTCTGGAGATTTATGGAGTTTAGAGGGGGAACTGAAGGCTGGGTAATGGACGAAAAAGAATGGACTTTGGACAAAGGATTCCCGATTCCGCTAATATCAATATTAACGCTGTTGGCGATAGCTGAGATAGCAAGCAAATTTAATGATGTTGTAATAAACATTGCTATGCAGATTGCTCAATCAAGTGTTAATCTTAATACAGGTAATCCAGTAGATAAAGCTATGGATATGGTAAGCGGTAGTGCTTCTCAAAAAATGTCTGCTGCGTCCGCTAAAAGATCCAAATGAACAGTTTAGTAAGTAATATACTTAATGATTGGCTTCACCTTTTCTATTATCTAGCTGGATTTTTTGTTATATTTTCTGTTTTGGCAGTATTTATGCCATGCAATAAAAATCAGCCTATGATTCGCAAAGGAATGGTAGCTGACATTCTTTATGGAATGTTGATTCCTGTTATTTCAAAATACATTTATATATTATATTTAGCCCTAGGCTTTGGAATATTTTTCTATAATACTCCCAAAGATCAGCTGCAGGATTATATCAATAACGGTCATGGCTATCTAGCGACCTTGCCCCTATGGGTTCAGGCAGCTATGGTGTTTCTAATTTCTGATATTTTGTTATATTGGACACATCGTTTATTCCACACTCCAAAATTATGGAAGTGGCACGCCATCCACCATTCATCAAAAATAGTTGACTGGCTTTCAACCTATCGCTTTCATCCAATTAATGTTTGGCTGTCTTTTACTCTGGTAAACGCTTCAATGCTGCTGATTGGTTTTTCACCAAACTCTATTGGGGTCATGGCTTTATTTAATATGGCATATTCCTTTATGGTTCACGCCAATCTAAATTGGACGTTTGGTCCGTTTCGTTATCTCTTTGCCAGCCCAGTTTTCCACCGCTGGCACCACACCACACAAAAGGAAGGGCTAAATAAAAACTTTGCCCCTACCTTCCCTCTTCTAGATATAATGTTTGGAACTTTTTATATGCCTAAAGGAAAACTACCAGAGCATTATGGCATTGATGGAATGGATATACCAGATTCATTCATCGGGCAGATTGTTTTTCCATTTAAGCAATAACTATAAATCAGAAAATGCTTTCTAACCATTTAGTAATTTATCAATATCATCATTACTAAGTGGTGCATCCTCCTTCGGAGTCGTTTCAACAGGTGCTGGAGCTGCTGCCTCCGTAGGCTTTGTCTCTACAGGAACTTCAGTACTATCTTTAACCTCAGCTATATGTGGAGTGGATTCATGCTGTTGCGGTTGTATATTATCTACAAGCGCACTCTCAGTCGCAGCACTCACCGCGGCCATAGGATTAATAACCTGATTTAGGTGGATGACATTATCCGCCAAAGGATCGTGACGTTCGATCTTATAAACATTTTTTATCTTGCTGGCAGCAAGCGCATCAAGTGCGGACATTGCCTCTACCAATTCAAAATGTTTGTAATCACTATAAACTCGATAGATCATCGCAGACGGAGCATGCAGCTCTCTGCGCGGGATCATCAGTTCTTCAAAAGGTTCTGTGTTCTGTTTCATAACGCTCCATCGGATTTTTGTTTGGAAAACGAAGCAGATAAAAAACTAATTTAGTAGAGTTTATTTCTTTATTCTGTACTAGGCAGCCAAGGCGAAGTGTACATAACAAATCCACAAGTGGGATTTGTTTCCAATAAGGACAAAATCCCGCATGCGGATTTTGTAGTACCTGAGCCGATGGATAACGACGTACAGGATAAAGAAATAAGCTCTAATACGCTTTCCAGCGCATTACACCAAACAAGTGAGAAACCTGCCCATTTTCATATCCGAGTGGCACAATGCAAGTTCTGTACCGAACATTCATATGGTGCGCGTTGGTGAACTCACCTTCATCGATAACAGGATGTTTTTTCTCAAGAACTTCCTCAATTTTTTTTAAGCTTGGAACATGAGTAGAAGACAGCAAGCGAAGTGCCATATCAGGACTGCTGACATCATCACCAAATGCTTCAACCAGATGTTTACCCATATAGCTATAGCGATAACCGATGCGGCGGGTAACATCGTCAAGACTTATTAGGAAACAATAATCCCATATATCCGCTATTGCTTCTGCTTCAACATCGCTTTCATGCGGAAATTGTCGCCCAGCCCGTATTTTTTCCCAATATTCAAGCAGTTCATCATGGCAGCGATGATGCAGATCACTTAAATACTTAGCCTCTTTTGGAGTAATTGACATATATGATCCTTTTGTTATCCATTGGTTATGCAACCGATATTGTAGCATAAAATCAGCAGCTAGGATAACCATAAAATTGCTAAGATTTTCTTAAATATTTGTCCTAACGCCCAATTTTAGCTCTATATTCCTGCACATTCCTGTTATGCTGCTCAAGATTGCTGGCAAAATTATGCCCACCTTTTCCAGTGGCAACAAAATATAATTCATCTGTTTCCATAGGGTGCAGAGTGGCTTCTATCGCCTCACGGCTGGGATTAGAGATTGGTGCTGGTGGCAAACCGTCAATAACATAGGTGTTATACAGCGTTGGTGTTTTTAGGTCAGAAGTGACAAGGGCGCGCCCGAGGGGTTTTCCTGTAACTTTTTCTATGCCATACGCTGTTGTAGGATCAGACTGAAGTCTCATACCCTTCTTCAGGCGGTTCACAAATACCGCTGCCACCCGCGCGCGCTCAGAAGCAAGACCAGTTTCTTTTTCAACTATAGAAGCAAGCACCAATGCCTGCTGTTTATTTGAAATAGGTATATTAATAGGTATATTAGCAGAACGTTTTTCCCATAAATCATCCAATGTTTTCTGCATTTTTTCCTGCATACGGGCAATTATGGAAGAGCGACTATCACCATAGGTAAAATGATACGTTTCAGGAAATAGAGAGCCTTCTTCAATATTTTCAGGAATATTCCCTTCCAGCATTTTTTCAGCATTTAATAATTCGGTAATTTCGCGGACATTAAGACCTTCGACAATGGTGATTTTATGCGTAACTACTTTACCAGCCACCAGCATTTGCAACACTGCTTGTGGCGAAACTCCATACTGAAAATTATATTCTCCAGCCTTAATGCGATTGGCATCACCATTCATATATGCAATGGCTTTAACCAATAAAGGATGAGCGATAACCTTATTTTCTGCTAGAATATCAATGGTCTTCGAAAAGCCATTACCTTTGGGTAAAATAATTGTGGTTTCTTGTTCAAAATTGCTCGGCGAAGTAAAATCTAGCCATGCAAAAAAACCTATGGCTGAAAAAGATACAAATAAAATTAGAAGGAATACAATAAAACTTCGCAAATTTTATATCCTTTTTTCAACTAATTTCGTTTTTGTCATACCGAACAAGCGCAGCGAATGTGAGGTATCTTTACATTATTAAATATCATTATCTTGCAAAGATTCCTCGACTACGCTCGGAATGACAAGTTTATATAAATCGTACTATACCTGCTTAAACACCAAAGATGCGTTGGTTCCGCCAAAACCAAAGGAGTTGGAAAGAGCGGCGCGTATTTTTCGTTTTTTTGCGGTATGTGCTACAAGATCTAAATCGCAGCCATCAGATGGGTCGTCAAGATTGAGAGTTGGCGGGGCAATTTGATCACGAATAGCAAGAATAGAGAAAATCGCCTCCACCGCACCAGCAGCACCAAGCAAATGCCCGATTGCTGATTTGGTAGATGACATGGAAAGCTTGTAAGCAGCGTCACCAAAAAGATTCTTTACTGCCTGCAATTCAAGTTCATCACCAAGCGGAGTGGATGTTCCGTGTGCGTTGATATAATCAATATCTTCAGGGTTTAGCCCAGCGCGTTTAAGAGCAGCAGCCATAGCCCGACCAGCACCTTCATGCTGAGGCGCAGGCGCGGTTATATGATAGGCATCACCAGATAAGCCATAACCAACCACTTCTGCATAAATTTTTGCACCGCGCTTTTTCGCATGTTCATATTCTTCAAGAACAACAACGCCAGCACCCTCACCCATAACGAAACCATCACGACCTTTATCCCACGGACGTGAAGCCTTAGTTGGGGTGTCGTTATAGCCAGTGGAAAGAGCGCGGGCAGCAGCAAAACCAGCAAGCCCGATACGGCAAATAGTTGCTTCCGCACCACCAGCAAGCATAATATCCGCATCACCGAATTGGATAAGGCGCGATGCATCACCAATCGCATGTGCGCCAGTGGAACAAGCGGTCACCACCGAATGGTTAGGCCCTTTGAAACCATATTTGATAGAAATCTGCCCAGAAGCAAGGTTTATAAGTGCAGCAGGAATAAAGAACGGGCTAACGCGACGCGGACCTTTTTCCTTCATCATCAACACTGTCTCTTCAATGATATGCAACCCGCCAATGCCAGAGCCAATCATCACCCCAGTACGCAGTGCGGTTTCTTCATCAACAGATGTAAGACCAGCATCTTCTACGGCCTGAGTAGCAGCACCAAAAGCAAAATGGATAAAATCGTCCATTTTCTTTTGTTCTTTCGGTTCAATGTAATTATCGGCATTGAACTGCCCAGCCTCAGTGCCACGCACCACTTGACCAGCAACGCGTGCTGGCAGGTCAAAAACATCGCAATGGGTAATGTTTACCAGACCAGAACGTGAAGAAACTATACCGTTCCATGACTGCTCAACACCACAACCAAGCGGTGTAACCAGACCAAGACCAGTAACTACAACTCTTCTCATGGAAAGATGATGTGAAAATTATGCAGCTTTTGCGTGCTGTTGGATGTAGTTTACTGCATCCTGCAAGCTAAGAATTTTTTCAGCGGCATCATCAGGTATTTCAATATTAAATTCTTCTTCAAAAGCCATAACAAGCTCAACGGTATCCAGACTATCAGCACCCAGATCGTCAATGAAGCTAGCTTCTAGTACAGCCTTAGATTCATCTACACCCAGATGTTCAACAACGATTTTTTTTACTCGTTCAGCAATATCACTCATGATGTTTTTCCTTCGTTAGTTAACAAATACAAAATCCAAACTAGAATCTTGTCACCTAATCATAAAGACAAAATCAAAAAACCGTCCTTATGTTTTAATTCACTATAGAGTCGGGAACAATAATCATCAAAACTCAAACGTCAATATTAAAGTACATATTCGCTAAATAATCTTTCATTGAGTCCCAACTCAATTACCATAACTCTTTGTCTATTACCACAAAAAAGCACAATACTTAAGACATGAACATCCCGCCATTAATATGGATAGTTTGCCCAGTTATATAAGATGCAGCATCGCTGGCAAGATAAAGCGCGCCACCAGCTATCTCTTCCGCAGACCCCATCCGTCCCAGCGGAATGTTCTGGTTAATGCGGGCTTTTTGTTCATCATTAAGCGCGTCCGTCATATTGGTTGCAATAAATCCAGGAGCAATGCAGTTTATAGTGATACCGCGTGATGCCACTTCCTGCGCAAGCGACTTCGCCATACCAGTAAGCCCTGCCTTAGAAGCACAATAATTCGCCTGCCCGGGGTTTCCAGTCCACCCCACCACAGAAGTTATAAATATAATCCGCCCAGAGCGACGTTTCAGCATACCTTTGATTGCTGCGCGGGCAAGGCGGAAACTTGCCGTAAGATTAATATCAATAACCTGCTGCCATTCTTCATCTTTCATGCGAAGCGCAAGATTATCCTTGGTAACGCCAGCATTGCACACCAAAACATCAAGCCCACCAAGTTTTTCTTCTGCCTCTTTTATAAGTGCATCAACATTTGCTAGTTGCGATAGATCACAAGCAATAGGAAAAACTCCAGTCCCCAATTCTGCTGAAAAACTATCCAGCTTCTCCTGACGACTACCAGAAATCGCGAGCGTTGCACCAGCACCATAAAAACTTTTTGCAATCGCCCCGCCAATGCCACCAGTTGCACCAGTTATCAGAGCTTTTTTATTATTTAGTGAAAATGTCATTTGATTCGTACCTCATTATTTTTATGCTATTATTTACACTCCATAAACTCGCTTTGGCAAAAAAGCGCGACCTGTCCTACGAAGCCTTAGCGTAGTAGGAAGCGATGGATACCGAAAAACATTAGGTTATAATTATAACTGAAACCGATAGGTTCGCCACATGTTTTGAGGAGGTTCCATCGCAAGCAGATTTGAAGCCAAAGTAGAGTTTATTACTCCACCTTCGCAAATGCCTCAAGGTCAGCAACAGTTCCAATATTCATTGTTTCTACAGTAGGAGCAATGCGCTTCATCAACCCAGAAAGCACTTTTCCAGCGCCAACTTCCACAACACGGGTCACGCCCTGCGCTGCCAAATATTCCATTGATTCGCGCCAACGAACAACACCAGTAACCTGATCCACCAACAGTTCTCGTAAAATAGCTGGGTCACTTTCTGCCTTGGCGGTAACGTTGGTAACTATCGGAACGATTGGGTTACTGAAATGTGCCGCAGAAAGAGCGTCCGCCATAACTCCAGAAGCTGGAGCCATCAAAGCACAATGGAACGGTGCGCTAACTTCTAATAACACGGCACGTTTTGCACCTTTATCTTTGGCAATTATAATTGCCCGTTCAATTGCCGTCCGCGCACCACTGATTACCACCTGCCCCGGTGCATTATCATTGGCAACACCACAAACTTCATCACCAGCAGCTTCGCTGGCAATAGCCTCTGCCATTTCGCGGTCAATCCCGATAAGTGCTGCCATGGCACCATTGCCATCATGAACACAGCGTTGCATCGCCAAGCCACGCACACGAAGAAGGCGTGCAGTTTCACTCAAACCCAACACACCAGCAGCACAGAGAGCAGAATATTCGCCAAGAGAATGCCCAGCGACAAAAGCCGCTTGAGACTTTAAATCAAAGCCAAATTCTGTTTCTAACACACGAAAGGCAGCTATAGAAGTCGCCATAATTGCTGGCTGTGCATTTTCGGTTAAGGTCAATAAATCCTGAGGGCCAGAAAATATAATTTCTGATAGATCTTCCGATAAAGCACTATCAACTTCATCAAACACGGCACGCGCAACCGCAAATTTTTCAGCAAGTTCTTTTCCCATACCAACAACCTGAGAGCCTTGCCCTGGAAACAATAGTGCCTTTTTCATATCTCTTCCTTTTTTCATTATTACTGTATTCATATCCATCAAAAAATCCCAAGACTACCATTATTAAAGCTATTTAGAAATTATGGCAACCTACAATCTTGACTATTCCCAAGCTAAAATAACCGACAAAAAACTATAAAACTTCTTGATTTTACTTGATTATAGCCAAGCAGTGCCAGCCTTGCTATTTTATGTCACTATTTTACTTGCAATCAGCAAAAAATTGACTATAGGTTATACCCCTTTTAATCATGATACAGAGCGTTTTTGCTTTAAGTGCATAATAGGCAACCAAGGCGAAGTGTAGAAAAACTACATGAGCCGAAGGTTAACGACGTATGCTCTTAAATGAAAAATGCTCTAGCGAATTTGCAGGAGCTTAAACCACTATGCCATTGTACGAAAGCACTTTTATCACCCGTCAAGACATGTCCCGTCAGGACATAACCAAGCTAACAGAAAGCATGGGCGCGATCGTCGCACAGGGCGGTGGAAAGGTTGTAAAAGACGAATATTGGGGTCTGCGTAACCTTGCCTATAAAATCAATAAAAGCCGTAAAGGTCATTATGTTATGTTGGCAATTGATGCGCCAGCACCAGCGGTAAAAGAAATGGAACGCAATCTGCGTCATAACGAAGATGTTATACGCCAACTTACCATCCGTGTTGATGCTCTGGAAGAAGGTCCTTCAGCTATGATGCAGCAGTCACGCTCGCGTGAAGATGGTGTCCCTGATGCTGATGTAATCGCTGATGTTGATATTGACATTGCCGATGTAGTTATAAATTAAACAACGAAACTTAATAAAACGAGATTACCCACATGAACATGGAACGCCCTCAAGAAAACGCAGCAGCTGGTCGCAAAGTATTTTTCCGTCGTAAAAAAACTTGCCCCCTCACTGGTGCTAACGCTCCGAAAATTGACTATAAAGACGTAAAACTTCTACAACGCTTTATTTCTGAACGCGGAAAAATTCTACCAAGCCGCATCACTTCAGTGTCACACAAAAAGCAGCGCGGACTTGCCCAAGCAGTAAAACGCGCGCGTAACCTTGCTTTACTGGCGTTTGTCGCACAATAGTTCTCTCTTTCCTGATACCCAATTTGTTTATTGGGTTCTAGGGGTGGAGTATTTGTAGGCTGGATAAAGGCTGGATCCATTGCCAAACATGGTGTGACGGAGAATGATGCCCAAAGAAATCTCAACAATTTTAGTTACTGCAATTATGTCCACGGTGATATTTGTTGCTGTTTTTAGCTTTGCCCCCGATTTTATTCTAATATTTCTGTCAACTATCCCCCTATTAGCTGCTGGTCTTAGTAAAAATCCAACCATCGCATTAAAATCTGGGGTTATTGCCACTGTTCTCATAGGGTTATTCGTTGCTGGCGAATATCCAACCTATAGCGTTATAACCGCAGCATTATTTTTCTCGGTATTTGTCCTGCCCTGCTGGTACATCTGTGACAGATTGCTACATCATTTTGATATAAAGATAAGTGATAACTTACCTTATATTAGAATATGGTATCCTGTTGGATTAATTACGATATATATGGCTATTTATGGCTGCGTCTTACTGGCTATAGCAACAGCCATTTTTGCAACTCAAGACACAAATTTACCAAAATTTATAATGCAAACAATCGCACAAAGTCTGGCTATATTCAGCGAAAAATATGGTGTTGCCGTAAAATACCCATCAGAGAGTTTCTCATTTATTCTAAGTGGTGCTATGGTATGGCTATGGTGCATTTTTTTTCTAGCCTATGCTTGGGCTATAAACCGCCTGCTGATTAAAAAAAATATAGCAAAACGCCCAGCGATAACGCTTTCTGCCTTCCCCATACCTAATTGGCTGCTAACTTTAATGAGTATATGCGCCATTGCATCACTAATCGGTGGTGAATCTATGAGTTTTCTAGGAAAATCATCTCTAATTATCTTGCTTATACCATATTTTTTTCAGGGTATATTTATGATTCATGCAAGCACTATAAATTTTCCTAACAGGCGGGTTTTTCTAATATTTTTATATTTTTTGATAGCCACTTCATTCTGGCTTCCTCTGGTTGTTGCAGGGGTCGGATTATGGCATCATATAAAAACCTTCAACAAACACTTGTCATCTGGTGGAAGTTCATCTAAAAGTTAGCCCCTTTTGAATATTGTGCTTACAATATTGGAGGAGCGAAGCGACGACTAGTGACATTGAGGCACGCAGCAGGCGCGGCGCTTGAGCGCAATTATTAGTTAGAATTTATTGAAATCGTAAGGAGTATTGGTCATGGAAGTTATTTTGTTGGAACGTATTGCCCGCTTGGGTGCTATTGGTGAAACCGTAAAGGTTCGTAACGGCTATGGTCGCAATTTTCTTATTCCTATGAAAAAAGCGTTGCGAGCTACTGAAGACAACAAAAAAGTTTTCGAAGAACGCCGCCACATTATTGAAGAACAGAATGCAGCGGCTCGTAAAGAAGCTGAAGTTCAGGCAAAGAAAATCGAAGGCATCAGCATAAAGCTTATTCGCCAAGCCAGTCAGGAAGGCAAGCTTTATGGCTCTGTGACCGTGCGCGACATTGCCGATGCTCTTAAAGAAGCTGGTCATGTTGTTCCAAGAAGCCAGATTGTTCAAACCACTATCATCAAAACCATTGGTGAATACCCTGTGCGCATCACTCTGCACCCAGAAGTTATTGCCAATGTTAAGCTTGATATAGTTCGCGTTGAAGCTAACGCTGCCTAGTCTGCAACTACCGCATAATCTCTTTTATCATTGCATTTTTTTGTTTTTTTGCTACAATTACGGCATTAAACAAGCCTTCTCTTATGGAGATATTTATGGACACCACATTCGACAATTTTAGAGGCAATGGAGAAGTTACTTTGGATTCGAAGAAGCTTTTGTTCCTGTTGCTTGCTACTTTGCTTATATATGCCGACCTGAACTCTAGCCCTCGCGCCATCGGACATTGCAGAGTAAACATATCTTCTCAATAGCTACAAAACAACTAATACATGAGCCGAAGCCTGACGCAGGGGAAAACTTAAATCAAATGAGTATATAGTGTTTTTTAAGTCTGCTGTTGTTAGTTGGTTATTGTTAGTGTAAAACTGATAATTATAAAAACACTAAATAACAGCTAGGCTATGGTTGCACTACTTTCCAGAGAACCAGAACAATCAATGGTTGATGATACGCTGGCTACGCCATATCGCCAAGCTCCGTCCAATATTGATGCCGAGCAGTCTCTGCTTGGCGTTCTTCTGGTAAATAATGACGCGCTCCAATATATAGGCGATCAGCTTCGTGCTGAACATTTCTACGAACCGCTGCATTCACGCATTTTTGAAGCAATCCAGAAATTCAGCGATAAAGGTTTGATAGCAAACCCTGTGACACTGCGTCATTATTTTGATCAGGATGAAGCCCTCGCAGATATTGGCGGTGGCGCGTATTTGGTGAAGCTGGCAGCAGCAGCAATCACTGTCATCAATGTCAGCGATTATAGTAAAATGATTTATGATCTCGCGCTCAAACGTCAGCTCATCACCATCGGCGAAGAAGTTGTAAACACCGCCTACACTCACCAGATAGATATTCCTGCCACCAAACAGATAGAAGAAGCAGAACAAAAGCTCTTCACCATGTCACTTGAAGGAACTGGTGATCGTGGGTTTCGTTCCATCCGCCATTCAGTGATAAAAGCCATTGAACAGACCGACCACGCCCTGCGCCACAGCAATCATCTTGTCGGCATAACAACTGGTCTGCAGGACATGGACAAAATGCTTGGTGGTTTGAAGCGTTCTGACCTGCTAATTCTTGCTGGTCGCCCTTCAATGGGGAAAACAGCATTAGCAGTGAACATGGCTTATAACGCTGGTTTATATCTCGCCAAAAAAGCAAAAAGCGATGGTGTGCCACCAAAAGAAGCTGGAAGCGTTGGCTTTTTCTCACTGGAAATGTCGGCAGAGCAGCTCTCCACGCGTATGCTTTCCAGCGCGAGTAAACTTAACTCATATAATATCCTAAATGGCAAAATAACTGCCGAGGAGTTCGCCCATCTGGTACGCGTCAGTAACGAAATGTCGCAGATGCCGTTTTTTATTGATGATACTCCTGCCCTTTCCATCGCAGCACTGCGCACCCGCGCCCGTCGCCTGCAACGAATGAATAATCTGAAATTGCTGGTGGTGGATTATTTGCAGCTAGTGCGTGGAAGTTCAAAAATGTCTGAAAGCAACCGCGTGCAGGAAATATCAGAAATCACGCAAGGTCTAAAAGCTATTGCTAAAGAATTAGACATTCCAGTAATCGCCCTGTCACAGCTTTCCCGTGCTGTTGAGCAGCGCGAAAATAAACGCCCCCTACTTTCTGATTTGCGCGAATCAGGCTCAATCGAGCAAGATGCCGACGTGGTTATGTTCATCTACCGCGAGGAATATTATTTATCACGCGAACAGCCGAAGGAAGGCACAACGGAACACGCGACTTGGATGGCGGATATGGACAGGGCAATGAATGTTGCCGAAGTTATCATCGCCAAGCATCGTAATGGTGCAATCGGTGATGTTAAACTGCGCTTTGATGCCAGCCTCACCCAGTTTGAGAATCTGGCTGAGGGATATTAGGCAGATGCAATGCGCAACGCTTGCGGTTGATGTATCCGCCCTAAAATCTAATTATCAATTGCTAAAAAATCGCCATGCCAAAAATTCTGTCGCAGCAGTGGTGAAAGCCAATGCTTATGGCTTGGGCGTTAAAGAAGTTAGCCTTGCCTTGTGGGCAGATGGTTGCCGTGATTTTTTTGTTGCCACCTTGGCGGAAGGTATCGAGCTTCGTGGCGTTCTGCCAGAAGTCAGAATAGGTGTTTTCCAAGGTTTATTTTCTGGTGAAGAAAAAGAATATTCCTATCACCGCCTAACACCAGTGTTAAATGATATTTCACAGGTAGAGAATTTTACAAAATCAGAGCTGCGCCACACCAGCAAAAATATAATGCTGCATGTTGACACGGGAATGACAAGGCTAGGGCTTTGCGAATCAGACCTAAATCACCCTATTCTCTCCAAGCTACAAACTCTAAACCCCATGCTAATTCTTTCGCACCTCGCCTGCGCGAACGATTCTTCTCATCCCAAAAATTCTGAGCAGCTGGAAAGATTCAGCAACGCGCTAAAATATTTTCCGAATGCAAAAGCCAGCCTTGCCAACTCTGCTGGTGTGTTTTTACCAAATGAATTTCATTTTGATATGGCGCGCACAGGCTGCGCCCTTTATGGCATTAATCCAACCGATAGCAAAAGGCAGATGCAGCACGTCGCCACGCTATCCGCACCTATTTTACAAATCCGCACGTTAGACCGTGATGAAACGGTGGGTTATGGCGCAACCGCAACAGCAAAAAAGGGCGACCGAATCGCCATTATCGGGCTTGGCTATGCTGATGGATATTTCCGCATGCTAGGAAATAAGGGGCATGCCTACATAGCTGGGCATAAAGTGCCACTGCTTGGGCGCGTATCTATGGATATGGTAGCAGTTGATATGTCAGCAATATCAGAATTACAAATAACAGAGCAAACCCGCGCGGAGTTTATAAATAATCAGCAAACTGTGGATGATATAGCAAGTCAGTGCAACACCATAGGTTACGAAATCTTCACCCGCATAGGTCGCCGCGTGCAACGGGTTTATAGTTGACAAACTCTTGTCATCCCGAGCGCAGTCGAGGGATCTTTACAGGTTATTTTATAAGAAAAGATTTCTCACTTCGTTCGAAATGACAGCCTTATTATTGCCAACCATCTGAATTTTCTCAATAATCAATTGTCACAATATCTTAACTTGTAATATATTGGCAAAAAATCAATAATATCGAGGTTTAACAATTTTTTACAGGAGTCCAACATGGTAAACGCTAGTAATTTCGATTATTCAGAATTTGAAGAAAAAGGATCGGCTAACAGATTCATTTCTGAAAATGCCAATATTAAACGCGTAAGTGGAAAAGAAGAAATTGTGTTCAAAGCAAAAGAAGGCGTTGATCCTGAAGTTTTACAAGCGGCTGTTGCTCGCTTGGATGTGAAGGCTAGATTAGATGATAAGCAAGACATCATTGTTAAAGGAAAAGATGACTTAGCAACAGTTGCAGATAACGGTCATAAATTCACAGGCTCTGATGAATTCCGTAGCGCAGATAGAGCAAGATAAACTTATATATTGAACATACGGGAAGCTATGTCTGATAATAAGGATTTAAAAACGAACTATGAGAAAGATTTAACAAATCTCGGTATATCTATTAAAAAAGGAGAAACCGAAAAGTCCTTAGAGTTAATCGAAAAAATCCAAGTTGAACATTTGTTCCATCCTGATGAGAATGGGAGAACGCATCTTCAGAATGCAATTCGGCTGGAACAGAATGCTGTTGCCTCAGCTCTTATTAGAAAAAAAAAGTTACTGCAAGACAATTATTGTCACGCGATAAAGACGGCATATCTGCTCTGGATGATGCTATCAGACTTGAAAAGGGAAGCCTTATTGTAGAAATTTTTGCAAACAAAGAAATTAATCACCAAATTCAGCACCCAACATCGGAAGTAATATTTAATCAAGATAGAAGGGTAGTTAGTGTTAATATAATCCCAAGAGAAACAATTGAAAAAGCTGAGAAAGCAATTAAGTCTGAAATAACAAAGCTAACCAAGAGGCATACAGAAATTAATAACAAAAGTATGGAAATATCTGGATTGGACGAGATGTTCAATAAAAGTAAGAATGGCATTAAGGAAGGTGAACGTGTAGCCGAGGAAATAAAAATGCTCGATACGCTGTATTATAACTCTGGTGAATTAATAAAAGAATCAAAACAAGTTAGATCACCTCAGCGCCTACTTGAATATAAAGAAAAAGAAAGACAACAATAATAAGGCACTCCATGACTGTCACTATCCTTTCAAAATTAGATTTGATACCAGTCGAACAAAGTTTGATGATAGCTCTTGCTATGGGTGAAAAATATCCATTAGACGGATTTCAGGATCATGCCACCGCCCTAATCAAAAATAATACTGCTGAAAAACTATTCACTCCAGATACAGAAAATCTAAGTAATAAAAATGTTCTGCATTATGCGATTAAGGCGCATGACACAGAAAATTCTCTCGCACTAATCAATAAGGATGGGGTGACACCAGAGCAATTATTTCAGCGTGAAAGCAGGTTTGGTTTCACTCCCTTGCACGAAGCAATTAATGAGAAAAATGAAAAAATAGCCATCGCCCTTATTAATAAGGAAGGTGTAACAACAAAGCATCTTTCGCTAAAAAACAACGCTGGAGAAACTGCTCTGGACATGGCAAAAGAAAAAAAAATGGTAAAAATCATTAATGCTATAAGTAAAAAATTGCTTACAGAAGCAATCCAAACAACAACGCCAACTCATCAGGCAGAACATCAACTTCAACATTAAGAAAGGCTACATAATGACCGAAACACCAACAAACCAACTATTAACTGCAATTAAAAATAAAGACACAAGAACAGTAACCGAACTGGCAACTGGTGACAATATAAAGACAGAACACTTAAAACTAGCTATTGCAAATTATAACCGACTAGCTGGAATTTCAAGAAATTTCAGTCATGAGAAAACTATAGCTGAGATTTTATCTACAAACGCAAGTGATGCAATTCTAGCAACAGCTCAACATGATGATAATGGAAAAGTAAATGGAATGATCATACATGAGATGGAGTCCCGTAAGGATAAAGTTGCTAATGCTGGACATTCTCGCTAAAACTTAAAAATCCGCCTCAATTCCTATTGACCTAAACCGCTAAGAACGTTAGCCTTAGACCCCTTTTATTATTCTGGGCGGGCAAGGCATGAAGCAGGCAAAAATTATCCATCATCAAGAATCAGCAAACGCGGAAATATCAGGCGCAGAGATTATTGTTAAATCTCTTGTGAATGAGGGCGTTGACGTGGTTTTTGGTTATCCGGGTGGCGCGGTTCTTCCTGTTTATGACGCTCTTTTTAAACAAAACCAACTGCGCCATATCCTCGTGCGCCATGAACAGGCAGCAACCCACGCGGCTGAAGGCTATGCTCGCTCCACAGGAAAAGTCGGCGTGGTTCTCGTCACCTCTGGGCCGGGTGCAACCAACGCCGTTACAGGTCTTACTGACGCTATGCTTGATTCCATTCCACTAGTGTGCATCACAGGGCAAGTTCCAACTCATCTTATTGGCTCAGATGCTTTTCAGGAAGCGGACACCACAGGCATCACCCGCTCCTGCACTAAATATAACTATCTCGTGCGTAACATAGAAGAACTAGCGCATATAATGCACGAGGCATTCCACGTTGCGCGCACAGGCAGGCCGGGCCCAGTGGTTGTAGATATTCCCAAAAATATTATGAACCAACTTGCTAATTACGGCGAAAAAATAGAAATCAACCGCCCATCATATCGCCCGCCATCAACACCTGAAATGGCGCAAATTGAAAAGGCAGTTGTGCTTATGGCAAGTGCGCAGCAGCCGATTTTTTATGTTGGTGGTGGCGTTATAAATTCTGGTGAAAAAGCCTGCGAGCTGCTCACTGAACTTGTGCATCTAACTGGTTTCCCCTGCACCAACACGCTTATGGGGCTTGGTGCATTTTCTGGTGATGACAAACAATTCGTTGGTATGCTTGGGATGCACGGCTCGCTGGAAGCCAATATGTGCATGGCTGAGTGTGACGTAATGATAAATATCGGCGCACGTTTTGATGACCGCGTAACGGGCAGGCTGGATGCTTTTTCAGTGAATTCCAAAAAAATTCATGTGGATATTGACCCCTCCTCTATCAATAAAAACGTGCGTGTGCATGTGCCGATTGTTGGTGATGCTGGCTTGGTTATTGAGCAGATGCTTGCGCTATGGAAAAAACAAAAACCAAAAAATGATTTGCAGGAATGGTGGAAAAAAATTGAGGAGTGGCGGGCAAAGAAAAGTTTTTCCTATGTGCAGGATGATAAAATCATAAAACCGCAATACGCACTGGATAGACTAAACGCCATCACCAAAAAACATTCCACCTACATAAGCACAGACGTTGGGCAACATCAGATGTGGGCTGCACAATTCATCACCCATGATAAACCATATCGCTGGCTCACTTCTGGCGGGCTTGGCACAATGGGTTATGGCGTGCCAGCAGCGGTTGGCGTGCAGATTGCTCATCCTGAAGATTTGGTGGTATGTGTCACTGGTGAAGCGTCGGTGCTGATGAATATCCAAGAACTTTCCACCATCATGCAATATCGCCTGCCTCTAAAAATATTCATCCTCAATAATCGCTATATGGGAATGGTGCGCCAGTGGCAGGAAATGTTCCACGGCAATCGCTATAGCGAATCATATATGGACTCGTTGCCTGATTTTGTAAAACTGGCAGAAGCATATGGAATGAAGGGTCTGCGCTGCGATAAGGTAGAGAATGTGGACACAACCATTGAGGCGATGATAGCCCATAAAGGCGCGGTTATTGTGGATATGCTGGTAGATCAGAATGAAAACGTTTATCCCATGATTCCAGCAGGCGCAGCTCACTATGAACTGCTCCTAAGCCCAGCCGACGGCAGCGCGAAACTTAATAAGAATCTGGTATAAAAATGAAAGACATTGTTTACGATATACCTACGGTTACTGATGTTAAAAGACGGCATACTCTTGCCGTTCTGGTGGATAATGAATTCGGCGTTCTGGCGCGGGTGATTGGCTTGTTTTCAGGACGTGGTTATAATATCGAGAGCCTGACCGTTGCCGAAGTTGAGCATGACAGCAAGCGTTCACGCATCACCATAGTAACTTCTGGTACAGAAATGGTGGTTGAACAGATTAAAAAACTCTTAGAAAAAATGGTACCTGTTTACAAGGTGCATGATTTAACTGTCGAAGGCGAACATGTTGAACGCGAGTTGGCTCTAGTAAAAGTTGTTGGCGTTGATGATAAGCGTGTGGAAGCGTTACGCATTGCCGATGTTTTTCAAGCCCGAGTGGTTGATTCAACTAATGCAAGTTTTGTTTTTGAACTAACTGGCGAGTCTGCAAAATTAGATGAATTTATCGAGATGATGCGCGCGGTCGGTTTAATTGAAATCTGCCGCACTGGTATCGCTGCCATAAGTCGTGGTAAAGAAGGAATTTAAGGCTTGTCATCCTGAGCGAAGCCGAAGGATCTTATATTCATAAAACCTATCCTAAGCTACTTTCTCCAGTTCCAATAATTTTTTCTTCATCGGCAACCCTCCACCAAAGCCAGTAAGCGCGCCCGATGCACCAATAACACGGTGACATGGAACAATAATCAGCAGTGGATTACGTCCATTGGCAGCCCCAACCGCACGCGCTTTTTTCGCATCACCCATTCCTGCTGCCTGCTGCCCATAAGAAATAGTTTTGCCGTAAGGAATCTTCTGCAACTGTCGCCATGCATTTATCTGAAACACACTGCCACGCATATCCAGTTTAATATCAAATTCTCTGCGCTTGCCCACGAAATATTCTGAGATCTGTTTCTCTGCCTTAAGCAAAATAGGATGTTCTTTATTTTCCACCAGCTCATCACCAGCCTCACGAAAATGATTCTGTGGCAACACGGAACACAATCCTTTCTCGGAAGCAACCAGCTGCAACTCACCGATAGGAGACTTAACAATTTTATAATGAAAAATATTTTTAAGCATTGCTTTTTCCTCTCTTGTCATCCCGAGCGTAGTCGAGGGATCTTTTCAAAATAAGCCAGAATAATGCAAAGATTCCTCATTATATTCGGAATGACATTAAACCTACTCCGCACCGTAAACTTGGTCAAAACTTCCTTCATCATCAAAATGTTCTTTTTGTGCTTTTTTCCAGCCCCCGAAATCAGCGATAGTTACAGTCCTAACTGAAGGAAACTGGCTGCTATATTTTTTAGCTATTTCTTTATCGCTAGGGCGATAGAAATTCTGAGCAACCAGCTCCTGCGCCTGCGGACTATAGAGAAACGCCAGATATTCCCTAGCTGCTTCCAGCGTTCCTTTACGCTGTGCATTTTTTTCTACTACTGCGACAGGAGGTTCGGCAAGAATGGTAATTGACGGATAGACTATCTCAAACCCAACATCCTTTGTTTCTTTCTTAGAGAGATAAGCCTCATTTTCCCATGAAATCAAAACATCCCCTATATTACGCTGAACAAAGGTAGTAGTTGCCCCACGCGCGCCAGTATCCAGCACAGGAACATGCTTAAACAAGGTTTCTATGTAGTCTTTTATCTTTCCTTCATCGCCAGCAAATTTTTCTTTGGCATAAGCCCACGCCGCCAGATAATTCCAGCGCGCACCACCACTGGTTTTAGGGTTGGGCGTAATCACCTGCACATCGCCTTTTACTAAATCATCCCAATCTTTGATATTTTTAGGGTTGCCTTTACGCACCAAAAACACAATGGTTGAAGTATAAGGCGAGCTGTTATTTGGTAATTTTGCCTGCCATTCAGTTGGGATGGTTTTACCTTTTTCAGCGATAGCATCAATATCATAAGCCAGTGCCAACGTCACCACATCCGCCCTGAGCCCTTCAATAACCGAACGAGCCTGCTTACCAGAACCACCATGTGATAGGTTTATTTTGACATCCTGACCTGTTTTTTCTTTCCAATGCTGGATAAACAGGGTGTTATATTTCTCATAAAGTTCCCGCGTTGGGTCATAAGACACATTTAACAGCTCAAGAGGTTCAGCAGCCTGAGCTGGTGAAAGAGCAAAAGTTGCGCTAAGTAAAATAACACCTAGGATATTTTTCAATTTCATTATTTTTTCTTTTAAAGTTGGGGCGAAAGAGCTGATTCAGGCAGGGTTTCATGCGATGGATCTATAATTACTGGCTCTGTGGCATTTGTCGAATCCTTTGCTTCTTTTACTTCGGCTGGCATAGCAGCAAAAACTGGTTTCGCACTCGCAGCCCGATTTTCGGGCAAAACATTTGCACCATCATCACGAAGTGGCAACAATTTCATAGTCGCTGGAGTTGGCGGTTGTGCGTCTGCCCCTTGATAAGCGACCAGCTTATTTTCCCAACCTGCCATTTGTTGGCGATAACATAAAATATCCTGCAATACGCGGTAACAATAACGGGTCGGCATAGGCTGTTTGGCAGTGCTTGGCAGCGGCGTAATCCACCAATCACGAACACGATCATTGGTACGCTTGATGCTATCACGCACATTATCCGCCACACGCATGGCATTTTTGGTAACATTAGCTTCCACCTGCTTTGCATCCTTCTTTGCCTGCTCTTTGACAACTTCCTTATCTTGTTCGAAATGTTCGCAGGAACAAAGCAATAACAAACTGAAAACAATTAATATTTTACGCAAAACGATCTCCTAAATATTATTTAGCACGAACATAACACAACAGCAAAGTAATGGCAATTTTTATGCCAAAATTCTTGTCATACCGAGCGCAGCCGAGGTATCTTGTCTTTATAATACTGTAAAGATCTCTCGCTTCTCTACGCTCGCTCGAGATGACAATCGCTCACTTTTCTGGCACATGAAAAAGAAACAGCTTGCTGCGTGAATTTAGAATATCCTGCCACTTTCCCTCGAAACCAATCACCACTAAAGCGCAGGTCGGAAATTGCATTTGCAGATTATTATGCATCTGCTTGTCGCCCTCTTTCGCAAGTACCAATGCAAGTTGATATAATCCGGGGTTATGCCCAACAACCATAAGCGTTCCCACATCTTCTGGTACAGCAGCAATGTTTGCTAACAAATCAACTTCCGTAGCGTTATAAATTTTCTGGCTATAGGTAACTGGTAAAATTTCTGGGAATGAATTTTGGATTTCTTCCAGTGTTTCTCGAGTGCGAATGGATGTTGAACACAGCACCAAATCTGGCGTAAAACCACGATCCGCAAGTGCCTCCCCTGCTCCCATAGCCTCTTCCTTGCCCCTTAATGTCAGTGAGCGATTATGGTCATGCTCACTGATTCCAGCATTTTTTGCCTGTGCATGCCTAAGTATTATAAGGATTTTATTCGATGGCATCTTAAAAAGATTTTAACCTATTTCTGGTGTAATATAGCTATATTTTAGCGTATACTAACTCCGAGCCAATTACTAATTATTTTTCATGTCGCACCACAGCAATATTTTGAACTCCAAAGCACGCTTTATCAACCGCGAAACGTCGTGGCTGGCGTTTAACACACGCGTGCTTGAGGAGGCAGAAAACAGCCATCACCCCATCATGGAACGGCTTAATTTTTTAGCAATTTCCGCCTCCAACCTCGATGAATTTTATATGGTACGGGTGGCAGGACTGAAAGATTATGTTAGAGAGGGCGTAACCAAACAAAGCCACGATGGAATGACACCAACGCAAGAACTTGCCATAATTGGTCAAATGGTAACGAACATGGTGGAACGCCAGCATAAATGCTGGACGGATTTACGCAATAAACTTGAAAAACATGATATAAAAATATTAAAGCCAGAAAACTTGACTAAAAAAGATTATCACTGGCTGGAACAACATTTTTTAGAAAATATATTCCCAGTTCTTACACCAATCGCCATTGATCCAGCGCATCCATTTCCTTTTCTTCCCAATTTGAGCCTTGCTCTGGTATTTCAACTTATTGGCAATGAGAATATTTCCAAGAAACCCAAAGAACAGATTGCCATTATTCCCCTTCCCGCACGCCTGCCACGCTTTATCGTGCTACCAAGCAAAAAACTTCGTTATGTGATGTTAGAAGATGCGATAAAACTTTTCCTGCCAATGCTCATGCCAAATTTTTCTGAGGTTGATAGTGCGCTGTTTCGTATCATCCGCGATAGCGAATTAGACATTGAAGAAGAAGATAAAGATTTCGTCCGCAATTTCGAGCTGGCAGTAAAGCAGCGCAGGCGCGGTCGCGTAATACAGATAAAATTTGCAGCTCCAGCAAGCCATCACTTGGTGCAGTTTGTGTCCGAACAAATGCACGTCAAACTTGAAGATGTAATTGATGTGGAAGGGCTGCTCGGTCTTTCCAACCTGAAAGAACTTGTCGAACATTCCCCACCTAATTTACATTTCCCTCCGTTCAAGGTTCGTTTTCCTGAACGCATCAATGATTTTGATGGTAATTGTTTTGCAGCAATTGCCGCCAAAGACATCGTTATCCACCACCCATTTGAAACATTTGATGTGGTGATTCAGTTTTTAAGGCAAGCAGCAGAAGACCCAGACGTTGTTTCGATAAAACAAACATTATACCGCACCACTAAAGATTCACCGATTGCCCGCGCCCTCATTGCCGCTGCGGAAGCTGGTAAATCAGTCACCGCACTGGTGGAACTCAAAGCCCGCTTTGACGAGGAAACAAACATAAAATGGGCGCGTGATTTGGAACGTGCTGGCGTGCAGGTTGTCTATGGCTTCGTAACTCTAAAAACCCACGCCAAAGTTACACTCGTAACCCGCCGTGAGAACAAAAAACTAGTTTCATATGTGCATTTCGGCACGGGTAACTATCACCCCGCCACTGCAAAACTATATACCGACTTATCATTTTTTACTTCCGACCCTGTTCTCTGCCGTGATGCTGCCTATCTGTTTAATTTCGTAACAGGCAACGCCCCACCCCACGAATTCAGCAAGCTGATAACCGCCCCGCATGACATGCGTAAACGCCTTATAAAAATGATAGATGCGGAAATAGAGCATGTAAAAAACGGGCGCAAAGGAACAATCTGGGCGAAGATGAATTCGCTAGTTGATGAGCAGATAATAGACGCGCTCTACCGCGCTTCACAAGCTGGCGTTATTATTGAGTTAGTGGTGCGTGGCATTTGCTGCCTACGCCCGAATGTCGCTGGTCTTTCCGAAAATATTCGTGTAAAAAGCATTGTCGGACGCTTCCTTGAACATTCACGCATCTATTGTTTCGGTAATGGCTATGAAATGCCATCACCCAACGCCAAGGTGTTTATCGGCTCGGCGGATTGGATGCCGCGCAATTTTGATTGGCGAGTTGAGGTAATTGTGCCAATAGAGAACCCAACAGTGCATGAACAAATAATGGGTCAGATTATGATGGCAAACCTGAAAGACGAAAGCCAAAGCTGGATTTTGCAGTCAGACGGCACATATAAACGCCTGACACCAAAAGCAGGTGCAATCTCTGCCCATGATTACTTTATCAAAAATCCTAGCTTGTCAGGACGCGGCACATCGCTTAAAAAAGCCAAATCAACACAAATGCTAAAATATAAGGCGGCAAAGAAGGATGGGTAGTGAGATAGGATGATAGAGCGTAGGAATTGGACAAGAGATGAACTTCTTGTGGCTCTAAAAGTGTATTGTGAACTTGAATTTGGACAATTTGATCATAGACAAGCATATATTATTGAAATTGCCAATTATTTACAGCGCACGCCAAGCTCTCTTGCAATGAAACTTTGTAATTTTGCCAGCCTTGATCCAGCTATGAATGGAAAAGGCTTGAAGGGCGCGAGCAAGGCTGATTCAGCTATCATGCAAGAATTTTTGCACAACCCCGAAAAAGTAATTCTGGAATCAGAGAAAGCATACACCGAGTTATTAGTACATAAAAATAAAGCTAAACTTAGTGAGAAGAACATAGTTTTTGACTATGATTTTGAAAGTATCAAACAAACTGAAAAAATGTCTCAAGTAAAAACAAGGGTGGTACAACAATTTTTTAGGAAATCAGTAATTTCAAGCTATCATTTTAAGTGTGCCATTTGTGAAATTGGGTTTCAAGAATTACTGACAGCATCCCATATAATTCCTTGGTCTAAAAGCGAAGAGTATCGTGTTGATCCAACTAATGGGATTTCATTATGCACTTTACATGATAGGGCTTTTGATAGAGGGTTTATTACCTTTTCTGAAGATTATAATCTAATTATAGGTAGCCGTCTTAAGTCAGCAAAAAATTTATCAATAGAAAATATGTTTATACGCTTTGACAACGAATTACTAAAATTACCATTTAGATTTATGCCAAATAAAAAACATATTGAATGGCACAGAACCAATATTTTTGCAGGTTAATATATGAAAACTATAATTCCTAAGATGCCTGACAATCAGATTTATTCTTTGTTGGAGATAATAAATTTGAATAATGGTACAAATTTGAAAAATACAATATCAGAATTATCAATGTATATTAATAGAATAAACGGCAATCAGAAAAGGAAGAAATTGATACACGTTATAGAAAATATAAAAGAACAAAAAGACATTATAATACTGGCATTTAACCTTAAGATTTGTCTAATAAAAGATTTATTATTACAAGAAAAAAGGGTGAAAAAAATATTTCACAAAAGTGTCACTAACACAAAAATGACTAATGGTGTACTGCAATCGCTATTATTACTCTCAGAAGCAGATGATAAAGATATTAATTTGATGACAAAAGATGCTATTGATTTCATCAAAGTATTATCTAAGGAAGCTATGGAACTAAAAAATAGCGGGTATGAAATAGAATCTTTACAACTCTAAAAAAACTAAAATAAAAATCACCATGTCACAAACAAACTCTAAAACCACAAAAGACGCGCGTATCGGCATCATCGACATTGGTTCTAATTCCATACGTCTGGTGGTGTATGATCAAAATAAGCGTACTCCTATTCCAATTTACAACGAAAAGGTTTTATGCGCGCTGGGTAAAGGGCTTGCCAGCAGTGGTGTGCTAAATCCCGAAGGTGTGGTGATGGGCAAGGATGCTTTGCGTCGTTTTATCGCCATGAGTCGGAATATGGGAATTCAAAATCCACATATAATCGCCACCGCTGCTATTCGTGATGCGAAAGATGGGCGTGATTTCACGGGCTGGCTGGAAAAAACCTATAACGTAAAAGCGGATGTTATTTCTGGTGAGGAAGAAGCGATGCTTGGTGCGTTCGCGGTTTGTTCCTCAATATATAAACCACGCGGGATAACCGCCGATTTAGGTGGTGGCAGTTTAGAGCTGGTGCGGGTTGATTCTGGTGCGATAGATGGTCATAACAGCTTGCTGCTCGGAAGCCTTAGAATGCTGGATGAAAGCAAAGGCGACAAAGGCAAGCTCCGCAAACTAATTGATAAAAGATTTGCAGAGATAGATTGGCTAGATAATGAAAAAACACCAAGCATATATGCGATTGGCGGAAGTTTCCGCGCATTGGCAAAAATGCACATGGTGGCAAATAACTACCCTCTGCAAATTCTCCATGAATACACAGTGGAGGCAAAAGAATTTTTATCTTTCGTGCGTGACATTGCTGCAATGTCCGTCGAGAAACTGGAAAAATATCCCGGTGGCGCAGCAAAACGGGCTGCTTCCCTACCTGGGGCAGCGATGGTTCTGGAGACACTTATCACCACCTGCAAAGCAGATAACATAATATTTTCTGCCAGCGGTATCCGCGAAGGCTATGTCTATAAAAAACTTTCCGTCCGCGAGCGTGATGATGACGGCTTAATATTCTCCTGCCGTGAGTTTGCATCAAGAAATGGGCGCAGCAATGAATATAGTGGAGAATTATTTGAATGGATGCAGCCACTACTACCACAAGAAGATGAACGGATGAAAAGGTTGCGCCTAGCGTTCTGCTTGCTATCCGACATCGCCATTCATATCCATCCTGAATATCGCGGTGATTGGGCATATGAAAGAATAATCTACTCTGCTTTTACAAGTATCACACATGCCGAACGCGTCACCCTCGCCCTCGCCCTTTATCATCGCTATCAATTCAAAATAAAAGCCGAATACCCGCAGTTAAAATTAATAAGCAACGCAGATAAAGCATGGGCAAAACTGGTGGGAACTTCTGCTAACCTAGCTTATCACCTCTCTGGCAGCATAACTGGAAATCTTCCAAAAACTAATCTGGTAATTAAAAACAAAAATGTCACCCTGCAATTCGCCAGCAACATGGCAGACTTAATGGGCGATTCTATCCAAAAACGTATAGATGGTGTGAATGAAGCGTATAGGGGTTACGCCCCCTAATCTCCATTTTGTCATCCCGAGCGTAGCCGAGGGATCTTTTTATGTTTATTGTTCCTAAGACAAGATTCCTCACATTCGTTCGGAATGACAAGAACAACTCTTTATAGTACTCTAACCTACAAATACGGATCTTCTTTTAGCAAATAATTCTGCACATAATCTTTCACACCATCTTGCAGGGTGGTGAAAGGCGCGCTGTATCCAGCTGCCCGCAAACGATCCATTTTTGCTTCCGTGAAATACTGATATTTTTTTGCGATAGCTGGTGGCATATCAATATAGCTAACTCGCGCATCGTGACCAAGGGAAGAAAAAATCGCTTTTGCCATCGCATTAAAACTGCTTGCCTGCCCAGTGCCAAGGTTAAATAAACCAGAAACCGCAGGATTATCTAAACACCAGAGTAGCACCTTAGCAATATCCTTCACATAAATCACATCGCGCTTCTGTTCACCATCAGCATATTTACTGTTATAGGAACGGAATAATTTTATGCTGCTATGTTCAATAGCGTGTGGTGCGATTTGTGATATAACACTACGTTGATTCTCTTTATGATATTCATTAGGACCATAAGCATTAAAAAATTTGAACCCAGCCCATTGTGGTATGCTCGTCTGTCCGCGTGAAACTGCCGTTGCCACATGCGTATCAAACAAATGCTTGCTCCAACCATATCCAGAAAGCGGTGTCAGCGAATGGAGGTAAGCAAGATCCATGTTGTCATCAAATCCATTTGCACCATTACCATAAGTTGCAGCAGCAGAGGCATATATTAATCTTACAGAATGTGCATTACACCACCGCCATAGTTTTAGAGACAATGTAAAATTGTTATGCAGCACCATATCAATTCGTTCTTCTGTTGTCGAAGAAAGCGAACCGAGGTGATAAATCATTTCCAGATTTGTATGGTTGGCATCGAGCCATCCGAATAATTCATTCGTCGGAACAATTTCGTGCGTAGGATGCTTGCTTAAATTTCGCCATTTATCACCAGTTCCGAATTCATCACACACCACTATATGATGAGTTTTGCGTTTAAGTAATTCTGCCACCAGATTAGAACCTATAAACCCACCACCACCCGTAACCAAAATAGTTTTCATATATCTTTCAATGTTTTATGGTTTAAGCTTTAATACTTCCCAACATACTCCTCTCATTATATACTGGGAATATTAACAAACAGTAAAATCAGCCATACAGGGGCATTAAGGATAACTATATGCAAAATAACAATAAATTTCTGAACGATCTCTCCCGTATGGCGGCTGGTGCTGCTGGAGGGTTAATGGATGTTAAGAGAGAAATCGAAGCTATTGTTGGCGCGCAATTAGAAAAATTGTTACAAAAGATTGACTTAGTCACCAAAGAAGAGTTCGACACCGCCCAATCTATGCTCATAAAGTCAAGAAATGAGCAAGAAGAGCTAAAAAAGCGTCTGGAGGCTCTGGAAGCCCAGATTAATGCCCTAACTATCGGGAAAAAAAGCACTAAATAGCCACATTTGCGTTTCGTGCAAATAAGTCATTGTAATATCTCTATAAAATAAATCTTGTTCATTCTTTCTTAAAGTAATGGATTTTTGAATCGTTCCGTGTCAGGATTGATGCATGTAAAGCCCGCTGTATCTTATTTACAGCGATATTTTTTTACTAAAATTCACACCAATTTTTGAAAAAAAATTTATACTATTTTTGGAGAAGTAAAAATGAAATCGCTACAGATCAAAACCAATAAAATTTATAATCCACTCGACATCGCTGAGTTGGTAATTATGGATCGTGATTGGGTGTTTGATCGCCCCGCAGAAGGTGAACTTGTTGCCGAAGTAACTGGTGTGTGGTGCAACTATCGCATCTGGTTTACATGGCAGAAAGACTCAGGTCAGGATGATTCTGGCGGACTCACTTTGTCATGCGCGCTCGATAACAAATTTCAAAAACAGGCAGTAGGAAAAATTCATTCACTGCTTGCGATGGTGAATGAAAAATTGTGGCTTGGTCATTTTGGTTTATGCACCGAAGACAATTCAATTGTGTTTCGTCATTCTCTATTATTGCGTGATGGTGCAGGCACAACTGCCGAACATTTGCAGGAACTTCTCGATCTCGCTATAACCGAGTGTGAGCGTTTCTATCCAGCATTTCAATCTGTTGTTTGGGGTGGGAAAACTCCAGCCGAGGCAATTGAAATTGCATTGTTTGAAACAATCGCTGAAGCGTAATTCGTAGCCCGTACTTCGTAATTCGTTTTACTGTTTATAAATAATGAACTAAGTAATACGAATTACGAACTAACTAATTACGAACTACGAATTTATGTCCTCTCTCCTTCTAGTCGGTTGCGGTAATATGGGAAGTGCCATGCTCTCAAGCTGGCAGAAATATCCTGAACACGGCATAACTGATTTTTATGTTATCGAACCGAATCATTCGGAAGATAGTTCGTTTTTTAGAACGCTGGGTGAACTTCCAGCTAGTATAAAACCTGACATAATAGTTTTTGCTGCAAAGCCGCAGCAGCTTGCCGAAATTTTGCCTGACTATAAAAAACGCTTTGGAGCTACACCTTTATATATATCTATAGCTGCTGGCAAAACTTTGCAGTTTTTTGCCGAGCATTTAGGCTCTGATGCAAAAATCATCCGCGCTATGCCCAACACCCCTGCCCTTGTTGGAAAAGCAATCACAGCATTATGTGCTAACCAGAATGTATCCGATGCTGAAAAATCATCTGCAACTGCGTTGATGGAATCTTTCGGTGAAGCTGTTTGGGTTGATGAAAAAGATATGAACACCGTAACTGCTATTTCAGGAAGTGGACCAGCTTATGTGTTTTTATTCTTAGAAGCTCTAACCAAGGCAGGAATAAACGCTGGTCTTTCTCCAGAAATTGCCAAAACCCTCGCCCTTGAAATGACACATGGCAGCCTCCACCTCGCTGCAAAATCTGGTGAAACTTTTGAAAAATTACGCCACAATGTCACCAGCAAAGGCGGCACGACAGAAGCGGCTCTGGGTGTTCTTATGGATAATAACGCTCTGGAAAAATTGCTAGGTAATGCTGTACAAGCAGCAATAAACCGCGCAAAAACATTGGCATAGGAGTGTCATCCTGAGCGTAGCGCAAGCGGAGCCGAAGGATCTTTGCAAAATAAGGCAAAGATTCCTCACGGAGCTTGCCCCGTGCTACGACACGGGATTCGAAATGACCAACACTTCCTTACCCCCTAGTCCCTAATGACCAATCCCTAATTCCCATTATTGTGCAGTGCAACATTTTCCTTGACTTACTACTTTATATACTATAAGTTGCGTTCCTAATTCGGGGTTACTACTAATAATTTTATACAAACATTTTTTCAGGAGAAATAATATGCAATATAATCAAGCATTTGCCGATATGTTCAAAAACACTATGGACTTTAACCAGATTTTTTCAACTGGTCGTCGTAACATGGAAGCTCTCTCTGCTGCTAACCAAGTAGTAGTTGAAAGCGCGCAAGCAATCACCCGCCGTCAGGCTGAAGTTGCTCGCGCTAACATTGACAACGCTCTTAAAGTTTCAAAAGATATGATGTCAAGCGGCACACCAGAAACCACCATCAGCAAACAATCTGACCTGATGAAGGCTTTCTTTGAAAACACTCTTACCAACCTTCGCGAAGTTAGCGAATTGGTTACCAAATCTAGCTTTGAAGCGTTTGACGTTCTAAACCGTCGCACTGCTGAGAGCTTGGAAGAAATCAGCGCAGCATCTGCTTCTGCAACTGGTTCTTCTAAAAAGAAATCAGCTTAATTAGCTGCTTCTAAAATCAAAGGCTCTGAGTGGAAACGCTCAGAGCCTTTTTTATTGAATGTGGTTTTTTCTACTTTCCAGCTAACCCACTTCGCACCTGTTCCAGATCATCGTGCCTGCCGACATCAATCCAATCTTCGCGCATGGAAAACACATCAACTTTCTGGTTGTTATTCACCAGCGACAGAAGGACATCAGGCATATCAATCGCGGTTTTCTCAGGTATAAAATCTAGCATTTTTTGATCAAAAACATAAATACCAGCACTGATTAAATCTTCATACACAGGCTTTTCAACAATCGTTTCAATCTTGCCTTCTTTCAGTTTTATAACTCCATACGGCACGGACGTAAGATGCTGGCGGGCGCAGACGGTGGCTATGCTTTTACTGGCATTGTGGTAATCAAGAATATCACAAAAATCCACAGAGGTGATAATATCACCATTCATAACAATGAATGGTTCTTTCATTTCTGCCTTTATCAATGACAACGCGCCAGCAGTTCCTAAAAACTCTGGTTCATAAACATATTTGATATGGCAATTAAACTTACCGCCATCACCGAAATAATCCTCAATAACATGCCCCAGATAATTCACCGCCAGATAAAAATTGCTGAATCCCTGCTTGATGAATTGCTGCAATATCTGCTCCAACATCGGTTTACCACCAACTTCAATCATCGGCTTGGGAATATCAGAGGTAATAGGCAACAACCGCTTACCCTTACCTCCAGCCATAATAACCACAGCGTTACTGCGCGCAGGATGCTCGAAGCCCGTGAGCATATCATAAACCGCAATGCCAACCAACTTACCATCATTGCTCACTAGTGGAATCTGCTTGATATGCGATTCCAACATCAAATCTATAATTTGTTTCTTGGTGCTGGATACTGGCATAGTCGTAGTATTTTTATACATCACATCACACACTGGTGACTCAAGCGTAGCTCCATTCAGAAAAGCGCGACGAATATCACCATCAGTAATAGAACCAAGCAGCTTGTCCCCATCATCAACGACCAGCGCGATTTTTGCCAGACTGAGTTCAATAATCTTTAGAGCATGCAAAACTGGTAAGCTCTGCAATATCTGCACTTCAGAAGCGGGAAGAATTGGAAATGGATGTTTGTAATTTTTCATTGTAATTCTCTAGCATCAATAAAATCATCAGCAGAATAATCATGCCTTGCTTCCTTGCCAAGCAAATCCCAAAAATGTTTTGGTGAAACACCTCCACTTGCTGGTCGTTTGCACATAATATTTTCTTCAGTGAATAACGAGCCTTTAGAAATTCCAACAGCTGCAACAACACTGCGCCTTGCAATTGATTTTGTATTTTCTTCTTCAGGCTGGCAAATTTTTTCTCCACTTCCCAACCCCTGCTCTACTTCACGAATGGCTGCAACCATCTCTTTTAGTGCGGATGGTGAAAGCGAAGCTGCATGATCTGGACCAGCGGCTTTAGTGTCATATGTAAAATGTTTTTCAATAACAGTTGCACCACGCGCCACAGCAGCAACCGCCATATTTATACCAACGCTATGATCCGACAGACCAACGAGCAAAGAAAATTTATCACGCAAACTATCCATAGCTCGTAAATTTGTTATATTAATTGGTGCAGGATACTGGCTTACACAGTGCAACAAGGTTACTTTGTCACGCAAATAACTGAGCATATCTTGCGTAACATTGAAATTTTTTGGATAGCCACTAGAAAAATTATAACCAAAATATAAAACGCTGAGTGCCTCGCCTATTTCAGCGATATTCGCCATACCAGTGGAAAGTATAATCGGCATTTTCGTGCGCGCTGCTGCAAGTAAAAACGGACTATTTGTCACCTCGCCTGAAGCAAGTTTCAGATAAGGCATTGCTGTGTTTTTTACCAGATACTCAAGGCTCTTAAAATCAAATGGCGTACATAAAAAATCAATTCCTAATTTTTTACAATAATCAGCGACGCGAAGCATCGCTCCATCTGGCAGGGAAAGACGCTTTAGCATTTCATATTGCGAGATATTGGAATCATTCAAATTCTGCGCCTGATAATTGGCAGTTTCCGCCGTTTTAGTAACTAATTCCTCAGGTGAAAATAGCTGGAATTTAACCGCGTCTGCGCCACCAGCAACAGCAATATCAACCAGCTCAAGAGCCAGCTTTCCGTTGCCATCATGGTTTACACCAGCTTCAGCTATAATATATGTTTTGTTATTAACATAAGACATAAATTGGTAGACACATGCACCATATTTTAGAAGAAGAACTAAATGACGATATCCCCAACCAACTAAGCTATCCAGCGAAAAGATTATACTTTAATTTTTTCCAGCCGATTTAACTTTATTATCGTGGCACAAAGGAGTTCCATTCGGCACATGATATTTCTCCTCAACCCAGTCACAATTCCCTGTTTTACCAGACTTCGCGGCTTCCTCTCTCCCTTCCATAAAAAAGAGTACTGACCCCTCCCCACTAGAAGAGTGAGAAAAATTATCTCTGCCTTCCTTAAACACTCTGGCATTATTGCCAGACTGATCTTTCAAATAAAGATCGGTAAAAATTTTCTCAAGATTTTTACTCAATATAGGAGATATATCTACATCCCTAGCTATCTCACCATTTTTCTGTAATTTTTCAAGTCTTCTATTCTCTTCTTGCCCTATCTCCAAAACCTGTTTTTCTGATAAACCAAGTAGACGCGCTGTTGGACCAAAAGCTTCTGTGCCCTTATTTTTCATACTAAGAGCCCACTGCACATTACCATACTCTCCCCATTTGCGAATCAACTCTTTATACTCTTCAGGAACATTTATTAGATCCTTGATAGACTTCCTATATACTGGGAGTTCATGATCCTTATAATATTCAACCATTGTCTTATCAGGATTCTTCTTAGCTTCTTTTTCCAAGGCAATACGTTGTTGTGCACCTGCAACTAAAAGTCCTGGTGTTTGTCCCTTTGCTATCACCTCTTTATTCCATTCAGAAGTCACCCTGCCCTGCACTGCTGCCTCTAGCATTTCCTTTGCTCCTTCTGGGTCTATCTGCTTAAGGCGACCATAGTGAGCCAAAGTTTTCTCAGCTTTACCATCATATAAACCAGATTGAACAAAATTAGCTGCACTCTCAAAACCACTCAAAACTTTTTCATAAATCATTTTTGTGGTATCAACTGCTTCTTGCGAAAATTTACCAGCAGCCTTAAATGCATTTTCGCGAATGTTATCCATCAATGCCGCCCTCTCTGCATTCTGCTTCTCGATCATAGCAGCAATATCAGCGGCGGATCGCTGAGTAAAAGCTGGCGATGCAAACGAAGGAGCTGTTGTCGGTGCTGATTCCTTCCTGTGTTCTTTTTTTGCTGCAGCAGAACCAGCCACCATAAAATCCTTGAAAGCCTCCTGAGCGGCTTTCCGCTCTTCATCGGTCTTAGCGTTTCGAACAGCTTCCATTAACTTCATCATTTCTTCTTGCTTGCTCGCCATATAAAACTCCTAAATAGAAAATTACCTTCCAAACAAATATGTGGCAATAATAACACATAAAAACTAATTATCCAGAATATAGTCATTATGAATAACTTTTATACAGAATGACTATGAAAATCAAGTCCGAAAGACTGATTTTCCGCTGCGAAGCGAGCGTAACTCCAAATAAGAACTGCATAGTTCTTATTTGCAATTGTTATAATTATCCACAGCCTAAGCGCCACTATTTCTGGCATTTAGGGCAATAAAATGTTGCTCTACCAGTCTGACGAATAACAATTATTTTGCTTTTGCACTTGCTGCATGGCTTACCACCGCGCCCATAGACATGGAAATTATGCTGAAAATATCCTGATTCTCCAGATACATGGGCAAAATCACTGATGGTTGAGCCACCCGCTTTAATCGCATCATTAAGCACATTATGGATACATTTAATAAGTAATGGTATTTTTTTTCTTATTTCATTGGCTGGCTTCAGTGGCGAAATACCCGCCATAAATAATGCCTCATTAGCGTAGATATTTCCCACTCCCACCACGATTTTTTGATCCATAATAGTGGGTTTAATAGGGGTAGTACGCCTGCTTAGGGCTTTTTCTAGATATTTTGCTGTAAATTCATCACCAAGTGGCTCTGGTGCTAGGTTTTTTAGTAATTTATGGGTAGAAACTTCTGATTTTTTACACAACTCCATCAAACCAAAACGTCGCGGATCATTATATATAAGCCTACGCCCGTCCGCTAAATCAAACACGACATGGTCATGTGCTGCAAGCCCGCCATCACCTCCCTCTACCACCGAAAACCTCCCTGTCATCCCCAAATGGGCAATCATCACAACATCGCTACCAAAGTAGAATAACAAATACTTGGCACGACGCTTAATAGCAGTGATTTTCTGCCCTGCTAGAGATTTTTCAAAACCTTTAGTAAATGGCGTGCGCAAATTACCCCTGTGCAGTTTCACTTTTGTAATAACCGCCCCAACAAGTACGCCCTCAAGCCCACGCCGCACAGTCTCCACCTCTGGTAATTCTGGCATAATATTCTTCCTTATTACAATATATTACTGTCGTCCTGAGCGAAGCCGAAGGATCTTGTCTTTATAAAAACAAAGAAAAGATTCCTCATTGCATTCGGAATGACAAGAACAGTTGTTTTTCAATGTCATATAACAATTATGGAAAATAAAAAGCAGAAAAACATATTTACCCCTTGAAAGACAGTAGTGTTTGCCTATATCACAATCACAACAATTAGCAGCGCTATATGCTGCTTGATGTTCAAACCATTCATTTAACCAAACTTATAGGAGTAATCTAATGAAGATTAAACCATTAGCTGACCGTATCGTTGTTGAACGCATCGAACAGGAATCAAAAACTGCTGGCGGGATCATCATCCCTGATAATGCTAAGGAAAAACCAAAACAAGGCAGAGTTCTTGCTGTTGGCGCAGGTGCTAAAGACGAAAATGGCAAACGCATCCCTGTTGATGTTTCTGTTGGCGATATTGTTCTGTTCACACAGTGGGCAGGCAGCGAAATAAAACTTGATGGCAAAGATTATCTGGTGATGAAAGAATCAGATGTTATCGGCATCATTGAAGATGAAAAAGCTGGTAAGAAAGCTGCTTAATCAGCGACCAGCGGACAGCGATCTGCGATCAGTTTTTTCTGACCGCCGACAACTGACCGCCGACAACTAATAACTTAAACAAACGGAGAAAATAATATGTCTGCAAAAGACCTTAAATACGGTTCAGAAGCGCGTGAACAAATCCTAATCGGTGCTGGTAAGCTGGCAAATGCCGTAAAGGTAACCCTTGGGCCTCGCGGTCGCAACGTTGTTATCGAAAAATCTTATGGCGCACCACGCATCACCAAAGACGGCGTAACAGTTGCCAAAGAAGTTAGCCTTTCTAATAAATTCCAGAATATGGGTGCGCAGATGCTGCGTGAAGTTGCAACCAAATCAGCGGATCTCGCTGGTGACGGCACAACCACCGCGACAGTTCTCGCTCAAGCTATTTTCAATGAAGGCAGCAAAGCTGTTGCTGCTGGTTTGAATCCGATGGATTTGAAGCGTGGCATTGAGCAAGCTGTTGAAGCAGTAGTGAAAGAAATCAAAGCGAAAAGCAAAACTGTAAGCTCTAAGGCTGAATGGGCGCAAGTTGCAACTATTTCTGCCAATGGCGATAAAGAAGTTGGTGAAAAAATTGCTGAAGCGATGGAAAAAGTTGGTCGTGAAGGCGTTATCACTGTTGAAGAAGCCAAAGGTTTAGAATTCGAACTGGATATCGTTGAAGGTATGCAGTTTGATCGTGGCTATCTCTCTCCATATTTCGTGACCAACGCTGAGAAAATGGTAGTTGAACTCGATAATCCATATATCTTGATTTTTGAGAAAAAACTATCTGGCTTGCAACCTATGCTTCCACTTCTTGAAGCAGTTGTTCAGCACCAACGCCCTCTCCTCATCATTGCGGAAGATGTTGAAGGTGAAGCACTTGCGACTCTCGTAGTAAACAAACTGCGTGGTGGCTTGAAAGTTGCTGCTGTAAAAGCTCCGGGTTTTGGTGATCGTCGTAAAGCAATGCTTGATGACATCGCAACCTTAACGGCTGGAGAAGTTATCAGCGAAGAGTTGGGAACAAAACTTGAAACAGTTACTGTTGCCAGCCTTGGTCGTGCGAAAAAAGTTGTTATCACTAAAGATGACACCACAATCGTTGATGGTTCTGGCGATAAGAAATCTATCGAAGCTCGTTGCACTCAACTTCGTGGTCAGATTGCAGAAACAACTTCTGATTATGACCGTGAAAAATTGCAAGAACGCCTTGCTAAACTTTCTGGTGGCGTTGCAATTCTTAAAGTTGGTGGCTCTAGCGAAATCGAAGTTAAAGAACGCAAAGACCGTGTTGATGATGCTCTGCATGCAACTCGCGCTGCTGTTGAAGAAGGTATCGTACCAGGTGGTGGTTCTACCCTGCTTTATGCTTCACGCGCTCTTGATAAGCTGAAAGCTGAAAATGACGATCAAAAAGCTGGTATCAACATCATTCGCCGTGCGCTGCAAGCTCCACTGCGTCAGATTGTTGAAAACGCTGGTCTTGATGGTGCGGTTGTTGCTGGCAAATTGCTGGAAAGCACTGAAAGCAATTTTGGTTTTGACGCTCAAAAACTTGAGTATGTTGACCTCATCAAAGCTGGTATTATTGACCCAACAAAAGTTGTGCGTGCTGCTCTGCAAGGTGCAGCTTCAGTTGCCAGCCTGCTTATCACCACCGAAGCTATCATTGCTGATGCTCCAGAGGATAAAAAACCTATGGGTGCTGGTGCTGGTATGGGTGGAATGGGCGGTATGGGTGGCATGGGCGATATGGACTATTAGTCCTTCTCTTGTCATCCTGCGGACGGTGTAACCGTAGCGCAGGATCTATTAAAGCAATGCTGAGATCCTGTGCTAATGCTTACGCATTCCACAGGATTACAGACAAAAAGGGTGGCAAATCGCCACCCTTTTTTATTTTCTAAAAATATCTTCAATTTTTCTGGTTGGTTTCCAGCCAAGCTCTGCAGTAATTTTTTCACTGCTGAATATAGTTTTAGTTTCAAAAATACTGCATTTTGGCTCGGATATTTTAAGTGGCGCTCTTATACCAAAAAAACTTGGTATTTTTCTAAATGGTCCACGAAAAAAAGGCGCGAAAATCTTAGGAATCTTTATTCTGGAATCATACCCAAAATATCTGTCTAATATTTCTATCCAACGCCTGTAAAAAACAAATTCACCACCCACTATATAAGTAGAAAATGAAGTCATAACATCAGACAAAATGCAGCATATCACAGCTTCCGCTGCATCTTCAGCATGTACTATATTATAATACCCTTCTCCATTTTTCTTATATATAAGATAGCCAGAACCTAGAAGTTTTCTATATTCCTCAATTCGTGATGAATTTTTAGAATATACAATAGTTAGATATAAAATACACACAGAGATGTTATTAAAATTTTTAAGAAAATTCTCAGCTTCTATCTTATGTTTTTGATATTCTGTATCTGCTTTCTTTTCTGATTCTTCATTATATATTTTTGCCTCAGGGTAACTACCAAACACACCAACCGATGAAAGGAAAACAATCTGCTTTGCCTTTACATTAGTAACTATCTCCTTTAGCCCCTCTAATGTCACGCGGGCATCATACGATTCATCACCACTTATGGAATATGCTGCATAAATAATTACATCAACTTCAGCAACAACCTGAGTACAGTTATTTACCCAGTCGCCATGAGATATGTCAGCTTTAATAGGCACAACACCAACTGGTAGATTTTCAGTGTTTCTAGTCACCAAAAACACGCGCATACCTAAATCTAGCATACGCTGCGTCAACACTTTTCCAACCAACCCTGTGCCACCAATAATTAGCGCAGTTTTTTTAAGCATGGACTAATTTTTCGTATTTACTAATCAAATCAGGCTTACAAATATTTTTGCTATTAATAATATATTGTTCGTTCTTTTCTTTTTCTAATTCGGCGCGGATATTCTCTACATCACCTGCACTAAGCTTAGATTCGGAAACATCATATAAATCATCTTCCACATAAACATAATCCAAGCCAATTTCTATGGCTGAAAGGAAAGCATCAAGAGGTGATTCAACAATCGGTTCTTTTTTGCTGTTAAATGATGTATTGAGCAAAACTTCATATCCTGTGAGTGCGCCAAAAGCCTTCATCAGATTATAATAACCTGCATTTTGTTCATGTGTAACAGTTTGCGGTCTTACTGAATTATCAACATGGCGGATAGCAGCCAGATTTTCGTAATATTCCTTACGCAGCGGGGCAGCCATAATCATAAATGGTCCAGCAACAGGCATATCAAAATAAATATCTCGTGATTCAAATGTGCAGGCTGGGGCAAATGGTCTGAACCATTCACGCTGTTTGATAGATTCATTTATTTTTTTGGAAACCTGCTCACTTCTCGGGTCAGCAAGTATACTCCTGTTTCCAAGAGCGCGCGGACCAAATTCACTTCGGTCAGAAAAACGTCCTATGATTTTACCATCTGCAATCAGTGCTGCAACCTGCGCTGCTGTGACACGTTTCGGCTTACCCATTTTTGCTTTTTGCGCTGCTGCATCAACTTCATTCTGAGTATAAGTTTTGCCGAAATAAGACCGTGTCATATGATGGCGTTTGTCACCATTTTTAACTTTATAATATCCCCATAATGCTGCACCAAAGGCAAGCCCCTCATCACTAGCAGCAGGTTGGATAAAAATATCTTCAAACATCCCGCTATCGAAGATTAGGCGGTTTAGCACACATGAAAGCCCTATACCCCCAGCAATACACAGCTTATTTGCCCCAGTTTTTTTCTTGGCGAGCGCAGCAAGGCGCAGCATTTCCCGCTCAAGCTCAAGCTGGGTTTTATAAGCAATATCAACTGCTGGACGCAGCGCCTTACGATTATAACGTTGGCTATAATCATATTTTGTATCACGAAAATGTTTAAGTGATGCAGCATTCCGTTTAGCATAACCGTAAATATCTTTGATAGCCTTTGTATATAGGCTGCAAAGCTCATTTTTACGTTCTGGCGGGCTAAGTTTTAGCTCTCCATTTCCCATTATTTTTTGCAAAAAACTAGTATCTAGTAATGACCTTCCATAATCGCTGCCGTCCTTAGCAAAACAGGCAAGAGCCATAGTCGTTCCTTCGGTTGAGAAACCTAAAGAACGCGTGGCATTCATAAATAATGTGCCTAGATGATCCTGCGAAACCTGCAAATCGGTTTCCTTGCCATTTTCTATCGTGGAATCACTATAACCAACTCTATCTATGGCATCTAACTGTAAATTATTGCCCAAATAAATTCCCACTCCACCAGCATCAGCCGTAAGCACAGCGGTTTTATCAAAACCAGAAACATAATGGGCTGAAGCCGCATGTGCATCCATATGATGACACCAGCTTATATTCTTCAAAGCAGAATAAAACGCATTGTTATAAACATAGATATCTTTGAAATTTGCGTCTTTGCGTTTTTCACCTTTTTTTGCTCGTTCCAACCAAACATTTTTAAGCATTTCATCATCAGATGCATGGCGGGTTTTGTGGCGAACTCCAACCACCAAATCCACTTCATCAATGCTCTTAACACCAAAATGTTCAAGGCAATATTCTATCGAATGAAAAGGAAAATCCAATGAGCGTTTAACTCTGTTTAGGCGGGCTTCTGCAATGGATATAATTTCTAAACCACTACCATTATCACGAATAAGGCATGCCCCAGAATCATGACTATAGCTATTAATTCCAAGCACTAACATTATACGATTCCACCTCAATTAAAGACTGAGAATCTATACATGCAATCATACGATTAGCAATTATTATTTTGGATATTTGATAAGTTAGGCAGGCAAAAATTATTTCAACAAAGGGTAGCAAACAACCACCATTTTTTATTTATAGCTTCTTAACATTATGATAATCACGCAGTGCATCTATATTATTTCTGCTTTCCAACACCATATCTCGCCAGCCGTAGTTAGGAGCTGTTTCAACACCACCAACAATTGGCGCGACAGCTAACACAGCATCTTTCGTTTTAGACGGCTGGATAAAAACAGCGTTTACTGCATTCAATGATGCTGGTCTTAAGCCATTAACGTGTGTAACCTTAACATCTTCTAGTCTATTAATCGCCTCACTGTAATGAGGTCTTTTTTTCACTACATCATCCAAGAATATAGTGCCGTTTGGAGTTAGATGCTTCATAGCCTCTTCCAAACATTGTGGACGCGCCCTGCCATCAATAACAATTAAATCAAATTTGCGTCCCGTTTGTCTAATGGAATGTACATAATCCTTAAAATCAAACCCTTCATGCCTAATCTGTTTTGAGGAAAACATGGAGGTTTCACCTATTGCTAATTTGCGTGGCAGAGCATTAATTAGGGTAACATTATCTGGGAGTTGTGACTTCAGCATGTTATAAAATCCTGAATCATGCTCTACAGAAGTAACTGTTGCTGCTCGCTCTGCCAGCCATGCCGTGCTGTTACCAGAACCATATTCAAAAACATGCTTATCGCCACCTTTTAGAATATCCTCAATTTTACTTTGTGCCTTAAAGCTCCACCATGGCTGCTTCAATTTTCCCAATGCTTCAAAATCATTCCACGCAAATAAACCACCAAAATAGCGTGGAATATCACCCTTAGATGAGTTTAACTTGGCTAAAATGCCACTGGAGTCCAGCGGCTTCTCAAGAATAGAAAGAAGCGTTTTCAAAGTAGATTTTGATAAATTACGAATAACAGCCATATTTATTTATTGTAATCACAACAACCAATCCTACACCCCAACCCCAAGCGTCGGTGTATCTTTTTTCTGAAGGGTCTCTACAAAACTATGAGGCACCTCCGAGCGTGCAGCCATAGAGTCAACAAGTTTATTCACCCGTTTCTCTACCCTTTCGGCAAAAGCCCTGTCACATAAATCAGCAGTTGTCGTAATATTATCCACCGCATCTTTAACAACTGGCGGGTCATTGCTATCATCAATTTCCCTTGGCATTTTTCCTCTTTTAGCACCGTTGGTAACCTTCATAACAATAGCAGTTATAGCTGTGAATACCGAATCCAGAATTGCAAGTTGAGCCCAACGGCTTACGACACCTTTCTTGTTAAATTCCTTACCACTTACAATTTTGGCTGCTTTATTAATTTCCGCAAAAGCATTCCTAGTTATTCTGTCCTTACCGCCAAGAATTTTTGCATCATAGGTAACTTTAGAAAAGCCCAAATCATACGTCTTTCCCGCCAAAGGAGTATTTTTATCTGCTAGAAAATGATCAATAGTCATACCAGAGCCAACTACTGCTCCCATACCAACAAGACGTCTCCATAAAACATTCCCCCAGCTTTGTTTTGGCTGTTCTTCCACTATGTGGATTTCATCAGGAGTTTCCTCATGCCCATCAGGTGCTATCTGTTTAACACCAAGTTTTTTATTTATTTTATGAACAACAGGACGCTTACGATCCTCAAGCCATTTAAGCGGAGCGAGCAATATAAATCCCCCCCCTGTAAGAGCTAATGTTTCCCAACCAACTTTGCTGTGGTGATGCGCTGTTTTGATATCTTTTACAACATTTGACTTAGTAAGAAATTGAGTTGTCTTGCTTATTGCCTTGTTTAATTTTTCTTTGCCATTGCCATTCACAAAATAATCGGCAATAGCAACGGAAGAAATCAGATTAACCCAGTAATTCAGACCAGTATAAACTGCTTTGTCAAAAACCTTTTCGCCTTTGCTCATTTCTGGCTCAGGCTTGTTTTCTGGCTTGGCTTCAGGATTTTGGCTTAGTTTTTGTTCAACAACAACCGCAGAGCTATTACCATTTTGCGGTAGCACTTCTTGTTTTACGGCATTTTCTTGTTGTGTATCAGCCATTTAGTTGCAATAAATATTTATACAGCGTGTTTATCTAGATTAACATACTAAATATACAACAAAATCTTTAAATATTATATTACGGTTTTATGAAGAATAATATTACGACCATCACCATGTGGGCTGAAATATTAAGACATTGAAAAAGAAAGATTATATCCTAACCGTTGGCAAATTACTAACTAAATATTGCCATAAACTAATTTTGGCGTACGCAAGCGCGAAGCAATGAAGTGGCGCAAACGGAATGTACATTTAGTACATGAGTATTGCGCCGAAGTTTCATTGCAAGCAGATTGCTAGCTAAAATTAGTTTATCCTAATGCGTAACCACACCAGCTTCGCCGTCACTCTTCACCAGAACAGCCGCAGCAGCAGCCTTAGGCTCTGTCCATTCGATAGGTTCAGGAAGGCGAACAAGTGCCTCTCTAAGTACATCATCAACAGTGGAAACAGGGATGATTTTCAGCTCTTTCTTCACATTATCAGGAATTTCCTCAAGATCTTTGACATTTTCCTGTGGAATAAGAACAGTGGTAATACCACCGCGCAGTGCAGCCAGCAGCTTTTCTTTAAGCCCGCCAATGCCCAGCACCCGCCCGCGCAGCGTAACCTCACCAGTCATCGCCACATTCTTCTTCACGGGAATACCAGTCAAAACTGAAACAATAGCAGTGGTCATACCAATACCCGCCGAAGGACCATCTTTCGGAGTCGCTCCTTCAGGAACGTGGACGTGTATGTCTTTAGTTTGGAATGTGGGCGGAATAATGCCGAAATCTAGCGAACGCGAGCGCACATAAGAAATCGCAGCTTGTACTGATTCCTGCATAACAGAACCGAGCTTACCAGTAATGGATGTCTTGCCCTTACCTGGCATAGTTACAGCTTCAATAACCAGCAGATCGCCACCAACTTCTGTCCATGCCAAACCAGTTACCATTCCGACCAGATCTACTTTTTCTGCTTCGCCATAAGTATAACGGCGCACACCAGCAAACTTTCCAAGATTACTCGCAGTAACCTTCACAGCATTTTTGCCTTTCAGCAAAATATCTTTCACAGCTTTGCGCGTCATATTGGCGATTTCGCGTTCCAGATTACGCACGCCAGATTCCCGCGTATAATAGCGGATCGTCTCGCGCAGAGCCTCATCAGAAACCGACCACTCACCTTTTTTCAAGCCGTTATTTTTAACCTGCTTAGGAATCAAATATTGCTTGGCGATGTTGACTTTTTCATCTTCAGTGTAACCCGGTATACGAATGATTTCCAAACGATCCAAAAGAGGACGTGGCATGTTGTAGGAATTAGAAGTAGCAACAAACATCACATCCGACAAATCATAATCAAGTTCCAGATAATGATCGTTGAAAGTTTTATTTTGTTCAGGGTCTAACACCTCAAGCAGAGCTGCCGCTGGGTCACCGCGCGAATCCGAACCCATCTTGTCAATTTCATCAAGCAGAATAAGCGGATTGCTGGACTTTGCTTTTTTCATCGACTGAATAATTTTACCAGGCATAGAACCAATATAAGTACGGCGATGCCCACGAATTTCAGCTTCATCACGCACGCCACCAAGCGAGATGCGAACAAAGTTACGCCCAGTTGCCCGCGCAATAGATTTCGCCAACGAAGTTTTACCAACCCCTGGAGGACCAACGATACATAGAACCTGCCCCTTAACCTGCTTGGTGCGCTGCTGCACGGCTAGATATTCCAGAGTACGCTCTTTCACTTTTTCTAAGCCATAATGGTCAGCATCCAGAACTTTTTGTGCAGCTTTAAGATCACTGATAATACGCGTCGGTTTTTTCCAAGGTATCGAAATAATCCAATCCAAATAATTGCGGATAACAGAGGCCTCAGCCGACATTGCACTCATAGAGCGTAATTTTTTTATCTCCGCAAAAGCCTTTTCTTTTCCCTCTTTAGAGAGCCTCAGTTTTTTAATTTTTTCTTCCAACTCGCCGATTTCGTCTTTGCCATCTTCACCCTCGCCCAATTCTTTTTGAATAGCTTTCATCTGCTCATTCAAATAATATTCGCGTTGGGTTTTTTCCATCTGACGCTTCACGCGTGAACGAATGCGACGTTCGGTGTTCAGCACGGAAATTTCATTTTCCATCAGCGAGAAAATATGCTCCAGACGAGTTGTCACTGTCAGCATTTCCAGAATTTTCTGTTTTTCTGTGATATCAACAGACATGTGCGCGGCGATAGTGTCTGCAAGCAGGCTAGGATTGGTGATTTTACTCACAGTTCCCAAAGTTTCAGGTTGGATTTTTTTATTCAGTTTTACATATTGTTCAAACTGTCCCAGAACCGTGCGGAACATCGCTTCTGTTTCTTCCTTATTCCCTGCCTCTTCAGTGGCAAGCTCGGCAACGACTTGGAAGTAATCCTGATTATTGAGGAATTCTGTAATTTTTGCCCGCGCCACACCTTCAACCAGCACCTTCACAGTGCCGTCAGGCAGACGCAATAACTGCAATATATTACCAATCGTTCCAACGCGGTATACGTCCGCCTCACTTGGGTCGTCAACACCGCCATTTTTCTGGGTTACCAGCAATATCTTACCGCCACGCTTCACGACTTCTTCAAGCGCGCGCACAGATTTCTCGCGACCAACAAAAAGTGGCACAACCATCGACGGAAACACCACGATGTCGCGCAAAGGTAAAATTGGAAAAATGTCAGACGCAGGTTTGTTTTGCATATTACCTAATGATTATATAAATAATGGGTTTATAGATTTAGTGTAATGTTCTTCTTGATATTTAGTTATAATATAATAGAACTACCCAAACATTACTAGAGGCAAGTGCCAATTTGCCGATAATAATTTTATAATATACTGAATTTTAAGGATTTATTTAACAATAACTCCTTAACTACCCAGATAGAAATGCGGATGTGGCGGAATTGGTAGACGCACTAGATTTAGGTTCTAGCGCCGCGAGGCGTGGGGGTTCAAGTCCCTCCATCCGCACCACCCTTCGCCTACGGCTTCTGGTGGCTGATGCCTTGCTCATCAGACATACGAAAGCCGTTCTTAGGCGATGGAGTGTCACCAGAAGCTTTAGCGAAGGGTGACTGGTAAATCCCCATACGAGAAGCATAGCAAAATTAAAAAAGCTGCTGTCCGCCGAAGCTCGCAAGCGAGCGAAGGCTGGACTGGTAATCTTTAGGAACAAAAAATCTTGCTTATTATTAATTATTTGTTAATATTCATACAGATGAATATAACCCCATTTAGGCAATGCGATGACTGAATTTTTTATTACCAAAAATACAGCTATAAATGATGCCGTATTAAATACTATTGCACATATCCCCACAGAACATTTGTCAAAAGTAGTTGCCCCTGAATTCTTCCAAAAATTGGAGGATAGGGATTTTATGCGTATTGGAACATTGCTGGCGCAAAAATCTTATGAAGAAAATGGGTGTCCTATCGGTGGTGTTATAATAGATAGCAATCGTCAAATAATTGGTAAGGGACACAATACATTGGGTCAGGAAAATGATTCTACCACGCATGGTGAAACAGCAGCTCTAAGAGATGCTGGTAGGGTCGCAAAACTTAAAGGGGAAGGACCAGTAGATTTCCGAAAAACCACAATGTTTACAACACTCACACCTTGTGAGGTATGTTGCGCTCAGATTAAACATCGCTGCAATTTTGAGAAAGTTATTATTGGCGATATTACTAATGCACCATCCACTGAGCCAATACTCCGTGCAGGCGAAAACGGCATAAAAAATGTAGTAATTTTGGAAGACCCAAAAGCAGTAGCTTTGTACAAAGAGTATGCGGAAGTAAGACCAGATTTAAATTTAATAGATTGGCGAGGTCATAAGGAACTTGATCGAGCAATAGAAGCAGGAGAGGTTAAAGGAAAATTTTCTGCAAAAATACCAAAACCCCAAGGTCGCAGCAATCAAGAACCAAGTAAATTTCCTAATTCTAGATAATCTTTTTATTTCTAAATACCATCAATAAAATATCTATATAAATATCAAGAAACATATACAATAATGATATAATAACCTTGGCACTCATCGCATTCGGGTTACATGAAAATTTCTATCGTGATTTGAAAAAATAAAAGATATAAATAAACAACCATGCGCCATAACCAACACCATACTACAATTGCAAAAAATCCGCTGGCAAGACTAGCGGACATAAACTGGTTTATTGTCGTGGTGATGATGTTGATCGCGGGCATCGGTCTTGCCATGATGTATTCGGCTGGTGGCGATGAGGGTAATCTCTATTTCACCCAGCAATTTAACCGCTTTGTCTTTGCTTTTGTTATCATGCTTATCATTGCCATATTGCCCATGCGCGTATTGATGGATTATGCCTATCTCGCCTATTTTGCCTGCTTGATGGTTTTGGTGGTGGTTGATGTTGCTGGTCACATTGGGATGGGCGCGCAGCGTTGGGTAAAGCTCGGCGGTATGAACCTACAACCATCAGAATTTATGAAACTAGCAGTTATATTAGTTCTTGCGCGATATTTTCATCAAATCCATCCTGAAGATATAAAGCGCATACCATTTCTTATTATCCCGCTTATTATAATTGCCCTGCCTGCTTTTTTTATTCTGCGCCAACCGAATTTAGGAACAACAACCATCCTAGCAGTGGTGGGGTTGATTATGTGTTTTCTGGCGGGTGTTCAATGGCGATATTTTATAGGCGCAGCACTTGCCGTTGTTTCTGCCACTCCTGTTCTCTGGCATTTTATGCACTCCTATCAGAAACGGCGCGTGCTGACTTTTTTAGATCCTCAACAAGATCCCCTCGGTGCTGGTTATAATATTCTGCAATCAATGATTGCCATAGGTTCTGGCGGTTTTATCGGAAAGGGCTATTTGCAAGGTTCGCAAAGCCAGCTTAATTTCCTTCCCGAAAAACATACCGATTTTATTTTCACCATGTTCGCCGAGGAATTTGGCTTCTTAGGCAGCATAATTTTGTTGATATTATATATATTATTGCTCGGCGCGGGAATGATGGTTGCGCTACGCAGTCGCAGCACTTTCGGCGCTATGGTCGCTGGTGGCGTGGTCGCGCTTTTATTTATCCATATTCTCATCAACTGTGCGATGGTTATGGGATTGCTACCAGTTGTTGGTGTTCCATTACCATTGATGTCTTACGGTGGCAGCATCATGCTTTCCAGCGTTTTTGCCATTGGCTTGTTGCTGAATGCCTATGTCCACCGTGAAGAATTACCAGTAAATAAAAGTCTGAAGATGTAATAATCATGTCATCCGTCATACCTCATCCGCTTTCCTCTGATATTGCTGTGCGGCGATTTCATCTAGCATCAAAGTTTCTTTGCGTTTTTCTTCTTGGCGCGCACGCTGTTTGGCATTTTCTTTGGCAATTTCATATTTTTTTAGTTCGGCAAAAGCCTCAAAAATTTCTTTATTAAGCTCAGTTATTTTTGCATCAAGCGCATGAATTTCCTGCCTTAAATTTTCTTGACGATTTTTTATGCGCTTGGCAAATTCACCAAAAAAATTAGCCATCTCTGGCTGTTTTCCAGCAAGTGCCACTTCGGTATCTAATTCTTTTTGTAGATTGAGTATCGCCTGCTGTAATTGTGATTTTTGCGTTTCCAGCTCAACCATCCGCCGCCGCAAACCATCAAGTGTACGTTTATGCAGACGAATAAGTGTGTCAAGCGTTTTCATTATATATTACTGAATGTTATAACAAAATTTCTTATAAAAGCCAATGCGTCCAATCGTAACAAAATCTTCATATTTAGAACCATAATATAAGATACAATGGAATCGTTGTTAATGTAATTATTTAGTGAGAAGAACATTGATGAGTGAAATAACTTTAGAACAATCGTTAGAAAATAACAGGGCTATAATAGAGAAAGCAAAATCTCAAATAGCGAGGGAAATTAAAGCTCTTCAAGTCCCAGAAGGAAGGGTACGTTTCTTTGATGGAAAAGATAGGGTGATTAGTGGAGGACTTTGCAAACAGTCACTAGAAATACCTATTGGAACTGCAAAAGTTGTTGCCAATGGTGACTTCAATATTGCAAAAACAGAAGGCTCTGGAGATTGTGCTATGTATGTTGCTGGTAATATTGCTGGTCAAGGGTTAGATGTGCATAACAAATATCTATCTGTACGAGCAACAGGAAACGTATCTCTAAACAACAAATCAAAAACCAACATTTTAGTTATAAATGGCGGAGATACAAAACTGGAGGGCTTCACTTACGCCTGTGTTAATAGTGGTGGCAACGTATCATCTGGTGATAAGAAAACGTCATTTATTGAAATAACTGCACAAGGAAATGTGTCTGACTGCAAGGTGGTAACAGATGGTAAAATAGATGCTGGTGGTGTTGTAAACACAAAAGCAGGAACTATTAGGCAAGGTGGCAATACCAGCACACCTTCTCCAACCGTCTCCAGTGTATCACATATACAGAATCACGCCTCAACAAAAATCGACATATAGAATTCCTAATTTTATATATTTTACCCAAATAATATTCTATAGTCCGACCTAATAAACAACCAATATAAAGAGGTCTTTATGCAACAGATAAAAGATAAACCAGCCCCCTATTCTAACGGATTTGTGTGGCTATTGCTGTTAATAGCAACATTCCTGTTACTATTAACAGCTATCAAACCTGTGTTTGTTCCGCTTATGGCGATTATAGGCTTTAGTTTCACTGGGTTCACTATAGTATCACCCAATGAATCGAAAGTAGTGACATTTTTTGGAAAATATATCGGCACGATAAAAGAAAATGGTTTCCTTTTTACAGTGCCATTTACCATAAGAAAAAATGTTTCATTAAAAATCACAAATTTTATAACTGACCATCTAAAGGTGAATGACCTCAACGGTAATCCAATTGAGATTGGAGCGATTGTAGTGTGGCGCGTTATTGATTCGGCACAGGCTTCGCTCAATATCAATGATTATAGAAGTTTTATCGCTAATCAAAGCGACATTGCGATACGCCATTTAGCAGCGCATTATCCTTACGACTCAGAAAAAGAAACTTCATTAAGAGGAAATATTGATGAAGTGGCTGCAAAATTGAAAGATGTGCTTCAAGAAAAACTTGCTGTAGCAGGAATCATAATTGAAGACATAAAGCTCAGTCACCTAGCCTATGCCCCAGAGATAGCATCAGCAATGTTAAGGAGACAGCAAGCTGTGGCAATTTTTCAAGCGCGGCAATATATGGTGGAAAATGCTCTGGCGATTATCGATGAGGTGATGGCGCATTTCCAGAAGAAAAATGATGTAAAAATTTCTGATGATAAGAAGGCTGAGTTGATTAACAGCTTGTTGATTGTAATGACATCAGACAAGGAATCATCGCCTGTGTTAAATATCGGAAGGTAGGGTAGAAACGTATCTTGGCAACTAGAGCCAATACCCACAGCTAAGTAGCTATCGTATGGTTGCTATTTCTATAAGGCATTATTTTTGCAACTTGTGCAGCAATGTTGCGCTTTGCTTCCAACGTATCAAAAGCATTTTGCAGGCGCAAAAAATACCCTTCTGAAAGGCGGAAATACTTGCACAAACGCAAGTCCGTATCAGCAGTTATGTCACGAGTTCCTTTTACAATAGCGTGAATGCGGTTGCGAGGCACACGAATCGCATCAGCGAGCGCATTTTGACTCATTCCTATCTCTTCCAGAAATTCATATTTCAATATATCCCCTGGATGCGGATTTTTTAATAGTTTCGCCATAAAAATACTCCTAATGATAATCTATAATTTCAACTTCTGTCGCATTGTTTCCATCCCACACAAAGCGCAACCGCCACTGCTTATTTATACGAATACTCATATAACCCTTCATATCACCTTTTAAGACCTCCAAATTATTACTTGGTGGCTCTCTTAAATCATCAAGTGTTCGTGCCGCATTCAGTTGGCGCAGCTTACGAAACGCTCTTTCCTGAATATCTTGTGGCAATTTACGACTTGGTTTGCCTTCCCAAATCCCTTGTGTCTCTTTACAATTAAACGAAATTATCATATCATGGTACTAGGTTCGTATCAAGTATCAATTTTACACATTATCATATATATCACCCCCGCCAATTAGCGATTCCCATCACTTTTGCAAGCTGGTCGTAGCCTTCATCAAGCGTGGTTTTTTCATCTTTCTTCTGACGCAGGAAGTTTTCCAAATCAGGGTAATATTTTATCGCCTGATCCACTGCTGAATCCGAACCTTTACGATATGCGCCGAGGCGAATCATCTCCGCCATATCATCATAAGTTGAAAGCATACTGCGCGCCACCTGTACCAGCGCGTTTTCCTGTTCCGTATTACAATCAGGCATAGTACGCGACACGCTTTTTAGAATATTGATGGCAGGAAACCGCCCGCGCTGGGCAATCGCGCGGTCTAAAATAATATGTCCATCCAAAATCCCACGCACAGTGTCGGAAACTGGCTCATTCGTGTCGTCACCTTCCACCAATACCGTGAAAAGTCCTGTGATGCTGCCCTGCCCCGCCTTACCCGGTCCTGCCCGCTCCAAAAGTTTTGGAAGTTCCGCAAATACTGTCGGCGTGTAGCCCTTGCTGGTTGGCGGTTCACCAGCCGATAGACCAATCTCACGCTGTGCCATAGCAAAGCGAGTTACGCTATCCATCAAGCATAAAACATCGCGCCCAGTGTCACGAAAATATTCGGCAACCGACATGGTAAGATAGGCAGATTGCCTGCGCAGCAACGCATACTCACTAGAAGTTGCAACAACTATAACTGAGCGTTTCAAACCTTCTTCGCCCAAGTCATCTTCAATAAACTCCTGCAACTCGCGGGAACGTTCACCAATTAACCCAATAACGTTGACATCCGCCTGCGAATTCCGCGCCAGCATTGACATTAAAATTGATTTTCCAACACCAGAACCAGCGAAAATCCCCATACGCTGACCACGACAGCAGGAAAGAAAACTATTCATCGCCCGCACGCCCATATTAAGTTTACCTCGCACCCGCACACGCTCATGCGCTGATGGTGCTTCTGCCCGCAGCGGATACGGCTTTGCGCCCCGTGCTAATGGTCCTTTCCCATCGACAGGTTCACCCATGGCATTTACCACTCGCCCCAACCAGCCATCACTTGGATAACAAACATTGGCATTCTCTTCGAGAACAACTTTTGCACCTGGACCGATGCCTTCAATACTACCGAAAGGCATCAGCAATGCTCGGTTATCGCGGAATCCAACCACCTCGGCAGCAACCACTGGTTGTGTTGCACTAAGCCCGCGTACACCAATAATACTGCACCGCGCACCAACACTAAGCAATCGTTCAATCCCCGAACATTCAATCAGCATCCCAAGCACAGCGACAACAACGCCTGTAACAGTAACTTCCTGTATGTTATTTATTTCTTCGAGCTGCATGAGTATTTTTTAGTCTTTCCTAATTGACATAGCGATATGATTCACCTACAAACATTGGAGTGTTTTTGGCACTATAGAATTTTTATTGAATAAGTTACAGAATAAATATTGTAGTTATGTTTTTTTTGTGCTTAACTAAAAATTAATAATTTAACGGTTTGTTAATAAAAAAATTAGGGGGATTCGAGATGCGTGTATTACTGGTAGAAGATGATTCCTCAACCGCTAAAGCGATTGAATTATCTTTGGCTTCTGAGGGTATCATTTGCGACACCACTCAGCTTGGCGAAGAGGGCTTAGAAATTGGTAAATTGTATGATTATGACATCATAATCCTAGATCTTATGCTTCCAGATATTGATGGTTATGAGGTGTTGCGCCGTTTCCGCGCTGCTCGGGTTACAACCCCTATCCTAATTCTCTCTGGTCTTTCTGGTCCTGATCAGAAAATTAAAGGTCTTGGCTATGGCGCAGATGATTATCTGACAAAACCTTTCAACAAAGGTGAGCTAATCGCCCGCATTCAGGCGATTGTTCGTCGCTCAAAAGGTCATAGCGAATCTATCATCCGCACTGGCAAACTGTCAGTTAATCTTGATACTCGCTCAATTGATGTTGATGGCAAGGCACTGCATCTTACCAGCAAGGAATATAGCATTCTTGAATTGCTCTCTTTGCGTAAAGGCACAACCCTCACCAAAGAAATGTTCCTCAACCATCTTTATGGTGGAATTGACGAGCCAGAGCTTAAAATCATTGACGTATTCGTTTGCAAACTTCGCAAGAAGTTGGCAACTGCTGCTGGTGGCGAGAACTACATCGAAACCGTGTGGGGACGTGGCTATGTTCTGAAAGACCCAGAACAAATGTCAGATTCACAACTTCATGCTAACGAAATGGCATAAGTTGTCATCCTGAGCGCAGCGAAGGATCTCGTCATTATACAACAAAAAAACCCGCCATTTTGGCGGGTTTTTTATTTCTAGTCACAGAAATTCTATAAAATTTTTATCTACTATGCCCAGTTTCACGGGCAGCATGTGGTTTAGGAGCAAGAGCTTCAGCCATACAGTCGCAAGCTACCTTGCGATCTTCTAATGAAACCTGCCCAAGAATTTTAGGGTCAACAACCTGAGATAAATGCTTCTGAAAATCTTCCGCTGTTAAATTACCCATTGTCCCACTCCCGTTATTCTATTTTTTTATTATTTTAATTATGTAATTGTATTTTTATTTCTTGTTCTTTAGCGATATTCTGCGCCATGTTCAGTGCAATCCCACGCACATGGGCAGGCTGCATTAACATGCCGTTTTCATCACGCACACCATCAAACATTTTAAGCAAGAAGGGGCGGATTTTTTCTGCTATATCTATAATGATATTACCACGCGCCTGTGACTCAGCACGCTTAATAACCTGAACGGCAGCAGATTTGGCAGAAGGTGGCAAACCGTTCTTAGCCTTATCTACCCAAGAATTTATCGCATCGTGCGACATAAAACTTCCCCATTCATAAAATTAACTATTTAAGTTATATATAGCTATATTAGGTTAATATATTTAATAATTAGTTAACAGAAATAAGTTTTTTGTTATCCTGAGCGATAGCGAAGGATCTCCATCCACTTTTGAAGATTCTTCGGCTGCGCCTCAGAATGACAACACTACTAAACCCTGCGAATCCCAAGCTTTTCCCAGCTCTGCCTGCGTTTCCAGTCCAAATATTGGCCGAGAGCATCCACTTGGTCGTCATGCGCGCCAGCTGGAAAGGCAAAAAGCTCCGCCTCGAAATCCGCCAACCACGGTGATTGCTGGGGTAAAACCAGTTTTCCTGCCTCTATCATGGCACAAACAGCTGCAAAACGGGTTATTTTATCGCCTTTAGGATGAAGCGCAAGCACAGGCAGATGGGTTTCCCGCCTCGCATCTTGCAAGAGCTGCTGCCCGCTGGCTTTATCCTCCAGCAAAATCGCGTTTGGTTTATGCTCCTCGCTGTGAGAATAAAATATCCTTTTCAAATCAGGGTATTCCACACGCATCACCCGCGCATCACTCAAATAGCTGCGCCCTTCAAACTCCACAAAAGTAAGGCAAACACTGGCATCATGCTCCTGCCCGCTTTTAATCGCCGTATCCCAGCTCTGCACGATTTTTTCAGGAATAACAGGCAAGCTGGAATAACGCGACAACCACTTTCTTTTCACCATCCCGCCTTCATCAGGAAGTGGCTGCTGCTGATATTGTGCTGCAAAAGCCGCGCTGCCCAGCTCAATTTTTGTCCGCTCAATCAAAAATATATTCTCACGCTCTGAATGCAATAATTCCCCTGCTTCACGAAATTTTGTTACGCTACCGAAATTATAACTATGCGGATGCGTTGAAACCGCAGGCAAACATAAATGTTCCCAACCACCTTTTTCCAGCAGGTAACCGCTTAAATCATCGCTATGCAAACGCTGCATAACCAGCACAATCACACCTGTTTTTTTATTATTAAGACGAGTAGAAAATGTATTATCAAACCAGCTATTAACACGCCCGCGCCAACGCTTGTTCATCGCTTGGGCAGGACTGATGGGGTCATCGATAATCAGGAAATTTCCACCCTCACCTATCACACTTGCGCCCACCGAGCTTGCCATACGAAACCCGCGCTTGGTGGTCATAAATTTGTGTTTCTGATTTTGATCACGCGCAAGTTTTACTTCAGGAAAAATTCTCTTATACCACGAATCAGAAAGCACCAGCCGGCAGTCCAGCGAATGTTTTATACTGAGCGATGACGCGTAGCTGGCTGCAATAATCCGCGATTTTGGGTTGTGTCCCAAAATCCATGCAGGCCAAGCCACACTCACACAAATTGATTTTAGTGAACGCGGTGGCATGTTGATAATAAGGCGGGTAATCTGCGATTTTCGCGCAGCTTCCAAATATTCAGCTATTAAATTAATATGCCAATTCGGAAGAAATTCTGCACTGGGATCAACAATCTCCAAAGTTTTTCCAATAAATGTCGGGAAATCATACTCTACCAGCTCATCATACAAAAAAGGCATTGACTATATCTGCGCCTCTTCAGCTTTTTTCCTTGTTACAAAGTCTTGAATAAGCTTGATGTCAAATTCACTGAGGGAGGATGCGATATTTATTTTACTATCGCCTGAATCATCTGCACCGTCATCTCCCAGCCGTTCAAGCAAATCTGCGAGTATCACCAGATTCCCAGCAATGGATAATTTATTGCCAAATAGCACGTCATTTGATGTTTTTATATCCTCAACTTCAGCTTTCTTCGCAGTGTTTAGAATATCTATTCGAGCTTCAATGATTACCAGCAGCTTACGGGTGATAGCGCGTAAATGTTCGGATCTATTATATTGGGGAATTACAGTTTTCTTTGCCATACAAGCGAAGAATAACTGCATCAGAAATGTTCAGGAAGTGTTTATTTGTCATCCTGAACGCAGTGAAGGATCTCAGCTAAATTACATGGAGATTCTTCGTTGCACTCAGAATGACAAAACCAACTATTTTACCGCTTTTCTACGGCTTGTAAGCCACAGCAGACCAGCAGGAATACTAACTACTATTGAAAGCAACCCAAGCTGCACTGATAGGGTTAGCGCAACCATTTGTGGCACTCCGATAAGCCCGAGCAGAAACACCATAGCAGCTTCACGCAGCCCCCAACCACCAATAGAAATAGGAATAATTGCAATTAGCAGCACCCACGGCACTAATGTAAGCGCATCTAATAACGAAATCGGGCTGCCCAAACTTTCCGCCAGAACATAAGTTGCTAGACAATAATTAACATGAGCCATAACCGCACAAAAAAGGGCTTCCGAAGATGGCTTTGGGCGAGCCAGCATCAGGCGGATATTCTGCACTAAATGTTCAAGCCAGTGCAATTTTTTGAGGAATGGGATTCGTAAAACTATTTTATCGAGATGAAATAATATCCAAAATCCAAACGCAACAAGCACTATAAAGAGTGGCATAAGCAGCCATGCGCTAATGCCGATATAGCCAGCGAATAAAGGCATTGTTATTCCACCCATAACACCAAGGGCGAGCAAGGCAATCATCCTGTCTATCACCACCGAACTAATGGCAAGTGGCAGTGGCGTATGCTCTGATTTCACCAGAAAAACGCGGATTACATCGCCACCCACCGTCCCTGGTAGGCAGCAATTGAAAAACACACTGATATAATAAGTTTTAAGCGCGCTTAAATGTGAAATAATCTGCCCACCGCTACCTACAAGCCCAGCCATGACCATCCGCCAACGCACCGCGCCCAATATCACCTGCACCGCGAGGCAAAAGCCAGCTTCCATAAATACCGTGCGATTCTGCGAGCGCAGCATATCCTTAAGTTCGGCTGTGTCTATCCCTCTCGAAACGAACCAAAAGGCAAGAAGCATAAGCCCAGCCTTTGCCAGAAAGGATAATGTTTTGGAATGTTTGGTTAGTGACATATTTTAATATATAATTTATGTATAGTTATGTAATAAATAGTACGACTTCATTCTGTCATACCGCCGAAGGGCGGTATCCATGCTTAATCGCGAACTAATAGCTTAATTGCTTGGTATGGATACCAGCCTGCGCTGGTATGACAAGATAAAAATAATAAAAAACAAACTGCGAAGAGTATAAACATGTGTGGAATTATTGGTATAACAGGTAAAAGACAAGCAGCACCGCTTATCCTCAGTGGCTTAAAGCAACTTGAATATCGCGGTTATGATTCGGCTGGTATTGCAACTGTAACAGGTGGCATAATCTCCTGTGTGCGCGCCAGTGGAAAGCTGATTAATCTGGAAACGCAATTATCAAAAACTCCGCTGGATGGAATAATAGGAATTGGTCACACGCGCTGGGCAACACATGGCGCGCCAAACGAAACCAACGCCCACCCACATGTCACCAAAAAAGTCGCAGTGGTGCATAACGGAATTATTGAAAATTTCCGTGAGTTGCGCGAGGAATTATCGGGCATGGGCTATAAATTTTTTAGCCAGACTGATACTGAAGTTGTCCCAGTTCTCGTCACTCATTTTCTGGATAAAGGTTTATCACCAGAAGACGCAGTTTCCGCTACACTGAAACGTTTACAAGGCGCGTATGCTCTGGCGTTTATATTTACTGAAAAACCTGATTTGCTGATTGCAGCTCGAAGTGGCCCTCCGCTTGCAGTTGGCTATGGCGATGGTGAAATGTTTATCGGCTCGGATGCAATAGCCCTCGCCCAACTCACCTCGCGCATCAGCTATCTTGAAGATGGCGATTGGGCGGTGCTGACTCCAAATTCCGCAATATTTTATGATGCTCACGATCATGTGGTTGAGCGCAAAATCACTCAGTCTGGCTATAATATCGGCTCAGTAGGCAAAGATAATTACAGCCACTATATGAAAAAAGAAATTCATGACCAGCCCGCCGTGATTGGTGAAAACCTGAAAATGTTTATAAATCCTGTAACTCTGGATATAAATCTACCAGCTCTCAGCTTTGATTTATCTAGCATAGAGCGAATCCAGCTAATCGCCTGTGGAACTTCTTATTACGCTGCCAATGTCGCTAAATACTGGCTGGAATCTATCGCCAGAACACCTGTGGATATTGATATTGCTTCGGAATATCGCTATCGCAGCCCCGTGGTCGATAAAAAAGGGCTGACCATCGTAATTTCGCAATCAGGTGAAACAGCCGATACTCTTGCGGTTCTGCGTTTTGTAAAACCGATTCACCCTGTGCTTGCCATAGTCAATGTTCCTGAAAGCAGCATAGCGCGCGAGGCAAACAACGTGTTATACACTTACGCAGGGCCTGAAATCGGCGTGGCATCTACCAAAGCCTTCACCACGCAACTGGCAACGCTGGCATGCTTTACCATCGCCCTTGCCAAAATCCGCAAAACCATTGATAGCGAGCGCGCGCGGGAGCTTTGCAAATTGCTGCTGGAAGTGCCATCGCAAATGGCAAACATCCTCGCGCTTGACCACCAAATTAACGCACTGGCAAGCAACCTTACCCATGCCCACGATATGCTCTATATCGGGCGTGGCACAAGCTATGCCATCGCCATGGAAGGCGCACTGAAGATGAAAGAAATTTCTTACATCCACGCCGAGGCCTACGCAGCGGGCGAACTAAAGCACGGGCCAATCGCCCTGATTGATGAAAAAATGCCTGTAATTGTGCTTGCCCCTTCCGATGCATTATTTGAAAAAACCGCTTCCAACCTACAAGAAGCAGCAGCGCGTGGTGGAAAAATCATTCTCATAAGTGATGAGAAAGGCATAGATAATATGGGCGATATCGTCACCGCAAACATCAAGTTGCCAGATGCCGACCCGTTCGTCACACCACTGCTATACAGCCTGCCTGTACAGATTTTGTCATATCATGTAGCGGTGCTGAAAGGCACGGATGTTGACCAACCGCGCAACCTCGCCAAATCCGTCACTGTGGAATGACAGAGATTGTCATTCTGAGGCACAGCCGAAGAATCTCCTTGTTTATAGCTGAGATACTTCGCGGAGCCTGCCCCGCGCTACGACACGGGACTCAGCATGACACTATCTTGTCATCCCGAGCGAAGCCGAGGGATCTTGTCTTTGTAAAACTACAGCAAAGATTTCTTGCATTGCTCGAAATGACAATGATAATCATTACAATTCAATATATTACTAACACATCACCCACCCAAAACCATTTTTCACAATAATGTAACAATAATTTATAGTTTGCTGTGGTATTATTCTATGGTCGGTAAAATTAAACAATTTATAAAAGAGGATTTTTTATGGCAAACGAACCATTAGGAACGGAATATGATGCACTACCACAACATACCCAACCATCAAAGTCATCAATCGATGCTCAGGTGGAAAAAATTCGTAAAGAAACGGAAGGTAAAGGACTTCTTTTTTCTGATGAAGTAGTACCTAGACTGCGACAATCTCTTATAAACGAAAGAAATATTGAAATAAAAGAAGAAGAAGCCGAAAGATTACGGAAAATTCGTACAAAAGATAATAAATCCGCTCCTTCAAGATAGCTGATTGGAACTTCAGGGAAATTGTTATGGCAGAAGAAGAGCAAAAAACACCAACTCCAGAATACGACAAACTTCCTGAACAACAACGGAAGATAATCAGCGGTCATGTGGTGGAAAGAACCAATAGGCTAATGGCGGAAGGTAAATTACCTAACGACGAAGAAAAAGTTGTGCAGCACATGCATAAGGAAATTGAACGGCTTGCAAAAGATCCTTTAGCTTTAAAACTGGAGCGTCGTGAAGAAGAATTGCTCCAGAAATTATCAAAAATTCCACCAGAACAACTTAAAGAGCTGGCAAGACCAAACAAAGAACATGGCGTGACTGGCGGAGAAGATAGTAGAGAGCCTCGTCACCATTGCGTAAATACTCCTTCTATCATTTGTGTAGATGGAATTGGCTACACCAAAGGCTAAACAAATTAATAAGGATCCCCTGTGTCAAAGAACCAAACACCTGAACATAATATTAGTTTTGCCGAACAGATTAGGCAGAATAGAGTTGATAAACTTATGGCAGCAAAAGAACAATTAGACGCGAAAACAGGTTCGTATGATCCGTCTCCTGAAGCATATGATGAACTCAGAAGAGAGCTTAATACATTTACCAGTCCACAACTACATGACATGATAAAAAGTGTAGAGAGTAAACTGCATGATATAGAGCTTAGGGAAAGAGCCGAACATAGTGCAAATATGCATAAAAAAGGTATCCTAAAAACACCTGAACGCGATTCTTCTAATTACCGTTAGAATTTCCCTACGGCGCGCCCCCTGTCATCCCGCACTTGATGCGGGATCTAGGGACAAAACCAATGACATAATTTGTAATTCTGGATACCAGCTTGCACTGGTATGACAATCAAGCCCGTGGATGAGCGTTTTTATACGCTGCCATCAGGCGGTTCTTATCCACATGAGTATAACGCTGAGTCGTAGATAAGCTCACATGCCCGAGCAACTCCTGAATAGAGCGTAAATCACCACCTGCCGAAAGAAGATGCGTGGCGAAGCTATGACGGAAAGCGTGTGGTGTGGTCGTTTCTGGCAGGTTTAATTTATTGCGTAAAACCCGTAATTGCCGTTGAAAAATTCCAGCATCAAGTGGCTTACCACGCAGACCCCAAAATAATGGTGCATCCGCAGTAAATTCATGCGGACAGGCAGCTACATATTCATCAATAGCAGCGCGCACAATGGGAAGCACAGGCAGTTTCCGCTGCTTATTGCCCTTACCAGTCACCACCATGCTTTCACCTCTGGGAATATCGCGGTATTTAAGCGACAGAGCTTCACCAATACGCAACCCACAACCATAAATCAGCAGTAACAAAGCCGTATCACGCGCATTTATCCAGCTTTCCGAATTTTCGGAAACAATGCCTTTAAGCGCGTCCGCTGCCTGCTGTTCATTAAGCGCGCGCGGCAGAGATTTTTTGATTTTCGGCGCACGGATATGAAATATCGCTGCATTTTTGCTCTTTCCCTGTTTTTCCAAATAACGAAAAAAACTTTTGATAGTGGAAAGCGCACGGGCATTTGATGATGCTTCATATTTATTTTCTTCGCAGTCCGCCATCGCGCGACTTGCCAGCCACGCGCGTATGTCTTTATTTTCTAGTGCGCGCAACTCTGGCAAACCAACGCTCCCACCCAAATGCCCAGAAAGGAAAATAAAGAAATTTGAAAGATCGTTTTTGTAGGAAATCACCGTATAGCGCGAGCATTGCTTGAGATCCACAAGCCAGCTTTCCCACTGCGTGACGATAGAATTAAGCGCAGGCGTTATGGGAAGATGTTTGTCCAATGTTTTTGCCATAAACGCATTATACTTATTTTCTCTCGTTTGTCACCCCGAACCCTCTCCTTGTCATCTCGAACGAATGTGAGAGATCTTTTCAATATTATAATGACAAGATTCCTCGCAAGCTCGGAATGACAAGTGAACTGCATACATTTTTGCTTTGAGGAGGCTCCATCGCAAGCCGATTTGAAGCTAAAATTAGTTTTGCCTACAGTGTCAAATCGTCGAGATATTTGTCTAGTTGCAGAGCAACAGCCTGTGCTACGAAATGCAGAAGTTCTGTTCCCTGCCCTGTGTGATAACGATCTTTGTTACGAACGCCAAGAGCAAGAATGATATGTTTATCTACCATCTCCGAATCAAGGCGCAGCAGTGCGCAAGATTGCACCTGCTCTTCACAATTTACAAAAATCTGCTCAAACCCGATGGGTGGATTTTCTTCAGTATCACCAAACAACAGAACATTTTTCTGGCTACCGAATAGGGCTTCCACCGTTCCCGAATCAATAAACACAATGCCTGAATAATTCTGTTCACCATAAGAAGTGTCAAAAGGAACGTCAGATTCCATAGCTATACGCACCACGTCCAAATCAAACACCGTAAGCATATCAACCGTCAGTAGCTCCAATAATTGCTCGATGCTGCGCGCGCGTATGAGCTTTAGAACAGCACTATGCACCTGTGCCTGCGCTGATAAGTTTTCCCTACAATAATCCACCAGAAGATCATAACGCTGTTTCAGCGATTTTGAGTTGCTCTGCAAATTCTTCAGCAAATAATGCTGAAAATCTTCAATTCCCTCACCCAAATCACGCTTTGGTGCTGGGATACTGCTCAAGAAATCAGGATGCGCTTCCAAATACTCACGCACCTGATTTTCGGTAATTGCTACCTCTTGAACCAGTTCTTTTTTTCTGCTCACTATATTTTATTCCTTTTTTGCCTTAAACACTCTGTCATCTCGAGCGAAGCGAGAGATCTTTTCAAAATAATCTTCTTCGCAAAGATACCTCGGCAAGCTCGGTATGACAATTACCCTATTTTCTGACCAGTCTTTTGCCAATCAGCAAGGAAAGTTGCAAGCCCTTTATCAGTAAGCGGATGCGCTACTAATTGTTTAAGTACAGATGGTGGTATAGTTGCCACATGCGCGCCAAGCATCGCTGCTTCAACAACGTGCATCGGGCTACGAACAGAAGCCACCAAAACTTCAGTTTCAAAATATTCATAGTTATTATAGATGGTGCAGATTTCAGAAATAAGTTGCATCCCTGACTGCCCAACATCATCAAGCCTGCCCACAAATGGCGAGATAAAAGTCGCACCAGCTTTTGCAGCAAGAATCGCCTGTGCTGCCGAGAAACAAAGTGTAACATTAACCATAATATCTTTGCTGGTGAAATATTTGCACGCCCTAAGACCATCCCATGTCAGAGGAACTTTAATTGTTATATTATCAGCAATCTTTGCAAGCCTTTCACCTTCTTTCACCATACCATCAAAGTCAGTTGCAGCAACTTCCGCCGAAACAGGTCCCTCAACAACGCCCGCAATTTCGGTAATCACCTCAATAAAATCACGCCCTGACTTGGCAATCAAGGTTGGGTTGGTGGTCACGCCATCAAGCAGACCAGTTGCTGCAAGTTCGCGTATTTCTTTAACATCGGCAGTATCTACAAAAAATTTCATGTTATTTTCTCCAAGTGGTGTATTGATAATGGAGCGCACGATAACGACCATATAATTTTTTTGCAATATGAAACCTGCTCAATTTGAAATTCTTTTGCCTACTGCGGTAAATCAAGCATTTGATTATCTCGCGCCAGATGGCGTGCTGCTAAAATCTGGTGATATTGTAACTGTGCCGTTTGGCAAGAGTGAGTCGCTGGGCGTTGTGTGGGGAAAAGGTGTGGCGAGCCTGCCCGCAGGAAAAATAAAAACTGTCATCACTCATCATTCATCATTTCCAGCGATATCAGAAAACGTGCGAAAATTTATTGATTGGGCTGCGTGGTATAATTGCGCGCCAAAAGGCTCTATGCTTAAAATGTTGCTACCAATTGATGAAATAGAAAAACGCGGACGCACTCATATCAACACTGAAATTGATATGGATAAAATAAAACTGACACCACTTTCTGAAGTTCAACAAAATGCAGCAGATAACTTAGGCGCAAAACTTAACAAAGATTTTTCAGTCACTCTTCTTGATGGCGTAACAGGTTCAGGAAAAACTGAAGTATATTTTGACACTATTTCCCGACTTCTCAATTCCTCAAATTCTCAAATCCTCATTCTCCTTCCTGAAATCGGTCTATCTGTGCAGTGGCTGGAACGTTTTGAATCACGTTTTGGTTTTGCTCCTGTGGTTTGGCATTCGGGAATTACTCCCGCAAAAAAACGGGCTGGTTGGCAGGCTATAATAAGTGGTGAAGCGCGGGTGATTGTCGGCGCACGCAGCGCGCTTTTCCTGCCTTATAAAAACCTGTCACTCATTATAGTTGATGAAGAACATGACGGCTCATATAAACAGGAAGATGGGGTGATGTATCATGCGCGAGACATGGCTGTTGCCCGCGCCCGCTTTGAAAAATTCCCGATAGTTCTGGTTTCTGCGACACCATCGCTGGAGAGTTATTATAATAGCAAACAAGGAAAATATACTGAGCTATCACTGCCCATGCGCCATGCGGAAGCCGTAATGCCCGATATTAATGTGATAGATATGCGGAAGGAAACCCTCACCAGCGGGCATTTTATCTCAAACCTTCTGCGTGAAAAACTGGCAACTGCAATTTCTCATGGGCATCAGGCGATGTTGTTTCTCAACCGTCGTGGTTATGCACCGCTGATGTTATGTCGCGTTTGCGGTCATCGTTTTCAATGTCCTGATTGCTCGGCTTGGTTGGTTCTACACCGCAGCAAACCACGCCTTGAATGTCACCATTGCAATTATCGCGTGCCTGTTCCTAAAGCCTGCCCCACCTGCGCGAAAGAAGATACGCTGCACGCCTGCGGGCCGGGTGTAGAAAGGCTGTTGGAAGAAGTCACCGAATTTATGCCACAAGCAAGAGTGGCGGTGATGGCGAGCGACAGCATGGGCAGCTACAGCGATATGTCGCAAGCGATTAGCGACATGACAGAAAAAAATATTGATTTATTGATTGGCACGCAGATGATTGCCAAAGGTCACCATTTTGCCGACTTAGCAGTGGTGGGCGTGGTGGATGCCGATTTAGGGCTGGCAGGTGGCGATCTGCGCGCTAGTGAACGCACCTATCAACTGCTGCACCAACTTTCAGGGCGGGCGGGGCGGGAAATAGTGCGCGGGCAGGTATTCCTGCAAAGTTTTCTACCTGAACATCCTGTCATCAAAGCCCTTGTTTCTGGTGATCGGGACGCATTTCTCACCGCCGAACTTAACGCCCGCAAAAACGCTGATATGCCACCATTTTCCCGCCTCGCTGCGGTTATTGTAGAAGGCGAAAAGGAAGATGCCGTAATCAAAACCGCCAAACACCTTGCTTCCACACTCAACACTCAGCACTCCAAACTCACACTTTACGGCCCAGCCCCCGCCCCACTCGCACTACTGCGCGGCAAATTCCGCTACCGCCTGATGGTCAAAGCTGATAGAAGCATAAACCTGCCAGATGTAATGCGTGGCTGGGTGGAAGGGATAAAAGCCCCCTCCTCAGTGCGAATAAAACTGGACATCGACCCACAGAGCTTTTTATGAAGTGACTCGTCATTGCGAGGAGCTTTAGCTCCGTGGCAATCCAGAAATCACAACATATTGAAATAACTGGATTGCTTCGCTATGCTCGCAATGACAAATTATTGCTTGCCTTTATAAATATAATTGCCTAGTTTCTGCACTCTCAAAATAACTAAATTTAGAAGATTATCGTGAAAAACTCTGGTTCTAGAAAAATTTCTGAACGCTACGTCAGTGCCATATTTGATGTGGCAGTGGCTGCTGGCGCGGTTTCCAATGTTGAAAAAGATCTCGTGACAATCGCTGGATTAATTAAAGAAAATGCAGATTTTCGTGCATTTTTGCATAATCCGCTGCTGACGCGCGATGCTCAGAATGCCATAGCTGCCAACATAATGCAGAAAATCGGCACACATGCGCTCACCGCGCAGTTTATCGCCCTGCTCGCCCGCCATAAACGTTTGAATATACTCCCAGAAATGATTGCTCTTTTCCTTGAAAAAGCAGCAACTGCGCGTGGTGAACTCGCTGCAGAACTGGTTGTTGCCCGCGCCGTATCCGCAAAGGAATCTGGAGCAATTGCCGAGTCACTGGGCAAGGCTTATAACAAAAAAATCAACCTGAGCGTGCGCGAAGACCCTGCGCTGCTTGGTGGAACTATTATTAATGTCGGCAGCCATCAGCTTGATAGCTCGCTGGCTGGAAAATTAAATCGCTTGAAAATCGCATTACGCGCAGCATAACGCCTAAGGAGACTAAATTATGACTATTCGCCCGTCTGAAATTTCGGACATTCTAAAAAAACAAATCACCGAATTCAGCGCAACTGCTGAACTGTCTGAAACTGGGCAAGTTGTTGCCGTTGGTGACGGTATCGCAACCGTTTATGGCTTGGAAAATGTTCAGGCTGGTGAGATGGTGGAATTTAACGGCGGAATTAAGGGCATGGCATTAAACCTTGCTTCTGACAATGTTGGGGTGGTAATTTTCGGTGATGATCGCACTGTAAAAGAAGGCGACACAGTAAAACGCACCGCCACAATTATGGACACGCCAGTTGGTAAAGGCTTGCTTGGTCGCGTGGTTGACGGTCTTGGCAACCCGATTGACGGCAAAGGTCCACTCACTAACGTTACCCGTTCGCGCGTGGAAGTTAAAGCTCCGGGGATTATCGCCCGTAAATCAGTGCATGAGCCAATGTCCACTGGCATTAAAGCAATTGATACTTTGATTCCAATCGGTCGCGGTCAGCGCGAGCTTATCATTGGCGATCGTCAAACTGGTAAAACCGCAATCGCTGTTGATGCGATCCTCAACCAAAAAGCTATCAACGCTGGCACAGATGAAAGTAAAAAACTTTATTGTATTTATGTGTGCATTGGGCAGAAACGCTCAACCGTAGCACAGGTTGTAAAAAAACTTGAAGAAACTGGCGCGCTGGCTTACACAATCGTAGTTGCTGCCACAGCTTCTGAGCCTGCTCCACTACAATTCCTTGCACCATATACTGGCTCGGCAATGGGTGAATTTTTCCGTGACAACGGTATGCACGCTCTCATCATTTATGATGATTTGTCAAAGCAAGCTGTGGCTTATCGCCAGATGTCACTCCTCCTTCGCCGTCCACCTGGTCGTGAAGCGTACCCTGGGGACGTATTCTATATTCACTCGCGCTTGCTGGAGCGTTCCGCAAAAATGTCCGATGCGCAAGGTGCTGGTTCAATGACTGCCCTGCCGATTATTGAAACTCAAGCGGGTGACGTTTCTGCTTATATTCCAACCAACGTAATTTCAATTACTGATGGGCAGATTTTCTTGGAAACCGACCTGTTCTATAAAGGTGTTCGCCCTGCGGTGAACGTTGGTCTTTCCGTATCACGCGTAGGTTCAGCGGCGCAGATTAAAGCAATGAAACAAGTAGCAGGTTCAATTAAACTTGAACTCGCGCAATATCGTGAAATGGAATCTTTCGCGCAGTTTGGTTCGGATCTTGATCCTGCAACACAAAAACTTCTAGCACGCGGGCAACGCCTTACGGAACTCCTCAAACAACCGCAATATTCACCGCTTTCCACAGCAGAACAGGTTTGCGTTATATATGCTGGTGTAAAAGGTCATCTCGATAAAATTGGCACTCGTGATGTTGGCAAATTCGAGCAGGCATTGCTGCAAGAGCTGCGTAATAACCAGAAAGAAATTCTAGAAGATGTTACTGGTAAATCACAGCTCACACCAGAAAATGAAGCAAAACTCAAAAATGTAATTGAACAATTGGTTAAAAGATTTGCGTAACCTATGCCAAGTTTAAAAGACCTTAAAAACCGAATCAAAAGCGTAAAATCCACGCAGAAGATAACCAAAGCCATGAAGATGGTGGCGGCGGCAAAGCTGCGCCGTGCGCGTGAGCAAGCCGAAGCTGCCCGTCCTTACGCGGAAGGAATGGAACGGTTGCTGTCTTCGCTTGCAAGCGGGGTAAATGCTGGGTCGGATGCACCAAAATTACTTTCGGGAACAGGTAAAAGTGATACGCATTTAATAGTAGTTGCCACTTCCGATCGTGGCTTGTGTGGTGGTTTCAATAGTTCGATTGTGCGTTTTGTACGGCGCAAAGTGCGTGAACTGCAAGGACACGGCATAAAAGTAAAATTGCTCTGTGTCGGGCGCAAAGGCTATGAGCAGCTCAATCATGAATTTGGCGCGCTAATCATTAGCAAATCAGAACTAAACAAGAAAAAATTGGCTTATAGCGATGCGGAAGTTATTTCCAGTGAACTTATCACCCGCTTTGAAGCTGGTGAATTTGATGTTGCGCATATTGTGTATAACAAATTCAAATCAGCAATTTCTCAGATAGTAACTTTCCAACAAGTTATTCCTTTGGAGATAAAAGAACCTACTCAAAACTCAGCGCTCGCAGCTCAAAACTCCACCTATGAATATGAGCCAAGCGAAACTGAAATACTTGCCGATTTATTGCCTAAAAATCTTGGTGTGCAGGTTTATCGTTCATTGTTGGAAAACGCAGCCAGCGAACAAGGCGCGCGCATGACGGCGATGGATAACGCAACTCGTAACGCAGGCGAAATGATTAAGAAACTATCGCTCAAATACAACCGCACCCGTCAGGCTGCAATCACCAAAGAACTTATCGAAATTATCAGCGGCGCAGAAGCCGTGTAGCTATTATTTAAGGAGAAGAAAAAAATGACTGCAAATTCAGGTATCATCACACAAGTAATCGGCGCGGTGATCGACGTAAAATTTCCTGCTGGAAAATTGCCAGCGATATTAAACGCGCTCACCACCCAGAATAATAACAAAACTCTGGTGCTGGAAGTGGCGCAACATCTCGGTGAATCCGAAGTGCGCACCATTGCGATGGATGCTACGGAAGGTCTGACACGCGGTCAGGGCGTTGTTGATACTGGCGCACCTATTTCTGTTCCTGTTGGTCGTGAAACTTTGGGACGTATCATGAACGTAATTGGCGAGCCAATCGACGAGCGTGGCAAAATTGGCAACAAACAAACTGCATCTATCCATGCCCCGGCCCCGGCTTTCAGCGAACAATCAACCAAAACTGAAATTCTGGTGACTGGTATTAAAGTTATCGACCTTCTAGCACCATATGTAAAAGGTGGTAAAATCGGTCTGTTCGGTGGTGCTGGTGTAGGTAAAACAGTTCTCATCATGGAGCTTATCAACAACATCGCTAAAGCACACGGTGGTTTCTCGGTGTTTGCTGGTGTTGGTGAACGTACCCGCGAAGGTAACGACCTTTACCACGAAATGATGGAATCAGGCGTTATAAATCTCGAAGATCAAAGCAAATCAAAAGTGGCTCTGGTTTATGGGCAGATGAACGAACCTCCTGGTGCGCGTGCGCGTGTTGCTCTCACTGGTCTAACCCAAGCAGAATATTTCCGTGATCAAGAAGGGCAAGACGTGTTGTTCTTCGTTGATAACATCTTCCGCTTTACGCAAGCTGGTTCAGAAGTTTCCGCGCTGCTTGGTCGTATCCCTTCAGCGGTGGGTTATCAGCCAACTCTTTCAACCGACATGGGACAAATGCAAGAGCGCATCACCTCTACCAAAAAAGGTTCAATCACTTCGGTGCAAGCAGTATATGTTCCTGCGGACGATTTGACCGACCCTGCGCCTGCAACATCATTCGCGCATTTGGACGCGACAACCGTATTATCTCGTCAAATAGCCGAGCTGGGAATTTATCCAGCGGTAGATCCGCTTGATTCAACCTCACGCGTTCTTGACCCACAGGTTATAGGCGAAGAACATTACAACGTAGCGCGTGAAGTTCAGCGCGTATTGCAAACCTATAAATCACTTCAGGATATTATTGCGATTCTTGGTATGGACGAGCTTTCTGAAGAAGATAAGCAGGTTGTTGCCCGTGCGCGCAAAATTCAACGTTTCTTGTCACAGCCATTCCACGTTGCTGAAGTATTTACAGGTTCACCGGGTAAGCTGGTTTCACTGGCGGATACTATCTCTGGCTTCAAAGGAATTATTGAGGGTAAATATGATGATTTGCCAGAGTCTGCTTTCTACATGGTCGGTGGTATTGAAGAAGCTGTGGCAAAAGCAAAGAAAATGGCAGCTGAGGTGGCATAATGCAAGTTCAACTCATCACTCCTGAAAAAATCCTGTTTGAAGGCGATGCTGCTTATGTGCAGGTGTGTGGCTCGCAAGGTGAGTTTGGCGTGTTGCCAAACCACGCACCATTCATCTCAACATTGAAAGAAGGCAACATAGCAATTGACCTTGCCAGTGGTGAGAAAAAAGAATTTCACGTTGTTAGCGGAGTGGCAGAAGTTCTACCAGAGCGTGTGACATTACTGGTGGAAATTTAAAAAATATAGAAAATGCAGAGAGAGGGAGAGGGAGGGAGGGAGAGCTGCACACCGCAGTCACTTTCTGCTGGTTCTTGTTATGGCTTTACCCTTGTTGAATTATCCATTGTTCTCGTTATTATAGGATTAATAGTTGGTGGAATATTATTTGGAAAAACACTTATCCAACAAGCGGAGATACGTTCTGCTATATCAAGATTACAAACATTTGAAACCGCCTACCTCACATTCCAAACCAAATATAATTGCATAATAGGTGACTGTAAGAACGCAACCGATTTTTTTGGCTCAAGCTATTATATTGATACACATGGATGCACACACCCGAATGGTGTGGGAAATGGTAATGATAATGGAGTAATAAAAGGCTATACTGGATGGGTAGGTAGCTGCTGGGCTACGGAATCAGAACAAGCTGTAAAAAGCTTGCAATTATCAGGGCTTCTTCCCAATTCTTATTATGATTCATCAGCGTATGGTTTTAAGGGAATCAATGACTCCAAGGGCTATCTTTATAATGATGATTTATACTCTCAAACATCACCAGCAACTAAGTATAATGCCATAACTTGGTATCAAGTTTTAAGTGGATACCCAACCATTGCATTTGCCTCAATCAGCCCGATACAGATGAATGGTATTGACAATAAAATTGATGATGGCGTTGCAAATAAAGGAAAGTTAAGGGGGCTTGATTCAAAGACAATTGCCAATCCAGGTTCAATATTGCTTGGTTCATGCTCAACTAGTGGATTATATAACCTTAGTGACGATTATGGTTGTAGATTACTATATTATTTTAAATAATTGGCACGATAGTTGCTTTGCTCTCTAAGAAGCTAAATCGTATTTTGTAATTCGTAAATATAAACGAGCTACGAATTATGCATCTACGAACTACGAGGGAAAAGCATGACCACAGATATACCAACACAAACTCCATTGCAGATTACCATTTACGCGCAACCAGAGCGGAGTTTGTCGCCATATCAGCAGCGCATGGAAAAACCGTTCGAACTGGTGAATGATGATTTCTTTGGCGCAGGTGGTTTAAGTTTCAAATCAGTTTTGGATACGGTAAACCCATTGCAACAATTGCCAATTGTCTCCACTGCCTACCGTGAAATGAGTGGAGATACTATAGCTACTGGTTCACGCTTAATTGGCGGAGCATTGCTCGGAGGACCACTTGGTTTTGCCGTAGCACTAATCAATGAAATAATCAGCAGTGGCACAGGCAAAGATATTGGCGGAAATTTAATCGCTGCGGTGAGTGATAAATATAAAGCGACAGAGGCTTTAGCTACCACTGAAGAAGTGGTTTTATTACCGTCCTAGAATTTTTCTATGCTATGCTTGGCTAAATATAAAGCTAACGCAATGCTCATAACAAAACTTCCCAGCCACATCTCACCAGCAGAAACAAATCCAAAATGCACCAGCCAACCACCGATAGATGTTGGCAGCCAGAATGTCATAATCACAAACCATTCTAGGAAAGTGCTATATTGATAATGCTGTAGTTTAGCTTTCATCTTCAAACCTATAAGTTGCATTATAAATAATATATACAATTATAGATTGCAATAGTCATTTATGTCATTCCGAACAAAGTGAGGAATCTTGTCATTATTCTGATAAAGATCCCTCGACTTCGCTCGGGATGACAATAAAATTAAATTCTTTTCCCAAATAACGCCGTGCCAAGGCGCACGCATGTTGAACCTATACGCACAGCCACTTCAAAATCATCGCTCATTCCCATGCTAAGTTCTGAAAGATTGTTGCGTATCGCTATTTCGCGCAGCAGTGCAAAATGTGGTGCGGGTGGTTGATCCACTGGTGGCACACACATCAACCCCACAACTGGTAATTCAAGTTTTCGGCAAAACGCGATAAATTCATCGGCATCTTCTGGAAAAACTCCAGCTTTCTGCGGCTCTTTACCAATATTCACCTGAATATAGAACTTCTTTCCCTGAATCCCGAATCCTGAATCCCGAATCCTTGCAATATCTTCCGCTAAAGTGACTCTATCAATAGTCTGTATCACATCAAACAGCGCAAGAGCCTGCTTCACCTTGTTCGTCTGCAACTGCCCTATAAAGTGTAATTGCACTTGTGGATGCTGTTTTTTTATCTCCTGCCATTTTTCTTCCGCTTCTTGAACCCTATTCTCACCAAAACACGTTATATCTGCTGCAATAGCCTCTTCAATTATATGTATGGGCTGAGCTTTACTGGCAGCAAGTAAGGTAACATTGGCTGCTGCTATAGGTGAAGCCTCCCTCGCCTTATTAATAAAGGTTGTCAGTATTTCTAGTTTATTTGCGATATTATTTGTCATATCGAACGAGCGTAGCGAATGTGAGATATCTTGTCATTATTATATAGATACTACTTTACAAAGATCCCTCGGCTTCGCTCGGGATGACAGTATTTTAAGGCAATAACATAGCCTTATTCATTAAAAAATCATTAAAAAATCCTGTGGTTTTCAGTGAAATTGTTGCCATATTGCCACAGATTGGGCGAAAACACCCCATTTATTAGCTTTGATTGCCGTTACGGCTTGCAAGGGGGGTATGTTTGCACAATAACTAACCTCAGGTAAAGTCATAAGGCAGTAAAATGTCTTATGTAGCCTAGATTGTTCTTCTAGTCACAGATTTCTATAACTCTTACTAAGGAAATATTTATGAAAAAAATTCTTCTCGGTACATCTGCCCTCATCGGTGCTGCTGCCCTGTTCGCAGGTGCTGCAAACGCTGCTGAAACTCCAAAAATCACTCTTGGTGGTTTTTCAACCTTCCAAGCTGGTTTCACTAACGAAGACCAAGATACTAACCTTCGCTCTGGTGCTTTCCGCACTGATAACGTAATCACTGTTCGTGTTAACGGAAAAACAGATGCTGGTCTTGGTTATGGTGCTGGTATCGATCTAGCTGCTGATACTACAGACAACAATGATTCTGCTGGTACTAACGCTGAGCGTACTTTCGTGTATGTTGATGGCAAATGGGGTAAATTGCAAGGCGGTTCAGACCTAGGTGTTACCAATACCATGAAGATTGATGCTGCTCGTATCGCTCGCGCTTCTGGTGGTATCGATGGTGATTTCACCAATTTTATGACTTCAACCACTGGTCGTACAATTGCTACTCCTGATCTTTATCTTGATTATGGAACAACTGCTGGTTCTCAACTTGGTGACGAATCTCAGCAGAACGTCAACAAAATCAGCTACTACACTCCACGTTTTTCTGGTTTCCAAGCTGGCGTGAGCTATTTGTTTGATACCAATGGCAGCTCTCGTGGTCAGGTTCTTTCTCGTGCAGACAACAACTCTGGTCAAGCTGAAAACGTAGTTCTTGGTGCTATCAACTATGAAGGTAAATTCAGCAACGTTGGTGTAAACCTTGGTGCAACTGGTGAATATGGTAACGCTGAAGTTGCTACTCAGAACGACCTCCGTACCTATCAGTTCGGTGCTAAGTTTGACTATATGGGCTTCAGCCTAGCTGGTTCTTATGGTAACTTAGGCGATAGCTTGCAGACCAAAACAACTGCTAACGATAGCTCAACCCGTTTCTGGACTGTTGGTGGTGCGTATGAAACTGGTCCTTTCGGTGCTAGCGTAACTTACATCGACAGCCAAGTTGATGGTGGTACTACCCATAACGATTTCAGCAACCTTTCTTTCGGTGTTGATTACAAACTGGCAGCTGGTTTGACTCCATATGCTGAAGTTAACGTTGTTAAGCTAGACCCAACTGGTACTGCTAACGACAACGATGCTACCGTTGTTCTAGTTGGTACTCAGCTCGCTTTCTAATTTAGAAAGTTAGTCAATAAATTAAAGGGCGGTGCTTGCACCGCCCTTTTTTTATTCTTGTCATCCTGAAGGAGCAAAGCGACTGAAGGATCTCGTGCAACAATAACCAGATCCTTCACTTCGCCTTCGGCTGCGTTCAGGATGACAAGTTTTTATTCTCTACAACTTGCACCACATTTTTTTTATGTTATTAGATTACTGGATTATATGATGACGAGATGATAAGAATATTTTTCTAAATCTCGTCATCTGCTCATCTTATCATCCCGTTATCTTGGAGTTCCACCATGAAAAAAATACTATTCATTATCGCCTCTATCCTTAGCATTTCCGCCTGCTCTGGTAAGACCGAAGCCCCTAGCACCGTTAGTGCCGAAGAAATGCGTAAGGAATCTCGCGGTAAATTGACTGGTGACGATGGTATTTCTTTTGGTGGTGGCAGGAAAGATGATGTTGCCACTGCTTCACCGCTCGGCGTAAACAGTTTCCTATGGCGTGCAACACTTGACACATTATCTTTTATGCCACTTGCGTCTGCTGACCCATTTGGTGGTGTTATCATAACCGATTGGTATGAAGAAAAAGAACAATCAGAACGCTATAAAATCAATGCTCTTATACTTGATAAAACTCTGCGTGCCGATGGTATAAAAATAACATTATTCAAACAAACTATGGACAAAAGCGGGGCATGGCGGAATAAAAAATCAGACCCAGCCGATGCCCGTAAAATTGAGGACACGATTCTCACCAGAGCTAGAGAACTCAAGATTAGCCAAGGAAAGTGACATATTTCATTAGTGGCATTGCCACTTAAGAAATTGTCATCCTGAGGAGCAGAGCGACGAAGGATCTTTATAGAGATTCTTCGCTTTGCTCAGAATGACAAGAATGAGAATAAAATGACAGAACCAACCCGCTATAATTTCCGCGAATCAGAAGCCAAGTGGCAACGCTACTGGGCGGAGAACGCTACTTTCAAAACCGATAATAACAGCACAAAACCCAAATATTATGTTCTGGAGATGTTTCCATACCCTTCTGGGAATATACACATGGGGCATGTCCGCAACTACACGCTGGGTGACGTTGTCGCCCGCAGCAAGCGCGCGCAAGGTTATAATGTGCTGCACCCAATGGGCTGGGATGCTTTTGGTTTACCAGCAGAAAACGCCGCCATTCAAAATAACTCGCACCCTGAAACATGGACTCTGGCAAATATCGCAACCATGCGCGAACAACTAAAGCTCATAGGGCTTTCTTATGATTGGTCGCGTGAGCTTGCCACCTGCCTTCCTGATTATTATAAACACGAGCAATTATTCTTCCTGAAATTCTTAGAAAATGGCATCGCCTACCGCAAAGAAGCGGAGGTGAATTGGGATCCTGTCGATAACACTGTTCTTGCCAATGAACAGGTGATAGACGGGCGTGGCTGGCGCAGCGGCGCGCTGGTGGAACGGCGTAAATTATCGCAGTGGTTTTTGCGTATTTCTGATTTTGCGGATGACTTGCTTGCTGGACTGGACACTCTCAAAGAATGGCCTGATAAAGTTCGCTTGATGCAGGAAAAATGGATTGGAAAATCACAAGGCGCAACCTTAAAGTTAAAGATTAATAACGCGCCATTAAACATTGATAATCAATTAGAAATTTATACCACACGTCCTGATACTATTTTCGGTATGAGCTTCTGTGCGATATCACCCAACCACCCAATCGCCACTTCATTAGCCACTAATAGCCGACCTCTAACCTCTTTCATCGCCGAATGCAATCAGCTCGGCACCAGCGAAGAGGCTATCGAAAAAGCAGAGAAAAAAGGCTTCGATACTGGGCTTAAAATTGTCCACCCGTTTAATGGAAAAGAAGTCCCGCTATATGTCGCCAATTTCGTTTTGATGGATTATGGCACAGGTGCAATTTTTGGTTGCCCAGCCCATGACCAACGCGATCATGATTTTGCACGGAAATATGATTTACCTATAACTCCTGTTATAGATGGTGATCCAGCAGATTTCCGTGACGCAGCTTATGCTGGCAACGGTTCTATGATTAACTCAGATTTTCTAAATGGATTATCAAGCGATGAGGCAAAAAAAATTGTCATAAGCAAGCTGGAAAAGCTTGGGCTTGGCAAAGAGAAAATAAATTACCGCCTGCGTGATTGGGGCGTTTCCCGCCAACGTTATTGGGGCTGCCCAATTCCTATAATTCATTGTGAATCATGTGGGATTATTCCTGTTCCCGAAAAAGATTTGCCTGTTGAGCTGCCGAAAGATGTAACTTTTGATAAGGCTGGCAATCCGCTGGAACACCACCCGACATGGAAACATGTAAACTGCCCGAAATGCAGAAAAGCTGCGCGCCGTGAAACTGATACTTTTGATACGTTTTTTGAATCATCATGGTATTTTTCGCGCTATGCCACCCTGCCCTCAGCTTCCCCACTTGAAGCTGCGTCAATCAAAAAATGGCTGCCTGTTGATTGCTATATTGGCGGAATTGAACATGCGGTTCTGCATCTGCTTTATTCACGCTTTTTCACCCGCGCTTTGAATAAATGTGGAATGATTGACTTGCAAGAGCCGTTCAAACGCTTGGAAACTCAGGGCATGATCTCGCATGAGACCTATAAAAATTCTGAAGGAAAATGGATCTCACCTGATGAAATAGTCAAAAACGAAAAATCTGAAATTGTGGAAATTGCCACAGGAAAACCTGTCACCGTTGGTCGCATCGAAAAGATGAGCAAGTCGAAGAAAAACACCATCGACCCACGCCATATCATCGAAACTTACGGTGTGGATGCTGCGCGCCTGTTCATGCTTTCCGACAGCCCGCCAGATCGTGACCTAGAATGGACGGATGCAGGTATTGAAGGCGCATGGCGATATATCAACCGCTTGTGGCGACTTGTTCAGGAACAACAGTCCGCAACCAGTGCTAATCCCACACCCCACACCCCCCATCCCTCACCCCTAACTAAACTAACTCACAAAACTATCGCCGCGGTGACTGACGATTTAGAACGTTTTCATTTCAACAAAGCCATCGCCCGTATCCGCGAACTGACAAATCTTGTTGAAAGCACTAAAATTACTCCAGAAACATATTCTACGCGCATGGAAGCGATCGTTGCTGCTATTCATCTACTAAATCCGTTTATGCCACATCTGGCGGAAGAATTATGGCAACAACTGGGAAATAAAGATACTCTTACAGAAAGAGCGTGGCCAACCTTCGACCCCGCCCTATTGGTTGACGATAGCGTAACCATTGCTATACAAATAAATGGTAAGCTCCGCGCCACAATTGATTTACCCAAAGACGCTGATAAAAAACTGGTTGAGGAAAAAGCATTGGCACTTCCTGCAATTAGCGAATTGCTAAAAGATAAAAAAGTGAATAAAGTAATCGTCGTACCCAATAGGATTGTAAATGTCGTCATATCTTAGAAAAATCTATTGCCTACTGCCTATAGCCTATTGCCTAGTATTTTCTGGCTGCGGGTTTCAGCCTGTTTATGGGACAGCATCTGGTGCTTCTGAAAAATCACCAATCCGTGCTGGTGTTAAAGTGTCAGCCTCCGCCAGTGGTGCAGTAACTGCAACCAACAATTCAGTAGTGGATAATAACGCAACCGCGAATATGGCACGGCAATTCACCAATAATCTGGAAGATATGCTCAATTACGAAGGAACACCCGCTTACAAACTCGATGTTGTATTGACTCAGTCTGTTGTTGGTATAGGTGTAGCGCGTGACGGAACGGCATCACGTTATAATCTCGTTTTAAATTCCACCTATAAACTAATCCGCATAGCGGACGGCAAAGAAGTTGACAGCGGTTCTCTCGGTAATTTCACCAGCTATAACAACCCAAACAACCAATATTTTTCGACCTATGTTTCTGAACAGGATGCTAGAAAACGCGGTATCAAAGAACTAGCAGAACTATACCGCCAACGCCTAATATCTTTTACAGAAAAGACTATTCCAGCAACACCTTTAGCAACCGATGGGGTCACCGATAAACTCGCTTTGGCAAAAAAGCGCGAAGGAATGGATACCGAGAAAACGAGTGTACAACAAGTACATGACGTTTTTGAGGAGGCTTCATTCCGAGCAGATTTGAAGCCAAAGTAGAGTTTATGCAATGAAAATATCATCAAAAGCCATTGATGGTTTTATTGCCTCACCACAGCGTGAACATCGCGCTGTTCTGATATATGGCGTGGATAATGGAATGGTGCGCGAACGCGCAGGTAAAATAATCAAAGCGATATTGGGTGATGCGGTAAGCGACCCCTTCGCCAAAATCGAGCTATCAGAAGCAGAATTATTAGCTGACCCACCTCGCCTCGCTGATGAACTTTCTGCCGTCAGCATGATGTGTCCAAAGCGAGTTATTATAATCAATGATGCTGGCAACAAATGCACAGAAATTATTGAATCCGCATCTTCCTGTTTTCATAAAGATAATTTTCTCGTGGTCATAGCTGATGAGCTTTCAGGAAAATCTTCACTGCGGGCATTTTTTGAAAAAAACAATGATTGCGCTGCCCTCGCCTGTTACAGGGATGAAATGCGCGATGTACAAACCGTCATCCGCGGGCGTTTAGATGCAGCGGGAATAAGCTATAATCGTGATGTAATAGATTATTTATCGAGTCAGCTTGGCAACGATCGTTATGTTACTTATCAGGAGATAGAAAAACTTATTCTCTATGCTGGCGATGAGAAAAAACTAACCTTAAATGATGCGGAGCTTCTGGTGGATAATAATCAGGATATGCAGCTTGATGACATAGTAAATGCGGTTGCCGACCGCAATCTTATATCTCTGGAAAAGAACCTAACCCAACATTTGCGCGAAGGCACACAGCCGATAATGTATCTGCGCGCGCTGCAACGCTATTTTAGTAAGCTCTATTCAATCCGCGCCCAGATGCAGCAGACAGGGCAAAACGCAGAGATGGTGATTTCAGGACTCCGTCCTCCTGTATTCTGGAAACAGAAAGATCCTCTGATGCGTCATGTGAATGGCTGGAATATTGAAAATATTGTCAAAGCTCTGAAACTACTAATCACCGCCGAGTTGGATTGCAAAACCTCCGACCTGCCAACCATCCCCGCCAGCAGCCGCAGATTGCTTAGGATTACGCAGTTGCGGTGAGATATAACAACTGCGGATAAAGCCCGCCTTCGCCTTAATAGGCTACGGCGAGGCATCCATTTCGCACGCTACAGTTAATCGCGCTGTATCTAAATTTTGGCTTTGCCAAAATTAGCGAAAGCGGATGGTGGGATCGAGAGGAATCGAACCTCCGACCTACAGTTTAGGAAACTGCCGCTCTATCCTGCTGAGCTACGACCCCATAAAAGCATATTTATGATTATATTTGCAATAGTGCAAGCAAAGAGCTTGGCTTATTTCTAATCTAACTAGGCTTTAGCGAAAATGGTAGATTCCTGAGAACCGCAGCGGAGTGTACACGCTAGTACATGAGCAGCGGAAGCACAGGGAATTTACCATTTGCAGCAAAGTATATTGAGATTATTCCTTGCGATATTCACCTTCATGCAGCCAGCTACGGTGGTTTTCTGGCTTCCCGAGATAATATCCCTGAAGGTAATCAACACCCATATCCATCAGTGTTTTGGCGATTTCTCCAGTTTCCACAAATTCAGCAACAGTTTTAAGACCAAATCCTTGTGCAAAATCGAGCAAAGTTTTTACAAAAAACTGATTATCCGCACTTTGTGCCAGATCTTTTACAAACACTCCGTCGATTTTCACCATATCCACGGATAATGCTTTTAGCTGTCTGAATGAGGTGTAGCCGGAGCCAAAATCATCGAGTGCCACCTGACAACCCAAATCCTGAAGTGAAGCAACAAAAATCGCTGCACTGCGCAGATCGCGCTGGGCAGCAGTTTCCGTAATCTCCACTATAATGCGCGGAGCGATTTCTGGCGTTTCTTTCATTTTCCGTTCAAAAGCCTTGAGCCACACCTTATTTTCTGTCGTCATGTTGGAGACGTTAAAGGCAAGCACCACATCATTGTCAAAACGCAATTCATCAACGATTGATTCCATAACCAGCGTATCGATAACATCGATTAGCCCCATTCTTTCAGCAACAGGAATAAGCGCGCCAGCCGAGCTGATTTTACCAGCAGAATTAACAATACGCAGCAAAGCCTCATAATGCACTGTTTTACCGCTTACACTATCAATCACAGGCTGATATGCCATACGCAGGCGTTTTTCTTTCACCGCTTTGAAGAAATAATTAGCCAGACCCATCTGCTGACGACATTGGTCAGCCTCGTGGCGGGTAGATTCATAGGTGCGCTGCTGGTTGCTTTGCAAGCTATTCACCGTTACATAAACTTTATCCAACGCATCATGCGCGTCTGCTGTTTCTGAAGGATAAGAAACGCTGCCGATAACGCCCATCACATATAATGAAGCGGTTTCAAAATTATCCCTGCCAAAATTCTGCACCATGGTGTGAATACGCTGCATCATATTCACCGTGTCTTCTGGATAGCTGCATGAAAGCACGATGCCAAGCTGATCACGCTGCAAACGCTGGATGGTATCGCCTTCAGCAAGCACACCTTTAATCATGTTGGTCAAATCATGAATCACTATTTCCGAAGTATCATGCCCATAAGCATTAATAATCATCGATAAATTGCTGATAGAAAGCAGCAATAAAGCACCCGAAGTATGGTTCGTGATAACGCCTCTAATCGAGGTCTCCAGTAGATTGATAAAATCAGCAGGATAAAAATTTGAACCGGGGTAAGTTGGTGGCGGGGCGGACATTTCTGGCATCTCTGCATCGTTTATAGACGCATCACCAACAGTATGATGCTGCGCTTCTTCCGAAGAAGAATGAGATTCTGGAGATGTATTGCCTTTAAAAAGCATGCCTTATTATTACCATTTCTCAGTGTGATAGATTCACAAAAGTTAAACTAGATTCAATTTCTGCCTTTTTTTATTAAAATTTTATCTTTTTTTATACAGTCCTTCATTATACCCCCAAATAGTAAACATAACCTTACTAGTAAGAGATATTCGGACTGCTTTATTAAAATATATTTACAACTTACTGAAAAATAACCCTAAAAATACCAAGCCACCGAGCCAAGAATTGGATAAAAACACCATTCTCGCCGACTCTGGCTTGTGAATATCCAGCACATTAACCTGCCATACGAGGTGCAGAAACGCTGGAATAAGTGCTAAAACGCTGGAAATACTTCCCGCTGCAAAAGCAACGCATAAAATCATAATAGCGTACATAATACTGACAAAAATTTTGGTATTTTCACCCAGCCTAAGCGCGGTGGAGCGCACGCCGATGCGAGCATCATCCGCCCTGTCCTGATGGGCATAAATTGTGTCATAGCCCAGTGTCCAACACACACCACCGATATATAACAAAATCGCGGGAAGCTCTATCTGACCACGCACAGCGACCCAGCCCATAAACGCACCCCAGTTAAAAACTAACCCCAAAAATAGCTGCGGCCACCAGCTTATACGCTTCATAAATGGGTAGCTGGCAACTGGCAGCAACGCCAACGCCCCCCACATCACCACCAATAAACCCAACTGAAAGGCAATCATAAGCGATGCCAACAGCAAAATAATCAATAAGCCATATGCCTGACTAACTTTTAATTCGCCACTGGCAAGCGGGCGGATTTTGGTGCGTTCAACATGCTTATCTATATTCCTGTCAACAATATCATTGATGACGCAGCCCGCACCGCGCATCAAAACCGCACCAAGAAAGAATAAGCCCAGTTTAACAATATCCAGATGTTCTGATGCCAACAGCAAAGACCAAGCGCACGGCCAGAATAACAGCCAGATACCAACTGGCTGATTAAGACGCATAAGGCGCAAATAAGGATTAGATAATTTCATATATTTTTACGGATTGTCCCACATAATTAATTAAAATAGTGCAAGCCCAAACGACACACAAAAACCAATCGCTATGTTAATTTTATTATACGAGTTCTGTTATATACTTGAGTACGCTCATTTGTAATCTTTATGAACTCCTCTTCTGATAGAGGCTCTCTTGACATGATAGAAATGTGGGCAGAAGCATATCCATCATAATCCTGTGCTGATGCAATCCCCACCAATATATCTTTGCCTCCAATAGGTCGTAACTTAAATCTTTGAAATACAATCTCTGAATCACCTTTTGACTTGGAATTGACTATCAAAAAATCCTTCTCTTTGACGGCATATCCAACATATCTACTTTTTATTCCATCATCAGAAACTGCACATACAGCCATAGGATGCATAAAACCTCGAACAATTCTCATTATATCATGGCGAAAAATAGGTTTCTTATCTTGTAAATTGATAAAATAATGATGCCACTCTCCAAATAAACGATCTTTCTGAAAGAATGATAGAACAAACCAAAAAAATGCCCTCATCATTAATCCTAGACATACAAAAACAAAGCTTGCTAAGAGGTTGCCTACTATATTATCGACATTTAAAATCTTATCTGGATGCAGCTCAAAATAATTCTGAGTAATTGCCTCATTTTTAACAATACTTTCTTGCGATTTTTCTTGAATTAGTGATAGCTTTGGAGTTTTCATAAATCCCTTACAATTAATAACAATACTATTTTATGATATATTAATATATCTCCATTATAATGCATTAATATATCTCCAAATTTTTATAAATCAGTCTACAATATGGCGCAAGAAATACGGTTATATACTCCACAAACATTAGAAAAATCCACGGATATAACGCTGGGTGCAGAGCAGGCACATTATCTTACTAATGTTATGCGCTGCAAGTCTGGCGATAAAATCAGCCTGTTTAATGGGCGCGATGGGCAGTGGCAAGCAGAGCTGACCTCCATCAGCAAGAAATCTATAAATGCTGCTCCAATAAAGCAAACCCGCCCGCAAGTATCATCGCCAGATTTATGGTTGGTTTTCGCGCCAATAAAGAACAAAACCGAGCTAGTGGTGGAAAAAGCAACCGAGCTTGGTGTTTCTAAAATTATCCCTATTGTCACACGCCATAGCGTTGTGCGCTCGCTAAATCTAGAAAAACTACAGATTCACGCCATTGAGGCTGCCGAACAGTGTGAAAGGCTGGATATACCAGCCCTTGAAACCCACAAAGATTTATCCTACCTACTCGGTGCTTGGCAAACAGATAGAACCCTGTTATACGGCGATGAAAGCGGTGGCGGAACATCCCTCACAGAAATTTTAGAGAATATGAAAAATCAACCAGCCCAAAAAATAGCTGTTCTCATTGGTCCAGAAGGTGGATTCGCTGCCGATGAGTTCGAGATGCTACGGGCTTGCGATTTCACCAAAGCATTTGGCATGGGCGGGCGTATTTTACGCGCTGATACCGCTGCGGTTGCTGCTACTGCCTGCGTTCAATCACAATTTGGTGACTGGAACATACAACCACATTTTACTGGATGAAATAAAATTTATGATGTCACCAATCCTGCAAACGCTAAAAACTCTTTATGAAACCCGCGGTGATGAAATTGAAAAATGGCTAGGAAAAGTGCGCGCAGAGGCTGCCCCATTTTTTTATAACTCTGTTGATTTGCGCCATAGCGGAATAAGGATTGTACCAGTTGATACCAACATATTCCCTGCTGGATTTAACAACCTGTCGCCAGAGGCTAGGAAACGTGCCAGCATAAGTATTAAAAGATATTTTTCGGAGAATCACCCGCAGGCAAAAAATGTTCTGATTATTCCTGAAAACCACACCAGAAATCTGGCATATTTTGACAACCTTGTCACCCTCCTCACCTTATTTAAGGAAGCAGGCGTTGAGGCAAAGATCGGCAGCCTTATCGCACCTGTTGGCGAAGTTCAGAATTTCACCTCGGCATCTGGAATAGAATTTCAACAATATCCGCTAATAAAAAACCACAATAAATTATCTTTGGAAAATGGCTTTATTCCTGACCTCATTATCATGAATAATGATATGACGGCTGGGATTCCTGATATTCTGCAAAACATCGAACAGCCAATAATTCCACCGCTTTATATGGGCTGGTTTCAGAGGCGTAAAAGCACCCATTTCGCTGAATATAAAAAATTAGCTGAAGATTTTGCCAAGGAATTCAACATTGATCCATGGCTGCTTTGCGCGCAATCCCACCAATGCGGAATGGTAGATTTCAAAGATAAAGATTCGCTCGATTGCCTCGCCAAATCGATTGATGAGATTCTTGAATTTGCAAGAAAAAAACATGCGCAGTATGGCATAGCGCAAGAGCCGTATATTTATATAAAAGCTGATGCTGGCACTTACGGTATGGGCATCATGACCGTAACTTCCTCTGCTGAGGTTATGGAGCTCAACAAAAAAGAACGCAATAAAATGCGGGTGATAAAAGAAGGTGCGCAGGTGAGCGAGGTAATTATTCAGGAAGGAATTCCGACAATAGACACCGTTGATGACGCTCCAGCCGAACCTATGGTCTATATGATAGACGGCACGCCAGTTGGTGGCATGTACCGCATCAATGACCAGCGTGACGCGCTAGGCAACCTTAACGCTGCGGGAATGCGCTTCACTGGCATGTGTGATGAAACTGAAGACGAAAAAGGAACTTGGCTTAGGATTTATAACTGCGATTTCCGTTCATATGGCATCATCGCAGCCATAGCAGCACTGGCAGCAGCCCGCGAGAAGTATTAGCCCTATAACCCACACTTACTGTTTGACACAAAATAATATGTCCATTATTACTGACATATTATAAATTATTCTAAAAAGCACCACCACTAATGCTAAAAATACTCATACTCTGCACTGGTAATTCCTGCCGTAGCATCATGGCGGAGGGGTTATTTAATCATCACGGTAAAAATAAAATTATTGCTTTCAGCGCAGGTAGCTTTCCCACTGGCAAGGTGCATCCCATGAGTCTTTCTACCTTAGAAAAACATAGTATCTATGGGCAAAATTATCGCAGTAAATCATGGGATGAATTCAAGGATAAAAACATAGATATAGTGATAACAGTTTGTGATAATGCCGCTGGTGAAACATGCCCAATTTTTCCAACAAGCCCTGTTAAAGCCCATTGGGGCGTTCCCGACCCTGCTCATTTTCAGGGAACAGCAGCAGAGATTGAAGCCGAGTTTGAGCGTGTATTTACTATGCTGGAAAAACGTGTAAAAGCCTTCTTGCAATTACCATTTGAAGCAATGAGTAAAGAAACACTACAACAAAAATTATATGAAATTGCTGCATTATGACCACCTCTCAACTCGGCTTTTTTGAACGTTATCTTTCTATTTGGGTTGCCCTCAGCATCATAGCTGGTGTCAGCTTGGGAAATTTTTTTCCTTCTATTTTTCAAACCATTGCCAGCCTTGAATATGCCAATGTAAATTTTGTGGTTGCGGTTCTTATTTGGGTGATGATTTACCCGATGATGGTTAGCGTTGATTTTTCCAACATCAAAGAAGTAACTAAAAAACCCAAAGCATTTGCCATAAGTTTTGTAATTACTTGGCTAATCATGCCATTCAGCATGGCAGCGCTTGGCATATTATTTTTACAACATATATTCGCGCCGTTTATTCCCGCGCAGGACGCAAAACAATATGTAGCAGGCTTGATACTGCTTGGTGGCGCGCCCTGCACTGCTATGGTTTTTGTCTGGAGTCGCTTGGTGAACGGAAATGCCAACTACACACTGGCGCAAGTTTCGCTCAATAATGTTATTATGATTTTTGCCTATGCACCAATTGTTGCTTTTCTGCTTGGTGTCGCCAATATTGAGATCCCTTGGAACACGCTGTTTTTATCAATTATCCTCTATGTTTTAATTCCGATGTTTGCTGGCTATATTACCCGCAAAAAACTTTCAGCAAAAAAAATAGATTATTTTCTTCACCATTTAAAACCCTATTCAATAATTGGCTTGCTCGCCACAGTGGTTTTATTATTCGGCTTTCAGGCAGGAACTTTATTAGAAAAACCAATCGCCATCGCCATGGTTGCCGTTCCAATAATTTTGCAAAGTTTTTTGATGTTTGCTTTGGCTTATTTCTGGATGTGCAAAGCCCGCATCCCCCATAATATAGCTGCACCAGCTGCATTTATCAGTGCTTCCAATTTCTTTGAACTCGCTGTTGCTGTTGCAATCAGCCTGTTCGGGCTGAATTCTGGTGCTGCTTTTGCAACTGTTGTCGGTGTGTTGGTGGAAGTTCCTGCGATGCTGTTGCTGGTAAATATTGCAGGCAAAACCAAAGCAAATTTTTGTCATCTCGAACGAGCGTAGCTAATGTGAGAGATCTTTGCTTTATAATTGTTTTTATTGTAAAGATTCCTCGACTACGCTCGGAATGACAGGTAACCGTCACCCATGACAATGCCTAAACAGCACCCTGTGCCAGTGGCTTTATCTTTACAATCAGGTCGTGAATGGTTTCTTGAATTGTTCCAGCAGGAAATGGTTTTCTGAGATATCCAGCCGCACCCAAGCCTTCGGCTGCCTTTATGTCGTCATCATCATTGCTGCCTGTGATTATAACAACAGGTAGCTCTGGGTATCTATTACGGAAATGACCAAGAGCAGAGATACCGTCAACCTCTGGCATATAAATATCCAGAAACATCAGCATAATCGATTTATTATTTTCAGCCATGTAGCGCATCGCTTCGCTGCCGTCACCACAGGTCACGGCTTCATAGCCAAGGTTTTCAACAATATTTTTAAGGAGTTCACAATAGAGTGGCGAATCATCCACAATTAATACCGTATTTTTCATTGTCACCACCCCTATTTTAATTATCAAACCATTGTTACTAAATTACGAAACATATTTCCATATATAAAAACTATATACAAAAACTATTTTATCCTATTATCCTAGTTAGGTTTTTATGTATTACAAATGATAAAAGCAGAGCAATAATAATTTATGAAGTCCTTTTTAAAACGCTATTTCACATCATTAGCCATAGTAATATTCCTCTTGCCACTAATTGTGGCAATATTTTTGCTTATTAACAAAACCAATACAAATATAGAATTTACTGAAAAAGAACGTATTGGCGCACGTTATCACCACGCATTATTTGATACCCTCCTTATCATGCAAAAATATCGTGGGCAGCGTTTCATTTCCGAGTTTTCTGACAAAGATTCACCAGAGCTTGCTGCATTAAAAAATGAGGTTGTTAAAAACATTGAGGCAGTGGATGCATTACAAAAAGACGCTGCCACCCTAGGTCTTTTGCAAAGATGGGAAGGCATGAGAGAATCATTAGTAAATGCCTTAAATAAACAAGAAAATAATGATGCTAACACTACTTTTAAACAAAGCAGCGAAGAAATATCATCACTCTTGTCGCTAATGAAGGACACAGGAGTTGTGTCTAACCTTATTCTCGACCCTACAATTGAAACTTACTATATGATGAATGTGATGGTAAACATCATACCACCAATTACTGAGCATCTCGACTATATACGCGGTAATATATCAGGTCATCTGGCAAACAATACCCTTTCTGAAGAGCATGTGAGACAGATACTGATAAATATTGGAAAAATAAGTGCGCTTGAGGAAGAGTATAAATACTCGATTGCTAACATAGAAAAAAACGACCCGCAAAATATCTCCGATAGAATAGAAAAAGAAGTGCGCGCTCTGGATATGCTGAAAGGAACTTTTGAACTTTTGGAGGATTTATCAGAAAATAAAGAAAAATTATCGGTAATGACGAAGGACGTGTTTTTTCTAACAATGAGTACAACCATCACCACTTTTGATCAGGTTTATAAGAGATTTTATAACCATCTTGATTGGCATTTGGACGATCGTATAGAGCAAATGAAATTATACCGCTTGAAGATGCTTTCTTCGCTTCTTCTAGCATTTGCTGTAATGACGGCAATCTTGATATTCGCCCGCAGGAACATGGTAAAACGTGAAATATTAGATTCTGCCATTCGTACCAAAACAATAATGACGACAGTTATCGATGGCATAATTACCATAAACAGCAAAGGAATTGTCGAAGATTTTAACGTCGCCGCAGAACATATGTTTGGCTACACAAAAGATGAAGTTATAGGCAAAAATGTTAGCATGTTGATGCCAGAACCACATAGCTCTCATCATGATGGATATTTAAAGCATCACCTTGATACAGGTGAAAGAAAAATACTTGGAATTGGGCGTGAGGTGCAGGCACGACGTAAGGATGGAGCTGTGTTCGCTATGGAACTGGCAGTAAACAGCTTTACCATCGACGATAATGTAACTTTCGTTGGCAGCGTCCGCGACATTACCGAGCGTAAAATCGCTGAAGAAAAACTGTCAAAATATGCCATGGATATGGAAATAAAATCACTTGAACTGGCATCAGCAAAGGAACAGGCAGAGCAAGCAACTAAACTAAAATCGGAATTCCTCGCCAATATGAGTCATGAAATCCGCACACCGATGAACGGCATCATCGGCATGACCAACCTGCTTCTTGATACCGAACTAAATGTGACCCAACGCGGATATGCGGAAACAGTTACCAATTCGGCAGATTCACTGCTACAAATCATCAATGACATTCTTGATTTCTCGAAGATAGAAGCAGGAAAAATCGAGCTGGAAAAAATACCTTTTGATCTGCAATTACTTTGCGAAGAAGTGTGCGAAATGATGTCGTTCAAAGCCAATGAAAAAGGCATTGAATTATTGCTGCGCTACCCACATGGAACGCCACGTTTCTGCATCGGCGACCCGGGGCGTGTCCGCCAGATACTTTTCAATCTGGTTGGCAACTCAATAAAATTCACTGACAACGGGCATGTAATGTTATCGTTGCAATCCACCCATTTGGAAGATGATAAACTTCAATTCCACGTTGAGGTAGAGGATACTGGTATTGGTATTCCTGAAGATAAGGTGGATTTAATTTTCAATAAATTTTCGCAAGCCGATCAGTCAACAGCGCGTAAATTTGGTGGGACTGGGCTTGGTCTTTCCATTTGCCGAGAACTAACCCATATGATGGGCGGCGACATAGGCGCGCGCAGCACTTATGGAATCGGCTCTACCTTCTGGTTTGATATAATTCTTACTGAAGATAAAGCTGATATAGAGCATTTCCATGTTCCTCAAGACGAAGTTATGGAAGGTCTGCGTATATTAGTTGTGGATGATAACGAACCAGCCCGTACCATAGTTCGTGAACAACTGACGCAATATGGAATAGAAATAGTCGAAGCACATGACGGCAGGAGCGCGCTGGCAATTCTCGAAAACGACACAAAATTTGATATTGCCGTACTTGATTTTTTAATGGCGCATATGGATGGTGCAGAACTCGCGCAAAGAATCAAAAGCAATCCCAAAACCAAAGATATTTCCCTGCTCATGCTGACTTCAACACCGACACGCGGTGATAAGCAGCGTCTTGAAAAAATTGGTTTTGCTGGCTATTTAAGCAAACCCCTTGCATCATGGCATTTGCGCGATGCGGTGGCAGCGCTGGCAGAGGCGCGTAAATCAGGAAAAACTATTCCTATGGTCACACAACATAGCTTGAAAGAAGCTAAAGCAGGCATCCAACAAAAAGCCAGTGATAAATTACGCTTCAGCAATGTGCATATCCTGCTTGCTGAGGATAATCCAGTCAATCAAATGGTTGCCACCACCATGCTGGAAAAATACGGGATTAAAATCACTCCCGCTGGTGATGGCGATGAAGCAGTAAAACAACTTAAACAGCGCAGTTTTGATTTGGTATTTATGGATTGCCAAATGCCCGTCATGGACGGATATGAAGCCACAGAAATGATAAGGCGCTTAGAATCACACCAACACCGCACACGCACACCGATTATTGCCTTCACCGCCAATGCAATGAAAGGGGACAGCGAGAAATGCTTGGCAGCGGGCATGGATGATTATATTACCAAGCCAGTGCGTCAAACCGATATGGAACGCGTTCTAATGAAGTGGCTGCCACAAGAAAAACGCAGTAGTGAAGGCTCTGATGGAAAAACAACACAACTACAAAAAACATCAGGTGATATTTTAGATATGGAAATTGTTAATGACTTTGCAACATTGATGGGTAATGCACTTTCCAATGTTATTAAGCGGCATATAGAACTGGCTGAGAAATACATTAAAGAAATCAAGCAAGGGCTTGATACTGAAAATTACGGTACAGTGGCTGCTGCTGCACATCCGCTTAAATCCTCTAGTTATCAGATAGGTGCGGTAAAAGTCGCCGACATCGCCAAAGATATTGAACATCTAGCGAATCTTTCTAAGCAAGATTTTTCTAAACTAAAAACTCTTGCCGAACAAATTGAAAAAGCGCAGATAGAAACGGATAAGGCTCTTGAGCAGTATATAAAAAACACTTCTAATAAATAGTAGCCATATAAAATGATTATCCAAAACCAAATAAAAGAAAAGCTATCGGCAGCCTTTTCCCCTACTCATCTTGAAGTATTCGATGAAAGCTACAAGCACGCAGGACACGCAGGCGCGCCAGAAGGTAGCAGCGAAACCCATATCGGCATTATTATAGTATCTGATTATTTTGTTGGTTTATCACGCATTGAACGCTCAAGAGCAGTACACAAAGCAATCGCCGATGAGATTAAAAAAATCCACGCCCTAACTGTTTTGAAAACTATGATACCGCAGGAGTATTGACCACTGTCATTCCGAGTAAAACGAGGAATCTTTACATTATTCTATTTTATTTTGCGAAGATCTCTCGACAAGCTCGAGATGACAAAACTAAGCTTCTTCGCTCTCTTGTTCGGATACATCTTCCGATTCTTCAGAATCGCCAGAAGAACGTTTTGATTTACGCTCAGGTTTAGCCTTTACCAGCTTACCCTTTTCTTCATCCCATACATATTGATGTACAACCGTCTTTGTTCCAGTCGTAACAATATCACCATTAGCAAGTTGCAACACATCAAAGCCTTTTTGCAAAGCTTCCTGAATCAGCGAAGAAGACTGACGCAAATAACGTGAATCAAGCATCATGTTCGGCACCACAGCATCACTATCGGCTGATTTTCTTGGGGCGCTAACCGATGCGGCAAGTCTTTTAGCTGTCAGATTCAATCTTTTCATTTTACAAACCCACTAAAAATTATTTTAAACAAACCACAAACCTAAACTTCTAAACCTAAATTTTCAACATGGCAAGAAATCTATATATCGCATTTTATTAATATATTTAATACCACATATAGATATATTTGCAACAAAATACTCACTTCTTTAAATAGGCAATAGTTATATGTATGTCAAGGTAAATAAACAAAGAATTTACAATTACCACAAAAATATTAACCATTTTCTATTAAAAAAAATACCGCCGTCAGAGACTATCAAAAAATCTTGGGGAGAAATTCTGACGGCGGTTAGTTATAAATAAACACCATACTTATTTGAGAAAGGAATTTCCCAAGAAAGGCTAGGCGAAGTGTACACTATAGTACATGAGCCGAAGCCTGACGTAGGGAAAACCTTAAATCAAATAAGTAGTTACCTTAAGATGTCATTCAACTGACTGAGCAATTGATCTGTTGTTGAAATAACCTTGGTATTTGCCTGATAAGCTCGTTGGGCAACGATCATATCAGTCAATTGATCTGCAAGTTCCACATTCGATTGCTCAAGCGATGACGAAGCTATCTTACCAACGCCACTGCTTCCAGATTGCCGTAAGTTTACTTCCCCTGATTCTGAAGATTGTAAAAACACGTTTCCTGATGAAGTCTGCAATTGATTCGGGTTTGCAAAATCAGCCAGCGGTATTTTAAATAGATTCTGCGTCTGACCATTGCTGTAACTAGCAACAACAAACCCTTCCTCGGTAATCGCCACGCTTGTTAAATCACCAACTGGCGCACCGTTTTGGTTCACAAAATTCACACGATACGCGCTGTTGAATTGACTTAGGCCATCTGTTTTACCAATTGAGGAAGCGTTAAGCGTTCCAAATGGAGAGCCTGCCGTACCCCAATCAAATGTGATATTACTTGATACCGCACCATTGTTCCAAGTTATATCAACTGGGTTGGCAAGCGCACTATCAACACTCTGCAAACTACCATCTCCGTTAAAGGTAATGGCACCTGTCACAATTTGCCCGCTAGGCAGTGGCGATGTCACTTCACTCTCATTCGCAGCATACACTTCTACCGCCCATGTATTAATATCAGTTTTGATAAAGCTCATGCTTAAATCATGACCAGTGCCAAGTGAATCATACACGCGTATTGGTCGGCTAAATTGTGCAGTGATAGTTCCGCCAGCAATGTTTTTAGTAGCATCACCGGGGTCATAAGCAGGTCCCAAAGCACCTGTAGTCTGCGCTGAATAAACAGCACCGTTTAATGAATCAACCAAACCAAGTTCGGCAACAAGGCTACCATAGTTTTGCGGTTGTACCATTGATATACCAGTTGGTCCAGTTGTTGCACCAGCAGTGGCTGTCGCACCGTTTTTAGCAACTATTGTAAAAGTTGTGGCGTTGACAACAGTGATTGAAAACAACCCTGATAAATCTGCCGCTGTTATTCCATCATAAGGTCCGCCAGCAAGCGTACCCATATCCACAACATCACCAGTCACATAAGATGGTGACGGAGCAGATGGTAAAGTTACAGTTACAACTCCACTACCCGCAGTTGTTGTAAACGGTGTAGTACCTAGTGTAACGTTGGCTATAGCTGGTAAATCTGAGAAGGTGATAGTATCCAGCGGGTTGTTCACGTTGATTTTAACACTAGCCGAAGACAACGCACTTTCAATTGTTGCGGTAAGACCAGATGAATTATTCACCAGATTTGATAATCCTTCCAATGAAGCAAAGCGATCCGAACCAGTACCAAGATTGGAAAGTCCCAGCTCGCGTATCCAGTCAATACCCCATTGCACTGGAGGACCAGCAGTTCCCACACTAGAACCATTGGCAAAAGTTATCGCTGCATTGGCATCAGTCGCTCCAACATAAATCCTTCCGCCAGAAACACGCGCAGAAAGACCAGTAACTGCATTAATCGCATCCGCAAGGTTGTTTAGTGTATTAAATTGCCCAAGCTGTGCATTTGGCGATGCTGAAGTATAGGTAAACGACACCGTACCTGTCGCTGTAGTCGTAACAGTAAATCTAAGTGCTGAAGTACTGAAAGAGCTAGTGCCAGTGTCAGCCAAAAACCTAGTGGTCGCATTATTCGCGTCCATAATAGCACCACCAAACAATCGTGTGGTAGCAACAACAGTACCAGTGCCACCACCAGTAGTAGAGGTAGCATTTGATGCAACTGTAATAGTGTAATGGTCATCATCAGTCACATTTACCACAAATGTGCTGTTAAGATCATTGGCTGGTATGCCACCAACCGCACCTGTATTTCCAGTCAAGGTTACAACTTCATTATCCACCAAACCATGACCAACCTGCCTCACAGTTACTACCGCACTGCCGTTCGTCGTTTTGAATGGAAGATTGGTTTTTGTTCCGCCAGCACCACCGCCAGCAGCAACTGTTGAAGTTGCAGCAGTCGTAGAGGTTATAGTATAAGTATTAGCATCAACAACAGTTACAACATGAGTAGCATTTAATTCTCCAGCGGGTACACCACCAGTTGCAGCAAGACCTGCGAGAGTTACTGTATCACCTGTTATAAGACCATGTGCCGCGCTAGTGATGGTTACAGTAGTGCTGGTATTAGTTGTAGCCACAGGGTTAGCTGCCATAGCCACCGCAGCTGACGTTAGCGTATTTGGCGAAGTTAAAACCGCCTGACCGTTATCACCGACCGATGACGCATTGGTAACATCACGACCAAAAGTAAACCCGCTATAACGATAGGTATAACTAAGCCCCTGACCAGTAGAAACCGTGATACGATCCCCACGCGTTAAAGTGTTCACTCCACCTGGTACAAGAATATCTTTTGATGCAATTCCATTATTCTGTGTATGGAACGGATCTGGGCTGGCTGTTCCAGAAGCTCCGGGATATGCTGTTTGTGCCGAGTTTAAATTCGCTCCAATTGATACTTTGGACGTAGAAGCGGCAACACCAGTAAGATTGGTTACGTTCACCGTTGTAAGGCTGGTTAAATTCGCACTGGAATTGGTATTCAAGTTTCCAGTTTCCCCAGGCAGACGACCTTCACGATCAAGTGGCCAAGCCTGCAAGAAAAATCCTGCGGCGTTACGGAAGTTACCAGTTGCATCCTGAGTAAAAGATCCAGCACGAGTATAATATACTTGACCCAAGCTATCATTTTGCTGATTTACAACAAAGAATCCATCGCCAGAAACAGCAATGTCTGTTGCTGAATCCGTAGATTGTAGCAACCCCTGCTTGCTCACAAGCTGCTGGTTTGCACCAATAACACCACCTGGTGAAAATTGTGATGCGCTCGCGGATGAAGTTACCAAACTTTCAAACCCACCACGGTTACCTTTATAACCAACCGTGTTCACGTTTGAAATGTTATCGGAAATGATACCAATCTTGTTACTCTGACCTTTAAGACCAGATACACCAGAATATAACGCACCATATAAACTCATAAACTCTCTCCATCTTTGACGATGTTATTATTGTTAATATTTTTTACTCACCAACACTACTTACACCCTCTAAGAGCATTTTTGCTTTAGTTCTACACTAGGCAGCCAAGACGACATGTATATAACAAATCCACAAGTGGGATTTGTTTTCTTAAAACACAAAATCCCGTATGCGGATTTTGTAGTACATGAGTCGAAGGCTAACAACGTGTAGAGCTAAATGAAGAATGCTCTAAATTGCCTGCCGCACTGAAAGAACCTTATCCAATGCCACCGTAACATCACCCAACGTTAAAACCGTTTCACCATTCTTTGTATCCACCGAAGAAACCACACCCACAGTTGACGTTGCAACTTTTACATCCGCTCCAGCAGCATCCTTTGCTTTAACTTTGATAGTGTAAGTCCCATCCGCCAATTGTTTGCCATCTCCATCTTTTCCGTCCCATAATACTTCATTACGTCCTGCAACTTTCGTGCCACTTGCTTTCAGCACTTCTTTTCCGCTAGCGTCTAATATCTGTAAATCAACTGTCTGAGCGTCTTTTTCCAGATTATAAACGAAGCTCGCCTTACTATTTTGCAGAACGCCTTTATCACCCACTGATTCAACCTGCTTTCCGATATAACCAACCACGCTATTCATAGTTGTTGTATTGAACAGGCTGATTAATTTTTGCAAATTCTGGTTAGTATTTATCTGTTGCTCTACCTGACTGAGCGTAGCTATCTGCTGCGTTAGCTGGTTAGTATCAGTCGGCGCGGTTGGATCTTGATTCTGCAACTGCGTGGTAAGCAGCTTTAGAAAATCATTATAATTGGTTTTAGCCTTTAGTGCGGCTTGATCCGTAGCACTGGCATTTTTATTTGTTACGTTGTTAATATTATCAACTACACTTGTAACGCTGTTAGCAACCATAAAATTCTCCTATATCTTAATGTCCAGACCGTCTGGAATGTTGACCGTGTAACTGCGCGTCACCGCAGCAATCGAGGCAATACCCACTTCTTCTGGCAGAAGTTCATCTGGCTGTAATTTACGATATTGGCTGGAGGCTTGCGATTCGTTCTGCCCCTGCCCTTCTCTTTCACCACCACGCAAATTAAAACTCAAACTTCCCGAATCAGTTTTAAGCCCAGCATCAGCAAGTGCTTTCTGTAATCCTTGCGAATCACGCTGCAATAAATCCAGAGTTTGTTTGTTATCCGCTGTGATAGTCACGCCAGTCTTTCCCTTAGAATCAACATCCAGTGTAATATCCAATTTTCCTAACTCTTCAGGATTTAACTGAATGCTTATCTTGCTATTACCACTTCCCAATGCCGTTTTTACATGGAACACCACCTGTTCACTTACTGGTGTTTGCTCTGTACGATTCAGTAAACTGGAAAATTGAGTAGCAGCAGCACCACCAGCAGAGCGCGTGGCTGATGAACCAAGCCCACCAACTGAAAATTGTTGTCCTGAATTTCCTTGCTGCCCTGAATTCCCACCGCTATTTGTTTCCGTCTCCGCACCAGATATAGCTGCCTGTACTGCAACCGCTGGAAGCAAAGCCGTATCATTTCGTAGCTGAGGGTTATGCTGCGGATTTTTTTGCTCTAAAGCTGCAACTGCCACAGTGCTGGAAAATATTGCTGGCTCTGCCCGATTATTTTCTTTCGGGATAATGGGAATATTATCATTTGTTGCGGTCGCTACAATAGGTTGATTCTGCAATTTTGGGGCAATAATTTCTGTCTTCAAAGGCTCTGACACTCGGTCATCTTTGAATTTTTTTAGAGCGTCTTTAATCAGGGAAATATCATTCTGCAGCAATGTTTTTACATCCGTAACTGGGGCAAACGCTGTTTTTCTATTATCTTCAGCATTGGTTTGCGCTGCTTGCGGAATTTGTTCTAAAAGAATTTTTTTGTCATCTGCACTCAAACCTTGCGGCAATAAATTCTTTAGAGAATCTAAATCATCTTGCAGCGCATTGTTAATCGCAGCGAGTGTTGCATTTTGTTCTTCAGAAAGTGGCGTATTCTGGGCATTCGCTGACTGCAAAAACTGTTGTAACTGAGATAGAACATTTTTTAAGTCGGCAAAAACAGCCAGCGGATCGGTAGCTTTTTGATTTGCCCCACCAACCAATAAAATAGAACTATCAGTAACCACATCTATCTTCACTTCTGTATTTACCGTTATAGTGGCAGGCACACCAGAAGAACCAGCAAGCAACTGGGCAAGAATATTCATGATATTAGACAAAACATCAACACGGTCGGCAATTTTTGCCTTTAGTTCATCATCAGTCGCTTCATCAATGATATTATTTTTATCGGTGTTTCTATCTTCAGCTTTTCCAGCATTTTGTATATTTTTGTCTGGTGATTTTAAGTTCGAAGGCTGTACCGTGTCAGGCTTTTCATCATCGCTGGCACGTTGCGCTGGAGCAGGTGAATTCGCCTGTTTATCGTCTTTTTTATTATCATCAACGCGCACTTCATTTTTGCTTTCTTTAATTGTGGCGCGAAACGGATTAGGCGTTTCCACAGCAACAGCAACGGCATCTTTGCTTTTATCATCATCTTTTTTAGAAAAACCACCACGCTGGCTAGAAGCATCGTCTGCCCCAACAATATTACCAACCACATCAAGCAAGGAAGAAAATTGATCCGTGCCAGAGTTTTTCCCTGTGCTATCAACACCCTTAGCTTGGTTGTCCGCCTGATTCCCATTAAGAAGATTACTGAGCATCGCGGCAGAAAATTGTAAAGCTGACATATCCCCTCACTTAAACTTAGATTTTTGCAACTAAGGATAAGTTAAGCAAGGAGCGTGCCAAACGCGATAAAAACGGTAATTTTTGAGGAGTTTAAGCCGAAAGAGTGAGACCATCCATGGATGGGATAGGGGCAACAGGCATATCAGACTGAGAAACCACAGAAAGCTCCGTAACATTAGAAGCCTGTGGCTTTGCCGATGATGAATTCTGATCAATTTCGTTCCAAGCATCACGCATCTGTTTTAAATCCGCGATGATACCGTCACAATCTTCGATGCTGTTAGTGCGGTGAATAGAAAACAAACGAGCGTCAATCGCCGAATAGTAGCCATAAAGAATATTGGCTATCTCACCGCCATTGTCAAAATCAAGGCAACCCTGCAAACCATTTATCAAATCAGACGCTTTAATAAGCAGATTATAGCGATCTTCTATACGTCTTTCGGCAATGGCTTCTTTAGATTGTTGTAACAGACGGATGATTCCATCATATAACAACACAATCTGACGCACAGGAGCAACAGTTTGCGTGGCAAAAGCGTAAGCTTGATATTTTTGTTTTTCGACCATTTATATTTCCTGTTCAGATCAATTATTTAGTCCATTGCGGGCGTTATCATTCGCCTGAATGCTGGAAAGAAGAGTGTTCACATTGGATATAGCTTGTTCTAAGCGCGCGAATTTATCAAGCAATTGTTGGCGGTAAACCTCAACTTGGGCATTTATTCTATCAATATTATCTTTCAGGCGGGTGTCGGAATCTTTAAGTGCATTAAGCTCAACCGCTAGCGTTCCAGTATCTGTTTTAAGAACAGCATCAGCTACGTTAAACAACTTATCCGCAACTCCCTGCGTGGCTTTTACTGTAGCAGTTCCGTCTGCCGTGCTGGTATAAACCATTACCAATCCCTCCAGCACTGTTCCTGCCTTTCCTTTTAATGTATAGCCAGTAACAAGATTTGTAGTAGAATTTCTAATTTCAGTATAATCTAAATCAATGGTTGTCGGCCCAGAACCGTCATCATAAGTAGCTTCAAAAGTTGTTGTGCTTGGAGTGATTGTTAAGTCAAAATCTGAAATTTGCAGAGCATTAGTACGCGAAAAAACCCTTAGAGAATTGTTATCCGTCGTAAAATCAAACTCAAATATTTTACGCACTGCATCAGCATCATTGGCAATTGCTGTGGTGAGTTTTCCATCATCAACACTTATTAAATTGCGAACGCGCGGAGAGTCTGTTGTTGCTTCCTGATCAATAAAAGTTAGCCCAATGTCAGCGAGCCTGCTCGGAGCATCAACACCTAATCCCGACACTATAGAAGAAAGTATCGACCCCATAGAACTCATAGTATTACGAAGTAGCGCACTATCACTGAGAACAGCTGTATCTTTATAAATACCGTCATCATCAACTTCTGATTGTTTTGCAGCAAAAATTTTGACCTCATTATAAAGATTCACAAAATTTATAATGCTGTTTTTTTCAATGTTTTGATCCGCAGTAATATCGACGTTTACCTCAGTAAGAGGCGCGGCAGACATATCCTGCTTAATAGTAATAGATAAACCATCAACTATATCACTGATGGTATTGCTCTGGCGGGTAATAGAAGCACCGTTAAATTTAAACACGGCATTTGCCGCAGACTGCTTGTTAGAAATAGTAACCTGAGTAAAGACACCGCTGGCATCTACCAGAGTTCCCGCTGGGCTTACATTGTTAAAATCGAAATCAGCATCAAGACCTGTTTTCGTTGCCGAAAAAGAAAGCTGGTATGTACCGCTGGCAACTTTAATTATGCTGGCAGAAATTCCTGTTGTGTCTGAAACCGAATTAAATTTTGCTGCAACAGAATTCAGACTCTCACCAGCTGTTAAGGTAATGCTCTGTCCATTAAGCGTAAAAGTTCCCGCCTTAAATTCACCAACCGCAGGAGTAGCAGAAACTGCTGCGGTGTCAGCGGTAGCAATGCTGATATTACCCGTAGATTGTTTTCTAGCTTTCGCGATGCTGGTTATTTCACTTACAGTATACGACTGTAACGCTGCGCCCGGAGAAACAGTAACTGACAAATAATCCGTTCCAGCCACCGCCGTGCTACTGCTGATATTAGCAGTACGATATTTAAAAGCATTATCCGCCGCATTGCCAACACCAGGGGGGTTGCGCAGAATAGCTATAGAATCTTTGAATTTTCCAAACAAAGTCTTGAACTCGCCAAGCGCAGTAGACTTTCCATCATTTACATCAATCTTATCTTGCAATTGAGTCGCGGGAATCGATTTTGCATCAGTCAGAGCTTTCACCAACGCTTCGGTATCAATCCCCGATCCGCCAGCACCACCAGATACAGTTTTGCCACCAAAACTAAAGAAGCTACCAAGACTTATCTGACTAACCATAAAACCTCCAAACTCAACATAATTATTGAGTCAACCAACCCTCGGACAAATAGTAAGCAAAAACTATGCCCGCAACCTCAAATTATAAAAACACCACCTACTAACCGTTATTCTACACCTTTTTATTATAGTCGCATATTACATATTTATCGCATCAAGCCCTTATATTTACTGTAACCTTATCACTTTCTCCGCCAATTCTAAATAAGTTTGGCTCGGGTATATATGTAACTTTACCATCACGAAGACTGGTAAACCTAGTAACATACTGTCCTGAAACATCTTTAAAAATGGTGAAAGTTCTGTCGCTTACCACATAAATATCTGCAACCTGCTGCGAAAGACGTTGAACTGTCTGCAAGCGTTGCTGTTCTGCAACTTGCGGGTCAAATCCTGCTGCATCGCCTCCCCCTATAGGAACAAAAGGCACCTCAGGTTTTTGTACCACGGGTGCTGGGCTTGGCACAGAAACAACTGGCTTTATAACAATCGGCGGTGTTGAAATTCCTAAATTATCCATATCAACCTCCTAAGGTTAGCTCGGAGTGGGATAAACCACCCCGAGCACTCCCTATATTTGAACTACTGAATCAGTTTCAGCAAGTTTTGCAACTGCTGGTTAGCCTGAGCAAGTACCGAGATACCCGCTTGCAGTTTAACCTGCGAAGTAGCAAATGCTGTTGACTCAGTCGCCACGTCAGTATCCAACAACTCACCACGAGCCGCATCCTGATTCTGTACCGCAATCTGGATGTTTGCCGCAGCAAAGTTGAATCGTGACTGAAGCGCACCAACCGATGCACGCAGCGTAGTAACCGCAGCTAGAGCTTTATCCAACTGGTCACCAGCTATTACAGCGTTCTCCTGAGTAAGTACGTTTAGCGTTTTCCCATCATAAAGTGATGCAGTCTGCGCACTACCGATACTTACTTTCAAGGTATCAACTGACGAAGAACCAACTTGGAAAGAAAGCGAAGATGAACCAGCTGTTGCACCAAAAGCAGCTTTAAGTGCAGCTTGTACAGACAATGCTTTCTCTGAAGAATCAATAGTAATCGTGCTATCACCAGTAGTGAAATTCACGAATTGATTCGGATCTTCAGCACTCACCAACTTATAAGTCTGGTTAGCACCAAGCGTGCTTCCGATGGCAGAAGCAGTAGAGTACTCAATACCGTTGATGGTAAGAGAAATCTTAACATCGGTATTGCTGCCAGATGGAGCGATAACTTTAATGTCTGAAAGATTGACATTATCAAAGCTATCAAACTGAGCAGAAACTTTGCTGCCTTGCAGAGAACCAATAACAACACTATCAGAAATAATGCTGCCAGAACCAGTATAGCTAGACAAGTTACGAGTCTGTAAGAAACTCAAGCTGCTAACAGCAGAATTCAAACGATTCGCAACTGCATTAGCACCTGATTGGTCAGAGAAAGCCAGAACTTGGTTAGCTTTAAGCTGGATGTCAAAATAACCGCCATTCTTGCCACCAACTGTATCCGAATAGAGACGGATCTTGGTATCAGCAGTAACGTTCATGTTGGCATCTTTCGCAGTATAGGTGAAGTCACCAACTTTGATGCTTAGATCAACTGTGCTAGCCGCACTCTTATAGGTAGCAGTAAAACCACTTATAGTGCCAGTAAAGTCAGAGTTCGACACACCAGTCACATCTATACCATAAAGGTTAGTGCTAGAAGCTGAACCATTGTTCAGAGTACCACCAACTAGCGCACCACTGGTTAAGTTTTGTGAAACGGTGGTTGCTGTACCAGCAAGGTTAGTAACTGTACCAAGACCTTTACCAGAGAAAATCAAGGAGTTTGCGGTACCAGTAACATCGATCTGATTCAATTGATATGCCACATCACCAATTGCGGTGGTGCTTGCATATCTCTTAATCTGATCAATAGCATTGTTAACCGTTTCCTGAATATCAGCACCAATCAAAATCTCATTCTGAGCTTTATTAGTGGTGTTAGCAGTGAAAATGAAACGCTGACCAGCAACTGTGATATAATCATTCGCAGTTGGGTTTGCGGTAATCAAGATAGAAGCATTCGCATGAGTTGTTCCAAGCGACTGGAGGATAGAATCACCCACCGTTCCAGTTACGTTGGTATTACCCTGACCAATACCATCATCTAAACCACCAGCAAGCGAAGCTGTGCTTACCTGAGTCAAACCACCATTGGTTGTTGTAAGGGTATTTAGAACACTTACAGCCAAACCAGCGTTTGGAACGCTAACAGTGATAGGATCCGAAGCAGGTGTTGGTGTAGTAAAGAACAAACGAATGTTCGAAGCCGTGTTACCTGCGTTAGTAAGTGCAAGAGCATATACACCCGTGGTAGCAGTGTTAGAGTTGATATCCAATACAATCTGATCAAGTGTTTCACCAGAGAAGATTGGACCAGCAAGTGCCACAGACTGACCATTGATGTTAGCGGTGATTACTGAACCAAGTACGAAAGGCGTACCAGCACCTGCACCAGCAATAGTAGCAGCTTCAACGTCAGCAGTTGAGGCAGCAGTAATACCCGTCGAACCAGCAGCACCAAACAAATCAATATAACCAGTAGAAATCACTGATTTACCGCTAAAAGTATTGATACCAGTATTGTTTGCGGTTGCAGAAAGATTCACACCAGTAAGCACGTTGGTTGCAGCGGCAGCAGAATAGTAGTTAGTACCACCATTGATCAATACGTTGCCCGCATTGCCAGCATAGCTGATACGAACGTTGTAAAGATTGCTGTTGTCACGCACTAATGCTGCTTTGAAACCAGTAGTTCCAGAATTAGCATTGATACCGTTTACAAGGTCGGTAAGAGTAGCGTTCGTACCGAATGTGTAAAGGTTAGCAGCAACACCATTTACTGTAGCAGTTAAAGTATCACCATCTTTAAATGGTGTAGCAGCTGCAACTGTAGCATTTGAGATTGCTGTAGTTGTTGAAGTAAAGCCAGTGGTAGTTGCAAACAAGTTGAAGCTGCTTACAATACTTCCACCGTTAATGTTGGATTCACCAACACCATTTACTATATCAAGACCAAAGGTGTGAGCAGCAGTAGATGTTGCAGTAGATGTTGCAAGATTCTGCGCTGTAAAAGTAACGCTAACACCAGCAGAGACAGCGGTAATAACACCACGCAAGTCACCAACAGAAATACCACCAACACCAGCAAGTGTTGCTGAGGTCGCGGTCTTAATAACGATGCTCTGACCAACCACATAACCAGAAGTGTTAGCAGTGGAAACAACAACAGACGCACTACCACTCGTTGTATCAAGCGCAGTAGCAGTAGTAGTAATCGTAGATGGCGCACCGAAAGTGAAAGCGTTGCTGAGTGAACCACCAGAGCGAGCTGTAGCAGTCAAAGTCTGGTTAGACGCAGAGAACACCGCACCACCGATTGTGCTGTTATAAGAAGTATTATCAGCAAGAATATTCAAGCGTGCCGCCAAGTTGCTGACAGTACCTGAAAGACTCGCGCCAACGTTGAACTGGTTACCAGTAGCGGTTGCGTTCTGTGCAACTGCATAGAAGGTAGAACCATTGATAACAACGTTTTCACCAACAGCAATGTTATCAGTAAAAGTGGTGCTGAGTGAGCCAGCTGTTGAAGCATCTTTTACTTCAGAAACAGCAGCAGAGGTTGAAAGAGAACCGTTCAAAAGTTTCACGCCGTTGAAGTTTGTAGCTCCAGTTAGGCGATCTATTTCGGTTGAGAGAGCTTGGAATTCTTGGTCAAGATAACCACGGTCAGTATCGGTTAGTGAACCAGAACCAGCTTGCAGTGAAATAGCTTTTTGACGTTGAAGAATTTCAGTTACTTGCGAAAGCGCACCATCGGCAACCTGCAGAAGTGATGTACCTTGCGAAGCGTTGGTAAGAGCTGTTTTAAGAGCTAGAACCTGTGTTCTAAGTGAAGTACCCGTTGAGAGTGCCGCTACGTCATCAGACGCTTTCACGATGCGGTTACCACTCGATAGGCGAGATACGGAAGCAGATGATGCCGCCGAAGCAGTCGATATATTCGCTTGCGCGAAATATGCCGAAATATTGGTATTAATTGAGTTAGACATAGTCGTTCTCCTACATGGACGTTAAAGTTATGGAAGAGCTAAATGCTCCAGTTAACTATGTAGCCACTATTGACCACACATAAAAACCATTATTAACGAATATTGATTAACAATCCGTTAATAACGCAATTATTTTTTTATTTTTATCAAACATTCAACAATAAAGAGCTGATTTACTTCATTTATGCACTAGGCAGAATTAAATAAATTAGCTCCCAAGCAAACCGAGCATCCTGTTTTCCCTATCCCACCCAGTCTCTTTATATATCTGTAAAGAGAAGGCTGGTGAGGCTAGATGTTCCAAGAAACGCGATAAACTTTGTACCACTCTAACCACATCATCTTGATGCAGCTTTGCACCATTAATACTATATGCTGATATAAGTGCAAGCTTTAATATTGCCATCCGCACTCCAATAATAGTTGCCCGATCTGGCAATGTTTCTCCCAAACCAGCAAACGGATATAGCGAAGATGAAAGTTGGGCAGCAAGCCACCTCTTTAATAACTGCGTATAAATTTCCTGCATTTCATTTTGCCATAACGAGTGCAAATTATTATAGGCACCTAAACTTTTATCACTGGTATGAATCAAAACATTTTGCCAATCGAGTTTCACACACAATGCATTTTCCATTTCGGAAATAGTTTGATGCAACCGTGGTGGAATAGTCTTTTTGGAAGCGACAACCAAACCACATAATGAATGTAATAAATTAAAAGGATCATTAATATTTTTTTCTGGTGCTGGAAGCGCACTATCAACTAAACGAAAATACATAGCCCCTGCCCTGAGCCAATCTTTTTTCTCCACACGCGATAGCGAACGCGACACACTATTAATACGCGCGAATATTTGTTCAGCACTTGCAGAAGCATCCTCGGTAGCTGCGATAAACATATTATGTATAGCAAGAGCATCATCAAGCGACAGCGCTTCTGGCAAAATATTTTTTATTTCCTGTGGCACGCGTGAAATAGCTATTTCTTCAAACCTAAATGGAGTTTCTCCATAAAGCGCAATCCGCGCTATTTCTGGGCAGGACATAGTTGCTGTCATAACAACTGTATCAGCAATATTTCTAGTAATGCGTGGATATAAACTACAGGCATCGCCTAAAAATTCTTCACCATATTTAAGTTGTACGCCACATTTCCCATCTGCAAATTTTACGCAATATCCAGTTTGCGGATCCTTACGCATAATTGATGTTCCGTCATTATCAGCCTCAACTGCGGAAAGTAATTCTGGTGCGGAGCTTTTATATTTTTCCAGCGTAACGGAATCAACCTGCATCGACCAATGCTTACAGCAAGTATCCGCACATTTATCCGCGATGCAGATAAATTCAGAAACTAATTTTGTGCGAAGTTGTTTCATAATTCTTTTTCAAGATTCTGGTGCTGATGTAATACGCGCAATATTGTAACTCCTGCCCTAGTGCGTATGTAGTAAAGCATATGGCTTTGATAAGGGAAACTAAACAAACCTTTTCTTAGAACATCACGGCGAGTACCTAGAGTAGGATTATTTGCGAGATTAACTGCTAGAACTTCTAGACCATCAATATATTTATCGGCTTGGACACCACCCCAATTTTGCACAGTGTAATTAATAATATTCAATAAATCTTTCTGAGCGTGAGCAGTAAATTTATAATGTGGCATCCCTAACCTGTTTTCTTAAGGCTGCAAGAACCGCTTTTCCATCTGCCACATTCCCAGCGTCAATATCATCTATACCTTTTTGAATTTCCGCCTTAAGCCAATTACTGTGCAGAGTTTCAAAATATTCATAGTCACTACTAGAAACAACCACAGCCACAGGCTTGCCATTCTTGTTAATTACAACAGGTTCTTTCTGCACCTTGAGAAGCATCTCCCCAAAATCGCGTTTTGCATCAGTGGCATTTAATATTTCCATATTCATTCTCATTAATTACTAAAATGGTCATTTTGTTCAAAATAATCAATTTGCACGAAAATGTCAAGAAAAACCTAATATCCTGTTTATATTGCAATATACTCAAAGTATTTTAATAATTGGCTAGGCAGACGAGGCGAGTAAAACTTGAGCCTATAATTGATAGGTGAGTTTTACGAGTCCGAAGTATAACAACGCCAATTATTAAAAGACGAAGAGTATTTTAATTTGGTCTTCTCATTTGGTCAGGACTATCCAATGAAAATGCTGGTATCTCTACCAGAAATCTTTCATATAAATCCGTTTCCATTTCGTAATTACCTTTCATGATGCCAGACGGGGTTCGCAGCGCAGCACCGCTGGTATATTGGAATGAATCGCCAGAGTTAAGCACTGGCTGCTCACCAACCACCCCAGCACCACGCACTTCCTGCACTGCTCCAGTTGCATCTGTTATATGCCAGTGGCGGTTGATGAGTTTTATTTTTTCTTCACCAGTATTTTCCAGTTGCACAGTATATGCCCAGACATAATGATGTCCATCAGGGTCAGATTGATCCTCAAGATAAACAGGAGTTACAGTAATCTTAATATTACGCGTGGTTTTGCTATACATGTAAAAGCCTATGTCTTCAGCAAGCTGAAAAACTCCTGACGGGTGCGCGGGTCGCTTTTGAACAGCCCAAGAAGTTTACTGGTCTGCATCACCGTTCCGTGTTTACGCACTCCGCGCATAGTCATGCACATATGTGTCGCCTCAATCACCACCGCAACACCTTTTGGTTGCAAAATATCATTTAGAGTATTTGCAATTTGTGAAGTCAGTTTTTCTTGAATCTGCAAACGATTGGCATAAATATCCACCAGCCGCGCCAGCTTGCTGATACCAATCACTTTACAGCTTGGCAGATAGGCAACGTGGGCTTTGCCAGTAAATGGAACCATGTGATGCTCGCAGTGCGAATTAAAATTTATATCACGCAACACCACCATTTCATCATAGCCCTCAACTTCTTTGAAGGTACGGTTTAATATTTCGCGTGGGTCAGTTTCATAACCTCTAAAAAGTTCTTCATAAGATTTTACCACACGCTTAGGTGTGTCAAGCAAACCTTCACGCGCTGGGTCATCCCCTGCCCAACGTAACAACGTCCGCACTGCATCTTCCGCCTGCTCGCGTGTTGGTTTTTGTGATGGAGATATAACTTTATTTTCAGACATTGAATAAACCTTTTAGATTACAATATTACGAGATAATAGGATGATAAGATAATAAAATATAGAATATTTTTCAGGTTATAATATTAGATTCCTTTTTAAAAGGAAATATTGTAAATACTAATTTAATATTCATATCATCTCGTCATCTTAGTTATCTTATAATCTGGGTCATATGCTCAAAACTACCATACCTTTTATAGACCTACGCGGTAAAACACCGATTGATTTACTTCGTACTTATCCTGATAGCGCAAAGACTCTGGTTGTTGCCGCCCGTAAAAGCTATGGCTATTTTTCACATATCGTCAGTGGTTTGATATTGCCCTTTATTGATAGCAAATCACATGCGTGGCTCAAGCGTACCAACAATCCTTTCTTGCATGAAATTGAGACTTTCGACAGCATTCTTGGTGTGCGTGGTATATATTCCCTAAATTTATCTTATGAATGGGGCTGCACCAGTGGTGCTTATCGCAATGACGAAAACGTGGTGATGATGCGGGTGTTAGACTGGCCTTTTCCCAAGCTCGGGAAACATGTGATGGTGGTATTGCAAAGTGGCGAGGCTGGAGATTTTTATAATGTAACATGGCCGGGGGTTTCTGGCGTGTTCAACGCTATGGCACCTGCTCGTTTCAGTGCCGCGCTTAACCTTGCCCCGATGCGTAGGCATAGCAAAAATATCATCACCGATTGGTTTAGAAATCGCAAAATAGCACAATCACAAAAAGGTATTCCGCCCGCACATTTACTCAGGCAGGTATTCGAAAAAGCAGGTGATTATAACACTGCTAAAGAAATGCTCACCAAAACTCCTATTGCTGTTCCTGCAATATTTATTCTAACAGGTTTGGAGTATGGCGAAGGCTGCGTAATCGAACGTGCAGAAAATTCTGCACAGATTCGTGAAATAGGTGCAGACCCACAAGTTGTCGCTAGCAATCAGTTCCAAACATCATTAAGCAAAGGCACAAAACCACGCCCGTTTTTTAATAGCAATGGTCGCTGGCTGCAAGGTTGCAGGCTGCAAGGTCACGAAGTAGTGCAGCATAGTTTTTCATGGCTGTGCGCACCAATGCTAAATCCATTCACACGCCTGTGCATGGTGGCCGATGCAGCAACAGGAAAACTAACCGTTCAAGGTTTTGAAGGCATAACCGCAGCAACTGAAATATTCAATTTGCCGAAAGCGCAGATGCTAAAAAGCAAAGCGGTGTGATAATGCTAAATGAAATTAAACGTATAATCCGCGCTTTTGGTTATTCCATTGAGGGGCTGAAGGCAGCACTTGGTGAATCAGCATTCCGTACTGAAATAATCATAAGTGCCATAGCAATTCCTGTTGCTTTGCTTGTTACAAAAAATAACACAGAACGCGCATTGCTGATTGGCAGCCTGTTTTTAGTTCTGATTGTCGAATTGCTAAACACCGCAGTTGAAATAGCGATAAATAGAATATCTCTGGAGATACATCCCCTCTCCAAAAAAGCAAAGGATGTGGCAAGTGCTGCGGTGTTGCTAAGCCTTATCAATGCTGGGGTAATCTGGTTGGTGGTGCTATGGAATTAGAATCTCTAGATCTTAAAAACCTGAAATACAGGTTATTTCTCAACCGTCGTTTTCTACCAATGTTTCTGTCTATTTTTCTTGGAACTTTTAATGACAATTTAATCCGCTCTGGTCTGATTGTACTAATTACCTACGCTGCCAAACATGATATTTCCTTATCAATACAACCTGAAATCCTCGTGACTATTTGTTATGGGCTGTTGGTTTTGCCGATGGTTTTATTTTCATCAATCGCGGGAGAACTTGCCGATAAATACGAAAAATCACGGCTAATTATATATACAAAAATCGCGGAGATTTTTATTGTTCTTATCGCAAGCTATGGTTTTTATTATCATGACATTAATCTGCTCATGGTGATGCTTTTTATAAGTGGAACGCACACCGCGTTCAACGTTCCTATAAAATTCAGCATACTGCCCCAACATCTGCAGCATGGCGAGCTTCTAGCAGGCAATGGTTTTATCGCCAGTGGCACTTATCTTGCCATTCTTATAGGGATGATTGCAGGCGGAATAATAATAGAATATCCCAACAATCTAATCGGCACAGTGGCGATAATAGTTGCTATAATTGGCTTTATCGCCAGCCTGTTTATCCCCCCTGCTCCTTCCACCCATCCACACACAAAACTCAGTTTTAATTTGTGGAAAGGCAGCATGAGCATAATTCGCCACGCCCGCAAAGATGATGTTTTGGTTCGCACCATCTTAGCCCTCTCATGGTTCATCACCGTTGGCTCGATCTATATCTCCCAATTCGCCAATTATGCACGCGGCGTAATCCATGCTGATAACGAAGTATATATTTTATTTCTCACGGTATTTTCTGTCGGAACAGCGATAGGCTCGCTGCTCTGCGACACTCTGCTAAAAAGTCAGATTTCAACCAAATTCACACCCATATCAGCAATCGGCATTGCTTTTTTCAGCGCGCTTATGGTGTATTTCACACCTGTACCAGCTACAGATGAACTAATGACCATCAGTGAATTTTTCAGCGTAACCAGCCATCTGTTAGTTCTTGCCTGCATGTTGATGGTGGCGATATGTGGTGGGTTATATATAGTCCCGCTTTATGCCCTCCTCCAATCACGCACTGGCTCAAGCCATCGCTCACAAATAATCGCCGCCAGCAACCTTAGCGACTCACTATCTATGACCATCGCTGCGATAGTTTCCGCTATATTATTATCGTATGGACTCGGTGTAAAAGATCTGTTTATTATAGTGGCATTCTTAACCCTTGCGGTGGCGTGGTATGTTCGAAAAATTGTTGCTTAATACCAAAAAATGGTATATTATATGAGCGACTGGGTAGTTAAATTGACTGCGAAAGCAAAAAAGCAATCTGATAAACTTCCAAAACGTGAGCGCGATATTTTAATTACTCTTACACAAGACTTACAGTTAAATGGAGCAGTTCTGCCTAATTGGTCAAACTACTCAAAGCTTGGAGGAAATCGTTATCATTGTCATTTGAGTTATAAATGGGTCGCATGTTGGATTGTCGAGGATAAAAAAATAAAGTTAATTGAAATATATTATGTTGGGAGTAGAGAAAATGCGCCATATTGAGGAAGTAACGATTACAATAAAAGGGCTAAAGCCTAAGCCAGAAATATATACTGTTCCAAAAAAAGTTGGGCGTGATCTGGTTTCGTATATTGAAGAAACATATCACGAAGATAGTATTCCAGCCAATATCGCCCTGCCAGAATTGGCAGACGATGTAAAACGTCCTGCGACTATTTTACGAGGTCTACGTTATCGCGAGCAACTAACTCAAAAACAACTTGCTGAAAAACTATCAATCCATCAACATCATCTCTCAGAAATGGAAAATGGTAAACGCCCAATCGGCAAGGAAATGGCAAAAAAACTTGCTGATGTACTGCATGCAAATTGGAAAATGTTTTTATAGGATATAAATAAATGTTCGAAAAATTGTTGCTTAGACCAATTCTAACTTTCCTTCTAAAAGCATTATACCGCGTGCAAATTCACGGCTTGGAGAATTATCACTCAGCGGGTGACAAGGTGGTGATTGCCGCCAATCACCAATCGTTTTTAGATCCATTATTGCTTTCCGTTTTCATTCCTGAAAAACCAGTCTTTGCCATGAATGTTCATCAAGCGAATAAATGGTATTTCCGCTGGGTAGATTTACTAATCAACACCTACAAAATAGACCCCCTCGCCCCTATGTCGATGAAGCGGTTGATGACCGATGTCAAAAAAGGCGCGAAGCTGGTTATTTTTCCTGAGGGACGAATCACCACCACTGGCGGGATAATGAAAATTTATGACGGCACAGGACGCATAATTGAAAAGACTGGCGCAACACTGCTTCCTGTCCATATCAGCGGTGCAAAATATTCTAAATTCGGCAGACTTCGCAAAAAGCTCCGCACCCGTTTTTTTCCAAAAATCACCATCACATTCCTACCACCAAAAAAATTTGCAGAAGGTGAAGAAATTTCTGCTCTAGTAATGTATGATATAATGACAAACGCAGCCTTTGCTGCCTCAAATTACAAACGTCCACTGCTTGCTGCAATAATAGAAGCCGTTGATAAACACGGCGACAGCCACAAAATCGCAGTTGATATAGCACGCCAGCCAATGAATTATAACCAGCTTTTCACCCGCTCTTTTATCCTGCGTGATAAGCTGGAAAAACCATTAGAAAATCAAAAATATGTTGGTGTGCTGCTGCCCAATTCACTCGGCGCACTGGTTACATTTGTTACATTGCAAATGCTTGGCAAAGTTCCTGCCATGCTCAATTTTTCAGCGGGTGAAAATAATATTCTCCATGCCTGCAACCTTGCAACCGTAAAAACAGTTCTAACTTCCCGCGCCTTTATTGAAAAAGGAAAGTTGGAGCATGTCGCAGCTGCTTTAGAGAAAAATTACAAGGTGATTTATCTGGAAGACATCCGCCCGACTGTCACAATTTCTGACAAGATATGTGCGCTTGTGAAAGCAGTTTTCACCAAAGAACTTCTCCAGAAAATCATTAAACAAACTGATCCTAATTCACCAGCAGTTATATTATTCACTTCTGGATCAGAAGGAACTCCCAAAGGCGTTGCTCTTTCGCACAGCAACCTGCTTGCCAACATCAATCAATCCTGCGCTGTTCTTGACCTCACCCCGTCTGATATATTATTCAACGCCATGCCTGTGTTCCACTCCTTTGGTTTAACAATAGGGATGTTGCTGCCACTGATGCGCGGAATAAATGTATTCTTATATCCAAGCCCTGTGCATTACCGCATTATACCAGAACTAATTTATGACTGCGATGCAACAGTAATGCTCGGCACAGACACATTCTTCAACGGCTATGCCCGCTACGCTAATCCTTATGATTTCCATTCTATTCGCCTTGCGGTGGCTGGCGCGGAAAAACTAAAAGAATCAACTAAGCATCTCTATGCCGATAAATTCGATGTAAATATTATGCAGGGCTATGGTGTAACCGAAGCCAGCCCAGTTGTTTCATTCAACACCATGATGGAACATAAAACAGGCAGCGTTGGTCGTGCTTTTCCTGCGATAGAATGCAAGCTAGAACCAGTCGCAGGCATGGAGCGCGGTGGCAGATTATTCATCAAAGGACCAAACGTGATGCTGGGCTATATCAAAGCTGATAATGTCGGGGTTATCCAACCACAGGGCGAGTGGTATGATACGGGTGATATTGTCGAGATTGATGAAAACGGGTTTTTAACCATTGCGGGACGTGCCAAACGCTTTGCCAAAATCGCTGGTGAGATGGTTTCGCTGATGATTCCTGAGGACTTAGCTCTTCACCTGTTTCCTGATTGCGCACACGCTGCAATCTCGGTTGCCGATGACAAAAAAGGTGAACACATTATTCTATGCAGCGAGTGCGGCACACTAACCCGCGAAGCCTTGCTAACACTGGCAAAGGAAAAGGGCTTGCCAGAAATAGCAATGCCTAAACACATCATCCATATCCCTGAAATTCCTCGCCTCGGCACAGGAAAAATCGACTATCCAGAGCTAGCAAGACGGATTATATAGCATTTTGCGCCTTGTAATACCGCATTTATTGAGGTATTTAGGGCTAAACATAAGGATAAAAACTATGACCACGCTCCGCCATGATTGGCAAAAAGATGAGATCATTTCATTGTTCAACATGCCGTTTAATGATTTGCTATTTCGCTCCCACACCATCCACCGTGAGAATTTTGCGCCAAATGAGGTGCAGATAAGCACCCTACTTTCCATCAAAACTGGTGGCTGCGCGGAAGATTGTGCCTACTGCCCACAAAGTATTTCTGCTGATGCTGGCGTTAAAGCCGAAAAGCTGATGAAAAAAGAAGCGGTGCTTGCCGAAGCGCGCAAAGCCAAAGAGGCTGGCGCATCACGTTTCTGCATGGGTGCTGCATGGCGTTCGCCGAAAGACCGTGATATTGATAATGTCGCCGACATCATCAAGGGCGTAAAAGAATTAGGCATGGAAACCTGCGCCACGCTGGGAATGCTGGACGCTGGACAAGCGCATAAACTCAAAGACGCAGGGCTTGATTATTATAATCATAATCTTGACACTTCCGAAGAATTTTATGGCGAAATCATCACCACCCGCACCTATCAGGATAGGCTGGATACACTCGCCAATGTGCGTGATGCGGGCATGAATGTCTGCTGCGGTGGCATTGTGGGAATGGGTGAAGGTCTAAGCGACCGCGCAGGGCTGCTGCAAACACTTGCCAACATGCCCAAACACCCTGAAAGTGTGCCGATTAACCTGCTGGTGCAGGTTGAAGGAACAAAGCTCGCAGGACGCGCAGAATTAGATCCGTTTGATTTCATCCGCACCATCGCGGTGGCGCGCATTATCATGCCAAAATCATTTGTCCGCCTCTCGGCAGGGCGTGAAGAAATGAACGAACAAACTCAGGCATTATGCTTCTTCGCAGGCGCAAATTCTATTTTCTACGGCGAAAAACTCCTCACCACCGCTAATCCACAAGCTGACAGCGACCGCGCCCTCTTCGCCAAACTCGGGCTAGAACCGCTGCAAATAGAGTGTAAGCATGAGGCACACGCCGCATAAATAACCAATCCCTATGCCTGATACAGAAACAAAAATTCTGGATATTTTTTCTGCCGTAAGAGAGGATAATTCCCTTCCTTATGAGAATAAAAATTTCATGGAATTTCTGATAAAGCCGAATGGCAAAAATTTAGACAATTCCCTAAAAGGAAAAATTTATAAAAACAGGTTTTTGGAGAAAATACAGGAAGAATTCCGCGTTTGTTTTCCTAATGATTTCTTTGAAAAGAAATGGGATTTAGCAAACCTAGCCAGCTATGTAGAAAATCGTCAGAAACAAGGGCAAGCCAACCTTAAAATGGCAGCGAAAAGACTAAAAACCGCCAAGCAAATTGATAATATAATGATATTTACAAATCTCTTTATGTTTCCGCCACTTATCGCTCTACATTCAATCTATTTTTGGCTTTATTTTACGTTGTTTTGCTCACTTAACGCTTTCTTGATATATATGAAATATAATGAGATGGTATTTTATAGAAAGCTATTGAACAACATAAAGAATATTCTTTAAAAAAATAGATTTTTTGCTCTCATGACCATCTCTCCGCACATCTGGCTACCTTATGCCCAAATGCAGACCGTTCCTGCTCCACTGCGTGTGGCATCAACCAGTGGCTGCAAAATAAAGCTGGAGGACGGGCGCGAGCTGATTGATGGCATTTCTTCATGGTGGAGTGCCTGCCACGGCTATAACCACCCGCATATTGTGGAGGCAATGGAAAAGCAGTTACGCACCATGCCACACGTCATGTTCGCAGGTCTAACCCATGAACCAGCGACCACCCTCGCCCAGCGTTTATGCGCGCTCACTCCTGACGGGCTCAATAAAGTTTTCTTTGGCGATTCTGGCTCGGTTGCTGTGGAAATCGCCCTTAAAATTTCCCTGCAATATTGGCGTAATGTGAGCAAGCCACTTAAAGACCGTTTTATATGTTTCAAGAATGGCTATCATGGCGACACGCTGGGTGCAATGTCGGTTTCCGATCCAGAAAAATCTCTGCACAAAGCCTTTCGTAATTCGGTTATCAAGCAATATGTACTGGATATTCCCACTGATGAATATAGCTTTGCCGAGTTTGATTCTCTGCTCGCTTCTGTACATGGCAACGTGGCGGGGATAATTATTGAACCATTGGTGCAAGGTGCTGGCGGAATGCTCTTTCACAGCGCAGACACAGTTGCCGAAATTTACCGCATTGCTAAAAAACATAACATCCTTTTCATCGCTGATGAAATCGCCACAGGTTTTGCCCGCACAGGCTTTATGTTCGCCTGCGATGAGGCTGGAATTTCACCAGACATAATGTGTCTGGGTAAAGCCCTGACAGGTGGAGCGATAACACTTGGCGCAACACTCACCACTGATGAAATTTTTAATGCGTTTTTAAGTGATAAACCCGAAGATGCCTTCATGCATGGGCCAACTTTCATGGCAAATCCTCTGGCATGTTCCGCCGCTAACGCCTCACTTGATCTATTTGAAAGCGAGCCACGCCTTTCACAAGTAGAAAATATAGAATCTCAACTAATCGCCGAACTTTCACCCTGCAAAAATTTGAATGGTGTGATTGACGTGCGCGTTAAAGGCGGGGTAGGCGTAGTGCAGGTAGATACCGCCAAAATTGATATTTACGCCCTGCGTCCTAAATTTGTGGAACGCGGCGTATGGCTACGTCCGTTTAAGGATGTGATATACCTGATGCCACCACTCACCATCAGCAAACAAGAACTAACCACACTAACTGGTGCGGTTAGGGACGTTCTTTGACCTGTTATTTTCCTTGCACATAAATAGACTTCTTAAATAACTCACTTTGGCAAAAAAGCGCGAAGCAATGAAAACCGAAAAACATGAGGTTATACTAAATAACTGACTTGTTTTGAGGAAGGTTCATTGCAAGCAGATTTGAAGCCAAAGTAGAGCTATTGAAGAAGTCTAATCGTATTGATTATAATTTGACTCTGCAGGCGGCATTGCAGGGAAAGTTAGCGTTACCAGCGTCCCTTTACCAAGCTCGCTATCAATGGCGATTGTGCCATGATGCAGCTCCATCAGCTTTTTGGTAAGTGGCAGACCTAAGCCAGTACCTTCATATTTACGGTTAAGCCCGCTATCAACCTGCCCGAAGCTTTGGAAGGCATGGTTAATATCTTCCTTAGACATACCAATACCAGTATCCTGCACCATAACCATGAACGAGGTAATTTCGCCTTCAGTTTCCTTGCTACGAACGGAAATATGCACTTTGCCATCTTTATTGGTAAATTTAACTGCATTGGAAAGAATGTTCAGCACAATCTGGATAAAGCGCAACCTGTCCACCACCAGTGGCGGGAACATTTTTGGAATATCGGTGCTAACAGAAACTCCACCACGCTGGGCGCGCTCAGTAATGATGGTAATACATTTATTAATTGCCTTGCCAATATGCACTTCTTCATAATTAAGCTCTAGCTTCCCAGCTTCAGCTTTGGAAAGATCAAGAATATCATTGATAATATCCAGCAGATGCACACCAGAATCATTGATATCTTTGGCATATTCCATATATTTGTTATCGCCAAGAGGACCAAATAACTGGTTCATAAGTATAGAAGAAAAACCTATCACGGCATTAAGCGGTGTACGCAGTTCATGGCTGATATTAGCTAGGAATTGCGATTTGGCGCGGTTAGCATTTTCCGCTGCATCCTTTGCCTTTTCCAGCTCATCATATTGCTTTTTAAGTTGAACGTTGCGTGCGTCAATTTCCGATAACATCTCGTTGAAAGAATCAGTAAGAATCACCAACTCATTTTTAAACTCACTTGTTGCATCTCCCAATTTGGCGGCTCTGATGGAATAATTTTTATGCAGGGAAACCTGCCGTGCGGTGTCCGCAAGGCTAAGTATCGGGCGTGATATACTGCGCTGAAAACCAATCGCCAGAAAATAAGAAAATATCAACCCAACCAAGATTATAGTAACTGCAATTCCTGTTTGTTTTTGAATATAAGAATTAACTTCCTCTAGGGTAGATTCTAAATAAATATATCCAATTTTATCACCATTTTTAGTAATAGGTTTTGTAAGTTCAATATGTTCGCCTTTAATAAGTGTTCGCGTGGTAATATCGGTTGGGCATTGTGGCTCATAACCAATTTCTTTATTCGCATAGCGCACAAAAAAACTGCCGTCCTTATTATATAAACAAGCCTGTACAATGGCTTGCTTAACACTGAAAACGTTTAAGTTTGATTCCGCCTGACTGTTATCATTAAAGAGTAATGCCGCTGCGTTGCGATCACCAACGATGGAAGCTGAAACGTCAAGCTCGGAAACAATGTTGGCTCTTAAATTATACACACCGATAACGGATATAGATAAGGTAGTCAGCAATATCGAAAAGCTGCTTATCGCCATGATGATGAAGGTGAGGCGCTGCTTGATTGAGGAGTTTTTCAAGATGCGCATAGACTTGCCTATTTATCTATGACCTTGGAGGCTATTTCCAGCAACTGTGCATCCACACGCAAACCGCCAGCTTCAATGGCCTTTTTATTAACTATAATCCTTATTTTGCTGGCATCACTTGTGAACTCCACCATTCCGCCGCTGGCAGCAAAATCAACTGAATCACCTATCGTCAGAACCTGCTGGTTTTTAAGCGCAGCTATAACTTCACCCGCCCTATCAGCCTCTGCTGGAGTGATAAACAGCATGTGACAATGAGATGCAACGTTAGATAAAGTTTTTTCTTTAATCAATGAAAGGGAGAGTTTATCGGACGAAGCCTGCCTAAACACCTGAGATGTATTAATAAAACCACCATCTCCATACACACAGACATCAATTTTTGTATGCTTGTCTAGGGATTTATTGCCGTCCCAATCTATGAATTTAACAAAATTCGCAACAAAGGCAGCTTTTATCAAATTTTCCTTATTATCTTCAGCAAGTGCTGAAAAGCCAATAATATTGACTAAAATCAAAGCAATCAAGCCATGTAATAAAAAACGCTGTCGCATAAAAATATATTATCCCTCAAGGGAGTTAGCTTTAATATAATATGGTTTAAATTTAATTAACTTTAGCAAATACCGCCAAAGATTTTATTAGGCGGGTTGTATAAATATTGTAATATTCCCTAAGAGACCTAACTAATCCAGCAAAAAAATATCTTTTTTTTAAAGCTGCCAAGCCAATAAAACCACCTTGCTAGTTTAGCATTTTGCTAATAATCTGCGCCCCCTATGATAATAGCACATGATTTTGAAACATTACAGAAAGCCTTGTTAAACCTCGCGCAAAATGGAAAGCGTGTGGCACTAGTTCCCACCATGGGCGCGCTGCATGATGGTCATGCTTCACTTATCACCCATGCGCAGGAAATCGCGGATGCTGTGGTGGTAAGCATATTTGTAAACCCCACCCAATTTGCCCCGAATGAAGATCTGGCGCGCTATCCGCGCACTATGGATGACGATGTAAAAATTGCTCAGGCAGCGGGCGCAGAAATTATCTACGCTCCAAGCGCAGAAGATATGTACCCAGAGGGCTTTAGCAGCAAAGTTTCGGCAGGTGAAATCAGCACGATATTATGTGGAAAATTCCGCGCTGGGCATTTTGACGGCGTGGCAACGGTTGTCACCAAGTTGCTGTTGCGCGTTATGCCGCATGTAGCAGTGTTTGGCATGAAGGATTATCAGCAGCTCTGCGTGATAGAGCGCGTGGTTGAAGATTTGGACATTCCGATAGAAATAGTTCCTGCACCAACTATTCGCGAAGAAGATGGCTTGGCACTTTCATCACGCAACCGCTATCTTTCAGAAGAGGAGCGAAAAATCGCCCCCCTGCTCTATAAAACTCTCACGCAAGTCGCAAAAGAAATGAAATATTCTGGCGTTGCTGATGCTCTGGCAAAAGGAATTGCGGATTTAACCGCACATGGTTTCAAAGTAGAATATCTAGAACTTTGTGATAGCATAAGCCTCGCTCCACTTTCTGAATTTGTGGAAGATGCAAGATTGCTAGTTGCAGCATGGCTTGGTAAAACACGGTTAATTGATAATATTGCAGCGGAGGATTTCTAAAAATTATTTTTTGTCATCCCGAGCGTAGTCGAGGGATCTTATTAATTTTGTAGAGATCTCTCGTTGCACTCGAGATGACAAGTTAGCATAGAAATAAAACAATGGAATAAAACGAATGAATAGCGAGAACATAATCCAAGAATTCAAAGATGCTGGCGCGATGCTCAGCGGGCATTTTATCCTTTCGTCTGGGCTGCATAGCCCAACATATCTGCAATGTGCGCGAGTAATGATGGATGCAAAACGTGGCGAGCGTTTATGCGCTGCGCTAGCACTTAAAATCCGTGAATGGGTGCAGTCAACTGGACAAAAAATTGATGCAATAGTCGCGCCTGCCATGGGTGGCGTGGTGGTTGGCTATGAAATGGGCAGGCAGTTGGAAATCGATGCTATGTTCTGCGAACGTGTAGAGGGAAAATTTGTTCTGCGTCGCGGTTTTAATCTGGAAGCTGGGCAAAAAATATTGATCGTTGAAGACGTGGTTACTACTGGAAAATCCTCTATGGAAGCCGTTGCCTGCGTTGAGTCTTTTGGTGCGAAAGCTGTGGCGGTGGCAAGCCTTATCGACCGCCGTGGCAGCAATGATGTTAGCCTTACCATTCCACTAATTTCTCTGCTAAAGCTCGATGTACCAACTTATAAACCAGATGAACTACCGCCAGAGCTGCAAAAAATCCCTGCCATAAAACCGGGCAGCCGTGATTTGAAATCCCAAAAATCCCCTCTCCCTCTGGGAGAGGGTTAGGGTGAGGGCATTATCATGAAAAATGCTGTTATAATAACAGGTGGTGCAAAGCGCGTTGGTGCGGCGATGGCGATGTATTTTGCCCGCAAAAATTTTGACATCGCACTGCATTATAACAATTCAAAAAATGAAGCAGAATCCTTACAAAAAGAAATTAGGAAAATTGGTGTTGCTTGCGAAATATTTTCTCATAATTTGAGCTATAGCAAAACTCTACCCACATTAATTGATAATATTCACAAAAAAATGCCGCATTGTAATGTGCTTATAAATAACGCCTCGATATTTGAGCGTTGTGAATTTTTAGAAACTGATGAAGCATTATTTGATCGCCAGTTTGCGATAAATTTCAAAGCTCCGTTTTTCCTCACTCAAGCCTTCGCCAAAAAATTTGGTAAAAACGCTGGCGCATGCGTAATTAATATTCTTGATACCGACATCGCCCAAAATCAAATAAGCCATTTTGCCTATCTCCTATCCAAAAAAACATTGGCAGATTTTACTGTAATGGCAGCGCGGGCATTAGGTGCAGATATCCGCGTAAACGCAGTTTGCCCGGGTAGTATGTTGCCATCCGCTGAAAATTACGAAGGTTATGAAGAAAAAATAAAACAGTTAGTTCCTCTCAAAAATCAACCAACACTTGATGAGCTTTCCGAAGCAGCATTTTGGCTTTCGCAGCAGCGCAGCATAACTGGACAAATTATAAATGTGGATGGAGGTAAACATGTCCTCTAACGCATCAAAACATCGCTGGAATATCCACATTAAAAATATGATAACTACCATAGGAGTTGGGATCCACCCGCATGAACAAACGAAACAAAGGGTGTTCATAAATGTTGTTGTGGAAGGTGAATATCTTGCCAAACCACAAGTGATAGAAGATTGTTTTAATTATGATTATGTGCATGAGCTTGTAGTTAATGAATGGCCAAAACGAGAGCATAAATTATTGCTGGAAAACTGTGTAACGGAATTGCTTGAACATATTTTCCGTTGTGACAAACGGGTTGACTGCGCCAGTGTGCGCGTCTGTAAACCTGATATTTTCCCACAGGTAGAAGCCGTCGGTGTGGAAACAAAATGGACGCGTGAGGATTTTGAGCGTTTCTGCGTTGAATAAATATTTCTATGGAAAATTTTAGCGCGACAAAACTAATCCCCCTCTACGATAGAAAGGAAGAGTGGGAGTGTAGAATCCGCATGATAAATGAAGCAAAACAATTTCTCTATGCTTCAACCTACTTTCTTCACCATGACCATTATGGAACGGAGTATACTGATGCCTTGCTTGCTGCGTCAATGAGAGGGGTTAAAGTTACTCTTTTGATTGATGGATTCGGACAAATTCTCGCTTCTAACTTAATGAGTAAGGCAGAAATAAAGTCATTCAAACAAACACTACAAATATTTGCAAAAAATGGGATTAATGTTGTTTTTTATAAATGCCGCCGTCCACTGCAAAAGCTGCTAGGCAGCGGAATGCACATCAAAATTCAACTGTCTGATAGTGGTGGAGCAATCTTCTCTAGTGGAAATATTTCTGCCACATCATATGATGGGTGGCTGGAATTTGCCGTATATGTGGAAGGAGAAATTACAAATAGATTATTGGAAGAATTTTCTGCACTAGGTGTATATGTTGATGATAAGCACAAACATTTTCTACGAAATTTGAACACGTCAAAAACAGAATCACAAAAGCTAGGCTATATTTCCCACAACCCAACGCTCGATGAGCATTTTCTTAACCCTATCAAACTCAAATCTTCAAATATCATAACTGATTATCTCATTGATATTTTTTCGCAGACAACCAAGCAAATAAGCCTGACTTCTTTTTATTTCAAGCCTGAGCCATCACTGGTTGATGCTCTTATAAAAGCCGCCAAACGAGGTGTAAAAGTTGAAATATTTCACTCCCATATGGATGCTCTCGGGGTAAGCATTGCCCCTTGGATTCCCAGCTTTCACCTATATAAAAAACTTATGGATGCTGGTGTAATAATATATGAAAATAAGAATGGAGAACATTCTAAGATTATACTGGTTGATGATAAGATTGCATTATTCGGAAGCTATAATCTGGAATACGCTGCACATGACAGGCTCGCCGAATCCATGATACTTTCAGAACAAAAAGAAATTATTGCAAATATTAAAGACATATTTGTACAATTAAGGGATGCGATTGATAATATCAAAGTAGAAACCTACACTCGTAAACACTTACCTCTATCAATTCGTTACAAGCTATTATTATTAAGACCTTTTACCCGCTGGATATAATGCCATTTTATATACCAACCACTCTTTCTTGACAGCTAAAACCAAAAGCCTATAGTGCGCGTAAGTATTGATACAAACTTCTAAAAACCTGTCATCCCGAGCGTCTTGTCCTCCGTAGCCTTGGCGAAGGAGGATGTCGAGGGATCTTTGCTTTATAAATAATGTAAAGATACTTCGACTTCGCTTACGCTACGCTCAGTATGACAAAATTTACATAATGAGGAATTTATTTATATGCTCTCATTCTTCGGACTTGGTGTTCTTTTTTTCGCTATCGCTGGTGCGTTTGTCTGGCTCTGCGATTCCCTGAAAGAGGAATAAATAATATGAGCCTTTATGTTGTGCTTGGTGTTATAGCTGGTGCGCTGTTTATATATCTTGTGGTCGCCACATTAAAACCTGAACTATTCCCCTAAAATCATCATGCCTTCCATAATTTATATCACATTATGTCTAGCGATTGTTGCAGTCAGCATTAAGCCGCTTGGTCTTTATATTGCCCGCGTTTTCATGGGTAGAAAAACCTTCATGGAGAAAATATTAGGCTCTACAGAACGCCTGATTTACAAAATATGTGGTATAGATGCTGACGAGGAAATGAGTTGGGTGCGCTATGCTGGCTCTATGGTTCTGCTTGGTTTTCTTGGCTTTACCCTGTTATATTTTATTTTGATTTTTCAACATATGCTGCCACTAAATCCGCAGAATTTTGTAGGACTTGCACCTGATCTCGCCTTTAACACCGCGATTGGTTTTATAACCAACGGTAACTGGCAGAGCTATGCTGGTGAAAACACCATGAGTAATTTTTCACAAACCATAGGTCTTTCCGTGCAGAATTTTATTTCAACAGCAACGGGTATGACCGCCTTTGCTGCTCTGGCGCGCGGTTTTTCCAGAAGGCAGGTAAAAAGCATTGGTAATTTCTATGTCGATGTGGTGCGCGGAACTCTCTACATTTTACTTCCGCTATCATTTGTTTTTGCCATTTTCCTAGCCTCACAAGGGGTAGTACAGAATTTTAATAACTATACCAGTTATGAGTCCCTTGAGTACAGAAGTTCTAACCACAAACCACTAATCCCAAATGGTGCAGTAGCATCACAAGTGGCAGTTAGAACCGTTGGCAGTGGTGGTGGCGGTTTTTTTGGTGCAAACGGCGCGCATCCTTATGAAAACCCAACACCGCTTAGTAATTTTTTCCAAACCATAGCGATATTGTTGCTTCCCGCCACTCTTGCCTATAGCTTTGGCTGCATAATAGGTGACAGGCGGCAGGGCTGGGCTTTAATAGCAACCATGTCTATTATTTTTATACCATCACTCATCTTAACAGTTATCAGCGAACAAGCACCAAATCCTTTGTTTGACGAAAAAATAATTGATAGTTCCGCGGGAAACATGGAGGGCAAAGAAGTTCGTTTTGGTGCTGCAAGCTCTGCACTCAGGGCAACCATAGCGACCGCAACTTCCAACGGTTCTCCTAATTATATGCTCGATTCCATGTCTCCACTTGGCGCACTTGCACCAATTGTCCTCACCCAGTTCAGCGAAGTTATTTTCGGCGGTATCGGCAGTGGTATTTATAATATATTGGCATTTGTTATTCTTACCGTTTTTGTTGGCGGGCTAATGGTTGGTCGCGCACCAGCATATATGGGCAAAAAAATTAGCACATTTGATATAAAAATGGCGGGAGTTATCGTGATTTTCCCTGCCGTTCTTGTATTATTCGGAACAGCGATAGCAGTTTCCACCGCTGCTGGAAAAGCTGGTGTATTAAATATCGGGGCGCAGGGCTTTACTGAAATTATGTATGCCTTTTCTTCTGCGGGAAATAATGATGGCGGGACTTTTGCTGGCTTAAATACCAACAGTACATTTTACAATACCTCTCTTGCCATTGCTATGTTCTTCAGCCGTTATTTTATCATAACCGCAGCTATCGCCATTGCTGGCTCTTTTGCCAAGAAAAATATTTCTCCTGTCAATGCTGGAACTCTGCCTACGCACACGCCACTTTTTGTTTTTCTGCTAACTTGGATACTCATAATTGTGGGAATATTGACTTATGTTCCAGCCATTGTTTTAGGGCCAGTTGCCGAACATTACCATATCCAGAGTCTGGTAACTAGTAGTGCGGGGATAGCAAAATGAACCATCCTAAAACAAAGCCAAAAAGCATTGATATAAGTCGTTCGGTAATTCAGGCGTTCGTAAAGCTATCGCCAATGGTTCAGCTTCGCAACCCAGTTGTATTCGTTGTGTATCTCGGAACAATTGTAGTTTCTGGTTTATATATATACGAAGCGATGGGCGGGAAAATTGGCGGTGAACCGCCATGGTTCACTTTGTGGGTGGCAATCTGGTTATGGATTACTGTTTTATTTTCCAATTTTGCCGAAAGTATTGCTGAAGATAGGGGCAAATCACAGGCTGAAAGCCTTAGAACATTACGCAAAGAGGTGAATGCAAAAAAAATCCGCAGCATCGAGAAACGTAATGATTATGAAACTATCCCAGCTTCACGTCTGCAGAAAGATGATTTGGTATTAATAGAAGCTGGCGATGCCATTCCCAGTGATGGTCAGGTTGTGCATGGCATTGCTTCAGTTGATGAAAGCGCGATAACTGGCGAATCCGCGCCTGTAATCCGTGAGTCAGATGGTGATTCAGACGCGGTCACTGGTGGCACACGCGTTCTTTCTGATTGGATAATCGTGCGGATTACCGCTAATGCAGGCGAAAGTTTTATCGACCGCATGGTGTCGCTAGTTGAAGGTGCTAAAAGACAGAAAACCCAAAACGAAATCGCTCTTTTTGTTTTTCTTGCCATGCTTACCGCCACCTTCCTTATTACCATAATAACTCTTCTTCCTTTTTCCATTTTCAGTGTTGAACAAAACGTTAAAGGACAGGTAGTCAGCCTCACAGCGTTGATTGCGTTGCTGATATGCCTTTCGCCAACCACAATCGGCGGTCTGCTCTCCACCATCAGCATCTCGGGAATGAACCGTCTGCTACAAGCCAATGTTATAGTCTCATCAGGACGTGCCGTAGAAGCTGCTGGCGATATAAGCCGCCTGCTGCTCGATAAAACAGGAACAATTACTCACGGCAATAGACAGGCAGAAGAATTTTTTCCTGCAACTGGTGTGAGCATTGATGAGTTGGCAAAAGCAGCGCAACTCTCCTCGCTTATGGATCAAACACCAGAGGGTAGAAGCATCCTAGCTGTCACCCGCAGCAAATATAGTCTTCCAGAAATGCCTTCCACGCCAGCGGGCAGCGAATTTATAGCCTTCAGTGCAGAAACAAGGGTAAGCGGTGTAAAAATCGGAAATCGCTTAATCCTAAAGGGAGCTGCTGATTCTATTGAGAAGCAATTACAGATTTACGGAGAAAAAATATCTGGTGACTTAAACCGCAAGATTGATGATATTTCTCGGCTTGGTGGCACACCGCTGGTGGTTATTGATGGTGAGCGCGCACTTGGCGTTATTCACTTAAAAGACATAATTAAAGCAGGGATTAAAGAACGCCTTGCCGACCTCCGTAAAATGGGAATAAAAAGCGTTATGCTTACAGGCGATAACCCTCTAACAGCTGCTGCTATTGCTGCTGAGGCGGGCGTTGACGATTATCTAGCGCAGGCAACACCTGAAGACAAACTAAAATTAATCCGCAAATTGCAGGCAGATGGCGAGCTTGTGGCTATGGTTGGTGACGGCACTAATGATGCCCCTGCCCTTGCCCAATCAGATGTTGCGGTGGTTATGAATAGCGGAACGCAAGCCGCCAAAGAAGCTGCCAACATGATAGATTTAGATTCCGACCCAACCAAAATTATTGAGATTGTTGAAATCGGTAAGCAGCTCCTCATGACACGCGGAGCAATGACCACTTTCTCAATAGCCAACGAATTTGCCAAATATTTCACACTGATTCCAGCTACTGTTATCAGCACCTATCCTTCGCTGAATGCAATTAATGTTATGCACCTAACGTCGCCAATTTCAGCGGTGTTATCGGCAGTAATTTTCAATGCCATAATAATAGTCGCCCTTATTCCGCTGGCACTTCGTGGCGTAACTTATCGCCCTGTCAGCGCAACGGCTATGCTTCGTCATAATTTGCTGGTATACGGCTTTGGTGGGCTTATCCTGCCGTTTGTCGGCATTAAGGCTGTTGATATTATACTAACCATGATTGGAGCTGTATAATATGAATAGCCCCAACAAAATGAAAAATATTTTTTCTTCTTTGCGCTCTGCACTTTGTTTGCTGCTGGTAATGACGATTGTTCTTGGTGTTGTTTACCCATTGGCTGTAACCGTCATTGCACAAGTTGCCTTTCACCATAAAGCAAATGGAAGTTTGATAGAATCTCTTGAGAAATATAAGGATGAACCAGTAACTATTGGCTCACACCTACTCGGTCAAAATTTCAGTGATAATAAATATTTTTGGGGACGCTTATCAGCCCATAATTATGATGCAATGGAATCTGGCGGATCAAATCTAAGCCAAGCTAACCCTAAATTACTGGAATTGGTGAATGCACGGGCTGAAATGTTACAAAAAGCTGATCCAAAGAATAAAGCCAAAATCCCTGTCGATTTATTAACTGCTTCTGCCAGTGGTCTTGACCCTCATATCAGCCTGCTTGCCGCTGAATATCAAATAGGACGAATTGCAAAAGCACGAAATATGAAACCAGAAGAAGTCCAAGCCATCATCACCGATAATATTGATTGGCAGAGCCAAATATTCGGCGACCCATATGTAAACGTTCTGGAATTAAACTTGGCACTTGATGGGCTAAATAAGTAATCCATTTCCTTGTCACCTCGAGCTTGTCGAGGGGTCTTTTCTTTGATTTTGCAAAGATTCCTCACATATGTTCGGAATGACACAGCATAGTAGAATTTTACCCCCTAGGCAGAATAAATTTTAACACCGCGCCCTTAGTCTTTCCATTTTCTGCCCACATCCTGCCTTTGTGCAGCTCTATAATCTTTCTACTGATAGAAAGTCCAAGCCCTGTCCCACCTGCGCTGGTTTTAGTCTGGCTGCTCTGGGTAAATTTTTCAAACACAGTCTCTAGTTCACCTTCTGGGATTCCCATCCCTTCATCTGCTATCGAACACAACATAGCAGCTTTGATACCGCCTTTTTCTGGCAAATATTCATCGGCAAGAGTTATAGTGATAGAAGAATTTTCTGGTGAAAATTTAATTGCGTTAGAAATAAGATTTACCAGCACTTGCACAAGCCTAGTTTCATCAAAAAAAGCATTGGTATTTTTACATAAATAATTTTTAGCGAGTTGAATATTCTTTGCCTTTAGCAACGAATCAAGCTCCATTTCCGCATAATCAATAACTTTTACAAAATCTCCTTCTTTGAGATTAAATTCCATTTTTCCAGCTTCAAGTTTTTCAAAATCAAGAAGGCTATTAAGCAACCCCAATAACCTAGTTCCCGCCGTCTGTATATTACTTAAATATTTATTTAGCTTGTTTGATTCATCATCAGCAACAATCTTTATTCCCATGCTGGCATAGTTCAAAATAGCGTGCATCGGAGTGCGTAATTCATGCGACATATTCGATAAAAATTCTGATTTGGCAATAGTAGCCTTTTCAGCCTTTTCTTTTGCAATTATTAAATCAACAGTTTGAATATCTACAAGTTGCTGCAGATGGTCACGATGTTGGCGTAATTCATCCTCCATCATTTTCCGTTCAGTAATATCTTTAAACAACCCTACAAAAAATATCTCATTATCAGTGTGCATCAAACGACTCATAGCCATTTCCATAAGAAATATCTTGCCATCTTTTCTTTGCCCTTCAATGTCACGATTAACACCAGTTTCTCCTGAGTTTGAACTAATCCCATCAAGATAATCCTCAATATATTTATTGTCATGAAAGTCAGAATTTTGTGCCATTAGCATAGAGATATTCTGTCCTCTTGCCTCATCTCCAGAATAACCAAACATCCTTTCAGCGGCTCGGTTAAAATTCAAAATAACGCCACTGCTGTTAAAAACAATAATTCCATCCAGCGAACTATCCATAACCGATTGCAGATAGTCGCTTTCTTCTTTAAGTGCCATTTCTAGCCGAACTTTTTCCACACTATTTAAGCGGAAAGATTCAACCCCACGCGCTATCTCACCTATTTCATCGTTAAATTTTTTGCTGGGAACAACATAGTTTAAATTGCCTTCAGTAATGGCAACTATCGCTTTGTACAATCGGTTGATAGGGGTGGTCACGCTGGTGGTAAGGAATAAAAATAGCCACAACCCCGCTATTTGCGCCATACCATACAATATCAAAATCTCTTTCTGCTTATGCTCATAATATCTAATCCGCGCCAGAAGCATGTCATCCAATTGATTAAGGGTGGCGGTATTCATATCAACAAAGAATTTACGAGCATCGTAAACAATTGCAGAAAAATCTTTTGAGGTAACATTTTTGCCATCCACTATTGAACGGATAATTTCAACCAGCCTATTAGTTTTTTGCTTATATTCTTCTAACATTGGTCCCATTTCTGGCTTCAAATTGACACTAACTCCATAGAAATTCTTATCCTCATTAAATGCGGCCTCCATATTAGAAACTACAAAATCATATCCCGCTTCTTTCATAAAACGTTCAGCCACCATTGCTTCACCACGAAGCTCTTCCGATATAGGATTATTAAAATTAAGCTGCGGATATAATATAAAAGTTGTGTCTGATATGCGCCTGATAGTGCGTGGCAATTGGTTTATTGATATATCCATCATGTAATAACTATCAAGGTCTGGGTCTAGAATCAGCCCCGATGCGTCGCCGATATGCGCTATCATATTGCTTAGGGTTTTAAACATTTCACCATAAACTTCATAGCTGTTAGAGTTATAGGTTTTTATGATGTTCCAATTATTTTTTAGGTCTGAAACCGTAAGCTTTTTTTCCTTACGACGAAGCAATGTCTCATTGGTAAAATGCAAATCATCGCCAATATTTTTATCAATTTCAACAAGCTCATCAAGCAGCCTGTCAATATTTTTAGTTTGTTCGACATATTCTTCGGACATATCAGTGCCAAACGCCATGCTCATACGCATAAGTCGGTGGTTTGCCACTTCACCAAGAATATGAATCAGCGGACGCTCATATCGAACACCTTTCCTTTCCATTTCGGTAAGAACAATATTGCGCTGAATGTTATCAATCGTGAAATAAATAAGAACAGATAGAGGAATGGCAAAGGCAAGAACAATACTGAACAGTCGCGCGCGAATCGAAAACGAATGCAACCTCAACTGAAATGGACTCTCAGGGTTCATGTATAAGCTCCAAATATAGCCAAATCGCAGATTAACATTTATTCAAGTGTGGCAGCAATAAGTTTATATACTCTTTCTTTAATAGGCTGGAAAAAATATAACCCAGAAAACAGCGATAACATTCCGATTATTATAGCAAATACAACGTCAAACAACGAGGACATAGAAAAAATGCTATACAATATCGCCAGTGGCAAAAAGGCAGCAAGCGTTGCCAACGACATTTTTATGTATGTGTGCATCGAGTGTGATGAAGATTTAACATATCGTTTACCAAGCGAGGCAAGCATAAATACAGGTATAATCTGCGCCACAACAAACCCAATAAGCATCCCCGCACTACCCGCAAGAATATGACCAATCCAGCATAACGGCACAATAAATAAAGCCATAATAATATTAGCAATTAAAACAGGTTTGGGCTTTTGATGGGCATAAAATATTTGCTGCCAGACTGATAGCATGACAATAGAAGGTGTCGTCCAAATACCGATAGCAAGCAGCTTGCTGATAACAGCGACATCCTGCAATGTCATCTTGCCATAACCGAAACAAAGAGCAGCTATCGCATCTGCCGATAATGTAACTGCAAGACAAACGGCAAGAGAAATAATCCATGCAATCTGCAAACATTGGGTATAGGCTTGATTATTGCCAGAATCTTTACGCATACCAACAAACCATGGCAACAATGCCATTTGAATCACGGTCTGAATTAATATTGAAGGAAATGTAAGCAGCTTGAAGGAATAATTAAACAGCGCAAACCCACTGAGAGAAAGAAGCGCGACCAGTGCAAAAGGTGTATATAGAATAAGTATGCCGAGCATATTACTGGCGGTGGATTGCGCGTAGGACACAATCAGCGGCATATTAAATTCCCAAGATTTTGTGGCAATTCTCTCACCATCACGCCAAAAAACAAACGAATGGGCAACAAGCCTAGCCAGCGATGCCAAAATAACTGCCAAAGCCAACACAAACAAATTAGGCGGTAAAAACCACAATGAACCAAGGATTATTACATTGAATATCACCGTTGAAAAGGCAGGAACGATAAACCAGCCCTTATGTTGTAAATAGGCGGTAAAAACTCCAGTTGCAGCGGTAACTGGCAACGAATACAGAGCAATTGCAAGAAAATCAGATGGAACAAAAAGACCTATAACAAAAGCCAGTATAGAAAATGATACCACCCCAACCAATAATGTTTGCCAGAATAATGCTAAGGCTCGCTCTTTATCACGCTCGGCAAAGGCAGGAATAAGCACACTGCTAATCGCGCTGCCAATGAGTAACGATGTAATAAAATCAGGAATCAGTAGCAAAGATATAGCCGTGTTTGCCTCGCTTCCAGCGCCAAACCTAGCAGCAAGAAACATCTCACGCAAAAAACCAAGCATCCGCCCAGCAAGCATCCCAAAGGCAATCAACGCACTGGCAGATAATAATTTGTTTATGTTCATGCTGCTACTAATTGTAAGCTCGCAAACTCAGGAAACTCATCATAATTCTCACCATCAATAAATAAACGGCACCATATCTCAAGTGCCATCAACGCCCGCAAAATACGCGTGTGATTACCCTGCCCGCTGATATGCTCTTCAATAAGCCGTTGCACAGATTCTCGATTAAACAACCCTCTATCAATTGCACGTTCAGAGAGCAAAACTTGTTTCAGCATCGGTGCAAGATGTCCTTTAAACCATTCCCCAATCGGCACGGTAAACATCTGTTTAGGGCGGTGGAGAATATCCTTTGGTAGTAAATCTTTCATTGCTTCTTTCAAAATATATTTGCCGACATTCCCGCGTAGTTTCAGCGAGCTGGGCATTGAAAGTGCCATATCAATAACCCGTGAATCAAGGAATGGAACACGCGCTTCAAGCCCAAATGCCATTCCCATTCTATCAGGTTTAATAAGGTTATTGGCGGGAAGCAGCCAGCGCATATCCATCCATGAAATGCGGTTGACTGGATAAAGCGAACGCACCTCTGCAAAATCGTTTTGCATCAATTCGAAACTATCCAGCGGTGCAAAATATTTCTGCCAATGCTGTGTATAAAGCCCTAGCTTTTCATCTTGCGATAGCAATCCCTGATTGGCAAAATAAGCGCGCTCAAAATCATCATTTTTATCTTTAGAATGATTTTCGATAAACGGAACATAGCGTTCATAACCAGCGAATAATTCATCGCTGCCATCGCCAGTCACCACCACTTTCACCTTCTTTGCTGCCAATTGTGAAAGTGCATAGGTGGGAATAAAAGAAGCGTCACCATGTGGCTGTTCGCAGTGGTGGATAACCTTCGGCCACATCGCCATCATTTCACTGCCCAGCATTTCATTATGATGCAGCGTGTTATATTTCTTGGCAACGCTGATAGCATAAGCCGATTCATCAAACCGCGCTTCATTAAAGCCAATGCTGAAGCTATGCATCGGTGGCTTTATATGGGGAGCTGCTAAAGCAACTATGCTGCTGGAATCAACTCCTCCCGAAAGGAACGCACCAACTTCAACATCACTACGCAGATGAATCCGCACCGCATCAGCAAGCGTATCTCTAAATTCTTCAATCCACTGAGCATCATTTTTTTGAATCGTTACAAAAGACGGTTTCCACCATCTCCAGCCATGGATTTTTCCACTTGAAATAGTCACCGCACCGCCCGCTGGTACATTTTCAATCCCTTCAAACATAGTGGTGCTGGGCGGAACAAAATTAAAACTGAGATAATGATGCACAGCTTCTACTCTTGGCGTTGCAGGAATCCCAAGCGCAAGCAGTGCTTTAATCTCCGAAGCAAAGCAGATTCCAGCTTCGGTATCGGCAATAAATAATGGTTTAATGCCTAGCCTGTCGCGGTATAGGTGCATTTCCTTAGTATTTTTGTCCCATATCGCTATGGAAAACATACCATTTAATTTCGTTACAAACTCCGTTCCATAAACTTCATAGAGTTTAAGGATAACTTCCGTGTCGGAATCAGTGCGGAATGAGATACCGCGATTAATTAGTTCTTGCCTAAGCTCGATATAATTATAAATCTCGCCATTTTGTACAATAATGATGCTTAAATCATCAGAAAAAATCGGCTGGTGACCACGCGCTACATCAATAATAGACAGCCTTCTATTGCCCAGCATAGCTATAGAATCGCTATAAAATCCTTCATCATCAGGACCACGATGCACGAGCCTTTCCGCCATCTTACCAACCATAGATGGTAAATCAAGCCGCTGCCTACTAACTATCCCAAAAATACCGCACATAAACTAATATTTACCCGCACCAATATAATTTTTACAAAGATTAAGTGAAGAAAAAACAACGGCAACCGAATACCACAATAGCATCGCTGGCCAGTTGGAGAATATACTTTGTGTTACCAATAGTGGAAAGAAATTAATAAAAACTGTGCCAAAAGCAATCGCTGGCAGCAGGCGGTAAATTCCGCCGCTCGCTTTGAAATAACGTAGCGATGTTACAAGTAAAATAACCACCATTGACGAATAGAGCAGCAGCCCAACAATTCCAGCCTCAGCAAACCATTCCAGATAGGTGTTATGCGGGTGGAGGTTACAATAGGGATATACATTACAATAGGGATATTCTGCATATTCTATCGGTTCACATAATATACGGAATCCTTTGAGACCAGCACCATTTAACCAATGATTTTCACCTATTATATCTGCTGCTCTAAATAATTTTCCATAAACCGAATCGCCAAAAGAAAAAATGGTATGTTGAAATTCTGCCACCCGCAACGATACCCAATCTTGGGTTCTTATCATAAAAAAGAAAACAGCAGCAAAAAATACCCCAATAAATGGAGCTACAATTCGCACGCGACGTTCAGCCATGGCCAGCAAAGCAGTTGCGCTAACAAGCCCTATTATACCGCTGATAAAAGCAGTGCGTTCGCCACTAAGAAGAATAACAACTTCACCAACCACCAACAATAAAATTGCAGAAATCGTCCATAAATGTCGCTTGTCTCGCAGAGCAAAAAACAAGCAAATACCAACGGTCGGCAGCAGCATTTTTGCCGTGAAAATACCAACTTTTACATTATCCATAGGACCAGTCAAACGCCCACTCTCTAACCTTAAATGACCTGTTAAAGATATACCAAAATTATATTGCCAGATTGTATCAACCATAACAAAAGTGAGCATCAGCGCTAGTATTTTGCCTAATAATAATAATGATTCTGGTTTTAGCAGAACCCAATATCTAAGAGCAGCAAAAAGCAGAATATATCTAATCCACGGCACAGCTACGCCAAAAGATTCTTTTGGAACAATTGCAAATGGCGAAACTACCAACACCAACCATAGCCAAGCAAGCAATCCAACTTTTATAAATGGCGAATTAAGCCAGTCCCATTTTTTATTTTCGTAGCTCTGCCATAAAAATAATACAGCAATAAGCACGCAACAAGAATCCGCAGTAGCCCTGCTAAAAATCAAAGCAAAAGGCAACAGCAATGTGGCAACATAAGCCAGCAACAATTTCCAATTTTTATTCCCTATGATACTTTTAATAATCATACAGCATTAGATTTCAGTCTATTAGCAATAACGTTAATCAAATCTTCGGTGAGTTTTGCGTCTTCTTGCTGCTGCTCTAAACTGCGCTGGCATAGCCTGCTATATGTTTCATTCAGTTTTCCAAGAGCATCTTTAAGCCTTTCCACCCGACCTACAGCTTCCGTTATTTCCACATCCTTGCAGAAACGTGATGATAGAATAATACGGCTTGAGCCAAGCCGTGCATGTTCGGCTAAAATGCGCTCTGCTGGAAGTTCTCCACTTCCAATAGCTGCTATTCCGCCAAAACCAAAAGATTTTCCTGCATCTTTTATAATAGCAATCATTTTATCTAATAAACCATTTGCCAAAGGTTCAAACAAAAAATTCATACCTAGTTCCAAATGCAGATCATTCAGCCCAATATATAATTCTGAAACAGCAGGATTTGCAGCAATTTCCCTCAGATGCTCCATTGAATAAATTGTCTCAATAAGAGGCAGTGGTTTTGCTCTTCCCGCAATGCTGGCAATAAAATCACGAACATCAGCAACCGATTTAATCATCGGCAACATGACAATATCAGCACCATTTTCTACAGCATATTCAAGCTCAGGTTTTGAGTCAGAATTCCACGGATTAATCCGCACAATGAGCGGGCATTTGTTAAGAACCCTACGAATCGCAATTATATCTTCTTTCTGATGCTTGCTAATGAAGGTATTGCGTGTGGCTTGCCGTTCTTTTTTACCAATCGATTCCAAATCAACCATTATGCGTGTAACGCCAGCTTCCTGTGCATCCTTTGCAATATCGGGTTCATTGGTGATTAAAATTGTCTCCATTTTTAATTCACGCCCCTGCCCGTCACCACAATCAATAAAGTTTTAATTGCAATTTTAATATCCATCATAAAATTATGGTTAGTGGCATATTCAAGATCAAATTTAAGGCGTTGTTCTGGTGAAAGGCTGCTCCGCCCACTAACCTGCGCCAGCCCTGTTATTCCGGGTTTAACAATATGGCGAAGTTGCCAATCATTTGCTGTATATAATGATTCTTGCTGTGGCGTTTCTGGGCGCGGACCTATAAGACTCATATCACCAATAAGCACATTCCACATTTGTGGTAATTCGTCTAAGCTGGTCATCCGCAAAAACCGCCCAACACGGGTAATACGCGCATCACCCGCAGAAGTCTGAAAAGAACCAATTTGTGAGGCATTCTTTACCATAGAGCGTAATTTTATCAGTGTAAATGGTTTACCGTTTTTTCCAATTCGTGTTTGCATAAACAAAGGCGAACCAGAAGTTTCCACCATGATACATAGCATAAGCACAAGCAGTAAAGGAAATACAAACAGCAATATAGCAAAGCTAATGATAATATCTAAAAAACGTTTTATATAGCTATACATTTTTATTCCCATCTTCCAACAATCCTGTCATTCCGAGCTTGTCGAGGAATCTTTTCATTATTCTTGCAAAGATTTCTCGTTGCACTCGAAATGACAAGAGCCACCTACTGCCTAATACCTAACGCCTCAATAACCTCCACCACCCTATCACTTGCACAAACAATTTCTTGTTTTTTATGAGGTTTATTTACATGCCCGTTGCTTAATAATTTAGCCTGTTCCAAAATTACATCATGTAATTCCTCTAACGAATCAACACCAACAGAAATTCCCATTTTTGCATAAGGAGCATCGGCACTGAATATTGATATATCAACGGTAATAACAGGTTTTTCTAATATATGCGCTTCAATCGCAACCGTAGAAGTAATCGTCACCACAATATCCACCGCGTGTAGCACAGCAGATATTTCATCACTGCTTGGGCTAAATTCAACGTTCTTTCCATCTCTAAAAACGCTGTTCTGGCTGGGATGATAGCGTACAATCAGCCTGAATCCATTATTATTTGTAACAAACGAACGCAAAGAATTTTCAATGTCATCAGGCAGCGCAGGATTACCTATTTTATCATTAAATGGATGGTGTTCAGGCTCTGGTTGCGAGGCAAATAATATATTTATTTTGCCATCATCCCACCCGCGCTGGCTACGCATTTTTCTACCTTTTTCCCGCGCCTCATCGGTAAGTAAAACATCAAAAGCAGGGTTACCAGTCACCACAACTTCATCATCACCCCTGCCACACTCTAAAAACATCTCTTTCACTGCATCATTTAACACACAAATTCTATTGGCAAAGCCAGCCACACCTATCCATTGCCTCTCCTGCAAAGCAAAAAGATCCACTAAGCATATTGATGGGATATTCATCTCACCAGCAGCAATAATAGCTGCCCGTTCTGCGCGCGGAGAATTGGTTGCAACAACAACATCTGGTTTATAATATTCAAATGCTGTGCGCATGGTACGCACGGGAAGAAATGCTTGTCGCTTATGCTCATCGTATAATTTTTCAGCTTCAATCAAGCCTTTTTCAGCCACTAAATCAGAAAATGATATGCCCAGATAGGCAACAGATTCTTCGTGTGATACAGCGTTATTTTCAGGAAGTTCTGCAGCTAATTTTTCGCCTAGCTCAAGTGCATTTTGCTCTGCCAGAAACAATAAATCTTTAAATCCCATTACTTTTATATTTGATTGCATCCCGCGTTTTTCGAGATATTGCCTAGCCGTAGTTAGTGCAAGAAAAACCACCTCATGCCCAGAATTTTCCAGTTTTCTCGCAACTGGCGCAAGTGCCGCCACATGCCCACCACCATACGCTACCAGCAAAATTTTCATTTTTATCTGTCACCCCGCAAGCAGATTGTCCGCACCAGTAGAGTATATCGGATTTTTTAGCTCCCACGCGCCATTATGCCCACGTCTCTCCCAAATATGTTCCGCCCGCCAGCTATCAAGAATCTGCTCGCACTCTGCTTCTGTCATATCGCAATATTCCAAAAATTCTTTGTGGTAACGGCGTGGAAATTCTCCATCAAATTTTTTGACCAGCGCGATGCCCTCTTCACGGGTAATTTTCCCATCGCGTATTTCGTGGGCAGTGTCAGAAGTAGCACGCCCAATGCCAAATTTCATATACGCCAAATAATAATGAAATCCATCGATTTTATCGTCAATGCTGGCATATTTTGAGTATGTACCTTCATTGCGCTCTGGGTTTGGCTTAAAGCCATTATGCTCCACGCAGTAATAAAAATTTTCCTGCGGATCCCACATTTTATAATAACCCATAAAATGCATTTCAATGCCCGCCTTGCGAACATCAGCAGCAGGCGGACCCATATAAAGCTCAAGATCGCGCTCGCTAATGCCGTGCTTGCTCCATTGTTCAGGTGGAATTCCTGAAAAATAATGCTTGTTATAATCTGTTATATCGCGCGTTGGTTTATAGGCGTTTTTCATATCCCCGCCATATTCCACTTCGCCATTTTCACCATACATAATAAGCTGCACATTATTCTGCAAAGCAGCGCGCAACGGAAAATTCGCCTGCCCGTAAATAAATCCCTGAAATGGGTCACCCATATGTTCAAAAGCAAGCCGCGTCAGCTTACGGTTCACCTGCCCGCTAGGACGACCCAGAACATTATCAAACCCGCCGATAGAAATAAAATTCTCTAAATTCTCCCAACCAATAGAAGTGTAAAGATTCGCGCCCCAAGTGCAGGTAAGTGGCTTCATCCCATGCCGAGCCTTCAAATAATGTGCAGTAAACCCGCCATCTTTCCCGCCACTGCAAGGAACGAGGACATCATATCCTGATTTTTGTCTAAAGCGATCGCAAAGCGCAGAGAGTTCATCTTCACGTTTTTCCCAATCAAGCGTATGTTTGAACACTGCATAATTACAAGCCGAGCATACACCTTCTGCATCAAAAGTGATGCGTGGACGCTGGTTAGACATGGTACATTTTTTACAGAACACCACTTTTTCTGGGAGGTTGTATAATTTTTGAATCGCACGTTTCATGTTTTATTTCTCTTAATGATATACTGCAAAGATTTCTCGCTGCGCTCGAAATGACAAATTCTGTCATCCCGAGCTTGTCGAGGGATCTTGTCTTTACTCGAACACCATTAACATATTAATAAATCACAGCAACATAAATTGTCTAAGTATATTAATTCCTACTAGACCACTTTTTTCTGGGTGGAACTGAACCCCAACAAGATTATTTTTAGCAATTGCAGCAGTTATGTTTAGTCCGTCATATTCATATTCGGCGAGTCGCACTGTTTTATCGTCAGGATTAGCCTCGAATGAGTGAACAAAATAAACTGAACTTCCTTCCGCAGTACCACTAAAAATTGTTCCCTGCCAATCCCCTGTTTTCTTAAGAATCATCCAGCCGATAACTGGTAATATACGCTTACTACAATTAATATTTTCGTCATTGCGAGGAGGCGTAGCCGACGTGGCAATCCAGCCAGCCAAAGCGGCACTTGAGCGCAATAAAGATGGATCGCCACGCTTCGCTCGCGATGACAAACTTTGCACCCTGCCAGAAATCAACCCCAGCCCTTTATGTTCGCCGAATTCTTCACCAACACTAAGCATAATCTGCATCCCAACGCAGATACCAAGAAACGGTTTCTCACTTGCAGCAAATTTCAAAATTGGTTCTATCAATTGCCGTTTATGTAATTCTTCCATGCAATGCCCAAATGCACCAACCCCCGGCAAAATCAAGCGATCTGCCTGCATAATTTTCTGCGCATCAGAAGTCACCTCCACCTGCGCTCCTACATGCTCAAACGCCCGCGCCACACTGCGCAGATTTCCCACACCATAATCAACAATAGTAACTGTTTCAGGCATCTATTTTTACCTCTGGCATACGCACTTTTATTCCCGCCTTGCTCGCTTCAGAGCGAATGTCTTTAAGCGTAGCACGCCGATAATGGAGTATATCCGCCATCGCCACTGCACTGGCATTTCCTTGTTTTACTACCTCAACTAAATGCTGCGTATTTCCCATACCACCAGATGCAATAACAGGAACAGACACCGCGTCCGTCACCGCCCGTACCAGTGCAACATCAAAGCCACGCCTTGTTCCTTCACGGTCAACAGAGGTAACAAGTATTTCTCCAGCCCCCATTTCCACTGCTTGTTTTGCCCATTCAACCACTGATTTTCCACTGCGCTCCCGCCCATTGTCACTATAGGCTTCCCACTTTCCTTCACCCTGCGCTTTTGCTTCAATAGAAAGCACCATGCACTGCGCGCCAAAAACCTTTGCCACTTCAGAAATAATTTTTGGGTTATGAATTGCCGCGGTATTAATCGCCACTTTATCCGCCCCTGCCCGCAGCATTTTTTCTACATCCTGCAAGCTGCGGATTCCGCCACCAACCGTCATCGGCACAAAAATATTGGTGCAGGTATATTCAACAATCGAAGAAAGATTATTTCGCCCGTAAAGACTGGCAACCGTGTCCATATAAATCAGTTCATCAATGCCATCATTATAATAGCCAGTGGCATATTCCCACGGATTGCCAATAACCCTGAGTCCCTCCAGCTGTATACCTTTAATCAGATTTTCGCCTTTAATATCAAGGCGAGCAATAAGTCGCACTGGGTTCATATTTTTGTCCTTTGTCATCCCGAGCGTAGCCGAGGGATCTTTTCTTTAATTTTGCAAAGATTCCTCACATTCGTTCGGAATGACAATTTATCCATTTTTCATCAACAAATCAGCCACCAGAAAATCATGTTCCGTGTCAATATCAAGCGAGCGTTCCTGTGGCACTTCTACAGTTTTTACCTTGCCCTGCCACATACTGGTGGAATTAAAAATAAACTCTGGTTTAACGACATAAGCAACACCAACAATATCCATAACTTTCGGTGCATCCTGACGGCGGGCGACAGGAACTGGTGGTTTTGCTGCAAGCGAGGCATAGCCTTCCACGTCATGCATTATCATCGTAAAATAAGGGTTGCTGTGCGATGCTGTGACCGTAATCACCATATCAGCGTTTTTATCGGCAATCAGAGCTTCGATGCAATTATCAATATCCTCCGTTTTTCGCAGTGGACAAGTAGCAGGAACACTAACAAAAATTGGGCAAGAATCTTTCCCGTATAAATTTCTAGCCTGCCCTATAGCATGTTGCCACGCAAGCCATTCAGGGCTGTCGTCAGTCGCCAGTTCACTTGGACGCATGAACGGCACGTCCGCACCATATTTTCTGGCGACTGTTGCTATTTCCTCACTATCCGTTGAGACAATAACACGACTTACATATTTACTGTTTTTTGCAGCATCAATTGCGTAAGAAATCATTGGCTTGCCCGCAAGTTCGCGGATATTTTTCCCGCGTACGCCCTTAGACCCACCACGGGCGAAGATAAATGCACAAGTTTTAATGTTATCCATAAATTTTTATTTAATAAATTTTGCTAGTAAATATATAAAAGTCTAATATAAACAACTAATCATAAACAAAGTAAATAGGCTCTACATGCTTTATCCAGTAGTTCATCTGATAAACTCTATATTACAGATATATCTTGTTATAATCATCGCGTGGACTATTCTCAGCACTTTGATATCCTTCAAAATAGTAAATTCCTATCAACCGATTGTGCAAAAGCTAATGTTCGCTCTTGATAAGCTGTGCGAACCTGTTCTCAAACCTATACAGAAAAGACTTCCTGATTTAGGCGGGTTTGATGTTTCGCCTATCGTAGTCATTTTGCTGATAACTTTCCTTCAGGATGTTCTGCTCCAAGTCGCACTGAGATTTTAGCGTGGTCATAAGGTAATGTTTCAATCCCTTTCCTCTAAACTCACTGGTATTTTTAGTGGTCTACGCAAGCGTGGTGTGCTGTCGGAGGCAGATATTGATTCCGCCATGCGCGAAATCCGCATTGCCTTGCTGGAAGCCGATGTTGCCCTGCCTGTTGTCAAAGATTTTATCGCCTCATTAAAAACCAAAGCGTTAGGTGCAGAAGTTATCGCCAGCGTTTCACCAGCACAAATGGTGATAAAGCTGGTAAATGACCATCTGGCGGAATTGCTCGGCAGCGAACATCAAGCTATTAACCTTGCTGCCACACCACCTGTTGTGGTGATGATGGTCGGTTTGCAAGGCTCAGGTAAAACCACCAGCACAGGCAAGCTCGCTCTGCGCCTGAAAAACAAACAAAACAAAAAAATTCTGGTTGCCTCGCTGGATATTTACCGCCCAGCCGCGCAACAGCAATTAGAACAAGTGGCAAAACAGGCTGGCATTGCATCACTGCCGATTGTTGCTGGTGAAAAACCGCTAGAGATAACCGCCCGTGCGCTGAAAGCTGCCCGCCTTGAAGGTTATGATGTATTATTGCTCGACACTGCAGGCAGGCTGCATATTGACGATGCATTGATGGAGGAATTAAAAGCGGTAAAGAAGCTGGCAAATCCGCTGGAGACTTTGCTAGTTGCTGATTCTCTCACTGGTCAGGATGCTGTTAATATCGCCAAAACCTTCCATGAACAGGTTGGTGTTACAGGTATCATCCTAACCCGCGTTGATGGTGATGGGCGCGGTGGTGCTGCGCTTTCTATGCGCGCGGTTACAGGTCAGCCGATTAAATTTATTGGTATCGGCGAGAAGCTCGATGAGTTTGAGGAATTCCACCCAGCGCGCATTGCATCACGCATCCTTGATATGGGCGATATTGTTTCTCTGGTAGAAAAAGCCGCCGAATCCATCAGCACCGATGAAGCCGAAAAAATGGGTGCGCGGATGATGGAGGGTCAGTTTGATTTCAACGATTTATTGGATCAGCTCCGCAAAATGAACAAAATGGGTGGCATCGGCAGCATGATGAAAATGCTACCGGGGATGGGGCAACTCAAAGAAAAAATGGCGGATGCGAAGATTGACCCCAAAATTCTTGCCCGTCAGGAAGCTATTATCCTGTCGATGACGGCAAAAGAACGCACCCACCCTAAACTCATCAACGCTTCTCGGCGTATACGCATCGCTAAAGGCTCTGGGCTTACCGTTCAGGATGTGAACAAACTGCTGAAACAACAACAGCAGATGCAGGATATGATGAAAAAAATCAAGAAAATGGGCAAAAAAGGTATGATGCGCGGTGGGCTAGGGCAATTATTCGGCATGTAAAGATTTTTTCTTTATTATTCAGCATATTAGAACACAATGCAATTGTCACATATGAAGTCACAAAATCTTCACACAAAAATTACTCGTTTATGGCATAATTCATAGTGAGTTAAACTAATTTAGTGAAAATACATGGCTCTATTTGGTAATGATGACGAAGATGACTACGCGCAGCCTAGGGAAAAATCATTCCTGAGCAAAGTCGGTAGTTTTTTATGGAATGGCTTGAAAGTGCTTGCCATCATCGCGCTGGCTGTGATTGCGCTTGTTACTTTCAGTGATACCGCCCGCGACAAGCTGAATGAGTGGACAAAAGACAAAGATGGCAATGGTGGCTGGGGAGATAAAATTCGTGAAACGCTAGGTTTAGAGAAGGAAGATCTAAGTAAAAAACTGTCAGACGGTGCAAAAAAATTATGGAACGGCGCAAAAGAAGCGCTTGGTATCGCTCCCAACCCTGAAGATAAAGGAGAAGGAGTTGCAGCCGCCGCTATAGGAACAACCGCAGTGCTTGGTGCAGGCGGGGCTTATGCAGCAAATAAAATCCGCACTAACAGGAATAATACTCTGGGAACGGTGGATGAACACGGCAACTTCAAGCCCGCACCCAAAGACGAAATAAAAGCAGCGCAAGAGCTTGCTAAAAATCAAGAACGCCTCAAAACTCTGAAAGAAGCAGCTGAGAAAGCAGAACAAGATGCTGCAAAGATGAAAGCAGACGCAGAGAAAATAAAGGCGAGCCGTGATTCAAAACGTCTGGTAAATCCAAGCAGGTTGAAGGATGCTTGGAATCTGAAAGGCTTAGATCCAAAAGCAGATGATCTGGCGAAAAGTGCCAAATCAATGCGCGAACAAATAGGTGTTTTAGAAAAGAATATAGCAGATTCCACAGCTAAACCGCTTGACCAATATGTCACCCGCGCAGATGCTGCTGCAAGATCCAGAGCAATGAACGCTGGTTCAAAAGCACCAACCACAGCCACTGAATTTGGTGAAATCACTCCTACTGCTCAACCAGCGACCAGCACCACACCTCCAACAAACAAACCGCCACTAGCTTCAACCACAACATCGCCAACAGCAACAACTAGCGGGGCTACAAACACAGCAACTGCGGTTCAGAGTGCTGCGCCTCCCGCTCCTAAAGCACCAACTCCGCCTAGCGGTGCGTGGGCGTCAACCAAAGCGTTTTTTGCACCAGTCGCAGAGCTTCTTTCGATTGTTGCAAAACCTCTGGGAATCGTTGGCGGTACAGTGGTTGCAACGGAAGGCGCAATGCACACCAAAAATTTATGGGATCATAAGGATAACGAAGGCAATAGTGACAAACGCGGAGCAGCAGTTGCACAGGGCGCAGGAACAGCTATAGAAGCTAGTAGTATAGCGGTGGGTGCTTGGCATCCAGCAGCTCTTTTTGCTGGTTCAGCAATAAAAGATGCTATGTATGTTGCTGATGCGATGACTAATGGCGGTAAATCAAACCTACAAAGGAGCGTTACAGCAACCCTTGTAGGAGAAACTCTGGGTGGTGACAAAGCTGTTGATTATGTTCTGGATAAGACCTATGGCAAAATAGAAAAATATGATTCAGAAAAAATAACTGCGCAGCACGCTGAGGAAGCAAAACGCATAGAAGCTGGGCTGACTGCCGAGCAGAAAAACGTTCTTAAAGCGTGGAATGAACAGGCTAAGGCAAGCAATTTAACCATCGACCCGCTGGCATTGATTGACCATGTGAAGCAGCGCGGATGGGAAATGCCTCCCATCGCCCCAAGCGCCTCTTCACACGCCAAAAACTAGTATAATCATTATTATTCAATAACTTGCTAAAAGCGCAAAACTGTCACATATGAAGTCACAAAATCTTCACACAAAAATTACCGATTTGTGGCATTATGTGTAATATGTAATAGTGTGTTAAATAACGATTAGACTAAAAACTTTTGGAGAATACCATGGCTTTATTTGGCTTATTTGGGAATGATGAACAGGAATACGAGCAACAACGCGAACAACCGCGCGAAAAATCGTTCCTCAGCAAAGTAGGAAGTTTCTTGATGGGCGCGCTCAAGTTTGCGCTAATTGCCACTGCTGCTGTGGTAACTCTTGGTGCTGTTTTCAAATTCAGCGACACCGCGAAAGAATTTGCCGATAAAAACCTTGGTGGTCTCGGCACTGGCACTGTGAACCTGCTTGATAAAGGCTGGAATACAGTTAAAGAAACCTTTGGCTTTGGGTCTACTGATTCTCCACCTCCTCCCGCATCTACAAAAACAAAAAACGTAGGTGGAGTTGAGGTTCTCACCCCTAATCCAGAACTTACTGGTTCAAAAGTAGTTGCAACCCCTAATGAATATAAAGAATTTGATGACATTAAAGGGGCTCGTGCAAAACTTGAAGGAGCTCGTGTTTCTGACGAAAATAGCAGGGCTGGCAAAAAAATACTCAATGAAAAAAGTAAAGATGTTATACAAGCTGGGTTGCAAATTGAAAATTGGAACAAAGATGTAAGTGGCGCAGCAGCAGACGAACAAGTCAGACTCGGCGCACCAGCACCAAAAAAAATAGATTTAGTGATACCAGAACTTCCTGCTAGTTTAGAACAGGCTGGTGCTACTAGGAATCCTAGCTCGTGGAGCGGTTTTTCACCTTTGCAAAAGATACAGTCCCTTGTGCAATCTGTTGGCTTGCCTAGTGACCCTTTAAATAAGCCAGAGGCTTTAGAACAAACAAAAGATTTGATAAAGGGAAACATTGCTAACAAAAATAGTATCGTTGGCAGGCTTGGGAGCGAAGGTAGCGTTACCAAGGTAGAACAAGTTGTTCCCTTCATTGACAATCAAACTTGGGCTGATCATTTTGATACTAGCAGAGCGGTTAAAGAAAAAGTCCAGAAAATATTTAATCTTGATAAAGAGTGGAACAATAATGCTAAAATTGCAATTGCTGAACTGGTAGAACAAAAAAGGTTCCAAGAAGCGACAGTCGTAGCCGCTGGAGCTAAGGAATATCTTGAGAAATTAAGCCTTAAACTCGATAACAGCGAAAAGGATAGAGGAGCCTATTACAACCAAGCCATAGAATCTATGGAAAAAATAAAGCAATACACAGTTCAGTTACAGGAAAGAAAAGAACTTGAACCTATAGTGAATCAAACATACACCAATATTAATGCAGCTGCTAGACAAGCTCCTATTGTTCTTGCTGGTTATAATAAACAAATTGAAGAATTTGGCAAGAGAGTTAGGATTGATACCGATTCTGCTGCTGAAAAAGCTGCAACACCAGCACCTGCAACGACTACACAAGAAGAATTACAAAAAGCCCTTAACAAAGGAACTAAAGGTGATAGCAAAGGTAAGAATGAGGTCACAGCTGATGATGCGCTTGCATCTCCGCCTCCATTATCTGTTGTGCCGCCTAAAGAACAAGCTGGATTGGGCAAGTAAAACTGTTCTGGTGTGTCACCAGAGCGCACTTGTCGTCCCGAGCTCCTGTCCTCCGAAGCCTTGGCGAAGGAGGATGTCGAGGCATCTTTACATTATTCTTGAAAAGATTCCTCACATTCGTTCGAAATGACAAGAGGGTGTCATACTGAGCGCAGCGAAGTATCTCATCTATGCTACAAGGAGATTCTTCGGCTACGCCTCAGAATGACAAAAAACAATAATACCTAATTAAATTAATTTTGGCAAAAAAGCGCGCCGCAATGAAAACCGAAAAACATGAGGTTATACTGCATAACTGACTTGTTTTGAGGAAGGTTCATTGCAAGGAGATTTGAAGCAAAAATTAATTTATGAATACTTCAATCGCAAAACTATTTCCTGAAGGTGATTCACATCCACTTTTTCTGGTGGGATGGCAGCACCGCATTTAACCACCACTGGCTGACGCGGGTCACGCGGGATGAACCTTTTCCATGAACCAAGAAATTTGCGTGAGAATATACTCCCCCACAAACCCGAAAGCGACATTGGAATAACTGGCACTGGGTCACGGCGGATAATCCCCTCAATACCATGACGAAAACGCCCTAGCCCACCTGTGAATGTCAAATATCCTTCTGGAAAAATACAAATCAAATCCCCCGCGCGCAGCCCTTCAGAAATCAAATCAAAAGCTGCTTCCACACTTTTACGGTTAGAGGCAATAGGAATCGCCCGCGCCATGCTCATCAGATAATGTACACCTGCAACATTATAAATATCTTCATCTATAACATAGCGCACATGGCGACCACACTGAGCGTAAATCCCAGCATCAATAATAGGCCCATCCATATATGACACATGGTTGCTGATAAGCATAGCAGCACCAGTTTTGGGAATATTTTCTAAACCAATATAATGGGGGCGATAAACAAAACGCGTGAGACCGTGAACAATTTTCCTGAATATATTACTAATACTGAGGTCAGGCCTAGTAAAATTTAATTTGCTGAATTTGGCAAAAATAACCCCGCCCCTCATAAATTTAGGTTTCGATGAAAAATATGTAGTAAAATTGTACATATTATTGCCCCTCATCTCTCATATTAACACATAATTAGTTAATTTTATATAAATAACGCCATAAAGCCCAGAATTTATGGGGTTTTTAGCGTAAGGGAAATCAGCAAAAAATTATTTTTTATCTTAACCTTCCTTTAAAACATCTTCGCTAGAGTATGCGTAAGTTCAGTTACAGTTTCACTTAATTATAACAGGTTCAAATTATGCCAGTAGATAAAACAATGCACATCCTTGTAGTGGATGATTACAGTACAATGCGCCGTATCATCAAAAACCTGCTCAAACAGTTGGGTTTTGATAATGTGGAAGAAGCTGCCGATGGTGGTGACGCTTTCAAAAAGCTGCAGGAAAAACCCGCTGGTTTAGTTATTTCCGATTGGAACATGGAACCAATGACAGGCATGGAGCTTTTGAAACTGGTTCGCGCCGATGCGAATTTGAAAAACACTCCGTTCATCATGGTGACAGCGGAAAGCAAACCAGAAAACGTAATCGCTGCGAAACAAGCTGGCGTTAGCAATTATATTGTAAAACCATTTAATGCGGAAACACTAAAAACAAAAATGACTAGCGTAATTGGTGAATTCTAGAGAAACAAGTAGGAGTATTAAACATGGGTGACATGCAATTAACACTGGGACGGACATTGCTTACCAGCATGATAAAAACGCGTGAGAATAAGGGTGATATTACTCTGGAAGATGTGGGCGATATTTTTATGAATATGGCTGCATCACTTAATCCTAAAAATAGCGTTGCCGATAATTTCGTGCATCAGGAAATTGCCAAATTGGCAAAATACATTTGCGATGCAAAAACTGAAATTTTTGCTATTCAAACAAATTCTAAAGCGGAAGATGCAATTAATGACGCGTCTATGCACCTAGAAGAAGTAGTAAAAGCCACCGAAAGTGCCACCAATAAAATCATGGATGCGGCAGATGCTGTGCAAGCTGCAGCCAGCGGAGTTGGCGGTGAAAAAGAACAAAAAATCGTTGATGCGACCACAATTATTTATGATGCCTGCGCGTTTCAGGATATTACAGGACAGCGCATCAGAAAAGTTATAACCTTGCTCGAAAATATCGAGGATCGCGTGGAAAAACTTAATGATCTGTTCGGCACAGAGCCAGAAATCGCTGAAGCAAATAATGCACCAGCTGATCCTAAAAATATTGTCCTTCCAAAAGATGATAAAGATCTTCTGCATGGTCCTCAGCTTGCTGCTCAGGCTTCATCACAGGCAGAAATCGATAGGTTGCTTTCAGGGTTATAATACATAATCTGTCATACTGAGCGCAGCGAAGTATCTCATCTAATTTTTACTTGTCATACTGAGCGTAGCGAAGTATCTCATCTACTACACAGAGATTCTTCGGCTATGTCTCGAAATGACTTGTACTAACACCAAAACTCCATAGAATTTTACTTGTCATACTGAGCGCAGCGAAGTATCTCTGCAGATACATGATTTATGTAATAGAAAGGAAATTTTATGAGCAACCGCACAGAAAACCGCGTTGAATCAGATTCTTTTGGCAATATTGACGTAGCTTCTGATAAATATTGGGGCGCGCAAACCCAGCGTAGTTTGCAGAATTTCAAAATTGGTGGCGAGACAATGCCACAACCACTCATCACAGCATTCGGAATTTTGAAGCGTTCGGCAGCAGTGGTGAACATGCAGCTCGGCGTGCTAGATAAATCAATCGGTGAAAAAATTATCGCAGCCGCGGGTGAAGTAATCGACGGAAAACTTGCTGGACATTTTCCTCTCGTAGTGTGGCAAACAGGCAGTGGCACACAAACCAACATGAATGTGAATGAAGTCATCTCCAACCGTGCAATTGAGCTTGCGGGCGGAGTTATGGGCAGCAAAAAACCAATTCATCCGAATGATCATGTGAATATGGGGCAATCATCCAATGACTCTTTCCCAACTGCTATGCACATTGCAGCAGCTTATGAAATAAATAATTCTCTCATTCCCGCGCTGACGCATCTGCACTCTGCGCTGGATAAAAAAGCCAAAGAATTTGCAAGCATCATAAAAATTGGGCGCACTCATTTACAAGATGCAACACCGCTAACTTTAGGGCAGGAATTTTCTGGTTATGCCAAGCAGATTGAAAACGGAATCCGCCGTGCAAAATCAACCCTCCCCGCGCTCTATGAACTGGCACAAGGCGGAACAGCAGTTGGCACAGGTCTAAACGCCAAAAAAGGTTTTGCTGAAGCCTTTGCCAAAGAAGTTGCAAGCATCACCAAATTACCATTTGTCACCGCACCTAATAAATTCGAGGCACTGGCAACGCATGACGCGCTAGTGGAAGCATCAGGAGTGTTAAATACCCTCGCCGTTTCATTGATGAAAATAGCCAACGATATTCGCCTGCTCGGAAGTGGGCCACGTTGTGGTTTTGGTGAGTTGTCATTGCCCGAAAATGAACCGGGGTCATCAATCATGCCGGGGAAAGTAAACCCAACCCAGAGCGAGGCATTGACTATGGTCTGCGCGCAGGTGATGGGCAACCATGTTGCTGTTTCCATTGGTGGTTCAAACGGGCATTTTGAGCTTAATGTATTCAAACCTGTGATAATTTATAATGTGCTGCAATCTATCCGCCTGATTGCTGATGGCGCGGTTAGTTTCACTGATAATTGCGTGGTGGGAATAGAAGCCAACCGCGAGCGCATCAACAAGCTGATGAATGAATCGCTGATGCTGGTTACCTCGCTCAATCCACATATTGGTTATGATAATGCAGCAAAAATTGCCAAAAAAGCACATAAGGAAGGCACGTCATTAAAAGAAGCTGGAATCGCACTGGGGCTACTCACCAGCGAACAATTTGATTCATGGGTAAAACCAGAAACTATGATAGCACCGAGTTAGGGGTTTATGGATAAGGGCGTGTTCCTTCTCCCTCTGGGAGAAGGTTAGGATGAGGGCTGCTTAAAACCCTCACCCCGCCCTCTCCCAGAGGGAGAGGGAGAAGAAAAAACCTCTTCCCCGATTAATCCCTTTCAAGCACAGTAGCAATCCCCTGCCCGCCAAATCCTGACCCTTTGAATCCTTATACCAGCTTGTAAAAACTATTATTTTTTGTTACCGTTTAGGTTATGAAAAAAATAATTAGTGAATCTGATTTTTATAGTTCGGATAAAATATATATACCTGCAATCAGAACTACAGATATTCTAGTCCTGATGGTGGTTTCCTTTATTTCATTTGTTATATCATATCTTTTTTTCAGTAACTCAGACTATCTCTTCGCCACTCAAATATTTGAAGATCTGGATAAAAGGACTAATGGAAGTTTTACCACCCTATTATCTCAAATAAATTCATCATTGACTGACTATGTAATAACAAAATCGCAAGTCGCGTTATTCCCCATGCTATTACTAATGCTTATCGGCTGGGTTTTGTTTACCAAACAACTCTTAACAACTAGAAGCGGGCTGGTTATTGATAAAAATGGGGTCACCTACACCCCAATACTTTTTAAACCCAAGGATGAAAGTATAAAACCTTTGTTTCTGGAATGGAGTGACATTGATAGGCTCGAGGTAGGAAAAGAGCAATTTACGAATTCTGAATTATTAAAAATTTATGTAAAACCTGACTTTAAACCTCAAGCTAATAATAAAATGGAAAAATTCTTTATTGGTATTATTGATAAATTTCATACCTCCCAAGAACCAATTTATTTTGAGATCAAACGCCTGAATGCAGATATGAAAGATGTAGAAAAATTACTCGAAAAGAGGCTCCGTTCTTTTAGAGCCAAAACTGGAAAGTACAGCTAGACCCTTTCCAGTACCGTAGCAATCCCCTGCCCACCACCTATACATTGGGTTGCTAGAGCATATTTTTTGCCATGTTTGGCAAGTAGCTGTGCTGCTTTACCTGTGATACGCGCACCTGACGCACCAAGCGGGTGACCAAGGGCAATCGCACCGCCATCAAGGTTTATTTTGCTTTCATCCAACCCTAACTCACTAATAACACCAAGTGCCTGCACGGCGAAGGCTTCGTTCAGTTCGATAATATCAATATCAGAAATTTTAAGCCCAGCACGGTTTAGGGCTTTTTTGCTGGCTTCCACTGGCCCAAGCCCCATAATTTCTGGCGTGATGCCTGATGTAGCAAAACTTTTTACCCGCGCCAGAATCGGCAAATTATTTTTCTTGGCATAAGCCTCACTGCACACTAGCACAGCCGATGCACCGTCAGTAACAGGTGAAGAAGTCGCCGCCGTAACAGTTCCAGAAACATCAAAAGCAGGTTTTAATTCCGCCATTTTTTCCAGTGTGGTTTCAGCGCGGATGCAACCGTCTTTAGTAACAGTTCCTGCTTTGTTTTTAATTCCTATTATTTCCTCTGAAAAATCCGCCTTTGCAGCTTTCTGATGGCTTCTCAGCGCGAATTCTTCCTGCGCTTTGCGCGGTATGGAAAGTTTTTTGCACACCTGCTCGGCAGTGAGTCCCATAGACATATAAGCCGCAGGCAGCGCGCTATATAAAGCAGGGCTAGGCAGTGGATTAAACCCACCCATCGGCACGCGTGACATAGATTCCACACCAGCAGCGATAAACACCTCACCCGCACCGCAAGCAATTTTTCCTGCAGCAATGTGGATAGATTCCATTGAAGACCCACAAAAACGATTCACTGTAGCACCGCCAACACTAACAGGAAGCCCAGCCATAAGTGCTGCCATGCGCCCGATATTCATCCCCTGCTCACCCTCAGGAAACGCACAACCGACCATCACATCTTCAATGTCATTGGGGTTTAAGGTAACCTTCGCCAGCAAGCCTTTTATCACCTGCGCGAGAATATCATCCGCCCGTGTCCGCGCCAACTCGCCTTTACCTGCGGGAGTAAAAGGTGAACGGACATAAGCGCAGATTACAGCTTGGTTGGTCATAAATTCCTCCTAATTTTTCACTTATTGTAATAGAAAAACCTTACTTTTTCGTTAGTTTCTTGCTACAACCACAAAAATAACCATGTCATCCCGAGCGTAGTCGAGGGATCTTTTCAAGATAATGACAAGATTCCTCCTTCGTCGGAATGACAACATAAGGATAAATATGAATAATTTTGATACTGATATAGTGATAATCGGCGCAGGACCGGTGGGGCTTTTTGCCATTTTTGAGGCGGGAATGCTCAAAATGCGCTGCCATATGGTTGATGCTCTGGAGGCAGTCGGCGGGCAGTGCAGCGCGCTTTACCCAGAAAAGCCGATTTATGACATCCCAGCCCATCCTTCCATTTTAGCGCAGGAATTGATAGAAAAACTAGCAACGCAGGCAGCACCATTTGCACCAACTTATCATCTCGGGCAAACCGTTGATAAAGTCACAAAAAATTCGGCTGGGAGCTTCAGTGTCACCACTTCCAAAAACACCACCATAAATTGCAAAGCGATAATTATCGCGGCAGGCTGTGGTGCATTTGGACCAAACCGCCCACCAATGCAGAATCTGGAAGAATATGAAGGCAAGAGTGTATTTTATTTAGTTGGCAAGCGCGAAGAATTTCGTGGCAAAAAAGTGGTGATTGCAGGTGGTGGCGACTCAGCGGTGGACTGGGCAATTTCGCTGTCGGAATTAACTGAAAAATTATATGTGGTGCATCGTCGCGCAAAATTCCGCTGCGCTCCCGAGTCTGAAAGCAAGCTGCAAGCCCTCGCTGCTAGTGGCAAAATAGAGCTGGTGATCCCTTACCAATTGGATTCACTGGAAGGAAAAGACGGCAAAATTTCTTCGGTTATAGTTGCAACGCTGGAAGGCGAAAAGCGCGCTCTGGATGCTGATATTTTACTGCCGTTTTTTGGTCTTGCTATGGAGCTGGGTGCAATCGCAAATTGGGGCTTAAACCTTGAGCATAACCATATAAAAGTTACTCCGCCAAGCATGACAACTTCTGAAACTGGAATCTTTGCCATTGGCGATATTGCCACTTATGAAGGCAAGCTGAAGCTCATCCTTTCAGGCTTTGCCGAAGCAGCGCAGGCAACGCACGCAGCCCGCGCCCTTATTTACCCAAATGAAGTTCTGCATTTTGAATATTCAACCACCAGCGGAGTTCCCAAGTGATAGAAACTAAAATAATTGATGGTAAAGCCTTCGCCGAAAAACTTCGCGCTGATATAAAAAACCGTGTGGCAAAGTTGAAAGCAGAAAAAGGCGTAACTGCTGGGCTGGCAGTTGTTCTGGTTGGCAATGATCCAGCCAGCGAAGTTTATGTCCGTAATAAAGGCAAACAAACCATTGAAGCAGGAATGAAATCTTTTGAATTCCACCTACCTGCCGAAACCAGCGAAGCCGAGCTACTGAAAAAAATTGATGAGCTGAATAAAAACCCGCAGGTACATGGAATTTTGGTGCAGCTTCCCCTACCAAAACATATGGGTGAAGAAGCTATTATAAACGCCATTTCACCCGAAAAAGATGTTGATGGTTTTCATGTAATAAACGCTGGAAAACTGGCAACTGGTGGTGATGGCTTTGTCCCCTGCACACCTCTTGGCTGCCTGATGTTGCTAAAAGATATTTTTTCTGTCATTCCGAACAAATGTGAGGAATCTTTGCAAAATAATTGTAAAGATCCCTCGGCTACGCTCGGGATGACAGGCAAGCACGCAGTAGTAATTGGTCGCTCCAATATCGTTGGCAAACCTATGGCTGCGTTGCTGCTGCGTGAAAGCTGCACTGTTACCATTGCTCATTCCAAAACTGCTGACCTCCCTGCACTGCTCAAAACCGCTGATATTGTGGTTGCTGCTGTTGGCAAAGCAAATTTCATAAAAGGTGAATGGCTGAAGCAAGGCGCAGTAGTTATTGACGTTGGCATCAACCGTCTTGAAAATAAAAAGCTGGTGGGCGATGTGGATTTTGCGAGCTGTCAGGGTATTGCCTCCGCCATCACCCCAGTACCGGGTGGCGTTGGACCAATGACCATCGCCTGCCTGCTGGAAAATACTTATAGAGCTGCTTCTAAATTCCCTCTCCCTCTGGGAGAGGGCTAGGGTGAGGGCAATATGGACAGTGAGGGCGCATGGATGAATTTTCTCTCATCGCTAAATATTTTAAACCACTCGCTGCAAATTTTGCGGGCAGCCTAAATCTTAGTGATGATGCCGCGATAATTTCCCCACCAGAGGGATGCGAACTCATCATCACCAAAGACGCAATCTCTGAGGGGATTCATTTTATCGGTAACGAATCCCCAGATTTAATCGCCAGCAAAGCCCTGCGCGTTAATTTATCAGATTTAGCAGCTATGGGCGCGCAGCCACTTTGCTATTTCCTAGCTCTGATGCTGCCGAAAAATACATCTGAGCAGTGGCTAGAGAAGTTTGCAAGCGGACTAAAACAAACTGGGGAAGAATTTTCTATCCATCTTGCAGGTGGCGACACCACAGCGACAAACGGCAATCTTTCCATCTCCATAACCGCCATTGGCAGCGTTCCAAAAGGCGTAGCCCTCAGACGTAACGGTGCAAAAATCGGTGATGATATTTATGTTTCAGGAACATTGGGCGATAGCGCGTTAGGTCTGCAGTTATTGTCATCCCGAGCGCAGCCGAGGGATCTTGACAAAGATTTTTTTATCAACCGCTACCTAACACCTCAACCTCGTATTTCCCTCGGCGTTTCTCTACGAACAATCGCAAATAGCGCGATGGATATTTCCGATGGTCTGGCGCAGGATTTAGGGCATATCTGCACTGCCTCCAATGTCGGCGCGGTTATATATTCTGACAAAATACCAACAACCAACAAGCAACAATTAGAAGCAGCTCTAAGTGGTGGTGATGATTACGAGCTACTCTTCACTGCTCCGCCAGAGAAATCAGAAACAATAAAAAATTTGGCAAAAAAACTATCACTCCCCCTCACCTGCATCGGTAAAATAACATCTGGAAATTCTGTTCAGGTCTTGGATGAAAACGGAAAAGAAATCACACTAAACAAAAAAGGTTTTTCACATTTTTAGTGGCTTACCTGCCTCTTCCACCCCGCTCATTGCCAACTTCTAACTCGCCCCTTGCCTGATCAATTGCTGAATACCTCATATGGATGGCTACACTGCTTGGTGTAATACCAAAAAAATCTTTTTTCTTATTAACTTCATGTTCATTAAAAGATTTCTCAACCATCTTTTTAATTAGCTCTTCAGCCGCTCTGAAATCACCATCAGTATTTTGATCACGCACAGCAACTGCATGCTGTCTAGCATAAGTTTGTTTTGTGTGTTTTTTATGTAGTACCGATGCATCTGCACCATATCCGCTTCTATCAATTTTACGTACAGGTTTCGTACTTTCTTCGTCAATTGCCCTGCTTTCTTTAACAGCAGCGACAGATTTTCTAGCTACCTTTAGCAGTTCTTCATACATAACATCTAAATCTGGCACTATAGATTGCAATGCATTCTTTGCCTTAGTTTTATCATGATCTGTCTGATGCTCTCTAAGAAAACCTTCTAAATATTTTGGTAGCTCAGCTACTTGTGCCATAAAAATTCCTACTATAATTATGTAGTTATTTACATAAAGATAGGTAAACATAGCAGGGTTGCCACCTCAATGATTGTTAAATAATTGTTACAGCTTACTAAAACCCAATGTCTGTAAATTTTGTTTTCTCATTTTTAAGAAATAATTATTATATATCAATAAGATAAATTGTAACGATAATGTAACAATATTTCTTGTTTTTCTATGATATTATCCATTCCTATACTTTATTAATTTTAGATATGGAGTTTTTATGGGAAAAAATAAAACTGATGAATTGCCAAATAAAGGTTATCTAAGAAAAGTGGGCAGAAGGAAAGTAGTAGATGGACACACCTTAGAAACCCGTGAACCGTTAGATGAAATCTACGTTCAAGGAGTGGTAGGAGACACCACCTCAAAAGTTCTGGAAAGCCTAGCAAAAAGAAACTCCACAGCTAACGAACGTTATTAAATCTTGTAATATTATTTTGTCATCCTGAGCGTAGCAAAGGATCTCCTTGTTTACTGATGGAGATATTTCGCTTCGCTCAATATGACACTCACTTAATCCCGAATCCTGAATCCCTAAGAGTTTTCCATCTGTCTACCAAACTGCATCTGACGGTATGAGAGTGCCTCGCTGACATGGGCGTGTTTTACGGTTTCGCTTTGTTCCAAATCCGCGATAGTTCGGGCAACGCGCAAAACACGCGTATAACCGCGCATAGAAAGGCGGAGTGATTCGGTTGCCTGTTCCAGCAGTTTTTTGCCTTTCTCATCAGGAATCACAAAATTATGCAGCATTTCACCCTGCATTTCGGCGTTAGTGCGCTCACGTATTTTAAGAATGGCAAAACGTGTTTTCTGTAAATCGCGGGCGGCTGCCACTCTCTTTGCTACTGCTTCACTCGCCTCTCCTGCGCTAGTTCCGAGCATATCAAGCGTGGAAACTTCCGCCACTTCAATAGCCATATCAAATCGGTCAAAAAGTGGTCCAGAAATTTTGCTTTGATATTCAGTGGCGCAGCGCGGAGCTTTGTTACAGGCGCGCTCGGCATCACTTAAATAACCGCAGCGGCACGGGTTCATCGCTGCAATTAACTGAAAACGCGCAGGATAGGTAACATGTGCAGCAGCACGGGCAACGGAGACATTTCCTGTTTCTAGCGGTTGACGCAGCGATTCCAAAACACCACGCGGAAATTCAGGTAGTTCATCAAGGAACAACACACCATTATGTGCCAGCGAAATTTCTCCGGGTAAAGCGCGCTTGCCACCACCAACCATAGCTGCCATAGATGCGCTGTGATGCGGATCACGAAACGGTCTTTGCTGCGATAGCCTGCCACCTTCCAGCCTTCCTGCAATGCTGTTTATGATGCTGACTTCAAGAATTTCCTTTGCATCAAGCGGTGGCAAAATACTGGGCAGGCACGATGCCAGCAGTGATTTCCCCGCCCCTGGTGGCCCCAGCATCAGCAGGTTATGCCCACCTGCTGCTGCAACTTCCAATGCTCGCCGTGCTATGTGTTGCCCACGAATTTCGCGCATGTCACGCCCGCGCGCTGGTACAATTTGCGTTTCACATTGTGGATGACTAAGTATCTGTGAACCTTTGAAATGATTGACCAGCGCAAGCAATGATGATGGCGCGAGAATATCACCAAGCCCCGACCACGCGGCTTCCGAGCCACAAATCTTAGGGCAGATTAAACCACTGCCACTTGCTAGAGCTAGCATCGCTGCGGGCAAAGTTCCCGATACTGGAAGCAAGCCACCATCAAGCGATAATTCTCCAAGCGCGATATAACCTGCCAGTTCCTCTTGCTGCAAAACGCCCATGCTGATAAGCAGCCCGATAGCAATCGGCAAATCATAATGGCTGCCTTCTTTTAAAATATCCGCAGGCGCAAGATTTACGATAATCCGTTTTAGTGGCAGTGAAAGACCAAGCGCATGAATCGCTGAACGCACCCTTTCGCGTGATTCGGCAACGGCTTTGTCAGGCAGCCCCACCACAGCGAACACAGGCATCCCTGAAAGCATCTGCACCTGCACATCAATAGCTTTTGCTTCAATCCCGTCAAACGCTACTGTGGCAACATGCGCTACCATATTCTATTTCTCCGCCCTCGCTAGGAGTTTCAAAGTTTCATACAACGGCAGCCCAACAACATTAGAATATGAACCAGAAATCCATGGTATAAACGCTTCGGCACTGCCCTGAATAGCATAGCCTCCAGCCTTTCCTTCCCATTCTTTGCTTGTTATATAATCAGCTATTTGCTTGTCACTGAGGCGGTTCATTTTAAGTTGTGTCAGCACAGTTGTTTCATACTCCTTGCCGTTTTTTATGACACACACTGATGTATAAACCCTATGCCTGCGACCAGAGAGATGACGAAGACACATCACCGCTGTTTTTGTATCTTCCGCCTTTGGGAAAATTTTTCTTCCGCAAGCAACCACAGTGTCTGCCGCAAGAACCATATTTTCTGGATATTGGGCAGCAATGGCAACAGCTTTTTCCCGCGCCACTCTAGCTGCATATTTCGCTGGTAGCTCTGCCTTATGTGGAGTTTCGTCAATATCAGCACTAACCACCTGCTGCGGAACAATTCCCACCTGCTTAAGCAACGCCAAGCGACGCGGAGAAGCCGATGCAAGAATTATATTATTATTTTTCACGAGAATATTATTTCTCTCTAAACTTAATACGCCCTTTTGTTAGGTCATACGGAGTCATTTCCACAATAACCTTATCGCCAGCAAGCACGCGGATACGATTTTTACGCATTTTCCCAGAGGTGTGCGCGATCACGATATGCCCGTTTTCTAACTCCACCCGAAAAGTCGCGTTGGGCAACAATTCAATAACCTTACCGGGAAATTCTAGTAGTTCTTCTTTAGCCATAACATCCTTTTAGTAATTCATAAAAATTATTAGTAAATAGTAATTCATAAATAGTAAATAGCAATCCTTAAGAAGTTAAAATAAAACCGCTATTGAATAACAATTAATAGCATCAGCCGTTGCTGGTGATAGTTCATATTTAATTGGTGAAACACCAGAAGTAGTACATGGAGCATTATCTACTGCAACTCCAGTTCCACCATCCGCTGTGCCAAAATCCATTACATTTCCTGATGCTGGCAATCCATCATCCATTTTGTTATCAATCTGATATACTTGGCGTGCCGAGGCAATGTTTGAACCTAGCTCATCTTCAATAAGAAACATATTGGTTTTTCTGGTATTTTTAAAATAAACAATAGTTGTGGTAGGAGCCACTGGGTAATTACCAAGGACAACAATCTGCCCAATAGGGAAAAGTTTTGGTTCTGGCACATAAAGTTCCCACCCTGCTTCTGTAGTCGGGAGACCAGATGGAGGGCGACCTGATAGAGCAACACACGATGCTGAAGTTGCCAGCAAAAGATTCCCTGCTGTTCCAGCATAACTTCCACCTATCAATTTAGAATCAGAGAGATGCGACCAAAACGGAAGTGCTTCATTAACACCGTTGATAATTCCATCATTATTTCCATATGCAGTGTTGTTGCCTTTGCAACCCTTACCTGCCTGCGCTCCAGTAAAAGTAAAAAAACCTAATTGCGAGGCTTCGCTAGGTGGCATATCTCCAGGGAAATAACCATATTTTGTTTTAAACGTGTAGAACGCAGTAGAATATCCCTCGACTTGGCTTATTTGAGCGCGTACTCCCGCTGAATTTATCAAATCTTTTCCTATTAATACACCACCAACCAACAAGCCAATTATGACAAGGACAATGGATAATTCAATAAGTGTAAAACCATCACTGCGAATTCGTAATAAATTATTGTTTCTGGTCATAGGGTAGATATGTAATTATTAGATCAATCTTTTGTTTTTTAAGGATGGTAATCTCTGCTCCAGAACCACACAGTTGAGTTGTAAATTACAATCATTTAATATGCAAGACGCAAATAAGCGTAAAAAGCCGCCTAGCAGTAGGAAAATCAACGATAATTCGGTCTTTCAGAATGTCTTGCAGCATTTCCGAACCTTCATTATGCACCCCGCGCCTACCCATATCAATCGCCTCTATTTTACTAGTATTTGCTGAATTGATAGCGGCTTGATAGCTTTCAAAAATCATGAAATAGTCGCGGATAATCCCACGCAGCGGGGCAACAGAGAGAATAACTTTCGAATATTTTTCTTCTTGTGGCGAATGAACGCCCATAATAAGTTTGCCGTCTTCAATGCCCAGCTCGACATTATAAGGGCCACTTTTCATGCAGCGCGGTTCAAAACAATTCTCATCCAGCAAATCGGCGATAGCCACGTCACGCTCATGTTCCGCTTCCTTCGAGCGTTTTTTCATGCTGCTTTCATCAAGTGTGATATTTACTATTCTCTCAGGCTTCATGAGCGAATCGCAACTGAAAGTCTATGGGCGGTAAGACCCTCGCTATCTGCCAATGTCACCGCGTAATGACCAATTTTTGCCAAAGATTCCTTGCTACAACCAATAATCGAGCTGCGCTTTAGGAAATCAAACACTGAAAGCCCCGAAGAAAAGCGCGATGTGCGTGATGTAGGTAGGACGTGTGAAGGACCAGCGATATAATCACCAATTGCTTCAGGCGTATAACGACCAAGGAAAATCGCTCCTGCGTGACGAAGTAGAGGCAATAAAGATTCTGGGTTATCTACAGCAAGTTCCAAATGTTCAGGTGCAATTTTGTTGCTGATTTCGCAGGCATCCTGCCAGTCTTTTACTATAATAACTGCACCATAATTCTGCCATGATTTAGAGGCAATTTCACGGCGTGGTAAATCAACCAAAATTCGTTCCACTTCTGCAACAACTTTATCGGCAAATTGCGTATCATCCGTAATTAAAATTGATTGTGCGCTTGCGTCATGTTCGGCTTGCGACAACAAATCTGCGGCGATCCATGCTGGATTATTTTTGCCGTCAGCAATAACTAAAATCTCGGAAGGACCAGCAATCATATCGATACCAACTTTACCGAAAACTTGGCGTTTCGCTTCAGCCACATAGGCATTCCCCGGCCCAACGATTTTATCAACCGCCTTGATCGTTTTAGTGCCATACGCCAGCGCGGCGATTGCCTGCGCTCCGCCAATTTTATAAATCTCGTCAACCCCTGCAATATGCGCTGCTGCTAATATAGCTGGGTTTAATTTTCCTTCAGGTGCAGGAACAACTGCAACCAGTCTTTTCACCCCCGCCACCTTCGCAGGCACAGCATTCATCAAAACCGAGCTGGGATATGATGCGAGTCCACCGGGAACATAAAGCCCTGCCGAATCAATCGCTGTCCAGCGATGGCCGAGTCGCGTGCCAGTGTCATCAACATAATCTAAATCCGCTGGCATTTGCCTTTCACTGTAATCACGAATCCGCGCCGCAGCAACTTTCAGAGATTTCATTAATTCTGGCGAACATAGCGCGAGTGCTTCGGCAATTTCTCGCTCCGTAACTTTTATATTTTCCTGCGTTGCCGTAAATTTATCAAATTGTTTTGTGTAATCCAAAAGAGCTTTATCGCCACTTTTTCGTACCTGCGCGATAATATCCGCAACCACGCCAGCAACTCCAGCTTCCCCCTTTTCGCGCATATCAAGGAAACTAGTGAATTGCTCGCTAAAATCCGCTTGTGATGTTACAAGCCTAATCATTAACCACAGCCTCGCGGAAGCGGTTTATAATATCACTGATTTCCGTATTGCGGGTTTTGAATGCTGCACGGTTTACAATCAGGCGCGAAGACACTTTCATTATTTCCTCAACCTCTTTCAAACCATTGGCTGCAAGTGTTTTCCCTGAACTCACCAGATCTACAATATAGGGCGCAAGCCCAAGTTTTGGCGCAAGCTCCATAGCACCGCTCAGTTTGATGCACTCCGCCTGAATCCCTTTTCCCGCAAAATAACGGCTGGTGATATTAGGATATTTCGTTGCCACACGAATATGGCTCATGCGCAATAAATCCTCTTTATTCTTTGCAAACTCAAGCTCGGCAACCGACAGGCGGCAATGACCAATATTCAAATCAATCGGCGTGTAAAGATCTGAATAATCAAATTCCGTGAGAACATCGCTTCCCGCAACGCCAATCTGCGCCGCGCCAAACGCCACAAAAGTCGGCACATCGAAACTACGCACGCGGATGATTGAAATATTCGAACCTTTACAAGAAAATTGTAATTGCCGTTCACCATCATCAAAAAAAGCCTGCTCAGGAAAAATGCCGATTTTCTGGAGAATAGGAACAACTTCTTCTTGAATCCGCCCCTTGGCGATGGCGATAATAATTGGCTGCATGACGGTTATCTACCTAATTGGTCAAGTGATTTGCTAGTAGTATTTCCAGTATTAATCATTTCCCTGATTATTTTTAAGGTGAATGATGCAAACTGATTTTTCGGCGGAATCTCAATCCCACCTTTTCTCATCTCTCTTAATATATCTTGTGAACCTCTGGCAACCAAATTAAATATCTTGGTAGCGTGTTCAACTGCGGGGTAATATTTATCATCTTTTTTAACATTGTCACTTGCTGCATACACCACAACCACAGATTTACTTATATTATCTCTTATTCTATCATAATTCCAATGTGGCACTTCTTCGATATTAGACACTGCGTTCATATTTTTATCACATATTTTTATCAATTTAGCTTGAACAGATGCCTCTTTCATCCTGTCAGTCTGCCACTTATTTTTAGTTATACGTTTTCCATCCACAGTCCCAAAATCAACAGGGTTTGTAACTTCATTAATCAGATTAAGTAATTTATCAGCAAATTCCTTATTCGGATATGCCTCTCTTATTTTATCAATAGCCTCTCGACGGGCGACCAACGGGTCTATCCCTGCCTCTGCTGGTTTTACAGTTTTAGGATCTTTTCCTGCCTCTATCAGTTTTAAATATTTTTTTATTTCATATTTTTTATAATCTTCCACACCATCATGCAGAAGTGCAGCTGCCAGCAAAACACCGCGGTCAGGCAGCGTTTTGTCATTACCAATACATTTATGAACCAGATCATAAACCTGCAACGGATGGGTTATATAATCTGGTTTCGCCAGCCCACCACGCTCCTGCCCATCATGCAGTTTCATGGCAAGTAAATATGCTTTGCGCACAGCACGATCTTCAACACTATCTTCACCACGCTTCAAAATATCTTTCTCGATAATATCCTTAACATTCTGCGGATATTTATCAAAATTTTCGGGATATTTTGTTGCCTCTGTCATAAAAATATCAAGCTGCCTCAAGCACTGATAACGGAACTTTTACACGCTCACCAATGCGCTCGATTCTTGCACCGCAAGCCGAAAGCTTTTCTTCTAACCGTTCATACCCACGATCTAGGTGATAAACGCGGTGGATAATAGTTTCACCCTGCGCAGCAAGTGCTGCAATCACCAATGAAAGTGATGCACGCAGGTCAGTTGCCATAACTTCTGCGCCAGTAAGTTCTGGCACACCGCGAATCATTGCGCTTGAGCCATGCACCACAATTTTTGCGCCCATCCTCGTCAGTTCTGGAACGTGCATATAACGATTTTCAAAAATAGTTTCGGTAATCATTGATGCACCATCCGCCACACACAACATCGCCATCATCTGCGCCTGCATGTCGGTTGGAAATCCGGGATAAGGCTGGGTTATAATATCGATACACTGGATTTTTTTATGGGCAGTAACGCGAATTCCTAGCTCCGTTTCGCGCATCTCAACACCAGCATCAATAAATTTTTCAACCACCGACTGCATATGTTCCATGCGCGCACCAACCAGCTCAACATCGCCACCAGTAATCGCAGTAGCAGCAGCAAAAGAGCCAGCCTCAATGCGGTCAGGAATTATTGAATAATCGCAGCCAGAAAGTTTATCAACACCCGTCACACGAATTGTATCCGTGCCGATGCCTTCAATTTTTGCACCCATTTTCTGCAAGCAATAAGCCAAATCACAAACTTCTGGTTCGCGCGCTGCATTGCGTATGGTCGTAACACCGTCAGCAAGGCTTGCAGCCATCAGAACATTGACAGTTGCACCGACCGAAACTTTTTCAAAATTAATTTCCGCACCAGTAAGTTTGCCGTGCGTATGGGCGTGAATATAACCTTCCGCAAGTTCAATATGCGCACCCATTTGCTCCAATGCTTTCAGGTGCAAATCAATTGGGCGCGTGCCGATTGCGCATCCCCCTGGTAGTGAAACCTTCGCTGCACCAAAGCGCGCGAGCAAAGGCCCTAGCACCCAAACTGATGCCCGCATGGTACGCACCAACTCATAAGGCGCAGTAAGATTGCTTATATTGCTTGCCGACATCGACATCGTCTTGCCAACATTTTTTGCAGAGGTAGAAAAGGAAATATCAACACCGTGCTGTGCCAGCAGATTCGCCATGGTCACAATATCAGCGAGATAAGGAACATTGGAAAGTGCCAAGGTTTCAGAGGTGAGCAGGCTCGCTGCCATCAGTGGCAGAGCAGCATTCTTTGCCCCAGAGATAGGAATTGTCCCCCGCAGCGGTACACCACCAATGATTCTTATTTTATCCATTTTTTATTTTATCCATTTTTTAAATTGGCACTTCTAATAAACTCGCTTTGGCAAAAAAGCGCGCAGCGATGGATACCGAAAAGCATGAGGTTATACTTAATAACTGACTTGCTTTGAGGAGGCTCCATCGCAAACAGATTTGAAGCCAAAGTAGAGTTTTCAGAAGTGCCATTAAGCTACCTTTTCGATGCGTGGGAGAGTAACACCTTTTTGTCCCTGATATTTTCCTTTGCGATCACCGTAAGAAACTTCGCAGACCGATTCGCCCTTTAAAAATAAAAATTGGCATGCACCTTCATTAGCATAAATCTTTGCAGGCAGTGGCGTGGTGTTAGAAAACTCCAGCGTCACATGCCCTTCCCACTCTGGCTCCAGCGGTGTTACATTCACGATAATGCCGCAACGTGCATAAGTTGATTTGCCAACACACACCACCAAAACATCACGCGGTATGCGGAAATATTCCACAGTGCGCGCAAGGGCAAAACTATTCGGTGGAATAATGCAAACTGGTGCTTTTCTATCGACAAAACCTTTTGGTGAGAATTCTTTTGGGTCAACAATCGCTGAATCGATATTGGTAAAAATTTTAAATTCATCAGAGACACGCGCATCATAACCATACGATGAAACACCATAAGAAATTACGCCTTCACGGGTAAGATTTTCTACAAACGGTTCAATCATTCCCTTTTTTGCTTGTTCTCTAATCCAACTATCTGGCATAATTCCCATAAATAAATCCCCTAAATATGAATAATTCCTAGTTTCTTTATGTTATAAAAAAAGATCTCTCGACAAGCTCGAGATGACAGGCTTTGTCATACCGAGTGCAACGAGGTATCTTTGCATTATAAACCTATGTTAAGGTTTTATCCGTTACCACTGAAAAATCAAAGGGAATAATAGCAAATCTTGGAAATATAGCATATAGATATATTTCTTTTATTTGCCTTCAGCCGAACAATAATCTAAAGTGACTGCAAATAACCCACCATAAAATATATATTATGAAACAAATTCAATCTATTAGACTAAGTTTTGTTGTTTTGGCGCTGTTGGCCACCGCCTGCTCCCCAAAGGTTGAAAACAGAGGCTATGTTAAGCAAGCGAGCTGGAAAGATGCTGTAACAGTTGGGCAAACCACCAAACAGGATATGCTGGAAAAGTTCGGCTCACCCTCGGCTCAGTCTAGTTTTGGGGCTGAAACATGGTATTATATTTCCAGCCGCAAGGAATCCGTCGGTTTCATGAAGCCAGAGGTGGTCGAGCAAGAATCTGTGGATATAACTTTTGACGCATCAGGCGTGGTAAGCTCGGTAAATATATACGATAAAAGCAATGCCAAAGATGTAGAATTGGTTAAACGCACCACCCCAACCGAGGGTCATTCAATGAATTTTATCGACCAAACACTAGGGAATCTCGGTCGTTTCAACAAGCCTAGTGGTAATAATGAAACCGCTGTTCCGGGTCGTCGCCCAGCTGGAAAAGGTGGCTTCTAAATAAATTGATTATAATCAATTTTTAACCAATTTTTTAACGTAGGCTTAAGCAATTAACGTTAATATGTTAATTGTAATAACGCCTAATATTTTGTTTTTTTCATGAAAGTTGCTTTCCAAATAGACCCACCTAGTGAGGTAACGATAAACAACTGCACTCTTTCGATAATGGAAGAAGCGCAAAAACGTGGGCATGAATTATATCATTTTGCGCCTTCTGATCTTTTATTGCGTGGCAATGATCTCTTCGCGACAGTTAGTGATTTAAAGGTTGATTTATCTGCCAAAGAATTCATGCAGATAAGCAATAGTAGGTTCATACCACTCACGGATATGGATATAATTTTTATCCGTCAGGATCCAACTTTCAACTTAAGATTTATCAGCACCACTTATTTGCTGGAACGAATCGCTGACCAAGTTTTTATTATTAACGACCCTACTGTCCTTCGCAACCATCCAGAGAAACTAAATTTCTTCGGTCACAGAAATTATTGCCCGCCAACATTAGTCGGCAATAATGTGGAAGAGTTTGAAGCATTCTGGAAAGAACACGGTGAAATCGTGGTAAAACCTCTATTTTTCTATGGAGGTTGTGGAATTTTTCACATCAACAAAACTAGTAATAACCTGCATGTGGTTATGGAAACTCTGTCATCACTCAATAACGCTCCGCTTATAGCGCAAAAATTTCTTCCTCAAGTATATGAGGCGGATAAGCGCGCCCTGTTATTGTTTGGAAAAATCGCAGGTGTATATAAGAGCGTACCAGCAGCTAATAATATCCGTTCTAATTTTTCTAAGGGTGGCACAGAATTGCCAGCCGAACTCACGGCAAAAGAAACAGAAATAGCCCAAGCAGTTGCCAAAACTCTAAACGAGAACGGTATATATATTGCAGGAATCGACATTATCGACGGATATTTAACCGAAATCAATAATGTAACCCCAGGTGGATTCATCACCATGCGCGAGCTATATAATCAATTTCCAGAAGTGGAAATGTGGGATACGATCGAGTCGCATCCGCGGCTTCGCAAAATTAATAAATCTGCATAATTTGTCATTCCGAGCGACCTGTCCTCCGAAGCATTGGCAAAGGAGGAAGGCGAGGAATCTTTGCTATATATGGAAAGATCTCTCGCCATGCTCGAGATGACAGTTACTTGTCATTCCGAATGCAATGAGGAATCTTTGCCTTTTTCACCCCAAAAAAAGCTGCGTCATAATTGCTATTCCAAAAGGAATAGTAATGCGAAACGGCTTTTGCAAAGCAAGTGATAATGCCAGTGTGACAGCATAAGCTATTATGAATAAAAATAGAAATTTAACAAAGCCAGCTGCTCCCACGCATATTCCTGCCATCGCCATTAATTCTGCCTGTTTTGGCAGGCGGTAAATATGCCCTTCGCGGGTGATGGATTTACGCCAGATAATAGCCCCCAAAATCGCGCCATAAAGCCCACCGAGAACAAAACCGAATAATTGATGGTCAATGTAGGTTCGCAGCAACATACCAAGCACAACAGCGCAAACCATAACCTTGCCCATGATGAGTTTTTCATTCACCTCAATCGCGCCAAGAATAATCAAAAAAGCACCGATAGAGCAAAAAAGAACATATCTATCGACAAAACCATATTGTAAAAACGCCAGCACAAAAATAGAGGCGAGCAATATTTCAGTCACAGTGTGCGAAATAGGAAATGATGTTCCGCAATAACGGCAGCGATGACGCAGCAGCACAGCGGAAATAACAGGAAACAAATCACGCACCTGTAGCAGCGCGCCACAACTCCCGCAATATGGTGCTTTGTCCAGAAGCAAGCGACCACGCGGCAAACGGTGGATAAGCGAGCAAGCATAATTTCCCGCAGCAAGCCCCAGCACCACCGCCCAAATAACACCCGCCCAAACAAATCTGCTTTCCATTGTTTGAATTGCTGGGAATAAATTATCTATCATAAAACCTCATATATTTTTTATAAACCCGCTGGGGCGAAAGTAGAGTTTAATTTTCTATCTTTGAATTCGGGGTTAAAACACTGTCAATATAACGTCCTTGGAATAGCGATATACCGAGAGCCTGCCCATATTGCACGGCTTCTTTATTATCGCAACGGCACAGAATAACACGGTTACTACCAAACTCGCTAACGGCTTTCACTATTTCCTTATTTTCTTTGGTATTTAAATCCGATTCAATATCCGCGTTCCACTGAATTTTTACCAGATCTACACCAAGTTTTTCGCGGTCTACCATTAAAAAGCTCTCCATGCTGAGTCCATCCAGACACACGCGATAACCAAGCCTCTGCACATCACGCCGCGCTAAATGGAAAGCGTGTATATCAGCAAACACATCCATAACAGGAATTTCAATAACAATCGATACTTTGGCAGATGGTTTGACAACGGCATCAAATTCGGTAAAGCGTCCAGAAATTATTGTTTCCACATTCAAATTCAGGCTAAGTGGCGATTCCACATAACGCACTATATTCTGGCGCAGCAACTCCAGCATCCGCATATCGAGCAATTGTGTGAGATATTTAAACAGCCAGCGGTTACTGAACAAATCCACATCCATTTTTAGGAATTGGCGCAGATGAACGATATGGATATACATTTCGTCAAACACCCGCCTCATACTCATATCAGGTAGCACCACACACACAGGTTGGCGACGCATTACACGCTGAATATCCGAACGTTCCAAATCACGCTCAATACTGACCATCCGCAACACATTAAAATCATTCTTTGCAGAAGCACTGCTCTTGCTGCTAATATTCGCACTCTCAGTAACATGCACAACATCACGATCACTACGTTCAGGAGCAGAATTTTTACGCACCAGAAGTGCCATGCGCCTTCCGCACATATCCATAAAATCTTGCCATTGTACGCGTAAGTCATACACCGTGCAGAAATCCTTGTTCTCCCCACCATCCTCTGCGTAACTGAGCGGGTCATCCATATACAGATAACGTAATTGGAAAATTAGTTTACCCAGAATATTTTTATCGAGTTCATTGCAAACTACAATAATGCTGTTATCCACCATCTGGTAGATACCGCCCTCATACCCTTTGAGCAGGTCATGTATTAGGTTTATGGCAATCTTAAATTGGTATTCGCTCTTATATTGCTCAAGAAGATCGCTTAGGTGAAAATGAACAGCCTGCCAACCTGCTGGATCGCGTATAACGCCCAGCAATTCCATCAGCTTAATCTCAGCAGATTTTTGTATAATAATCACTTCATCAGTCCCTAGTTAGAAAACTATTATCTACAAGAATATAGTCATTCTAACAATTCAATAATACAATGATTTTATATATATAGTCAGTTTTGTATAGCTGATTAAGCATATGACTGCTTAATCAGCTATGAAAATCGCAAGCCGAAAGCGCGATTTTCCGCGCTGTAGGCAGCGTCAAAATGCGCGAGCATTTTGTTAGTTAACTATATAAGAATTAAGACTGAAAGACTGATTTTCCGCACTGGAAACGATGTATTTTCAAATAATATCTAGCTTACAAGCTCTACTTGCTAACATTTCGTCTTGCGACAAAATCTTCGAGAGAAGCCGTATCAACCTTTATGTCTGGTTTATCCATCTTGCCAGATAGCTGAATAATCAACGTTGGTGCAGGATCCGCTAAAAGGTTAGCAAAGCGGAACAGTATAGAAAACTGCCCATCAAGAGAGTCCAGTTTAGCCCCCCCCACAATAGAGCCTGTAACAAAACCACTTTTCAGTGTTACGCTAGGCGCGCGCAGTTCACCTTCTCTTATATTCAAAGAACCATCAACAGAAAATTCTGTCGTCCCCTTAGTCACAACATTGTTCACGTTATTAAATACGTCAGCCGAAGACCTAGCGACCTCAACAACATTTTTTACCCCGTCCAGATTTATTCCCTGAACTTTAACTCCACGAGCCGCAATAAGAAATTTTGCATCCATTTGTTGCAACCATTCTTGGAAACTCCAACCATTTGTAGCAATCAACCCGCTCATACTGGTAAAACCAGTAATGTTGTTAATGGTACTAAGTGGTTTCATTATTTCATAAATATCTGCATTAGACATAGTAAAACTGATATTCATACCTGGAACTTTTCCGCCATAGACAGTCCCGATAATATTGGTTTGAGCCTGCGAATAAATAAACCCTAATTTTTGTATGGACATCCTTTTATTATCAAGTTTTGCTTGAAACTTAATTTTATCCATAAATATATCTTTATGAGTTAATCTGCGCAGCGTGATATCAAACACACCGTTAAAATCCTCCATCCAACCTAGAGGAACTGGAATATCAGAAGTTTTTTCCAATTCTATGATATTAGCTTCTGATTTTTTCAATGAATCTTGTTCTGATTTTTTTATCAATGCCTTAATATCATTTTTCTTCTTTTCTTTTTCATCGATATTTTTTGCATTAATAGTGTCTTCTACAGGCTCTTCCATAGAAAAATAGCTGGTATCTATCTTATCGGCATTGATCATTAAATTAACATGTGGAATCAGACCTCTAACATCAATGTTGCAATTAACCTCTGATATCCCGTCAGGATATATAAACTGTAAATTTGATATCCGAAGGTCACCACGATAGGCATAAAGAGCAAAAGCCAACCTCTCGCCTTTTCGTTCCATAAAAGTAAAATCATCTATATAAACTTTGGCATCTACCCTTACTGGTAAATTTTTTAACCACGAGAATCCACCGCTTGATGGCTCTTCACCATCATCATCTTCTAAAGTTTTTATAATCTCCTTAGCATCTTTTTTCTTTTTATTTTTATTCTTTTCGATGCTTTCTTTGCGTAAAAGATCACGCGCATAATCAAGATTTATATTTTTAAGTTTTATTTGAGTATCAAAGCGCAATATTGACTCTGGATAGGCAGTGATCGTTCCAGATATTGATGTTCCATCGATGGTGGCTTCAGCCTCGAACAAGCGCACCTGAGTCGCGTTAATATACACATTAGAATGCACAGAAAATTCACCCGTACCAATAGACGGAAGATCGCCAGCAGAAGAATAAAACATCGCAAAGGCATCACGCAATGATTTACCTTTTGCTTCCATATTACCTTCAAACCTTAATTCACCCGTACCACCCTGTGAAACTACTCCGAATAAAGACAAAACTCCATCACCACTCAAATTAATATCGAACTGGTTTACTGTAAATGCTCCCTTATCCAAAACGGCATTCAGGCGAATATTTTTCCATTCTTCTTTACCAGACAACACTTTTTGTGCATTTATATTGAGTTTTACTTCAATATTTTCAGGCAACGGGTTTTCTTTACGGAAATCAAAACTCTGCGATTCATCTAACAAAGGATTTATGGTCTTCTTATTAGCATTATTATAATTTCTATATTCGGAAATTTTACTCCACATTACCTGATCTATATATAAAAAATCTAAGTCCACAGAGATAGTTGGATACCAGTTATTCCAGCGCAAACCTATGCCACCACTACCTTCAGAGTTCATGCCTTTCAAAGAAACATCTTTCATTATCACCGCATCATTATCAAAACTCCACTTCCCATTAATACTCATGGGCAAAGATACATATTCACCTGCATCAAAACTTTTAGTAATATCGCCATACAATAATTTCGTTATATCATCCGTGTTAAAGCTGAAATTTCCAGCAAATTTTGGCGTATCGCTCGATGTATCAATAACGCTCTGCACGGTGAGTATATTTTTATAGGAATCCGTCAGACTTAAATTTAGTGGAAATTCAGAATCGGCAACCTTAAGGTCAGAAGTTTTGCTATCTATGACAAAATTAAGCTGCTGCCCTGCACTTTTCATCGTTCCGTTAAGGGATATTTGTGAACCGTAAGTGGTAGATGCGTTTATTTCTTCGATGAGCAAATTCTTGTCATGAATCGTATCGCTGTAACTCAATATTCCGCCCCTCAAAAATAATGGGATAGATACACCTTTGCCGTTTTTGCTATTAAGCGCTTTAAGCAATTTAGTATTAAGCCAATCCCAGTGAATGGTATCATCATCAGCGCGTTCTAATGCCAAAACTGGGTGTACCAACGTTACTGCCGATAATTTAATCTGCTCAGATAATATAGACATCGGTGCGATATTTATTTCCACTTTTTCTATAGAAAAAATAGGGATGAATTTTACATCAGAAGCACTTCTATCTACTTCTAATTCGTAAAATACCAATTTAGGGGATGGAAATAACGAGAATCGCACCTCACCATTTATCTTCACATCCTGACCAGTTTGCAGCTTTATTGCGTCCAACACTTGTTGGCGATAAGATTCAGGTTTAACTATACTTTGTATATAGAAAAACATCCCTTCAAACACAGCCATTACAAGGAACAGAAATATAACAAGTGCTTTTATTATATTTTTATTCTTTTTAATCATAAACTCAGTCCTTAACAATTGTGCCTAGCATAGGTTTTTCAAGGTAGAATATACAATAAAACCTATAATATTTCACTAATGCGCCACTTACAGAAGATTAACAAATACATTAATTTGAATAAATTTATAGATTTGTATTATATGATTTTTTTGGCTATTAAGCCAGACTATAATTATTAACGCGCAACCATAAAAATACCCTGCTGACCAAAGAAATTCGCGAGTATGGTATTATTACGAACGCTGGATGAAGCACCTGTTTCCGTAATATACAGGCTTTTTTCTATTTTTAACCCGAGGCTTTCACACAAGCGCATAAAATCCGTAATCGTACAAAAATGAATATTCGGTGTGTCATACCATTGATAACTCAAGCTGCGTGTCACAGGCATACGCCCATTGCACGCCAAATATAAACGGTTTTTCCAATGCCCGAAATTAGGGACAGATACAACCGCGTGACGGGCAATCCGCACCAGATGTTGCAGCACTTCCTTCGGCTGGCGCAGCGTTTGCAAAGTTTGACTAAGCACCACATAGTCATAGGCATTATCGGGATAGTAAGCGAGATCCACATCCGCATCGCCCTGAATAACTGATAACCCCCGCGAGATACAGCGGTTCACACCACTTTGTGAAAGCTCAATTCCTCGCCCTGAAACTTGTTTTTCCTGTTGCAGCCACGCCAACAAATCCCCTTCCCCACAACCAACATCAAGCAGTGTTGAAGATGGGGCGATCATGTCGGCAATAGCACGAAGGTCAGGGCGTAAAGTTTTCATTTCACACCCAATTCTCGGTTTTTAATTTCGGTATATGGGCAAAATGCCGCAAGTTATTACTCACCAAAATTGCGTTTACACTGAGAGCATGGGCAGCAATCATCATGTCGAGGTTACCACTTGGCTTACCTTTTTTTTCTAACACAACTCTTAATCTTGCATATTCAACCGCTGCATCTTTATCCCAATCTAATATGAAAATATTCTTAAGAAACTCCAATACAAGATGGTGCAACTTTTTTCTATCAGGAAATCTCTCTAAACCATACAGCAATTCTGCCTGCGTAATCACCGAAATACAAACTTCGTGATCAAATAAGCTATCAAAAATATCTTGTACATTAGAGGGACGTTTTTTGATTATATAGCTGCAGATATCTGTATCCAGCATATACATCAAAACAACTCCCGTTCTTGTGGTGGTTCATCACCACGATCTATTAAAAAATTATCAGGAACTACCGTATTATCAGCAAAGAAATCGTCCCACTTGCTTTTTTTCTTCTTTTTAATTCCTTCAATAATAACCCGCTTTCCCTCGCGGTGAATTAACACCTCGTCACCTTCAAAACGAAACTCTTTGGGCAGGCGCACAGCTTGGGAATTACCATTCTTAAACAGTTTTGCTGTAACGATTTCTTTCATTCCTATCTCCCTATTTAGTATATACTAATAATATATATTATCAGTATATACTAAATAAGGGGAAGAAGTCAACTAATCCTTCCACGATAAGAACGCAGATTTAAACTCTAACGATCTCTGTCTTTATTAGGGTTAGTGATGTCTTTGACAGGCTCTCTTTGTGTCGAATCCGCAACAATAGTTTGCTTTTCTTTCAACACTTTCTCTAGCGCATCATTAACTATACCACCATTCATCGCTACTGGTTTTTTATATGCTTCTACTTTAGAAATATATTCTTTGATATCTGTAATAGACATTTTTTTAGCAACAGAAGTTGCTACTTCTTTCATTTCAGTTGCTGTAAAATCACCTTTTCCAAGCTCGGTTAATAGCTTAAAAACCTTATCACGCTGCCCTGTTATTTGCTCGGGGGTAACATCTTCAAGAAATGACAAAACTATACCTTCCCCTGATGTTATATCAATAATGTGACCACCCATAAAAAAAATCCATTCTTTGCTTCTTATTTATAATAAGAACAGCGTAGCACGCTATAGTATTTTTTGTATTAAGATATTATTACAATTATATTAAAGCCATATTATAGCTATATATCAATTCCATGCAGTTTCGCCGAACCGTCAATAAACCCACGCACCACCGCGTCAAACTCGGGCAGTTCCAGCAAAAATGAATCATGCCCTTTGTCGCTTTCAATCTCGGTGAAGCTGACATTAGCGGCAACCGCGTTAAGGGCGCGCACCAGATTTCGGCTTTCAACCGAGGAATACAGCCAATCGCTGGCGAAAGAAACCACGCAAAAACGGATATGTGTTCCTGCGAAAACATCGGTGAGTTTGCGCGTTCCTCCACGCGTTAAATCAAAATAACTAGCGGCACGCGTCAGATATAAATAGGAATTAGCATCAAAACGTTCAACAAAACTCGCGCCCTGATAACGCAGGTAACTTTCCACACGGAAATTTGCACCGAAACCATATGTAAATTCCTCTGCATTTTGCAGATTGCGCCCGAATTTTTCCTGCAACATACTTTCGGAAAGATAGGTGACATGCGCTGCCATCCGCGCCACAGCCAAGCCTTTCGCTGGATATTTACGTTGTGCGATATAATCACCATCGCACCAGTCAGGGTCAGCCATAATTGCCTGCCTGCCGATCTCGTGAAAAGCGATATTCTGTGCTGATTGACGGGTAGAAGTAGCAATAGGCACGGCAGCAAAAATACGCTCAGGAAAACGCCGCGCCCATTCCAGCACCTGCATCCCGCCCATTGAACCACCTATCACGCAGAAAATATTGCCGATGCCGAGCTGGTCAAGCAACATCGCCTGCGCCTTCACCATATCGTCAATAGTTATGAACGGAAAAGAAAGCCCATATGGCTTGCCCGTTTCATGATTAATTTCTTTAGGACCAAACGACCCCATGCACCCACCGATAATATTCGAGCAGATTACGAAAAATTTATTGGTATCAATTGGCTTACCCGCCCCCACCATCCTATCCCACCAGCCGTCTTTGCCAGTTACAGGGTGAGTTCCACAGAGATATTGATCCCCAGTGAGAGCGTGGCACACCAGCACCACATTGTTTTTTGCTGCGTTTAACTTGCCATAAGTCTGATATGCCATGGGAATATTAGAAACCGCAACACCACACTCCAGCATGAGTGGCTGTTCGCGAGCGATATAAACAATCTCCCCGATTTCCACTTCCCTGTAATTCGCACCGAATGTTGATTTGGTCATAAGCGTTTATCTTTACTATATTTTATGCTACATGGTCAAGAAATCGTATAAATTACACATATCCGTACAATTTTATCAAAATTAATGACTAATTTAGCATAATTCACGCTGTTTAATAACTCCATTTTAACACTATTTCGCTACACTAAAGCACAATAATACATAATTCTATAATCAACAAAGTGTCATCAAAATTGGTGTTTTATGAAAATAAATATCTCGCAGTTAATCAAATTATCCAAATGTCAGAATGGTGGCATTATGTTGGCATGGGCAGTTGTTTTGCCCGTTATTGTTGGGATACTAGGTCTAGGTGTAGAGACAGGCTCGTGGTATTTAGGCAAACGCAACCTGCAAACAGCAGCGGATACTGCAGCACTTTCTGGAGCGCGCGAAACAACGGCAAGCAAACGAACTTCGGCAGCTCAATTAGCTGTAACACAAAATGGTTTTGCCACGGGCAGCGTAACGGTTACAGTAAACAACCCGCCACTATCAGGAAGTTCTACAACTAACAGCAACGCTGTCGAAGTTATTTTAACAAAACAACAAAACACAACTCTCTCAAGCCTATTTTTAGGAACACCTCCAACAATATCTGCCCGTGCAGTTGCCGTAAAAGAAACGTCCAATACTGGTAGCGGATGCGTGGTGGCTTTAGCCAACAACGGCACAGGTATCGAAATAACTGGTAGTGCAGTTATGAACATGCCCACCTGTACATTAATATCCAACTCAAACGTTACCGCTTCCGAAAGTTTTTCAGGCAGCAGCAATACTAATGCCTATACCTTATATACTGAAGGTAATTATAACATAAGCGGTTCAGCGACACTTACCACCTCTGTGACACCAACAATTCATGGAACTGATACGCCTGATCCATATAACAATCTCACCGTACCAACCTATAGCGGATGCGATAATAATAATTTCAGCACAAGTTCCACGGTTACATTAAATCCAGGAGTCTTTTGCAATGGATTCAAACTAACCTCACATGCCAATGTTACGCTGAATCCGGGAACATATATAATTGATAGGGGTGAATTTGACATTGGTGCTCAGGCAACACTAACTGGAACTGGGGTAACCTTTATTCTTACCAGCTCCAGCCTATCTAATTATCCAACAATAACCGTAAATGGCGGTGCTACGGTATCAATGTCTGCGCCAACCAGCGGCGAATATTCTGGGGTAGCATTTTATCAGGATCGCGGGTCCCCTATTGGTTTATCCAGTAAGTTTAATGGTGGATCTACTATGGACATAACAGGTGCTGTTTACATGCCACAAGGACAATTAACCTTTAACGGGGGCAATTCAATCAATGGCTCATGCACACAAATAATAGCTAATACCGTAGCTTTTTCTGGAAACAACAATATAAAAGCTAATTGCCCATCCAGCGGCATGTCAGCAATAAACCCAGGTTTTTCTGGAATAATTCAATTAACAGAGTAGATTACTAGTATTAAGTTATGAATATTATTTACGGCATAAGTAAACTTATAAAAAATCAGGCTGGTGCGGTAACAGTTGAGTTTGCACTGATAGCCGTTAGTTTTATTTTTTTAATACCTGTAGCTGTTGATGTGGCAACGGTTATAAACAAATCTATAATCTTAAGCAGCAGTGTTCGAGCAGGAGTGCAATATGCTATTTCCAACCCCGATAATACCTCTGGAATAACAACCGCAGTACGCACTGCCAGTGGATTTCCAACTGGCAGCGTCACCGTAACAGTCACCCAATTCTGCCAATGTTCTGGCGCAAACGCCACCTGTAGCTCTGTATGCAGTGATGGCGCGGTAGCAAGAACTTACGACACTATTACAGCTAATTATTCTGTTCCAATAATTTTACCATACGGCAATTATCCAAATAATTCCTATGCGATTTCAAAATCTGCAACCGTTCAAATAAAATGATTGTTCGATATGTATAGATTAATAAAAAAGTTCAAAAAAAGTGAGCTGGGGGCAGCAGCCATAGAAATGGCTTTAGTATTTCCTCTTTTCATATTGTTTGTGCTTGGCATTATAGAATTTAGTCGTGCTTATTGGATATTACACACCATGCAGTTAGCTATTGAGGAAGCGGCGCGCTACGCAACAATAAATACCACAGCATATGACTCAGCAGTAATTTCGAAAGCACAAGAAAATCTATATGGTTTTAATAGCTCACAATTCACTATTACTTCTGCATCACAAAATGTTAGCGGTGTCACCTATAAAGTAATTACCGCCAGTTATCAGTTTAATTCTGTTGTTCCCAACCTCCTGCCTTTTAACGGAATTACCCTTACAAGAAGTATTTCTGCACCACTTATGTAGCAATTAACGTCATACCGCCGAAGGGCGGTATCCATGCCATAAATATAGTAAAACTAATTTCTTTTATGAATCTGTCGCAAGATGCACTTTTCCCTTGCCCAGCGCAATTGCATCAGCTATCGCCTTTAGATAGATAAATTTTGTTATTGAGAAGCATTTAATAAATTATGAACGATCACAAAAAATCTATTACAGCAAACGGTGTAGAAGAATTATCTGAACTACGCAAAAAGATTGATGAAATTGATAATAAAATTATCGAACAACTCATCAAGCGTATTGATGTGGTTAAGCAGGTTGGCGAATTAAAGCAGAAAACAACCGATATTCCCTGCCCAATCCGTTCTGGACGCGAGGCAGAGATGGTGCGCACCATTATCGAAAAATTCCGCCCTACAGATTTTCCTGCTGGTGCTGCTGCTGCTATCTGGCGCATCATCATTGGAGCATCGACAGGTGTTGAATCAAAGCTAACTTTATCAGTATTTTCCGATGAAAAGGATAATAATTTATATTGGTTAGCGCGCGAATATTTTGGGCCCAACTCACCAATAGTCAAACAACCGCACGTCAAAAGAATTATCGGTGATGTGATGGATGGAAAAGCTGCCGTTGGCATAGTGCCTTTCTTTCGTAGTGCCGACATCAGCAATTGGTGGACAGTTCTTATGCAGCAAGGTGAAAATGTTCCTAAGATTTTTGCCCATGTTCCCTTTGTTTATACTGACGTTCCGGGAAAAGACATACCATCCGCCCTTGCCATCGCCAAACTTGTTCCAGAGCCATCAGGAGATGACATGTCACTTGTCGTAATTGAAGCCGACCAAAACGCTAGTCAACACCGCCTGCAAACTGCTTTCGTGAGTGCAAAGCTAGAAGTGACGTGGATTAATATAGCTAATTTAAGCCCTGCCAGCCGCCATCATTTGGTAGAAATAAAAGGTTTTATAACGGCTGAACATGAGGGCTTTGCAACGTCAATCTCTGCACTCGGAGCATCTGTTCTCAACACTCATTTTCTTGGGGCTTACGCAACACCAATAACTCTTGCTAATTCACAAAACACTTAAACGTGGAGACTAAAATGGCAAAACTAAGGTCAAAAATTAAATTTTTAATTTTATCCATAAGCGCTTTCATTATACCATTAATGTCCGCGCAGGCAAGCAACCAAGCGTGGAAACACCCTCTGGTAAATAAGCCTATCCAAGATATTTGCGATTGGACAGAAACAGTACAAATGCCAACCCAAGATTATCCGTCTGCCGAAGACAAATTATCTTTAAAAAACTGCTCCTCAAGAAATTTATATTATGGTATTTTCGTGGCAAAAGATTATGTAGCAGCTCGTAAATGTGCCTTTATGGAAATGGAAGCATATAGTGAAGGCTATGCAGACGGCGCAGCAATATTGATGATGATTTATGCTAATGGACATGGCGTTACGAAAAATCTGAATGTTGCAAAGAAAATGGCTTGTGAAATGTCATATGAACCACAAGAACTTGAAACGCGCATTAAGAGTTTAAGTGCAAAAGATTTTAGCACTATCGATATTTGTGAACATGTTATCAGTGCAAAAATGGCATGGGTTTGCATAGCAACAATCGCGGATTTAAATGATGAATATGACCTCTCTCAATTGCAAAAAACAACGGCAGAATGGAGTCCTGAACATAAAAAATTTTTAGAACAACTGATTACATCAGCCAGAGAATATTTTATATTACACTCCGCCAACGAAATAGATTCATCAAACTATAAAAATCAGGAATACTATGACAAAGAAAGAGGATTCCTGATTTCAGAATTTATAAAATCAATTTCCAGCTTTGAAAAAAATAAAAAACTTTCCTATTCAAATAATGATTTTATAAAAGCCGAAAGCGACCTAGGAACGGCGTACCAGAATGCTGTGAATACAAATTTTGGGGAAACCAGCACCATTTCGAAAGAAAAAATAGTTGCTACTCAATTATCATGGGATAGGTATCGTGATAGTTGGGTGCAGTTTGCTGCTGCGCGTTATCCAAATATCAGCTCTGATGCCATCAAAACTTGGTTGACTCTCGAGCGAATAAAAACCCTGAAAAATATAACCGCAGGAACTAGCAAGAAGTAATATTATGCGCCCTACACCAAACACTGGCATCTTAGACATCTCACCTTATGTTGCAGGAAAATCCTCTGCCAAATCTGGTGTCAGAGTCATAAAACTTTCTTCCAACGAAACTCCGCTCGGCGCAAGCCCATCGGCTATTGCAGCGTATAAGGAAGCAGCAACAACGCTACATCGCTACCCAGACCCAACCGCAGATAAACTGCGCGAAGCTATCGGCGAAGTGAACGGCATCCCGCCAGAGCAAATAGTTTGTGGCGCAGGTTCAGACGAGCTTATCGGTCTGCTGGTTCATGCATACGTTAGTGCTGGTGATGAAGTGCTGATAAGCGAACATGGTTTTTTGATGTATAAAATCTACGCGCAGAGTGTTGGCGCAAAGCTAGTCACCGCACCTGAAAAAAACCTAAAAACAGATGTGGACGCTCTGCTTGCTGCCGTCACCGCAAAAACCAAAATTTTGTTTATTGCCAATCCCAACAATCCGACTGGTTCATATATTTCCTCATCCGAAATGAAGCGTCTGCGCGACGGTCTACCAAAAAATGTGATTCTTGCCATTGATGATGCTTATTGTGAGTATGCTCTTTCTTCTCCCTCTCCCTCTGGGAGAGGGTGGGGTGAGGGCTACAGCGACGGCAGCGAGCTAGTAAGAAGCAGCGAAAATGTCGTTATGCTGCGGACATTTTCTAAAATTTATGGCTTGTCAGCACTTCGCCTTGGCTGGATGTTTGCGCCTGCGAACATAATTGATGTTATCAACCGCATCCGCGGACCATTCAATGTTTCCACTCCTGCGATAATGGCGGGAATAGCTGCCGTGCGCGATATTGAATTTACCGCCAGCACTAAAGAATTTAATGCTAAATGGTTGACGTGGTTAAGCTCAGAAATAGTAAAATTAGGACTAAAAGCCTATCCCAGCATCGGCAATTTCATATTAGTTGAATTTCCTACAACTAACCATACCGCTGCTGCTGCCAATGCCTTCCTTATGGAGCGTGGCTTGATAGTGCGTGAAGTAGCGAATTACGGCTTGCCAAACTGCCTACGCATCACCATCGGCTTGGAAGAGGACAACAAAGCCGTCGTCGCTGCCCTCAGAGACTTTTTGCAATGATAAATAATAATCCACACTTGTCATCCCGAGCTTGTCGAGGGATCTTTGCAGTTTTACAAAGCAAAGATTTCTCGTTGCACTCGAAATGACAACGGTATGGCAAGGATGACAGGAACATAATGACCACTTCCATCTTCAAACAAATCACCATCATCGGCATGGGCTTAATCGGCAGTTCCATAGCCCGCGCGGTGCATCAAAATAAACTCGCAGGAAAAATCATTGGCTATGATCACAATGAAATCTCCCTCGCCTTCGCCCGCAAAGAAAATTTCATTGATGTAGCTGGTGCTGATTTGCAGAGTGCGGTTACGGGAAGTGATTTGATTATAATCGCAACTCCACCAGCCACTCTTTCTGACATAGCGCAGGAAATCGCGCCATATCTTGCAACTGGCGCAATCGTTATGGATGTAGCTTCGGTGAAACGCCCAGCGATAGAAGCCATCGCGCCACATTTATCAGAAAATGTTATTTTCATCCCCGCCCACCCAATTGCTGGCAGTGAAAAAACTGGCGTGCAGGCAGGCAGGGCAGATTTATTTGCCAAAAAACGCGTTATAATCACACCAGCGCAACCACCCGAAGCCGAACTACTGAAAAAACTAACTGATTTCTGGCAGGGCATGGGTGCAAGGCTAGAAGGTATGCCCGCTGATATTCACGACATGATTTATGCCTATATGTCGCACCTGCCACAGCTAATCGCTTTTTGCGTTGAGCAGCCGCTTGGTGAATTTTTTGAGCAGGCTGATGATAAACCACAAGAAAATAAAATTTATAAAACATTCCTGCGCATCGCCCATTCTGACCCTGATCTATGGGCAGAAATATTTGAGCTGAATAAGGATAATATCCTAAAAGGACTGGATAGGTATATTGATGTCGTAACCCATGTTCACAAAGAGCTTAAAGCTGCGCCAGAAGGTGAGGAAAGCAAAAATGATGTTCCCCTCGCCTATACGGTTTTATTCCCACGCATCGTTGCTTCCTGCCTCGTCACCACGGTTATGGAAGCGGAAAAAAATGCTGGTATTCCCTTCGCCCGCTATGCAGGCACTGGCTTTGCCGATTTTTCCGCCCCTGCCCTGATTCCACCAGACGTGGACATTGAACATATCTCCGCCCAATACAAGCTGGTTGAAACTATTTTGGATAAGTTCTTGCTGCGACTAAAACTATTCCGCTCTGCTCTATAATCACGCTGGTTGACGTTCGCGTTCACGCACCAATTTCTGCATCGCCATCATATCAGCAAAACTATGACCAACTGGCTTGGCGACCAGTTCTTTGAATAAACCTCTCACCACGCCTTTGGTGATATGCGCTTTTTCTCGGAACACTGGCTGTTTCATCAACAGTGCATGTAATTTTTTCAAATTATAATAAGGAACATGAGGATAGATATGATGCTCGGTATGATAATTAATATTATGCGGTGAAAGAATAAACGCCTCAAACCACGACACTAAAGTAGTGCGGATATAATGATAGGGATGATCATAGCCGAGATTGCAATAATGCTCGCTAAGGCTACGCAGCCACAGCACGCAGTAGAAAACCGTTGCCATCGGCACAATCCAATACAAGAGCAATTTATCCAATATTCCAGCGTAAAAACACCATCCGAGAAGAGCGGCGTAAACCACGCCTCTTATCACATTAAATTTGAGTGGCACTTTTGGCTGATCTCCAGAACTTAGGAGTTTTGTAAGAGCAACAATATAACCAAACCCAGAAATCTGCCTGACAATATCAAGCGCAAATTGCTTTGGTGGCTTAGGATAGTGATAACTCTGGTCAGGAAATTTTTCCACCCAGTTTATGTCGTCAAGGGTATTCAACTTCGCGTGATGCCCGAGATGCCCTATCCGATACCATTCCATAGTAACCAGCAGAAGCCAGCCGACAGGCTCTCCAAAAACATAATTCAGCTTTTTATTTCTAAAGGCACGAAAATGCGCGGTGTCATGCATCAATATACTAAGCGCATTTATCCTGCTGCCGATAATAACAACCGCAAGCAGGTAGGCTGGCAGACTAAAATAAAAATATTCACTAAAGGCAATGGCAGCAGCGATAACTGCAATGTCAAAAAAATAATCAAAAACAAAAATATAAGGTTTGAGTTGATAAAGCGGTTTCATTTCCGCTGGCGGAATAGGATCCTCTGGAACAACCTTCAAATTAACTGGGAATTCATTCATGATACACATCAATAAAAGTTAAGAAACCCTGTGGATATTATCCTAACCATCGGATAATTCAAGCTGATTTCCATCTTGCAATGTATAATTCGTCATTGCGAGTATTTTTATAAAAAATACGAAGCAATCCAGTTCTTAACTACCTGCTTTTGCTGGATTGTCGCGTCGCTTACGCTCCTCGCAATGACAGAAAGCTTATATTTAAGCAAGAAACAGTCTATTTTACAAAGTTTCGAAGCAATTCCAATGTCTGGTGATGCGTAATCACATGATAATGATAAGGAAAACCTTGATAATGTGTTGGGTTATAATCAGGATGCAAACTAGCGTCACTACCATATAAAATCGCGGTGCAGCCTGTATTTTTTGCACATTCCAAATCTATTTCACTATCACCGATAAACCATACATCAGCAGAAGGGCTAAAACCACTGCCCGCAAGAGCAAGATTAACAGGGTCAGCAAAGGGCTTATCGCGCGCTGCATCATCCGCCCCTGTGATATTATCAAACAAACCAGTCCAGCCGATATGCTCTGCTTCTTTGCGCAGATTTTCACCTTTTTTATTGCTCACCACCACGCTATACAGCCCCATTTTCTTCACCGCCTCCAAAACTTCACGCGCTTGTGGCAATGCCTCCAGCTTGTTCAAATGGCTGGCGCGGTAATGTGCCTGATAGGCTGCTCCAGCCTCTTTCCAGTTTTCGCCAAAAATTTCGGGAAAAGAATCGCGCATCGATTTTCGCACCCGCGCCTTAGTCTGCTCAAAACTCCAGAGAGGCAAGCCATGCTCCACAAACGTACGGTTCAGCGCATCATGGATAATCGGCCAAGTATTAACCAGCGTATTATCCCAATCAAAAATAATCGCTTTTGGTTTTATCAGCCTTTTGTCATCCCGAGCTTGTCCATTTTTGTCATACCGAGCTTGTCCATTTTTGTCATCCCGAGCTTGTCGAGGGATCTTATCATTATTTTGCAAAGATACCTCACTATCGTTCGGTATGACAATCTTAGTATCATTTGGTTTAATACTCAAAGTTTCTTCCCCGTCTGCTTATAGATATACGCGTTATAGAACTCACCTAATTTTTTAGTTATTTCGCCTACCTTGCCCTTGGCAACCAGCCTGTCATCAATCTTCACCACAGGCAGAACATTAATACTGGTGGAAGTTATAAACGCTTCCGCAGCATCTCTCACTTCTGCTATGTTAAACGCCCTCTCCTCAACAGCGATTCCTGCTTTACGCGCCAACTTCAGCACAACATCACGCGTGATGCCTCCCAATATATTCTCATCCGCCTGATGCGTAACTAAAACGCCAGATTTTGTGACAATGAACACATTTGATGCCGAGCCTTCATTTACCGTTCCATCCGCTTCCAGCAGCAATGCTTCACGCACTTGCCTACGGCTTGCTTCCTGCTTCGCCAAAATATTTGCAAGCAGTGACACTGATTTTATATCGCGCCGCGCCCAGCGATTATCTGGCTGGGTGATAACCTTCACACCATCGGTAAATTCATACGTTTTCGGAGTCTTCGCACCGCACACCGTCATGACCAGCGCAGGGCGCACATTTTTAGGGAATACATGGTCACGCTTCGCCACCCCGCGCGTCACCTGAATATACAGCCCGCCATCTTCACGCCCGTTACGCTCGATAAGCTCACGCACAATTATTTTAAGCGCGCCTGCACTGACTGGTGCAGCAATTTCCAGTTCTTTCAGGCTGCGTTCCAAACGCTTAAAATGCAAATCACCATCCAGCAATTTCTGATTAAAAAAGGCGATATATTCATATATCCCGTCAGAAAATTGATAGCCCCGATCCTCAATATGCACGCTCGCCTGTGCATGGTCTATATATCTGCCGTTGACGTAAGCAATCCGCATAAACCCTCAATGCATTGATATTTATGAATAAAGTATTTTATTCATAAATAAAATTAGTTTATTTTCGTAATAAAATTGCAACATAAAACTGATATATTCAAGAGGTAATATATCAATTTCTGGATTTATGTTGTTATGGGCATGTTTACTATTCTATTGGGTGAAGTTGTAGATTACGTCACTGGCAAACATGCTGGTGAACAGACCAGAAACATCCCATCTCAAGAAGATGCGACAGGTAAGATAGATTTTGATAGGAACGGAAAACCAGATTTCATAATCAATCATGATGACCCCCGCTACATAGAGAGCCAGAAAACAGCCCTCGCAATGAAAGATAAAATAGACCCTGACACAGGAAAAACTTATGGCGAATTACTGACGATACTTGATCCAAAAAATCCTAATAATTTTGAAAAGATTTCTGAAATCGAGAAAGATATTGTAAACGTTGTAAACGCCAAAGTTCATGAACAATTTGGTGATTATGATAAAGAACTCAGTGCTGCAATTAAAAAAGGAACCCGTTCAGGGTTAGAAGATAGACACGAAGAATTTGATCGTCGTAACACTGAAGATCCAGTACAGCTCAAAGAATTCAAAAATGATGAACTTAATTGCCGTCACTACGCACCACTTGCCAATGATTTATTAGCTCAAGCTGGTATGAAAGTAACTAGAACTTATGGTATTACCAGTGAGATTGTTGTAGATCGCGAAAAGAATGAGGCAACAGCCAATAAGCTGAGTTCTGCTCATGAAACAGTGATAAGCGAACTCACTGGGAACATCGCCGAATTTACAATAAAAGCAGGCTCACAACCCTATGTACAAACATACAACAAGATTACACCGCAAGAATTTGAGAAGGGAGTATCTTTATCTCAATTTAGTTTAGGTGACAATAAAACTGTTATAATGGAGTTTTTTGATTCCCTACCCCAGAATTTTATTGATAAAATGAAAGTGTATCACTCCATAGAATCAGAAAATAAAGCAATCGTAGAAGAATATAACAATGGAAATCCAAAGCACTTAGTTCTAAAACTACACAACACTCCACACCGCCCAGATGAAATACCAGACACCATAAAAGATATGGCAAAGTCAGTGGCTTGTGAATATATTAAATGCACTGGCGCAGAGCTAACCCCACCACCGCAAACACCAACAACTGGTCAGGATACTCCTCAGCAGACACGCTAGCGGAATCAACTAAAACCCATCAATGACTTTCGAACTTAGATTTAACATCTGCTTTTTGATGAAGTATTGTAGATATTTCAATAATTGCATCTAGTTTTCTATAAAATATTATATGAGAACCACTGACAAAGCTCCGTATGCCATCATACAATTCAGAACGAATCAAACCAATATCAGAATTTTTTGCCAACAATTCAAAAGAAGAAGATAGTTCGTTTACATATTCATCAGCCTGTTTCTGTCCCCAATTTTCTATTCCGAACAGAAAAATTTCGAGCAAATCTTGCTCGGCTTGAAGAGATAATCTATACTTTTTTCGCACGAATTTTCTTCGCTTTTTCCATTATATCCTGTACAGATAATTTACTATATTCGCCACGATCAAGCTGTTCACAGCCAACGCGGATTTTAGCTTTTAATAATTCCATTTTCATATTTTCATATTCTACCGCTGACATAAGAATAGCGACAGAACGACCATGTTTTTCAATAGAAATAGGCTCTCTCTGCGCTGTGTCCATTAACTCGCCAAAATTAGCCCTTGCTTCCCTAGCTGCAATATTTATCATATTTTATCCTAAAATAACTAATATACACTATATGCATTATGTACATTATGCATATAATTGTCAATAGCTAAAAGCCTGCTTTAAAACCCCTCAATATCCTTAATACCAGCGGTCAGAAATCCGCGCGGGTGATAGCCGAAATCGCGCTCGGCATCATCATGAAAAAACACTAAATCATCATTCATCCGTCGAGCAATTTCGCCGTTAATATGTTTCTTGCGTGATATTTTACCAACAACATCGAGAATAAATGGCAAAGCGGTGTTGTTTATTATCTTAGGTTTTTTCTTATATAGTTTGAATAATTTCCCCAGCATTTCGCGGTAAGTAAGCACTTCTCCGCCGCTCAGATTATACGACCTATCATAAGTAGTTTCATTATCCATCGCCTTAATCACCGCTACCGCCAAATCATCAACATGCACAGGCTGCCTACGCCCAAAGGCAGGTGGATAGACAAACATCAGACCAAAACGGCGGATGATTTTGGCAATATTGGTTATACCCAAATCAAGCCCCACACCATAAACCTGCGTTGGACGGAAAATAGTATGGCGCATCCCGAAAGCAGAACATTTTTCTGCCAGAACACTTTCTGAATTTTGTAATTTAGCGACAAAATCTTTTTCAAAATCATTGGCAGAAAGCGATTTGGAAAATACCAATGTAGAACTAAAGGCAATAATACGCTTTGCTTCCGCACTATGCATAATAGGAAGCAGCGGAGGAAGCTGCCACAAAGGCGCGCAATGCACCACCGCATCCACACAATAATCATCAAGGCTAAAAGTAGGGCTGGTCAAATCTTTTTTCATCCACAGCAAACTTGGATGACGAAAAGGAATCTCATCTTTTTTAGTTATTGCCAGCACCGCAGCACCAGAGGCAATCAAACGGCGAATCACACAAAGCCCAGTCTGGCTGGTTGCGCCTGTAACAAGCACAATCCTTTTCGCCAATTGTTCAGTTTTAGGGACATCAACCGAACCAAGCGCAAGCAGCACCAAACGCTTTGCTGCAACATTATTCGGGACTGAGCGTGCATCCTGAAAAAACTCAAGAAAACCGCTGCCGATAACCTTAAATGTCAGGCGCAGCATGATGAGGATATTAAGGAAAAACAGTGTGCCGATTGGCTGATGTGCCGAAAAAAATTTATTCAGATAGCGGATAATATTTTTTGCCTCGCGTGATTGCTGGGCAACGGGAATCCTCTTGTCATAACCTGTTGGAAGGCGCGTGATTTTGACAGAAGGAAGACACAAAACCCTGCCCCCAATTTGCTGCACGCGCAGGCTGAAATCCAGCTCTTCATCCTGCGGAAAAAATTCCTCATCCAGCCCGCCGAGTTTTTTGTAATCACCCGCCCGCACACACATGCACGCGCTGGAAACAGCTGCCACTTCAAACAAGTGTTTTTGCTGAGTATTTTGCTCAGTAGATTTTTCAGAGCCAGAAACTTTTCTCCGCTTCCACGCATTAACCCCGATTATATCAAAAAACGTGGTTTTTGGGGTGATTATATGAGTGCGGAAAAGCGTATGCCTGCTACCATCATAATTCTGCACCACGCCACTACTGAGCATAGCTTTTTTCTCTGTCTCCAGCACGGAAACAAGCCCCAACAGAGCATCTGGCGGTAGCAAATATCCCGATTTAAGCAATAATAAATATTCTGATGTTGCCTGCCTCGCTGCGATATTACAGCCCTTGGCAAAATTAATATTCCCGCGCACCTGAACCATCTTGAGGCGTGGGTCAGAAAGACTAAGCTGTTGCAGGCGTGAAATCACATCTGGCGCGTTGCCGTTATCAACAATAATAAGTTCGCCAAGCTGTTTCTGCGAAAGAACGCTTTCAATTGTAGCAAAGAAACGCCACCCACCGTGCCTTGCAACAATTATAACGCTACACAAACTCATGCTCTCGCCTCCATATTCGGAATATTTTTACAACATTCCGCCCAACTTGCAAGCTGCCTGTCACGGTCAGAAATAATCGGGTTTTTAATTGGCCAGTTAATAGCCAGCTCGCGGTCATCATAACGAATGCCAGCCTCGCCCGCAGCATTATAAAACTCTGTCACCTTATACAGCATATCGGCAGGTTCATCGCCCAGCACACAAAATCCATGTGCAAATCCTGCGGGAATCCATAATAATTTTCCATTTTCTGCGGATAATTCCAAACCAAAATGCTGTCCGAATGTTTTTGATTCAGGGCGAACATCAACCACAACATCCCACACCCGACCACGCACCACACCAACCAATTTTCCCTGCGCTGGTGTATGCTGAAAATGCAGCCCGCGCAATATTCCCGCGGCAGAGCGTGAATGGTTATCCTGCACAAATTTCGTCGGCAGTCCAGCTTCTGCGAATTTCTGTTCATTAAACCGTTCAACAAAAAACCCACGGCTATCGCCATGTATTTTTAGCTGCACGACCTTAAGTCCGCTTATTTCACAATCACTAATCTGCATAGAACCTACCTAAGTAATATTTTCTTATAGCTATGTTTAATCCTTCTTCCCACGCTGGCAGTGTCACACCCAATATCTTTTCTGCCTTGCTGCAATCCAGCCGCGAGTTATATGGTCGTTTTGCGGGCAGCGGATACTCTGAAGCGGGAATTGGATTTATTTCATCACAGATAATGCTCGAATCTATGGCTCTGGCAAGTGTAAAAATCTCTCTTGCAAATTCATGCCAGCTTGTCTGCCCGCCAGCGCATAAATGATAAATACCTCTGGGAAATTTCTCAAGGCTCACAGCCTTATCCAGCGCGGAGATAATGGCTGCTGCCAGATGCCCTGCATAGGTTGGCGCACCATATTGATCCGCAATTACATTCAATGACTTTTTTTCATGCAGCAACCTGAGTATTGTCGTAAAAAAATTCTTTCCTTTTTCATCAAACACCCAAGAAGTGCGAAATATCAGCACATCACCGCCAGCATCAAGAGCAGTCTGCTCACCCTCTGCTTTACTTTTTCCATAAACATTAAGAGGATTTGTTTTATCATCTTCACACCACGGTCTATCACCACTGCCGTCAAAAACATAATCGGTGGAGACATGAACCAAAGGAATTTTTCTTTCAGCACACCATTTTGCCAGAGAGCGAACCGCCCAAGAATTGATGTGGAACACTTCATCTCTGCCCTCACCCTCTGCCTTATCCACCTGCGTATAAGCAGTTGCATTAATCAGCGCGGAACATTTCCTGTCACCAACACAGATTGAAAGTTTCTGGATAAAATCTGGCGCAGCGAGATTAACCTCCTGCCTGCCAAAAGCCAATGCAACGTCGCCGAGTTGTTCTGTCAGCGCACGTCCAAGCTGTCCATTTTTTCCCAAAACAATAATAGGTTGCTGCATCATCAAGCTTTCTAATTATTACACATCCTATGTATTGTCATTCTGAGGCAACCTGTCCTCCGAAGCCTTGGCGTAGGAGGAAGCCGAAGAATCTCCTTGTGGATAGATGAGATACTTCGCTACGCTCAGTATGACAAAATCTGAAAATTCGTATCCAGCAAGATTCACTTACTTAATTTCAAAATTCACAGGTATAAGAAACTCAAACATTTCCCCTTCTGGATATCCATCAGGCACAGCGGGAACAGGATTAGCGCGACGCACCATGTCAAGGGCAGCGCGATCCAACTCTTCATACCCTGTGTTGCCTTCTAATCCGCTATAACGAATGTTGCCACGCCTATCAATTCTGATGCGAACAACGGTGCTGCCTTCCATTCCTTGCGCCCGCGCACTTTCAGGATATAATTTAAACTTCTGAATCCACAGTGAAATAGTTTGCTCATAACGTGATTTAATTGCAGCACTACTAGCAACACTATTTCCAATCCCAGTACCATCTTTCTTTTCGGCTGTTTTTTCAGCAGGCATGTAACGCACAAACTGGCGTGGAGAGTCAGACTTTTCTGGTGATACCTGATTTTGTGGAGCAGTTTTTTCAATGGTCGGAGCAACAATTTTATTCACACGCGGAGCTGGAGTCGGTGGTTTTTCGACCTTTTCTTTAACTGGTTTGCGGATCATTTTTGTCATAGCAGATTCCAATTGCGCGGAATTAGCATTATCTACTGTTGGCTGCGGATAAGCTGATTCATCTTCCTGCACAATCTGTACATCACTATCGCCAAGCCTGATATTCATAGCATGAATTGGAATATCAATAATCCGCACTCGCGGTATGGCGCTTATTCCCAACAATGCCAGAATATGCAGAATAATAGCCATAACAAACATCGCCATGAAATGCTGGCGACCAAGATATTCCAATGATGATGCTTTTGAAATAACAGCCATAACTACTGGTTATCCTTCCCCACCTTCGCAACAGACTGCGTAAGCACCGAAAGATGGCGACCACCAGCAGCTTTAATCGCGTCCATCACCTCTATCATGCGGTTGGCGGGTGCAACAGCATCTGCCTTAACAGTAACAACCTTAAGCGGATTGGCGGTTAATTCTGGTCGGAGTTTTTCTTTCATTTCTTCCATTGTCACAATTTCATCACCTAAAATAATCTCATCATGGCTGCCGAGAAGAACCAATATATGCCCTTCATCCATCATGTTCCCATGCCGTGAAACTGGCGGATCAATTGGTATCAAATCAAATTTTTCAACAGTTCCCGTAACCATGAAAAAAATCAACAGAAACATTGATACGTCAATCAGTGGTATCAGGCTGATTTCCAGTTTTTTTCTGCGCGTGCGTTGAAAATCCATATCCCTTCTATCCTATCTATTGGCTTGTTTCGGACGGTGTGGAAGAATCTGCCTCATGCTCAACGGCGGCAACCCATTTCCGCACCAATAAACTTCTGCCACCAGCACCCTTCACCCTATCCATAACCGCAACTAGCTGCTGCATAGTCACACCTTCAGCCGTGAGTAGCATCACAGGAGAAGACGGATCCTGCGAAAAAAGGCGCACCAGTGTTTCGCTCAATTCTTCAGGATTAACATCACGCTTACCGAGAATCATATCCCCATTTTCACGAATGAATATATGCGTCACCTCTTTTTTGTCTGACACTTTCCCAGCAGATGGCAGCATCAATTCCAGCGATTCAATATTCAAAAACGAAGTGGTCAACATGAAAAAGATAATAAGGATAAACACCACGTCAATAAGTGGCGTGAGTGGCAGATTCAAACTACGGCGCGGTGTACGTTCAAATTCCATATTTTCCTATTAACATTAACATTGTCATCCTGAAGGAGCGTAGCGACTGAAGGATCTCGTACAAATAATGACCAGATCCTTCACTTCGCCTTCGGCTGCGTTCAGGATGACAACAACTAACTCCCACCCGAATATTTAGGACTCAACAAATGCAACGTCGACATTTTCTTCGGTGCATTATTTCTAACCTCTGCAACCTCTGCTTCGGCTTTAGCATTTTGTTTTTTCATTTCCTCTTCAAGCTTGCGCCGTTCTTCTTCAGCTTTTTTTGCTTGTTCAATAGCAAGCAAGCGTTCATTACGACGGAATTCATCCTCAAGCGCAAGAATCTGAACTGTTACATCCTTCATCGTTGCCCGCACTTTTTCAATTACACCGTCCAAAATATAATGGGCAGCAAGAGCAGGTATAGCAACCGCAAGACCGCCAGCAGTAGTAAGCAACGCCTCCCAGATACCGCCCGCCAGAATGGTTGGGTCAACATGTGTACCTGCCGAACTTAATTTGGAAAACGAGTTTATCATCCCTATAACAGTGCCAAGCAAGCCCATAAGCGGAGCAATCATCGCTGTCATTTCTAAGCCACGCAGATGCGCCTCCAAATAGCGTATATCAGCCGAGCCAACACGGGTTATTTCCGCCTCTTTGCTTTTTTGCGACATTTCACGATTAGCCACACATTCAAATGTCACGCGCATAATCCGCGCCACAGGCCCTCTAATTGTTTCTAGGGTTTTGGTTGCCTGCGAGCGATCCCCCTGTTTAATATCGCGCAGAACTGGCTCGATAAATTTGCGGTCAAAAACATTTGATTTCCTGAACTGCCATATTTTGAAAGCAATCACAGCAATAGCATACACCGACAACATCGCCAGTGCGTACATAACAAAACCACCTTTATTAAAAATAGAAAAATCCTGCATAATCTTCTCCGCCTAAACCGTGTGTAGCAATATCTGTCATCCCGAGCTTGCCGAGGGATCTTTGCATTATAAATCAACTGCAAGGATCTCTCATATCGCTTTGCTCATTCGAGATGACAATAAAACGAATATTGTAGCAACAGTTTTACTACCACTATTGCAGGCGGTCTAGCTTTATTCGAAAAATATTTATGTCATCCCGAGCGTAGTCGAGGGATCTTTATAAAATAGATTGGTTTATAAAGAAAAGATTTCTCGTTTCACTCGAAATGACATACCTTTATAATTCTATAAACCTCACAACATCACCAACTTGTAAGCGCATAGCCCCTGCCACATCAGGAGAAATACAAACGCCATTTTTGTTTTCTTCCAACTCGGCAAGACCAACACAAAAATTGGAAAGTTTAGTAGTGGCAATCATATATCTCTTAGCACCCGCCAATGGTTTTATTTCACTTATTTCCGCACGTTTACTTTTGCGTATAGTACGAATCTGCCCCCTGTCAGCCTGCATCGTAGGACCTGCGTCAAACACATCAATATAGCCCTGAAAACGGAATCCTTCATTTTCCAACAAATGCAAAGCTGGTTTCGATGCTTCCAGAGGAACACCGATAACTTCCTGCGCTTTTTCATCGAGCAGACTCACATAAATCGGATATTTTGGCATCAGATCGCTGATAAACTGCCCACCACATGTGGCATTAATAAAATCAGCCTTCTTAAAACTCATCTTAAAGAATTTTTCTTCAAGGTTACGATAAAAAGGAGAATCGCCGTTTTCATCCTGCACACCACGAATTTCTGAGATAACTGTATCAGAAAACAAACGCGGAAATTCTGCCATCAGCAGATAACGAGAGCGCGAAAGAAACTTGCCAATTCCATCACGCCTATAGCTCGGAAGCAAAAACAGAGAACCGATTTCACTAGCTCCTGTATAATCATTCACCATATGTAAAACACGCTGCAAAGAATAAACTTTTACAACATCCGATGCCTGCACAATGGTGGAAAGTTTATAAGAATAAAACGGATTTTTAATTCCCACATGCGCCACTACACCTGTTGTTCCCACCAGTTTTTTTGTATCCGTGTCTTCCAGAGCAAATAAAAAGCGTTCATCACCTTTCATCCCTTCTGCACCAGAAAAACTAGCAACAGCATTGGCAATTTTAGATTTAAGAACGCCAGCATCTTCTGGCAGCGAAGTCATGCCAATACCAGCCTCATGCGCGAGTGACAGAATCTCACCGTGGTCAGACATAGCAACAGGCCGCACAAGCATCATAGGCTAGTTCCTATTTTATTTTTTTGCTACAAACTCGGCAATGGCATCTTCAAGGCGAGAAAGCCCCTTAGCCATCTCTGCCTCTTTGATGATAAGAGGAGGTAGGAAGCGCAGCACATTCGGGCCAGCCTGCAACACAATAACCCCATGCTTGCGCGCAAGATCAGAAATATCACCAGACTTACCATGAAATTCAGGTTTAAGTTCCACACCAATCATCAACCCGCGCCCACGAATTTCAGAAAATAACGAATATTTTTTATTGAGATTTTTAAGTGCGGAAACAAGCTGTTTGCCACGCGCGCTGACATTGTTTGCCAATTCTTTTGATTGCATAGTTTTAAGCACCACCCGCGCCACCGCACAAGCAACAGGATTGCCACCAAACGTCGAGCCATGGCTACCAAATTGGAAAGTGTTTTCCACTTTCTCACCATAAAGCATCGCACCAATTGGCAGCCCGCCACCAAGAGCTTTAGCCAGTGTTACAACATCTGGCTTCACACCATCTTCTGCAAAATGCGAAAATAGTTTTCCAGTTCGCATCATTCCATCCTGCACTTGATCAAGCATGAGCAGCGCATCATGCTTATGACACAAATCCTGAATATGTTTCAGGAATCCTTTGGCAACTGGCGTGACACCGCCCTCACCCTGCACCACTTCCAACATCACCGCACAGGTTTTATCGCTGATTGCTTTTTCAATCGCTGCAAAATCATTAAACGGAACATAGGTAAAGCCAGCGGGCAGTGGTTCAAACCCCGCCTGATATTTCGGTTGGGCGGTTGCAGTAATTGTTGCAATCGTGCGCCCATGGAACGAACCGATAAAAGTTATAATCTCACGTTTTTCTGGCGGACAACCTTTATCCGCGGCATATTTCCGCGCTAGTTTAATCGCAGCTTCATTGGCTTCACCGCCTGAATTTGTAAGGAAAACCCGCTTGGCAAATTTTGATGCTTTCACCAGTTCTTCCGCAAGCAACACAGTCGGCTCGGTAAAAAACACATTGCTAGTGTGGCAAATATTTTTTGCTTGCGCGGTCATCGCTGCAATAAGTTTTTTGTTATTATGCCCAAGACTGGTAACAGAAATACCTGCGCCAAAATCGATATAATCATTGCCGTCAGCATCCCATATTTTTGCACCAACACCTTTTGCAACAATTATCTCGCGCGGTTTATACGCCAGCGAATAATATTTCTTGCCCTTAGCGAGTAAATCTTTTGTTTTTGTTGTTACTGGTTTTTTTTTCATAAAATTCCCCTAATCACTAAAATAACCTTCGTCTATTTTCTTTACATCAAAACGCACTTCCAAGCGAACACCTACATTGTGCTCATATAGCAAATTCGCTAATTCATCGCCATCAATTAAAATAATGCGTGACTGTATTTTTGCAACAGCAGCATAAGCATCTTTTGAAAAATACGAAGTAGTAACAAAAACACCTTTGTTAGCTTGTTTAATTGCCAAACTTCCTATAAAATCCCGCACATGAGCGGCAGGCACAGCATTGTTTTCTTTATAACGCTTTGCCTGAACATAAACCACATCAAGCCCTAGAGCATCTTCTTTTATAACTCCATCTATACCGCCATCGCCAGTTTTACCAAGTCTTTGTGATGCGTCTTTTCTTGCGCCACCATAACCCATAGAAATCAGCAAATCCAAAATTACTTGCTCAAAAAAATCTGGTGTTGAACTAATAATTTTATCAAGCAATTCTTGTTTGGCTACTGACACCAACTGCCTATAACCTTTTTCAATTATTTCTTGAGGTGTTTGCTTGCTTTCAATATCTATTTCAACGCTATCACCTGAATTTCCTTTTTGCTTTTTTTCTTTGCTAAACCATTCAATGAATTTTGGATATTGCTTGAGAACTTTTACATCAATGTTTTTATATTTTTTTAATGCTTCATTGCCTATCTCTGACAACGAATAAACACCTCTGCTAGGTTTTTCCAACAATCCAGCCTTATACAGGAAGGTCAAAGCCCATGTAATACGATCATAAATTATGCTTTTTGAGCCACTTTTTACTTTTTGCTCTTTTTCTTCTTCAGACAAATTAAACTTATCAGACAAAGACTCAACTATAGGCGAAACAGGTGTAGAACTATGCTCCGAAATATACTCCAATACTGGGCGCATCAACGTCTGATAATCAGGTATTGCCATAAAAACCTAATTTCTAACAACCAGCTGACCAGTTGTAAGTTTGTGGATCATTGATGTTAAGTAAGTTTGATATGGCAATCCTTCCGAAGCAGCCATACGTTTAATGTTATCTAAATCAGTTGGCGAAATACGAAAGCTAACCCGAGCATCTTTTTTGAAATAATTTTGAGCTGCCTTTCTAGAAATTTTGACAAATTCCTTATAATCAGGGATTTGCTCGAACTCTTCGCCACTTTCTAATGCCACCAACATATCATAACTATCTCCATCTATTTCTTTGGATGGTTTCGTAGTTTTAGTTTTTTTTGCCATTTCTATCTCCTATACCTTAGATATTTTGCAGTCATATTCCGACTTGGATAAATTGTTTTCAAAAATATCTCGTCATTATTTTTTACGAATGGAACAACAAAAGCGTAATTGTTAATTTCAACTATATACATTTTTTGATGAGTATATTTTGTTACATTATTACTTATAATATCAAGAATATACCCATTTTCAATGCAGTAAATCACGTCATCAAACCCAACTCCCCTATCTGCTTTAAGAAGTGCATTCTTTTCAGCAGAAAAGTTATAAGTTATATTATCAGACATAGAGCCATGTTATGACATTGTATGTACAAATGCAAGTTAATTACACACAGTTTGCCTACGCAAACATCTTGGCGAAATTACGTTTAGTACGTTTTTTCCAGTGCGCGCGGTGATATGCGTCAGAAGCAAGGAGTGGCAGAACGCTGCCAGCCTCGGCATATACCATCTGCTCATAAGCAGTATCAACTTTCCCCCAAGAGCAAGCCTCTTTCAGAGTGCTAGAGCTGCACGCGCCATCGCGTGAATCAGCAACCGTAATCTGCACAGCGTATTTGTGCATATCAGCTTCAACACCCAGAATTTCCGCGCAGACAACCGTGTCTTGCACAAAATTTTTCGGCACACCGCCACCAATCATCAGCAAACCAGTCGTTCCCGCTTTAATTTTAATATCGGTGAGTTCGTGGAAATCGGCGATAGAATCAATCGTGATATAAGATTTTTTAGCTTTCTTGCGCTCTGCCTGATGCACCACCAAACCGAAACCAGCCGAAGAATCGGTAAATGCAGGGCAGAAAATCGGCACATTATGCTCATAAGCAAGCTGCACCAAAGAATCTTTTTTCTTCGCATTTTTGGTGAGCCATTTTCCCATCTCACGAATAAACGCGCGGGAAGAATATGCCCCAGCAGGCAGAGAATCAGCAATTTTTCTGATGGTATGATCGCAGTTCTGCAATTCTTCTTCATCAATGTAAGTGTCATAGATACGATCGATATAATTATCGCGTAGATGTTTATCATCAACGAACGGGCTGCCCTGATAATGTTTGAAACCGAGTGCTTCAAAAAAGTCCATATCCACAATCGCAGCACCTGTTGCCACAATCGCATCCACCATATTATTTTTGACTAAATCAGCATATAATTTCATGCAGCCACCTGCCGAAGTTGAACCAGCAATGGTGAGAATGATTGAACATTTTTTATCCGCGAGCATCATATTATAAATCTCAGCAGCTTTTGCCAGATCGCGCGAGGTGAACGACATGTTCGCCATCTGCGAGATTATCGGACGTGCATCAAACGAGGTAATGTCAATATGCTTCACTGGTTTAGAAAGCATTTGTTGTTTGAGTGATGGTTTCTTTTTAGCAGCTGGTTTCATTTCTTTGCCCTTAAGTTAGATGATTGGATTGTTTGGGCGATGAGATTATTGGATTATTTGAATATTGCAATCAAAATCAAAGCCATCCCCATTCTTCTGTCACCCAGAGCTTGCCGACGAAATGACAAATTAAGCCACATAAAACTCACTTTGGCAAAAAAGCGCGCAGGAATGGACACCGAGAAACATGAGCGTATGCTTTATACGTGACGTGTTTCGAGGAGGATCTATTCCAAGCAGATTTGAAGCTAAAGTGAGTTTTTAAAGGTAGTGCTGCACCTTGTAAGCATCATTTTGGAATACATACTGTATGCCAAACTTCTGTTTTACATCAAGAAATAGTGGCGCACGGGCATTTACCGATAATTTAACACTGTCTGGGCTACGGTGAACAGAAACTATAAACAGCACCACCAAATCATCATAAGTTATACCCAAATCATCAGCAGCACCGCGAATATCCTCAACCGCAACAATATTATTATTAACCGCAACAGGAAGGGTAATAAAGGAAAGCTGCAATTCATCAAGAGATTGCAAGAGCTTAAACTGTTCCATTTTTTGGCTGTTAAAATTGGTCAGCACGAAATTAGATTTATCTGGCATCCCCAGCAAGCCACGCGGAAACGAAATAGCCTTTGAAATATCAACTGAAATCTCGCCAAAGCGAGACTTGATTGTCTCAGGAAAAGAGACGTGCGGAGTAGCTGAACCGATTGAAAATGCTGACTGCCCTAGCATAGAGTGTACCCCTTTTATTGTTGCCGTGCTTTCTGTTATAACACGACTTGGTTATTTTAACGTAAAAAATCTGATAATTTCAAGGAATTAATTTTCGCAAAAGCTTGAAAAGCAGCTTGCAATATTCCTTGGTTTATTGCCACCTGCGTTGAAACTGAGACTAAATCTGCATTACCTATCTCCTCTTTTACCCCTTGAAAATAAAGTTTAAATGAATCATGGCGGTTATTAATATTATCAATCGCCACTTTATTTTGGTTCACAATAGAACGGGTGGCGATAACTCCATCTAACCCTTGCGTCACCAAATCATAAGCCTTAACTAAATCTTCATCGGAGTTAGCATCATGCCCCTTTTGTGCCATGGCAAGTCCTGCAAAAATCTGCTGGATACCCATATCATCAGCACGGACATTATAATTAATTTCCGTATTATCATCGGCTCGTAAAAGCACATCCTCTGTGCTGCCATTATAATAGTTATCATCAGGAACACCATCAACCTCAAGGGTAGGAAATGTGTCTGGATTTACTGGCGCAACATCGGTACGAGTTCCCCCAAATAAAAAACGCCCCTCAAGGCTGGTGTTGAGTTGGCTTACAAGTGATTGCCAAGCCCCCCTAAGTGTTTCTGGAAAAGCACCGCTATTCGATGCCGCATTACGCCGTTGTGAAATCAAACTTTTCAAATTAGCTGCCGTATCAATAACCTGATCTAGAATATTATCTGTGCTATTAATGCGTGTGGTTGCGATTTTATTGTTGTTCAAATAAATATCAGTTTTGGCAATTTTATTTTCCAGCAATAAAAATTGTTCTGATTCACTGCCACCAAGCCCTGCAAAATCCTGTGATTTAAAACCGCTGGATAGTTGCTGCTGCAAATCCGCCAGATTAACCTGCACCTTGCTGGAATCACGCAGTGTCGTTTGATGTAGTGCGAATGTACTAATGCGTCCTACTGACATAATATTTTCTCCATTTCCTAATTACCAACCGCCTGAATCAGCGTATCAAACAATGTACTGACTACCGTAATAATTCGCGCCGATGCACTATAAGAGTTTTGATAAATTATAGTATTTGCTAATTCTTCATCCAGATTCACGCCGCTAACAGAATCCGAGCGTTGATTATAACCGTCAAGCAGAGTCTGCGCGTTAGCCTTTTGAGTTTGTGAAGCAACTGCATTAGTTGCCGCAGCACCAATAATCTGCCCAGCATAAGAGTTAAACGGTATTTTTGTTTGCCCCAAACCACCAGCAGCCGCAAAATCCACACCTTGAATACCAAGTTTGGCAAGTGCCTGTATAATGCTGTTATCACCAACATTACGTTCATAAGTATATAGAGGTGGCAGGTTAGGATCATTAGGCAGCGGGCTTGGTGAAAGTTTTCCCAAAGATATAAGGTTGGGATTACTGCTCATCCTACTCTCTACTTTAAGAGAGGCAGCACTGCCCGCATTTTTAATTGTACGCGCGTCACCATCATCAACGAAGAAGTTATTAAGCCCAAAATAATGTGAGAAACTACGGTTTGTAGCTGCTGTTCTCGGAGTATCGTTTGGTCTTCCCTGCTCATTACTATCAAGAGAATCAATAGCGAGATAGCTAATACTGTCACCGCTTGCAATCTTCAAATAACCAGCCTGAGTCGTGGTATATAAACCGTTAGTTTTTGCCAGCTCTAAACCATCGGCATCAACCAGCGAAGCAACCGCAACTGGCTTGAGTGAATTAGGATACACAATAGTTCCAGAGCCAGTTGCTGAAAGTGCTGCATAGCGAGCATTGAGCAAATTGCTGTCGCTGTTATTAACGCGGTAGCTAACGACAGAGCTGACGATATTACCCGTTCCGTCATCTACTGAAAAACTCATGTTGACCGTGTAATACGGAGAGGTGGTATTACCGCTGAGATCTGCCGTAATCGTTCCGCTACTTTTCGTACGCACTGAATCGCCAGCCGCAATTTGTGCATATTTTGGCAAACCAGTCTGACCTGCAACTGTAAATCCACCGCCAGCAGAAGCGGCGGTGGAAACAGTAACGTCAAAGCTACCTGCCTGAACGTTACTAACTGTAAAAAACTGATCAAAATCTGTTGTTGGTATTCCGTCAATAGCCCCTGCTGGAGCTGTTAAATAAATCTTATCTCCATCAATCAAACCACTTGCGCTTGTGGTGTTGATAGTTATCGTCCTGCTGCCTGCAACAGTGGTATAAGTTCCAGCAAGAGGGAGTGTTGGCAAGGTAGAAGTAGGTGTAGTGAGTGCAACTCCGCCACTATCCAACACCTGAACGCCAGTAACAAATACATTGGCGTTTGTTGCCGAAATATTTTCCATGTTAAAATCAAAATTAAACTGCGGAGGCGCACCAGGAAGAGAAGTGCTATTCGATACCAAACTGATGTTATTTATATTACCAAGTTCAATTTTATTTTGCGGGATACCAAAGGTTCTATTAATTTCATCAATGATACCCTGCACACTTGGTTGCCCTGCTCCAGTCCCAGTATCCAGTGTTGATAAGTCAAGTGTCAGCGGTCGCGTCACCGATTCATCAGCATAACGCGATGCAACTGGTCTGCCGTCCGCCCCCAAAACAGCGATGCGAACCTTACCACCCCATTGGCTGTAATCATCGGCAACCATCGCATGGGTGCTGGTAAGACTCGCAGCACCGGGGTAACCAGTTCCAGTGTTATGAATTATATTCATTTGATCGCGCAAAACCATTGCCAGATTATCAAGTTGCTTAAGAATCGCAGGCAGTTGCTTATCACGCATCTCAACAAAACCTGCCAGTTTGCCACTTCCTGCAAAACTTGTAATGGTATCACTTGTGCCAGCAGTTACCAAGATTTTTGCTGTGCCTAGCCGATTTCCTTCTTCATCCAAACGATATACTTCAACTGGTCCAAGCGAAGCGTCATTAATAAAACTATCGACAGAACCAGCCGAATTATACGACAATTCATAAACGCTATCATCAAGCAAACTCAAACCGCTATTGGTTGATATATTAATTTCTCCAGATGATTTTGTATAAACCTGAATGTCTATGTAGCTGGATAAATCCTTAATCAACCCATCTCTTTTATCGAGCAATTCTCCAACTGGTTTTCCCAGCGCACTCTCATTGCTTATAGTCTTATTCAATTTATTTATTTCTGCTATGTCGGAATTAACGGCACTGGTCATTAAGCGTATATCCTGATCCGCCTGAAAACGAAGATCATTAAGCCCCAATGATAAATCATTTATCCGCCCAGCCAGTGTTTTACCTAGATTAATCGCATTAACCCTTAGTGATGAACTTTCAGGGGTCTGAGCCAGTGATTGCACGGCATTAAAGAAACTGCCAATATTAGAATCAATGCTATCTTTATTTCCAGGTTTGCCGAGCAAAATCTGAATTCTATCAGAATAGTCATTAATCGTTTCACCCTGTCCTACTGCCGAAGTTTGCAGACGAATTGATTTTATCAAATAGTCATCAACCTTACGACTTATGTCTTTGATGCTTACACCAGAACCGTGTCCATCGAGATAGAGAGATTCCTGCTCAATAATTTTTCTAGTATAGCCCTGCGTGTTGGCATTGGCTATATTCTGTGACAAAACAGCAAGCGATTGCCTGTTTATATTCAGTCCAGAAAGCGAATTATTCAGCGCGAGCGAAAGACTCATAAATCACCTAGATTGTTTTGTTCAAAGTCACCGACATAGTATTAAACGCTGCTGCCATTCCAGTATAACCACTCCCGTTATAGGTGCGGCTTTGGGTGGTTTCTTTTACCACTTCTGTGATAGCCTGCACGATTTTGTGATTAATTTCTTTTGCCAGTAATAATTTGCGGTGGTTCTCGTCTAATATTCCCTGAAAAACTGCTGCAACTTCCTCTAAATCCTTTTTATCGCGCGAAGGAATTGTATCAATTATATAGGGATGGCGGTCGATAAGTTTACGCTGTGCTTCCAGCGCGTTGGTTAGAAATATCTTTTCCTTTTGTAGAGCTTCAATTTGTTTAACTTTCATTTCACCGAGCAAATCCACCTCTTCGGCAAGCAGTTGTGCAAGACGTGCGGTAAGCATCACCACATCCTGCGCTCTAAAATCTGGCGTTTCTGTATTTCCAGACTTACCTGCTATTCTAGGTTCACCACTCATAACTATATCTCCTGTTGTTTAAGAAGTTCTCTCTTTATGTTCTGTGCAATTCCTATGCCACCAGACTGGGTAATCACTTTTCCATATTCCTGAACCATTAATCCTTTATAAACCTCGTCTGTATCACTAGTGCCAAACGCCTCAGAACCGCTTGATTCTCCAAACATTTGTTCCACCATCTGGCTGATAAAGAGCGCCTCGAAATCTTTAGCCGTAGCCTCCGCTTTCTGCGGATCCATTTTTTTTGCCCCGCCAAGAACACCTATCTTTGCTGCTTCAATTCCAAAGCTCCCCAATTCTCCAATTCCCATTTTACCTACCTCGTTCTAATTTCTGCCTGCAACGCGCCAGCAGATTTTATTGTTTGCAAAATCGTAATTAAATCACGCGGACTAACACCAAGCGCATTAAGCCCAGCGACCAGTTCTTTCAAACTCGCACCACGTTTTAGTACTGCCATCCTACTTCCGGGTTTTTCATTCACAGCAATTTCTGTTTGCGGAGTCACGACAGTTTGCGCGCCCTCTGGTGCCAGCGGGTTAGGCTGCGATACGTTCGGCTTTTCTTCAATTTTAACCACCAAATTACCCTGCGCCACCGCCACTGTATCAATGCTCACATTTTCGCCCATAACAATCGTGCCTGATGCTTCATCAACAACAATTTTTGCCACTTGATCGGTCTCCACTGGTAATTTTTCGATGTCGGCAAGAAGCAGTGTCACATTATTGCGGTAAATATCTGGCACAGACAGAACAACCGTACCGGGGTCAGAAACATTGGCGATACTCGGTCCGATATGTTCATTGATAACGTCTGATATACGCTGTGCCGTAGAAATATCTGGATTACGCAGCGACAGCTTCATTTCCTGCAATTTATTCAGAACAAATTCTGTTTCACGTTCAACGATTGCACCACTGGCAATAAATCCCGATGTTGGCACACCTTTAGTGATAGTTGTTGCTTCACCCTGTGCCTTGAACCCGCCGATAGAAATAGAGCCCTGCGCCACTGCATAAACTTCACCATCCGCACCATAAAGCGGTGTAGCAAGCAAAACGCCACCAGCAAGATTTTTAGCATCACCCATAGCACTGACTGACACATCAACTTTGCTGCCAGTGCGAGCAAATGGCGGCAAAGATGCAGTAACTGTAACCGCTGCCACATTTTGCGTTTTTAGTTCAGTGCCACGAGTATTCACACCCTGACGTTCCAGAAATGCGATTAAACTCTGTTCGGTAAACGCACTGTTTTTCAGTTTATCACCAGTGCCATTAAGACCCACCACCAGCCCATAACCCATCAGCATGTTTTCACGCACACCTTCAAAAGTAACAATATCTTTTACCCGTGATTCAGCATGCGCCATAGACGACATAGCGATCAAATAGCTCCACAAAATTATTAGAAACATAATCGGCAGGAATACAAATCTATAAACCACCGTTTCCATATCTAAACGTGGTGAAACACCATGCTCGTTATCATCATGTTCAGAATAATACTGTTGTGTCATACGCAAATTCCTCAATTGTTACATGGAATTATTATATGTAATTCAAAGCAATTTGCGTGCCACGCCGATTTTTTCAGCGTATAACTCTTTACTAAGGCGGTATATTTACTATATAATTCGCTGTGTCATGGTCATCACAATAACGATGACACTTCTAAAAGGCGCAATATGATATGAAGGTTGATGCATACGGCAATATAAAGGCAACCAGCACCACGAAAAAGCGTTCTGGAGTGTCGCAGGCTGGGGATTTTTCCAGCATACTCGACGCTTTCGAAACCGATGGGGCAAGCCATGCTGGCAGCCTCACCAACGTTGCTGCTCCCTCCTCACTTTCGGGAATGTTGGCTTTACAGGAGATTTCCGATGAGGAAATTCGTCGTAAAAAGCTTGTAAAACAAGGTGATGACATGCTCGACTCGCTGGAGCAATTGCGCCGCAGACTGTTGCTCGGCACGCTGCCAATGCAGGTTCTGCAAGATATTAATAAGCAACTTTCCCTTCAAAGACAAGAAGTTGCCGACCCACGCCTGATAGCAATCATGGATGAAATAGAATTGCGCACCGCAGTGGAGTTAGCCAAGTTGGAAATGGCGATTGCAAGTAAGTCCGAAATCTACTAAACTGTTAAAAATAATTAATATTTATAGCTAATTTCCAACGTTTGGAATCAGCTATATATCGGGGACATTTCGTGCGCAATAAACTACCTTCAATTACAGAGTTTAAGGGAGAGCTTAGGGACAGTCAGAATGATGACGGAACCATTAGCGGTTATAATTTTGGCTGGCTATCTTTTGACGAAAGAACCTTTTCCGATGTCCTCTCTGAATGGATAGGTAAATATAAGAACGCTGATGATTTCATAAAAGACATTGGTTTATCTGGCGAGATAAAGAAAAAGGATTTGTCAGATTTAATTGCAGGCACAAAAACTCCCAGCAAAGAACTCACCAACTACTTATCAGTAAAAGTTCCCAGTGATGTTTGTAGTTGGCTCAAGCTTATAAACAGAGGAAAAGCGATAGCAAAGTCAGATGCGGAACAAGTCACCATTTCTGATAAATCAATGCGACAATCAAGAACCCAGAAAATTAGGGAAATTGTATCAAACCCCTCAGTAAAAGAAGATAATGGCTTTGTAGAATGGCTTACAGAAAATATAAATGATGTCGCCATTCGCTATAAAAAACCAGTTGATGTTGAAAAAAGTATAGCTGGGATCGCTGCCGTTCTCGATGTATCGGTTAATCAGTTAAAAGGCATCGATAAAATCCCTCCTAATGTCATGCATGAAAAGGCTGAAAAATTAGCTGGTTTATTCATGCACGGAGAAAAAGATTTCGATGTTGCAGTCGAAAAAGCAACCAGTGCATGGTCAGGCACAAAAACAGATAAAGAAGCACCCGCCTATTCTCGAATAGTCAGCTATCTGCGCCAAAGCGCTGGAATGAAGCAGACCGAGTTTTCAAAATCCACTGGCATACAACTCTTAAGAATAGAAAGACTGGAAAGTGGTGTTGCCATAGAAAAAGATGGCATAAATGATAAAATATTCAAGCAGTTCGACCTTACAAAAGAAGACAAAAAACTCATCGCTGATTCTTACAAAGAATACAAAGAAATTGTAAAAGAAAAATTTTATGAGCATTGCGCTCCAGTGATAGAACATTTTGCTAAATACGGTTTAACGCGGGAAAATTATCTAAAAGCCGCAACGGGAGCAGGGCAACTTTTTTATAATAAACCAGAAAAAATAATTGCTAATATTGAGGGTGTTTATAATCACTTTAAAGATAAAGGGTTGAAGCTAGAAGATTATCTAAAAGCTGCGGTAGCGAGACCAGAATTGTTTTGCCATAAACCAAAAACAATCATTGCTAATATTGAGGGTGTTCATAATCACTTCAAAGATAGAGGGCTTAAACTTGAAGATTACCTAAAGGCTGCCGTAATTCAACCTACCCTATTCTATCAAAAGCCGAAAACCATCATCGAACATATGGAATTAATAATCGATATGTATCAGAAAGAGTTATTAGCTTTCTATCCAAAAGGAACAAGACCAAATGACTTCAAACCAGAAAAACCAGTCCCCAATGATCTTTCCCCATTATTCAATTATCTAACCACTGCACCGACTATATTAACTAACTCAACAGATAATATAAAAAGTCGTACTCTTGCAGCTGCCCTCGAGAAACATAATAATGGCGGGGAAATTCCCTCTACAAAAAATATATCATCTCCAAAACCAGTAATAATGGATAAATTGTTAGGTTACCTCAATCAAGATGATGACAGAAAAGAAACGCCAAATAGCTTTGTCAGGAAAGAATTATTAAAGCCCAAAAAACCCGCGGAAGCGGAAAAATCTGAGGATATTAAGTGGGTTAAACGATTAAAATCCACACCATCCCAAGAAAAAATTTACCCCTCCCCTTGAGATTAAAAAAATCTGTATTATATGATTTTTGATGTAACTAACCTAGACTTTGGAGAGCATAATTTATGTTAAAATTCCGCCTAATCGTCACTGTTTTGCTAATTTCTTTTATTGCTCCAGCTTCAGCACAAGATCGCCCAGCCAGCTTTGCCGATTTAGTAGAAAAACTTTCCCCTGCCGTGGTCAATATCTCCACCACGCAAAAAATAAAAACTGGGCGTGGTCTTATGGGCATGCCGTTTTCGCAGCTTCCTGACGATCCTGAATTTGAACCATTCCGTGAATTTTTTGAACGTTTTGGTGGTTCTAATGGAATGGGACAACAAGAGCAAGATGTGCAATCGCTCGGCTCAGGTTTTATTATCGAAGCAAATGGTTTTATCATTACCAATAATCACGTTGTTGATGGTGCGGAAGAGATAACCGTTACCCTGCCTGACAACGGCAAATACAAGGCAAAAATAGTTGGTCGTGACAAGAAAACCGACCTAGCACTGCTCAAAGTTGATGCTAAAAAAGATCTTCCATTTGTTCCACTTGGTGATTCCGATGCGATGCGCGTTGGCGATTGGGTGATAGCCATCGGCAACCCATTTGGGCTTGGTGGTTCAGTGACACAGGGGATTATTTCTGCCCGTCAACGTAGCATAAATTCAGGGCCTTTTGATGATTTTCTGCAAACAGACGCGTCTATAAATCGTGGGAATTCTGGTGGACCTTTATTCAACACCAAAGGTGAAGTAATCGGCATTAATAGTGCGATCTTTTCACCAAGCATGGGTGGTGGTTCGGTTGGCATTGGCTTTGCTATTCCCACCTCTCTTGCCAAACCAATTATCGCTCAACTAAAAGAATTCGGACGCGCACATCGTGGCTGGCTAGGAGTAAAAATTCAAGAAGTATCGGAAGAAATAGCCGACAGCGTTGGTCTTGCAAAACCAATGGGTGCTTTGGTTTTGGAAGTTGCCAAGGACAGCCCAGCGGATAAAGCGGGAATCGTTGCGGGCGACATCATCACCAATTTTGACGGCAAGGAAATAACCGAGATGCGCCATCTTCCGCGCATAGTTGCCGAAACCAAAGGTGGCAAGACTGTTTCCGTCACTTATTGGCATAAAAACGCTTCTAAGACTGGGCAGATAACGGTTAAAGAACTTGATGAAAAAACCGAAAAAGCGCAGGATGGTGAAGATAACGGTAAAGATGGCGATTCAGAAGATGGCAATGCGGATGGTGGCGGCGCACTGCTCGGCATGGATGTCTCTCCGCTAACTCCGCAACTTCGCGCAAGGATGCGTCTAGACGAGAAGAAAAATGGTCTAGTCGTTCTTGGCGTTAAATTTGGTTCGGAAGCGGCAAAACGTGGTTTGCGACGCGGGGATTTAATCGTTGATGTGAACAACGAGACAGTAAAATCTGTTGCTGATTTAAAGGCTGTATTTGACAAAGCGCGCAAATCTGGTCGCAAATTTGCTCTGGTTAAAATTTCTCGTAAAAACGAGGAAGCGTTTGTGACGCTACCGCTTGACGAGAATAAAAAACAATAAAATACAGAACTTTAACTATAGGAGCAGCTATTTTGCAATTAATAGAAATTTATTGTAAATTCATTATAAGTTAATTATTATTAGTTATATTAGTTATTATCGCTAATATTTCGGGGAAATTTATGAACCGCCTTATATGTTATTTTTCTTTATTTTTATTGTTCTTTCTCTGCCAGATCACCATCTCTGACAGAGCTGCCTACGCCTCTGAGGTAGCAACTTCTGAAAAACATGGTGAACGTGTATCTTTCGCCAATAATTTTGCGAACATCGTTCTTGCCGTCATCAGCGATCAGAAAAAATCCTATGAGCAGCGCAAAGAAAATTTAAGGCAGGCTTTTAGCAAATCAGTTGATATTGATTGGATTGCCAAATTTGTAATCGGCAGGAACTGGAATAAAGCAAGCGATGAGCAGCGCGAAAAATACACCGAGCTATACCGCGAATTTCTGACCAAAACCTATGTCGAAAATTTTGCTGAAAATCCTGACAAACGTATTAGTGCTATAAAAATTCTAGGCGTTAATGGTTCAAATGACAGTGATTTCAATGTTGCCACTCAAATCCAGCTAACCAATCAGGATAAATTGAACGTCAATTATCTGGTTCGCGAAAAGGAAGGGCGTTACAAAGTTCTGGATATAGCCATAGAAAATGTGAGCCTGATTAACACTCACCGTGCTGAATTCACCACCCTCGCCACAGCTCGTGGAGTGGATGGGGTGATTGCAAAGCTCACCCAACTAGTTGGTGAAAAACCTACAATCACTCTGTCGATGAAGTAGCCGTCACTCACTTGTCATTCTGAGGCACAGCCGAAGAATCTCCTTGGATTTTATGGAGATATTTCGCTTCACTCAATATGACAATCATAACTCACATTATCTAGGCTTACTCGCTACGATACAACAATAAAGCGACAGATGTTTGCACGGCACGGGAAAATAAACCAGCTTCACTTTTTCAAAAAAATGCTTGTGCAGAGCTATAATTTCATCATGCCCGTTAATATGCTCATGTCGCATCAATGTTTTATAGGAAAATCCCGTGCGTAATTTATAGGAAAGCCCTGTTGAAAGCCGCCAGCTAAGTCCCCACAAAAATCCACCTTCACAAGGAATGGCATTAACGCACACACCACCATCCGCGAGCAACGCCCCCATTTTTTCTAGAACCTCTGGCAAGTTGGTTACATGCTCCAACGCTGCAATAGAAAATATGGAATCATACTGCGAATCACACTCAGAAATATCGCCATAAAAATTCCTGATGCGTGGCTTAAAAACAGAATCCTGATATAGAAATTTTGCAGGCTCAACCGCATCATAATATTCGATTTTTTTATTTTCCATGTATGGCGCGTGATTAAGCGTCCCCGCGCCCACTTCTAAAAACCTGCTGCCCACCACATTTTGCGCCACTTTCCTGTGCATCCACGCTTCCAGTTTCTGCGCCAGTGACGATGCAAGGTTTTTTCCTTCGCGGTTAGCGAGATATTCCTGCTCGTAAATCTTCTGCTGCGCCTCTGGCAAAGGCGGACGCTGCTTAGGAAACCGCACTAAAATTTTCTCTATTTCTGACATTGGTATAATCTCTGATTGTTATGGATTATGATATTATCCATATAAACAAATAAAGCAATGACGCAGCAGCGCGGAGAAACCTTCGAACTGGATTTGAGAATTTGCAGGAGTTTTACAAGAACTGGAAAGGCTATTCTAATTTTATAGCCCATTCGTGAATAGCATTTCTTACGGCTTCTATAATAGTTCTAAGAGTGGTTGATGATACTCTGATTTGAACAGCTGCGTCATAATTTAATGCTTTCTGTATGCTTTGTACCGCTTCTGCTGAAGATGATATAAAGACTCCTGAAGATTTCATCTTTTTGAGCATATCTTCGATTACGCCAACCGCTTGACCATTTGTTATGTATGTGTAAGATTCTTTCTGTTTTGCGCTGTGAAACATGACTGGCATCCACCCTCGATAGGGGTTATGGGCGTATGCTTCTCCATATGCTTTGCGATAGTTTGGTAAATCTTTTGCCAAAACACCATCATAACCGTTCAGTTCCTTATCTATCCATTCAAGCATTTTTTTGTCGTTGCGCTTTTTTGCTATGCTTTTTGCCTTTCGCAGCAGCGTCGATAGTGGCACATCGTTATCATTGGATTCCGCTATTAGCTGCGTCACCACATTTATCGGTTCTAATGTAGATTTTTCAGTAGAAATTTTGACTTGATGATGTTGCCCTGTATTGATTGCAACATATAATTTGCGGCGTAATTCTACAATTTCAGCATGCGTATAGTTTTTATGCTGGCTAGTTTTTGAATCGTACTCGCTATGATGTGGCATACACATGAATGCAAGATTTTCTTCCTGCGTATTTACAGGATTCTGATCGAGATGGGCAATTTGACCAAGCTTCACTTCAAGATCACCATGAAGATGATAACAGACAGGACATCTCCGAGCACTTTTTGTTAAAACTGCTGTTTCAGTCGAAGTAGGTGTTTTTTTGCGTGCTGTCATAATCAATTTAGATTTCTGTGGAATAGCCATTAATAGCTAGAACCATTCATCTCAATGTAACAGTTAAACATTTGCTATCAAGTCTCAAAAATTTGTGTCAATTAACTTTGGAAATTTAGAACCAGCTGCAACTCTTTATCGCGGCCGGACGTACTCGCTGCGCTTGCAGCTTGCTGCGTCGCAATTTCTTATGTGTGCAAGCACGCTAACGAAATTGTCGAACCGCGGTTCTCGCCACTGCAAAGCACCATTAGCATAGTCCACCTAAGTGGGCTATGCTAATGGTGCTCGCGGCCGGACTCGAACCGGCACAACCTTGCGATCGAGGGATTTTAAGTCCCTTGCGTCTACCTATTCCGCCACGCGAGCATATTGTGAAGTGTAGGATATATAGCGGAATAGCTGGTTTATCCAGTGTTTTTTCTATAAACAATTCAATAATTCTTTAGCCCTCACCCTAACCCTCTCCCAGAGGGAGAGGGAATGAGCGTCTTCCCCCTCTGGGGGAAGAGTGGCGCAAGCCGAGATGAGGGCTTGTATCAAGCATTATGGATGGAGTATATTCACAATAAATAAGGCGGGAGAGCCTTAGCCCGTCCCGCCCTATCACATTATAAATTACAGATTACTGTAAATTATTTGCAAACACCTGCATCTTTACCAGCTGGTATATCGCATTTTTTAGAAGCACAAACTGCATCGCGCTTACAAGCAGCACCAGCAGCTTGTGGAGCTTTACATTCATGCGGAGTAACAGCCATAATGCAAACTGTGCCGTCTTTGCAATCTTTATCTTCTTTGCATTCTGCTGCAAAAGAAAGTGATGAAACAGACATTGAAGCGATTAACGCTGCAGAGAATAAAAATTTATTGAACATAAGTAACTCCTTCTTGGATTAAGTTGACAATTTTTGATGAATTTTCTCATCGAGAATTATTGATATATTTTGAATAACCCTCTGTCAAGAAATAATGAATTAACTCCAATAATATGACAGTTACAAATAACCATACTTGTTTGAGAAAGGAATTACCCAAGGAAGGCGAGGCGAAGTGTATAACTAATACACGAGCCGAAGCATGACGTAGGGGAAAACTTAAATCAAACGAGTATGCCTAACCGATCTCTTTTTTTCCTGCGAGAAATAGGTAGGTTTTTCTGCCAAGTTTTAGCAGCGGATAAAATAAATGCGACAGGAAGCGGTATTTAAAAACAGTCGCATTGATTTTATTAAACACGCCACTTGCAGTTGATAGCAAAGCTATATGGTGAACTGCTTCCGCACCATAATATCTATTGCCGTTAATGATAAGCAGCATACCTTCATTAAGATATTTCAGGTCAATATTAAACTTCTCGGCAACTCCTGCATCACGGGCATTTACAAGGGTTATATCACCGATAGATTCCTTCAAATTCACTAGCCTCACATAATTTGAGCAGAAAAAACACTCCTCATCATAAATAAGAAAATTTCCTGATAAATTGCTGCTAGTCATGACAAAGTTCCAAATCCTCATCCGTCCCTTTTATTTTATAAAATGGTGGTGGATAATTAATACGAAGCACCGCATCTTTAGGATTATCCAGAAATTTACATAATCCCTTTATAGATGTTTTTAACACATACGGCACAGGATACGGCGCACCGCTTCTTTCCGCACCAAATAATTCAATTACGCCAATCGTATTATTTTGCTTCACCATTTTCTTAATATAATCTGGTGCGTCTTTCAGTGTTTCATTGGAGCCAAGTATTATTTTACCAGTTACAATATTGGCAGAATAAAGCTTATAACCAGTATATGCGTACCAATGTGTAAAAATCGCCAGCACAGGAGCCACTACATAAACGGCAATGCTCAATATACTAACCCTCGTCATCGGCACAGAAAGAAGTGACTTTTCTTTATCACCAGCAAAACTAAAAAATAACAAATACTCCAGCGAAAATAAATAAACATTCCACGGCCACACTATCTGCCCCCAATTATGCCCAAATGGTCCAAGACAAAAAAGCACAGTGGCAAGCATGATAGATGCCATAAACGTTGCCACACGCCTCCATTTAGGAAACATTAGCAATATCCCTATCAATGCTTCAAAGAAAGGGGTGATAAAGGTCATAACCGCAAATAAAACATCAATGACAGGCGATGGGTAATTGGCAAATAATTTATAGATAGGAGAAACGAACCAAGGGAAAGTTCCCATATAAAAAGACATATTCAGTTTATGAAATCCAGCCCAAAAATAAATCCCGCAGACCATAAAGCGTAAAGCATTTACCCCACGTTCTCCCACCTCCTTAAACAAGGCGACAATGACGATTGGGAACATATACATAAACACGAATGGCTGCAGCCGATTAAAATCCTGCAATACAAAAAATATCATGCAAGGCAAGATAATCTGGGCAGCAATACGGTTTTGGGGAATGAATAATAAAAATACAAAGCTCGCAGAACACAAAAATAAAACCAACCAATTCAACAAATCTGGCAGGTGAGTTAGCGATTCAATAAGAGGTGCCTGATCCATTATCTGATAATTAGGTGCGTATCTGCGCCAACCATAGGCAAAAACAAATAACATCGATATACAGGTCAGGCGCATCACCAAGTCAAAAACACGTTGACTATTATCCACTGTACTTTCACCAAAAAATTTTTTGGAAATCATAGCTTTCCCTGTGAATATTAAAAATTATCCTTAAACCAGTGGACGATTTTTTCAAAGCCAGCCATCAACCCGCCACGATGACGGTGGGCATCGAACATCTGTTCTTCACGAGGTTTACGAACTTTATATTCCAACATCCCAAGAGCTGTGGCAAAAGCAGGACCACTGACTGACTCAGCAAGACCTGGCAGAGCGTGTGGCCGCCCGAGCCTAACCTGTTTTCCAAGAATATTGGCTGCCATTTCGCGCACACCAAGCAGCTGGCTCGCACCGCCAGTCAGCACCACGCGCTTACCAGCATAGCCAGCCACATTACTCATTTCAATTTTGCTGCGAATCATCTCAAAAATCTCCTCGATGCGCGGACGAATCACCCCAACCAGCATTGAGCGCGGCATGGTGTTGGTTTCATCAGAATCTTCTTCACCAAGCGGCGGAACATCAACCATCACCTGATCATCGCTGGCAGTTGCAATCGCGCTGCCATGCAGAGTTTTCAAACGTTCTGCATGGGAAAGACTAGTAGAAAGCCCGCGCGCAATATCATTGGTAACATGCATCCCGCCGATAGGAACACAGTCCGTGTAAATATTTTTTCCGCCTGCAACGATGCAAAAACTAGTGCTTCCCGCGCCCATATCAATAAGCGTGACACCAAGCTGTTTTTCATCTTCCTCAAGGCAGGAAAGCGCAGAGGCATAAGGCGCAGCGATATAATCATCAACATTAAGATGGCAGCGACCAACACAATGCGAAAGATTATGCATAACGCCAGCAGTCCCCGTTATCATATGCACATCAGCACCGAGTTTTTTACCAAACATTTTGCGCGGATCAACAATTCCCCTCGCCCCGTCAAGATAATATGACACAGGAATAGAGTGTAGAATTTCATGTTCGTTATGGGTAATGCTGGCGCGCGCCTGCTCGATAATATCCATAATATCACGGTCGGTAACTTCTTCACCAAACAGCGACATTTCAACCGTCACATTGCGTGAGTTCATATTACCGCCTGACAGGCTGACTATAACATTCTCCACAGTGCCACCCGCCATTTGCTCGGCAGCATGAACCGCATTGGTAATCGAGGTTTCTGCCTCAGAAAAATCGGTTATCACGCCAGCACGGATTCCCTTGGACAATTGATGCCCGATGCCGACTATTTTTATTTCGCCTGCGGAATCAATATAGGCTATGAAGCAAGCAACCTTAGCTGTTCCAATATCCAAAACAGCTATGCTACCATTGCCACTTTTATTGAGCGGAGTCTGTGATTTTTTACGTTTCACTATGTTTCTTTCGCGTTGCTAGATTTACTATTTGTTTCATTCGCTGGTAACTTAATAAACAACCTTCCGTCAATACGCAAGTCAATCACTTTTACATCACGATCCAATACTTGTTGTTTTTTTTGCATTTCAGCAAGCTGTTTCCACGCTCCAAGCGAATCTTTTTCAGGCAAACGCACCTCTATATCCTCTGCCCCGTCCTCTGCACCGCCAGCATTGGCAGGGCGCATCTTTATATTCCACCGCCTTTCACCAACCCACACCGCAGCCGTAAAACGCTTGGCAAGGTCTGGCTGGTCAGCAAGAAGCGTCAGCAATTCCACAACATGTTTTGGTGCATCCTCACCAACAATCAACGGCAGCGACTTATAAGGGGCAAGATCCAGCCCGTTCATCACCACACCATTATCATCAACCAGAGCGAGTTTTCCCTGATGCTGCCACAATGCCACTGGTTCACGCTCCACCACCCGCACATAAAGTGTATTAGGCAAAGCGCGCTCCACCGCTGCGTATTTTATACTTTCTATTTTTTCCAGTCGAGCGCGAACTTCCTCTAATTTTAAACGCAAAATAGGATAGTTTTTATCAATATCAAGAGCTTGATTAATCTCATCCATCGGCGTGCGGTTGCGCCCCTCTAAATATAGATTCTCTACTGAATATCCAGCCTTCACAGTCAAACCATACATTTTATCAGATGTAGCCTGCATAAAACGACTGAAAGCATTGGTTTTCCAAGACCAAATCCCAACACCAACTATTACTATAAGAAGAAAAACAACACCGAAAATTCGTAATTTCTGCAGCAAATTCTGACGCTTTATCTGCAATTCCTTTTCGCGCATGAACTTCTTGGATTGCCTCTGGCGCGGTGATAACTTTTCCTCTTTTTTCCTAGCCATAAATTAAACCATCCTTGTCATCCCGAGCTTGTCGAGGGATCTTTGCACTGTTTTTAATATACTGCAAAGATTTCTCGTGTCACTCGAAATGACAACAGACATTACCCAATCTGCGCTGCCTCAACTAGTTTTTGAACCAATTGATTAAAGGAAATTCCAGCATGTGCAGCAATCTCTGGCGACAGAGAAAGTGATGTCATACCGGGTTGGGTATTAAGCTCCAATATATAAAAATTCTTGCCGTCATAGCGAAAATCCGAGCGTGATAAGCCGCGACAGCCCAGCGCGCGATGAGCCGTGAGTGCCATCTGCATCACAGCCTCATATTCATTTTTGCTAAGTGGCGCAGGGCAGAGATGCTCGGTTTTACCATCAGTATATTTATTTTCGTAATCATAAAACCCAGAAATTGGGCGGATTTCAGTCACACCAAGAGGCACATCATTCAGCACAGCAACGGTTATTTCCCTGCCCGCAATATATTCTTCAACCAACCAGCTTTGCTTTGGCGTAAACGGAGCATTATTGCTGCCCTCTTTAATAATATAAACCCCAACACTAGAACCTTCATTAGCAGGCTTCACCACATAAGGGCGAGGCATCGGGTCACCTTTTTGCAATTCTTCGCTAGTTACTATTTTACCAAATGGAACTTTAAGCCCAGCAGCCGCAAAAACCACTTTCGCCATCGGCTTATCCATCGCCACTGATGATGCCAAAACGCCAGAATGGGTGTAGGGGACTTTCAGAATTTCCAGCAAGCCCTGCACGCAGCCATCCTCACCAAAGCGCCCATGCAGCGCGTTAAAAACCACATCTGGTTTTGTTTGTTTCAAAACATCCGCAATGTCTGGCTGCACGTCAATTTCCGTCACCTTATAGCCCAGCTCACGCAAAGCCTTAGCACAAGCAGCACCACTATTCAGCGAAACTTCTCGCTCCGCCGACCATCCACCTTTTAGAACTGCCACATGTTTTGTCATTTCCTACCTAATCCCTAATGCCTAATATACGAGCATCCCAACTTTACTGCCACTTCTTTTAACTTCTTATCTCTTGTCCAAATGCGAACATTTGTTAAAATCGCTGATGCTAGAAGATGTACGTCCACATACCCGATTCCCAAACCATACAAACGGTGTTTTTCAATAAAAGAAGCAACTTCATCATCCAATGCAATAACAGATTTTGGTAAATCACCAAGCATTTGCAGAACAATTTTACGATTACGAAAACTGCCAAGAGAAAGCTCGCCAATGATAAAAGGATGGATTAAAACCTGCCCAACACCGAGTATTTCTTTTAGTTCATCACTTCCTTTTCGGAAATGCTCTATCCATATTGATGTATCAACTAAAATCATATTGTTTTTATAGGATTATTTTATAGGACGACGAGGAATAGGCTGCAAGTCTGGCTCACTTCCACCAAGCGTTGCAAGGCGCGCAGCTGACTCACGCTCTATTAAGGCAATAAGAGCTTCCTCAACCAACGAAGACTTCTCTTTAATTCCTGTAAAAGCCTGAGCTTTTGCTACTAATTCATCACTTAATGCAATAGTTGTTCTCATAATACACATCTCCTTATACAGGCACTATAATAGCATCATTTGATGCTTGTTTCAATGCCTATTTATTCCCTCTCCCTCTGGGAGAGGGTTAGGGTGAGGGCTTCCCTATCCTCTTAATTTCCCACTCTAGCATAATTCCTGTTTTTTCAAACACTCGTTTTATCACTTCTTCACCAAGATTTTCAAGGCCAGCAGCGGTGGCATTTCCTGTGTTTATCATAAAATTGCAATGCTTCTCTGACATTTGCGCCCCGCCGACAGTGAGTCCCCTACAGCCAGCCTTATCAATCAGTTCCCACGCCTTATGTCCTTCAGGATTTTTGAAAGTGCTGCCCCCTGTGCGCGTGCGAATCGGCTGTGTTTCCTCGCGCTTACGGCTTATATCTTCGATTTTTTTAGAAATTTCGTCCATCTTTCCAGCTTCACCACGCAGCACTGCACTAGTCACAATTGCGCCTGCTGGCAAGCTGCTATTACGATAGACAAAACCAAGCTCGGCATTGCTCAGAAGGCGTATAGTTCCATCCCGCTCTACAATTTCAGCTTCCACCAACACCTGCGAAATATCATACCCATAAGCACCCGCATTCATCCGCACTGCACCGCCGATAGTTCCGGGAATCCCGCTTAAAAACTCCAACCCTGCCACATCATTTTCAGCTGCATACAGCGAAACATTGATGTCAAGCATCCCTGCCCCAGTTTCAACATAATATTCATCTGGCAACAATCGGCACTGAGCAAACCCGCGCCCCAGCCGCACCACCACCCCATCTATCCCGCCATCACGCACGATAATATTCGAGCCAACACCCAGCACAGTCACAGGAATTTCACTCGGTAATTCTTTTAAAAAATCTGATAAATCCTGCGTGTTTTCTGGCTTGAATAAATACTCCGCGCACCCCCCCACCCGCAGCCAATTGGTTTTTGAGAGGTCAGCATCTCGGCGTAGACGAAACTTCTTGACGAGTTCCTCGACTATCATGCCTTAAGCTCTTTAGGAAGTGCATAAGCCCACTTGCTGATTGAGCCAGCCCCAAGACACACCACCATATCGCCCGACTGCGCCACACTCGCCACTATCTTTGCAAGCTCTTCATGCGATGGCAAGCGCAGAACATGGCGATGCCCAGCGCTGCGCAAACCTTCTGCCAAACTATCGGCGGAAATTCCTTCTATTGGTTCTTCACCTGCCGAATAAATATCAGCAACAATCACCGTATTAGCATCATTAAAACAGGTACAGAAATCGGCGAACAAATCATGCACGCGGGTGTAGCGATGTGGCTGCACCACGGCAATAACTTTCCCACCAGAATGAGATTGCGCGTCACGCGCAGCTTTAAGCGTTGCAGCAATTTCCACAGGGTGATGCCCGTAATCATCAATCACCGTGATGCCGTTCGCCACACCAGTTTTGGTGAAACGGCGTTTTACTCCTTCAAAATTTCCCAGTGCTTTAATGAGCGTTTCATCTTTAAGTTTCAATTCCTGTGCAATGGCGATTGCAGCCAGAGAATTACGCACATTATGCAAGCCGTGCATAGAAAGTAGTAAATTCTTTATCACTCGTGCTTTTTCCCCTGCCCGTGCTGCAATTTCTATATCAAATATTTCACCATCAGCGGTTGAGCGAATATTGCTTGCACGAATGTCTGCCTGCGGATTTGTTCCGTAAGTTATGAAACGCCTGTCATGCACGCGGGAAGCAAGAGCCTGCACTTCTGGATGGTCGGTACAAAGCACCGCAAAACCGTAAAACGGCAGGTTGGTGAGGAATGATTGATAAGCAGCTTTGGCAGCATCGAACGAGCCGTAATGATCGAGATGTTCAGGGTCAATATTGGTGACAATAGCAATGGTTGCTGGAAGTTTGGTAAAGCTGCCGTCCGATTCATCAGCTTCCACCACCATCCATTCACCTGCGCCCAAATAAGCATTTGTCCCGCGCGCGTTGATGATGCCACCATTAATAACAGTTGGCTGCATTTCCGCTGCTTCCAAAATCGCTGCGGTTAGTGCTGTAGTTGTGGTTTTTCCGTGTGTACCTGCCACGGCAATAGCAATTTTGAGGCGCATGAGTTCGGCAAGCATCTCTGCCCGTTTTACCACAGGCAGGCGGGCAGCGCGCGCAGCCACCAATTCAGGATTATCCGCCTTAATCGCCGAAGAAACCACCACCACAGAAGCACCCAGAACATGCTCCGATGAATGCCCGATAAACACAGGGATACCATAGCCAATTAGCCTGTCAGTGTTATAGCTGGCAGCCGAATCTGAACCTTGAACTTTATAGCCAAGATTATGCAAAACCTCAGCAATTCCGCTCATACCGATACCACCGATACCGACGAAATGAATAACACCAACAGAAAGTGGCATTTTATGGGAAATAGGTAGCGATTTCATGGTCATTTATTCTCTATAAAGATATATTTGTCATTGCGAGTGTAACGAAGCAATCCAGTCTTTACAAACGTAATTTATCTGGATTGCCACGAAGGCTACGCCTTCTCGCAATGACAAGGGCTTATTCCAAAATAATATCAGCCAAACTCTCGGCAGCGTTTCCTGAATCAAGTTTTTTAGCATTTTCGGCGGCGATAGCGAGTGTTTCAGGCGCAGTGATAAAGGCTTCTAGGCGGGCAGCAAGTGATTCTGCGGTAAAGCCATCTTGGTTCATCAGCCAGCCACCGCCGACTTCTTCAAAAGCATTGGCATTATAATATTGATGATTGTCCATAGAGGTTGGAAGTGGCACTAAAATCGCAGGTCTGCCCGCCACCGCCAGTTCAAAAATTGTGGATGCACCAGAACGGGCAATAACCAGATGCGCGCCAGCCAAGCGTGCGGGCAAATCGGCAAAGAAGGAAGCAATATCAGCGTTGATATTAAGCTCACCGTAAGCTGCACGCGTTGCCTCAACATCAACCTCACGACACTGCTGATCCACACGGATACGGCTGCGCAAACTAGCAGGTAGCGCAGCAATAGCTGCAGGCACAATTTTGCTAAAAATAGTTGCTCCTTGGCTTCCGCCAGTAACCAGAATATTCACTTTGCCATCTTGCGTAATCGTTGAATATAGCAGGTTCCGCAGAGATTTTATGCTTGCGCGCACAGGGTTGCCAATCACCACTATTTTTCCTTTGTCTTTATCTTCCATCATCAGCGTGTTCGGAAAAGAAGTGGCAATATGTTGCACGCGCCCAGCGAGCAATCTATTAGCCCGCCCCAACACTGAATTCTGTTCATGGATTATGGTAGGAATCGAAAGTTTTGTTGCTGCAAATAAGGTTGGAAATGATGGATAACCACCAAAACCAACCACCACATCAGGTTTCAGTTTTTTGAGCAGCAACCAAGCCTGCGCCATGCCAACAACCAAACCCAGCACACCTAATATTTTCTTTATCGGCGAACCTGCAACTGTCCCTGTGCGGATAGTGCGGGTTTCCACCCGTGAAAGCGCGCCAGTTTTGAAATTGGCAAAACGCTTGTCAGTAACCAGCACAACACGCTGCCCGCGCGCCAGCAACACTTCTGCCAAAGCCTCCGCAGGGAACACATGTCCGCCAGTCCCGCCAGTGGCAAGAACTATAAGTTTTTTTGTATCATTTTTTGTCATAATTTTAGCAAGCAGATTTGAAGCCAAAGTAGAGTTATCTATAAAGTTTAATTATGCCATAGATACTAATCAAAGCCCACGCTACTTCAAGCAAAAATGCCGATAGATTCCAATTAATAAGTAATGAAAAAATAAGTAGCAATGCGCCAGCTAAATTAAGTAGCAAATAACTTAATTGCGTATGCAAAATTTTTCCTTTTTGTAGTAGAAAATAGGCAAGCAGAAAGCACACAACACCTATATTCCCAATAATATCTGCCAGTAATTCCATAAACTCTCCATGTCATTCTGAGGCACAGCCGAAGAATCTCTTTGTGGTTTATTTAAGATACTTCGCTACGCTTAAGTCATGACAAACATTTTGCGTCGCCCACAGGATGACACAGGATTTATTTTTTTCCAAATTTCTTTCTAGTCAGTGCCAGCATCATCCCCATTCCCAGCGCAATAGCAACCACTGATGAACCACCATAACTAAGAAACGGCAATGTCATTCCTTTAGCAGGAAACAGATTCACCGCCACCCCCATATTAATCACCGCCTGCATCCCGAATTGCGTAACGATCCCCACCACCGCCAGCACGATAAATAAATCACTTTCGCCCCACACACGGCGAATCCCGCGCAGCACCACAAAGGCAAATAAACAGAGAATAATTAGGCAAACCAGAACTCCGAATTCTTCACACGCTACTGCAAAAATAAAATCCGTATGCGAATCAGGCAAAAACTGCTTCACCTCGCCTTCCCCTGGTCCACGCCCGAAAACTCCACCATTACGGCAAGCCTCCAGCGATTTTGCAATCTGGTAATTATCACCCGCAGCAGGGTCAAGAAAGCTGTTGATACGCTTCGCCACATGCGGAAATAAATGATATGCACCAACTGCACCAATCATTGCCAGCACACCGAGAACAATCACCCATAACATCGGAAGCCCCGCAAGGAAAAGCTGGAACGCCCACATAACTGTCACCGTTATAGTCATACCTAAATCTGGCTGAATCAACAGCAAAACCACCACCAACGCATAAAGCCCAATTGCAACCCGATAGCCGGGGAAATCAACACGTCTCTGGCTTTCCGAGCAAATCCACGCCATCACCACCGCAAAAAACGGCTTCATAAATTCCGATGGCTGCACCGAAACTCCCATAAGACTTATCCAACGGCTTGCGCCTTTTGTGTGATCGCCAATAATAGGCACGAGCATCATCAGGAAAATACTTCCCGCCAAGCCAAGCACAGCGAGGCGACGAATCATCACTGGCGGGAACATCGAAACAATAATCATCACCACAGTACCAAGAAAAAGAAAAATATGATGACGATGCACAAAATAAAACGCTGGCAAATCAAGCCGCTTTGCTACAGGCGGGCTGCCCGCTGCCACTAGCACTGAGCCAACAGCAATAATCAACAACAGAGCAAACAAATTTACCTTATCAATCGTCCACCACCACCGCCCGATAATGCTGGTATTGGTACGGTCAAGACGCATAATATAATCTTTCTGTCATCCCGCACTTGATGCGGGATCTAGAGCAACAACCAGTGACTGAGGTTGCAACCCTAGATCCCCGCCTACGCGGGGATGACAATTTTAATATAAGAAAAATTATATTCTTAAAATTCTTCATACAATTTTTTCTACCAATTCACAAAATACATCACCACGATGTTCAAAGCTCTTAAATTGATCAAATGATGCACAAGCTGGCGAGAGCAAAACCACTCCGCCGTCAACTCCCTCTCCCTTTGGGAGAGGGTTAGGGTGAGGGCATAATGCCATCTCTGCCGCTTTGGTAACAGCCACATCAAGCGTTCCGCAGCGCGTATATGCCACTTTTCCTTCTAAAGTTTTGGCAAAATCGGCTTCTGCTTCACCAATTAAAAACGCATGGGCAATATGCGAAAAATATGGTTCTAAACTAGCTATGCCACCAGCCTTTGGTTTACCACCTGCTATCCAATAAATATTTTTGTATGGCGCAAGCGCGTTCTGCGTGGCATCAGCATTAGTTGCCTTGCTGTCATTGATAAAGCGTACGCCATTAATTGTAGCGACCAATTGCAAGCGGTGACGCAGCCCTGCAAAATTCTGCATAGCTGCATAAATTTTTTCTGGGTGAACACCAACCGCGCGACAAGCAGCATAAGCCGCCGCTGCATTCTGCCAGTTATGCTTGCCTATTAATGATGGAATTGCAGAAATATCAAATTGTGCATCACCATCATGTAAAATACCATCTTTTACAAAGACACCATCTACAAGTTCCTTATCTGCCGAAATATTCACCAGCTTTGCTTCACTGACCTCTGACCACTGACCTCTGACCTCTGATTCTACCACCGCCACATCACCAGCCGTCTGCCGATCAAAAATATGCTTCTTCGCTGCAACATATCCCGCCATGTCACCATGCCTATCGAGATGGTCAGGCGTAATATTCAGCAGCACCGCCACATTAAAACGCACAGTTTTTAGCAAGTCCAGTTGATAGGATGACATCTCAATAACATACACCCCGTCACTGCCCAGCGGTTCAAGCGCAAGAGCTGGTGTTCCCAGATTACCACCAACTTCGCAGCGCACGCCAGATTCTTTCAAAATATGCCCGATTAAAGTGGTAGTGGTGGATTTTCCATTTGTGCCTGTGATGCCGATATAGGTTGCCTCAGGGCAAGTGCGGAATAATAATTCCACCTCCCCAATAATCGGCACATTGTATCTATGTGCAAGCTCCACCACCGCATGTGGTTTCGGGTGAGTAAGTGGCACGCCGGGGCTTAAAACCAAAGCTTTTAACTGCGCCCAATCCCAGTTTTTATAATCTTTTCTAATTCCTGAATCCCGAAGCCCGAATCCTGAATCCTGATTATCATCCCACGAAAAAACCTCCGCCCCGCCAGCAACAAGTGCAGCAACAGCAGCCTCCCCCGCCTTGCCCAAACCAAACACACCAACTTTTTTATTTTTATATTCCGTTACCGTAATCATCCCCTAATCCCTAATGCCTAATGCCTCTTGCCTATCTTATCTTCAGCGTTGCCAATCCCAACAGCGCGAACACACAGGCAATAATCCAAAAACGAATCACCACCTTAGATTCCGACCAGCCAGATTTTTCGAAATGATGGTGAATTGGTGCCATTTTGAACACGCGTTTACCACGAGTTTTGAACGATACAACTTGGATAATCACCGATAGTGCTTCTGCCACAAATAAACCACCAATAATCGCCAGCACAAATTCATGTTTGGTAATCACGCTGATTGCACCAAGCGCGCCACCAAGCGAAAGGCTGCCCGTATCGCCCATAAAAACTTCCGCAGGTTGCGCGTTAAACCATAAAAAGCCAAGACTCGCGCCCACAAGAGCAGCACAGAACACCGCAAGTTCACCCGCACCCGCCACAAAATTAAGTTGCAGATAGCTGGAAAAATCAGTGCGCCCAATCAGGTATGAAATCAGTGCAAAACAACCCGCCACAATCATAATCGGAACGATAGCAAGACCATCAAGACCATCAGTGAGATTCACCGCATTCGATGCGCCAATCAGCACAATCATCACAAAAGGAATATAAAATATCCCCGCATCAATCAGAACATTTTTGAAAAACGGAACAGAGATATGGCTAGCAAGAGTCGGTGCTGCAACCATTTGTATCAGCAACACAGCAACAAGTGAAAACACCGCCTGCCCTAACATTTTTTTGCGCGAAGAAAGCCCTTTGCTGTTGCGTTTGGTGAGTTTCAGATAGTCATCAAAAAACCCAATCATCCCAAAACTCAGCGTCACAAATAGCACAATCCACATATAGGGATTTTTCAGATCCGACCACAACAAGGTTGAGATAGTAACCGAAATAAGAATCATCAGCCCACCCATAGTCGGTGTGCCTTTTTTGGTAACGAGATGGCTCTCAGGGCCATCAAGGCGAATCGGCTGCCCCTCAGCCTGTTTGGATTTCAGCCAGCGTATAACTTTTGGACCAATATAAAGCGTGAGAAACAAAGCAGTAAACACCGCTCCACCACTGCGAAAAGTGATGTAGCGCAGAATATTGAATAAAGTGTTATGCTCCGCGAGCAAATTATACAGCATTTTTTTCCTTCCTTACAATTGTCATTCTGAGCGTAGCGAAGAATCTCCTTGCCACTTGATTGAGATATTTCGCTTCGCTCAATATGACATTATTCTATTTGCAACCTCATACATTTTGCTACCATGCGAACCTTTGATAAGTAACACGTCACCAGCCTTGAAAACACCAGCCAGCATCGGCAACAACAAGGCTGAATTTTCTGTGTGACCAGCGCGCAGATTCACAGGCAGTGCATCATATAAATTCTTCATCAAATTACCTACCGTATAGACTTTGTCAAACCCTGTTGCTTGCAAATTTGCTGCTAATTTTGCGTGTAATGCTGCGGAAGTTTCTCCCAGCTCCAGCATATCCCCGAGCAATGCGATTTTTCGTCCTTTTTTTCCGTGCGCCTGCCACACTTCATTTGTTTTTACGAATGCTGCTGCCATGCTGGCTGGACTTGCGTTATAGCTATCATTGATAAACAAAATATCCGTACCATTAATGCTGGTTTTAATCACCCGACCGCGCCCATCGACTTCCGCAAATTCGGAAAGCGCAGCAGCAGATTTTTGTACAGAAAGACCAAGCGCATCTATAACTGCCAGAACCGATAGAGAAATTGTTGCCCAGTGCTTGCCCGTTGCCGCAAGTTTATAATTAAATTTCTTTCCGCCAATATTTGCAGAAACATTACAGCCAGAAGCAGTAGCCTCATAATAAATCAGGCGCGAATTAGCTTTTTCATTCACACCAAAAGTTATTTTGCGCGCTGGCAAATTCGTAAAATACGGCTGGTCAGCATTGATAACGGCAATACCGTCTTTTTCCAGCCCCTCAAAAATTTCTGCTTTGGCTTTGGCAATTTCTTCTACATCTTTGAAAAATTCCAGATGCACCGCTTCAACGCCAGTAATCAGCGCGATATGCGGGCGCACCATGTGCGTTAAATGCGCAATTTCACCCACATGATTCATTCCCATTTCAAACACTGCAAACTGCGTGTCCAGCGGCAGATTAGCAAGGTTAAGCGGTGTACCGATATGGTTGTTATAATTGCCACTAGTAGCATAAGTTTTTCCATGCACAGAAAGAGCGAGCTTTAACATTTCCTTGGTGCTGGTTTTGCCGACACTACCTGTAACGCCAACAACTTTTGCTTTGCTGCGCGCGCGGTTATATTTTCCCAAATCTTCCAAGGCTTTCAGCGTATCAGAAACAAGCAACTGGTTTCCGCCACAATCCAGTTTTCTGCTTACAACCGCTGCAATTGCGCCATTTGCAAAAGCCTGCGCCACATAATCATGTCCATCAACCCGCTCACCTTTTATGGCAACAAATAAATCACCAGCCTGCACCTTACGGCTGTCAATTTCCACTCGCCACGCACACCACTCGCCATTCGCTATTCCACCTGTTGCCTTTATCTGGTCGGCAACTGACCATAGCGCGCTCATGCTGCCATTCCTAAATCACGCGCTGCACTGCGTGCCACTTCTGCATCATCAAACGGAATATTTTTATCACCGATAATCTGCATTTTTTCATGTCCTTTGCCAGCGATAACGAGAATATCTCCCGCGCCCAACTGTTCTATGGCAAGATAAATCGCCTGCGCCCTATCTGCAACCTCTTTGCAATTTTTTTCTTTAGGAATAGCAGCCACAATCGCCGAGCGAATAATTTCAGGTTTTTCACTACGCGGATTATCGTCAGTCACAATAACGTGATCAGCAAGTTCACTAGCAATTTTGCCCATCTGCGGGCGTTTTCCCGCGTCCCTGTCACCACCGCAACCAAACACCACATGCAGCTTATTAAGCGTATGCGCGCGCAATGTGCTTAAGATATTAGCGAGTGCCATTGGCGTGTGCGCGTAATCAATGAACACTGCTGCACCATTTTTTGTCCGCACCACCTGCTCCAACCGCCCAGAAACACCTTTTAATTTTCCAACATTCGCCAACGTTTTTTCCAAATCAGATCCACAACCAACAGCAAGCCCAAGGGCAGCCAGAATATTCATCACCTGAAATTCACCAACCAGCGGAACTTCCACCTCATATTTTTTACCAAACAAAGTAAGGGAAACTTTCTGTCCATGTTGATCTGGAGTTATAGAATTTATGGTAAATTCCGTGCCGTTTCTACCAAAGCCAATAATTTTATGCCCTCGTTTTTCACATATCGCCTTCAGCTCAGTAAATCTTTTATCATCCTGATTAAGAACAGCAGTCGCACCATCTGGCAACAGCTCGCTGAACAGGCGCGATTTAGCAATGAAATATGCCTCCTCCGTTTTGTGATAATCAAGATGGTCGCGGGCGATATTGGTAAAAGCTGCTGCTTTAAGCGTCACGCCATCCAAGCGATATTGCGAAAGCCCATGACTAGAAGCCTCCATAGCCAGATAGCGTACTCCGCCTTCTGCAATCTCCGCCAACATCTTGTGCAACGCAACAGAATCTGGCGTGGTAAGAGTTCCTTCGAAAAGATTTCTTCCATCACCAGAAATAACTCCGATAGTTCCCATAGAAGCTGATTTTTCACCCGATAAAAACATAAGCTGGCGGAAAAAATCAGCACTAGAAGTTTTGCCGTCAGTGCCCGTAACCGCCACGATATTTTCTGGTTGCTTTCCATAAAAACATGCTGCCATTTTCGCCAGCGCAAGACGCGGATTTTGCACATAAACGTAAAAAATCCCCTCTCCCTCTGGGACGAGGCGCGACATATATGTCGCGGGGTGAGGGCAACTAACAATCACGGCAGCACCATTTTGTTCCGCTTGCGGAATGAATTTCGCGCCATCAGTTTTTTCGCCTTTAAGCGCGACAAATACAAACCCAGATTTCACTTTGGAAGAATCGGCAGTGATGCCCGTAATCTCAGCATTTTTCAGCGAATCTGGCAATTGCACAGCTTCGGGAACAGCTTGCAATAATTCTCTTAATTTCATAACAAACCCAAAATCTCTAATAGGAAATGGCACTCAAATATTTTTTATCCATCATCGGATTTATACTTGCAGCCTGTGGTTTTGGCTTTTCACTTTTTTCATTGCTCACCCAAAATTTCTCAGCATCATCTTCAGGAACATCATAACGCGGTTTAATGCCAAGCATTGGTCCCATCCGTGCGACAACGCGCCCCACCACTGGTGCAGCAATCCAACCGCCAGTTGCATAACCATAGGTAGATTTATCACCTTTCGGCTCGTCAATCATCACTAACACAACATATTTCGGTTCATCAACTGGAAAAGTTGCAATAAACGATGCCATTTTTGCGTCGGGGTTATATTTTCCGCCCGCCTGCACCTTCTCTGCCGTACCTGTTTTTCCACCAACACGATAGCCAGCCACATCGGCTTTTTCACCAGTTCCATGATCCACCACCAGACGCATCAGCCTGCGGATATTCTTTGATGTCTGCTCACTTATAACTCTTTCGCCTTCAGCTTTGTTTTTATTGCCATCTTTGAGCAAGGTCAAACGTTCCTGTGTCCCGCCATTAATCAGCGTTGCAATACCACGCACCAGATGCAGAGGTGTAACAGAAATTCCATGCCCGTAAGAAATAGTAACAGTATTTATTTCTTTCCACTCTTCTGGAAATTGTGGGCTGGCTTTTTCAGGCAGTTCAATATCAACTTGCTTGAACATACCAACTTTATCCAAGAATGATTTCTGCCGTTTTGTACCAACATCCAGAGCCATTTTTGCTGTGCCTATGTTAGACGAGAAGGCATAAATTTCTGGGACTGATAACCAGCGTTTTTTTCCATGTGCATCACTGATGGTGAACGTCGCAATCTTAAAGGAATTCGTGGCATCATAGCCACCTTTCATGCTGGTTACACCATAATCCAGCCCCATTGCCATAGTGAAGCTCTTAAAGGTTGAACCCATTTCATAAGTTCCCAATGTCGCACGGTTAAACCTTGCTGCATCATCACCTTTTGCTGGTTTATGCGGGTCAAAATCTGGTAGTGAAACCATGGATAAAACTTCACCAGATTTTATATCAAGAATAACCCCAGTCGCACCAATCGCGTTATATTCTTCAACAGCACTGCTCATTTCCGAGCGCAGCATTGATTGCAAACGCACATCTATGGAAAGCGCGATAGGCTCGCGGTTCAATGTGCTTTCACGCAGACGACCGTCAAACTGCCGTTCAATTCCAGCCAACCCTTTATTATCCATACCAACATAACCAAGCACATGCGCCAATGTATTTCCATAAGGATATACGCGCCGTTCCTCCTCCCTAAAATACAGACCGGGAATACCTAGGCTATTAACCTGATGTTGTTCTTTCGGTGTTAGATTGCGCTTTATCCAAACGAATGATTTTCCACTTCTTAAACGCTGAGAAAGTAATTTTTCATCGATACTTAAAGTTTGCGCTAAACGGCGTGTGGCATCGCTGATATTTTTCATTTCTTTAGGATTCACAAACACCGATGCTGTCGTTAGGCTGGTTGCGACCAACGCACCGTTTCTGTCTACTATATCACCACGCTGCAAAGATGCTTCACTGCCTCTAAGCTCCACCTGCTCGCTTTCATTTTCATTGTCTGGATCAAAAACCGTAACAGTGAGTGCCTTCGGATTTTTAATCACCGCCACTTCAATCATACGCACGCTGATGCTGGAAAAACAAAGCACAAAGAAAAACCCGACACATAGCATACGCATGCGACTTTGTTCGATAATTCTTCTGCCAGTGCTTTCTTTGATTATGACTTTTGTGGATGCTCTTTGCACTGTCGGACTCAACGCTGCGCAGAATTACTACGGTAAGATGCAACAATCGAATGTACATCCGTATCCATGCTCACAACCTCCGAATCAACTGCAGCTACAGATTGTTTGTGAAAGGCTATTGCTTCAATTTCAGCAACCTGATCTACAGTCACATTTTTGCCATTCAAATATTTATCAGCAAGTTTTTTCAGCCGTTCAGGACGGTTTAAATATTCCCATTCAGCAGCAACAACATGCAATGATTCTCTTTCCTGCGCCATTTCCTGCGATGTTTCGGCTATTTGTGATTTAATTGCCTGCACTTCATATTTCACGCGGTAAAGCATAAAGGACGCAACAACAATAACGGTAATCCATAAAGCAATAAATGACAGACGGTTCATTGGAATCCTCCATCACTGCGGGTTATCATCCGCATAGTCGCGCTGCGTGCGCGTGGGTTAATTTCCAATTCTTTGCTACTTGCTTTTTGTTTCTCTGGTTTTGGTAAAAAAAAGGAGGGAGCATTTTCGACCACAATACCAGACTTATTTCTAAGTTCTGGTACATGACGTGAATGCTCCCCAAGTTTACCACAACGGGAGTGGGTAAAACGTTTGACAATGCGATCTTCCAGCGAATGGAAGCTCACCACCACCAGCCTGCCACCTTCTCCGAGTAATTTCTCAGAGGCAGCGAGTCCAGACTCGATAGCGTCAAATTCTTTGTTGATATAAATACGAAGCCCCTGAAAACTGCGCGTTGCAGGATGGGCTTTGCTGGGATTGGAAGGTATCGCCGAACGGATAATCTCCGCCAGTTGCACAGTGCGGGTAATCGGCTGAATTTCACGCGCAGCAACTACCGCTCGCGCCACACGTCGCGCTGCTTTTTCTTCGCCATAATAATAAAAAATATCAGCAAGCTCATCAACGCCAGCACTATTTACAATATCCGCTGCATTCATTCCTTCTGCCGACATCCGCATGTCTAAATCGCCATCATTGCGGAAAGAAAAACCACGTTCAGCAATGTCAAGCTGCATCGAAGAAACGCCTAAATCCAGCACAATTCCGTCAACAGTTTTTACACCGTGCGTCGCCAGCAAATCGCACATATCGGCAAAGTTTCCGAGTATCCAAACAAAACGGTCATGGAATTCTTTTTCTAGTAAATCGGCAAATTGGCGAGTGGATGGATCGCGGTCAATTGCATATACACGGCAGTTAGCCGATTTCAAAATCGCACGGCTATAACCACCTGCGCCGAACGTTCCATCGACATAAATTCCACCATCTTTAGGCGCAAGCCACTCCAACATTTCATTCAGCATTACTGGCTTATGATTCCCCTCTCCCTCTGGGAGAGAACCCCGCCTAATCCCCTCTCCCTCTGGGAGAGAACCCCGCCTAATCCCCTCTCCCTCTGGGAGAGGGTTAGGGTGAGGGCTTTTATTATTCACAAAATCCTTCTTCATGATGGTTGCCCTTTCATCATGAAACGTTTTTCCTGCACCAAAGTGCGCGCGCGTTTTGCGTAATCTTTAAATGCTTTCGGTTCCCATATTTCAAAAATTTCGCCCTTACCCACAAAGGTTGCTTCCTCTTTTAAACCGACCGCTTCCATCAGATGTTCAGGAAGCAGAACGCGACCATCCCCATCAAACGAAAGCTGCACTGATTCGCCAAACATGGTGGTTACGAAAGCGTCGCGCTCCTGCGAATATGGATCAAATGCCTCCATGCGTTCATTGAGTTTTATAATCCTGCTCATCCCGCAAGCCTCGATGCAATTATTGATTGGCGATTGGTAAGCCACGATTCCCTGAAAATCATTAGCCAGAACTTTTGCTGCCAACACCGCACGGAACTGAGCAGGCACAGAAATCCGCCCTTTCTTGTCTATCCGATTATGAAATGTTGATAAAAAAAGCATAATTAAACAAGCATTTAGGGTTAATTTCAGGGTTTTTATGGGATTTCATGGGTTTTTATGGGCTTTCATGGGAATTTATACTCCTTTTATGGGACAGTCAACTAGTTTCATGGGAAAATTTTGTCAATTCGACCAATAGATTTCTTTCAGAACACGCTGCGGTTTAGGGGCTGGAAGTCAAGCTCCGCACGGAAAAACTTGAGTGTACACATAGTACATGAGTTTTGAGTACGGAGATTGGCTTTCAGAGCCAAACTGCAGGTAGGGTTATGAAAGAAATCTAATAAAAAAGGGCGGATAAACCGCCCTCTTGAAAACCATATCCATATGAAAATTAAGTCAGAACGCGCCCTGTACTACTTTCATTTTTTATTTTATCTACAAAAGCTAGGTTCGGATCTGCCGCTGCTATATTTGCAACTTTATTTTCTGATTTAATTTTTTGAGCAAAGTTAGAATTGCTTTTTTGTGGAGGATCTTCATCACCAAAAGGGTTTGGCGCAGTAATATTAGTTTCATATAAAACATCACCGTCACCATGTTTCTTGGCATCTCTTTTAGCGAATATACGGCTGCTGATAAACATCACAGTGGCAGTCACCGCGGTAAAGAACACGTCAAACACGATAAGATTAGACCATCTCTTAACATCTACTGGGTTAGACTTCGGCTTAAGCCTCATCCATAAATCAGCACCTTTTTCTCCAGCTGCACCACTGACTTTATCAAGCAATTTTGGCCCCATAATAATCGCTGTACCAAGAGCCGTCCCCCACGATGCCATCCTCCCCAGAAATACGCTTTTCCAGCTTTGTTTTACTTCATTTTCTACGGTTCCTTTATCTGGTGGTGTCGTACCCAAAACCTTATCAATTTTTGCGGCATTTTTTTGCCTGTTGTCTTCCATCCATTTAATCAACGGCATCAGAATATGCGAACCCATACCAAGGGTAAAAACCATCGTGATATTTTTAGCCATCCCATTGACATTTTCCGCAGGAGATTTTTTCATTACTGATTTAGATAAAAACTTTGAAACTCCACTGAACACCTTATCGTTAATGGTGCGCATCCAGTTAAAGTTTTTATTCTTGCCATACATTGCTTCGTGACCAGTTATCGCCGACATAGCCGAAACACCAGCCCAAGCCACTGAACCAAAAACACCGAAATCATAGATTTTATTGCCTACAGAACGATGCTTTTTTTGCTCTGGTTCAACGGAAGCATTTGCGGCGACATTCGCAGCAATATTTGCCTCATTCGCCTGAGAATTTGCACCCTTACCGACGGCTGTGTTGGTAGCAACCGCAGATGTTATTGCATTATCTATATTTTTTACAGAATCGTCCATCCTACAAATATAACAAAATCAATATAAAAAAGCATGTTACAATTGTGTGAATATTCAAAATATTGCTATAATACTGCTAAATCATTGATAAAACCCTGCAAATTCTAGCTAAAGAGAACAATTCAAAACCAAACTTTTTATAAGCTGATTTTGGCGGTAAAGCACGAAATTTGGCTAGTGAAGGGAATGACTCAGGTCTACTGACCATCGCCCTTCGGGCGGGCTACGCCCGTCAAATTTTTCTACTGAAAAATTTTCGAACCCTCTAATCTGGTTCTATACTCTCTCGTTCCATTACTTATAAACACCTTAAAGTGTTTATAAGTAATGGAGCGGGTGAAGGGACAAATGTTCAGCAAGAACATTTGGATGGCGCAGCGAAGCGAGCCACCGCCTGACGGCAGATGGTCAGCAGACCATCTGTCAATCGAACCCGAGTATATTTTTGGAGCGGGTGAAGGGAATCGAACCCTCGTATGCAGCTTGGGAAGCTGCCGTTCTACCATTGAACTACACCCGCATTTACCCAAAGAAAAAGGTCGGACAAGCCGACCTATTTTCATAAACATAGAACATATATAATTTAGTTCTACCTTGAGTAGAATTCGATTACGAAGTTAGGCTCCATAACGGTTGGATAAGGAACTTCCGCCAACTTTGGCGCGCGGATAAATTTTGCTTTAAGCTCTTCTTTATTAAACTCGATATATTCAGGAACAGAACGCTCTGGGTTTTGCAGCATTTCAAGAACCACAGCCATCTGGCGAGATTTCTCACGCACTTCAACCACATCGCCTTCTTCCACTTTATAGCTAGGAACGTTGACTTTGCGACCGTTAACGCGCATGTGACCATGGCTAACAAGCTGACGGGCAGCAAACGGGGTTGGAACTAAGCCCATACGGTACACAACGGTGTCAAGACGGCTTTCGAGCAAACCAATTAGGTTTTCACCAGTATCACCCTTCAGGCGCACTGCTTCAAAATAAATTTTGCGGAACTGACGTTCAGTAATATTGCCATAATAACCACGAAGCTTCTGCTTTTCGCGCAGCTGCGTGCCATAATCTGATGGCTTTTTGCGCTTTGCAGCAGCACCATGCTGACCAGGAGCATAAGCACGTTTATTGAAGGGATCTTTGGCACTGCCCCACAGGCTAACACCAAGGCGGCGGCTGATTTTATATTTGCAATCAATACGTTTTGTCACGAGTTTACCTTAATATATTTTTTAAAAATTAGAATTCTTAGGAAATTCGCTTTTGGCAGAAACAACAGATTTGAAGCCAAAGTGGAATTACCTAAGAATTCTATAGGGAGGTGCAATATACAAATAAAATTCTAGCTGTCAAATGGAGAATGGCGGTTATTTATGGTTTTTTTAGAATTATACTCATTTTGGATAATTTTTATCTAAAATGAGTATGGAAATCTAGTGCCGAAAGCACAGATTTCCCGCCACGAAGTGGGCGTACCTTTGAATAAGAACTTTACAGTTCTTATTCATATAATTAGTATATTTCCAAGTAGCACCCTCCTCCTTACGGAGGAGGGTTTAGGGGTAACCTTTAGAAATCAATTTTTGTAAAATTATGTACGAACGATGTCGTACGGCAAAGAAACCTCTGGATTACTTGTATTAACACCTGCTGATGCGCCATTACGACCTGCAGCAACACGCGCTGCATGATCCCCTGCGACAGGCTCAAGCCCCATCATAGTATTAGCACCTTTCATGGCAGCAACATCCGCACGCATGTCATTAATCTGCTGGTTGCGCGCCTCGACAACTTCTTCTCTATTTTGTTTTGCGCGTCTGGAAGTCAACCAAGAAACTGCGCCAACAACCGCGCCAGCACCCGCCAATATCTTAACTGGCTTACTGCTCACCACGCGCCCAACAAATTTTCCGCGGGCAAAAGCCTTTGCGTCGCCAACATGTTTCTTTGCTTCTTTGAATGCAGCAAAAGCCTGCTTCTGCACTTCACGCAAGCTGTCCCTAGAGCTTTTAACCCCTTCACCACTGAGTACGGCATCTTTATATGCGTTGTGGTATCTGGATAATTTCTCTGAATGCTCTTTCAAGCCATCAACAAACTTGCCCCCGCCAGCAACATCGGGCAATTTTTCAACGATTTTGTTAATATTCTTAACCGTATCCTGAGCGTTATTTGTAGCTCTACGGTGACTTATCGCTTCCTTGAATCCAGAAAAAGCACCTGCCATAACCTACCTGTTAACCTACTTGTGGTGAAGTGTTTGCAGCTGCTTCACGCTGTTGAATAATTGCTTCTGGCGTAATACCATTTTTCTTATCAGCAACTCTACTAGCAAAACTGGTTTGTTGCTCTTGGGTCTGCTCTGGCTTCTGTGCGGTCTGCGCTGCCTGAATTTCCTGTAGTTTGCTGATTACCTGCACCTGACCATCACGCGCACCAGCCAAATAAGCCTGTTGCTGCGCTGCCTGAATCGTTCCTGCGATCGCCTCATCGCGATTTCTAGCCTGAGCCTCAAGTTCTTTCTGTTCGCTCTTCATTTTTGATATACCTTTAGTCAAAGCGTATGCAGCACCAAGACCCGCACCAACCGCAAGCACTGGCGCAGCAGCATAAAGAAACGCTCCACCAACCACAGCTCCACCAGCCACAGCCCCTGCAAGAGCTGGAAGCATAAAAGCCGTCGCCACCGCTGCAACCGCAACTCCAGCAAGAGCAACCATTCCCAAGAGAGTAGCCCCCGCACCTTTAACTGCGCCTTTGGCGGTTTTTTCAACCACATCCACACCAGTTGTCGGAGAGACTTGATTAATGTCTTTAGCCATAAAAATACCCTATTTTTACCGTTTATTCTTTACACGCCCACTATGCCACAAAATTCACCAACAACAAGTTACGGTTTTATGACAATAATATTACCGCGATATTATTACTGCAATTCAGCACCTTGACCACGACCGCGACCATAGCCAGAACTAGGGGAAACACCGCCGCTATAACCCTGCCCGCGCTGCTGCGCCATAAGATGCGCACGTTCGCGCGAAACCATCGCCTGTTCATAATCCGCCACCGCATCTTGCTTGCGCTCATCAACAGCCTTGCCAACATCCGCAGCACCTAAAAGTCCACCAGCAACACCACCTACAGTTGCACCTAAAAGCAAGCCACTGCCAATCATTGCGCTACCACTTCCTATCCCAGTCACGCTAAATACTCCAGATAACACAGAACCAATCCCGAGAGGTAGAGTAGACAATGCACCAATAGCAGCCCCTGGAAGCATCGCCAAAGCCCCAATAGTCAAAGCCCCAATAGCAGCGTATTTAAGGGCTTTTCCGCCGATATGTTTGATGCCCTCCCAAGTTGGGCTGAAGTTTTTAAGTGCTGGGTGTTCTGATGACATATAATTATCCTAAAGTTTTCCTACTAATGAGCAAATTATTACATATTCCAGAATTATAGCAAATTAAGCTTTTGTGACATAGCATAAACTGACGATAAATATCGTAAAAACTGTCACTAAATTGAAATATTACACCCAACTGCTATGACCAATGTCTTTCTTGGTGTTTTTGCCAGCAACAAACCCAGCTGGAGCGGATTCTATTGAGCTAATAGTACCCAATTCTTTCATACTAACTGCTACAACTTTCATCACAGGATTATCATGGCGTTCATTATGATGGCAATCCTTCCTGCTAAACAATCTTTTAATCCCCTCAATAATGCCACCCCCAACAGCGTGATTATCTTCGTCGGAATCAATATGTTGGGCATCTTCCCTCATCGCAGCCAAAGCCGCCTGCATCTCTCCATCGCTCATACTGGCTGGATTCACGGAAAGGAGCGACTTATCAACACGAGATGCTAATTTGGGATTCCTTGCAATATCATCGCGCAAATGTGCCTGTAGAGCCTGAAAAAGAGCGATTGCTTCCAACCGTTCAGGTGGTACGCCCTTCACTTTGTCAGCGTCTGACTGCTTGCTTTTATCATCTTTATGATTGTTTTCTTCAGATAAAATGAGGGGAGAACCTCTGAGTCCGCCATCTTTGAAAATCATTTCCCCAAAGCTATTCTTATCTGCTTCACCTAAATCACTCTGATTATGTTTAGCCATAAAACACCTATCAATAGTTAAATCCTAAGCCATAGCCCGCGCGCCAGCAGATTTTTCAGTTGCAGCTACCAAATTCGGCAGCGAATTTTCAGTTGCCAGATTACCAAGATTTCCAGTAGCAATATCTTTTCCATCAGTTGTTACGCCCGCCAGCATCAAAGGCTTTTCATTAAGCCCCGCCTTCGCCAATATTTGGTCAAGCTCTTTATTTATCGGAAGTTTGTTAGAATCCTGTTTAGCAAGAACTTCTGGAGCCAGAACACCTAAGCCCGCTGGATTTTGCCCGTCAGACATAGCTGATAACGCTGCCGCCCCAGCGACCAAGCCCATAGCTCCACCCATCATTGCCTGTTGCAATTGTTTTCCTTCTTCTGCGTTTCTTAAATTCATCGCTTCATCTCTGACTTGTGCCAGCGCACTTGGACTCATATCCATGCCTGCTGGTGACAGTTTCTTCGCTGCTTCTGGAAAACGGTTTTCCAATTCTGCCTTTAACGCTATATATTCTCTATAAAGATCCTGCTTTGATTTATCATCACCAGTACCGTCTGCAACAGAAGGAGAGATCGAATGCTGTTCAGCCGTTGGCGCAACAGGAGCAGCCACTGGCGCTGGCGCATCAACTACAGGTGCATCGTTAATCGGTCTACCAAAAGCATCCACCTTGTCATCAGACATAAAATTCACTCCCAAAATAAAAACACACTAATTTCATAGCCTAACTATAGGTTAACGGGGTTTAGACGGCAAATGAAGTTTTTGTGACAATTGCGTTAACTATGGGTATACTGCATGAAATATCTAGTTTTTCTAGGTAATCATTGCTTTTTTTGCTTGTCATACCGCCGTAGGGCGGTATCTATGCCCAACCATAAACGAAAAAGTTCGTTGTTTGGCATGGATACCAGCCTGCGCTGGTATGACAGGATAAGTATATAACATGAACAAAACACAGCATATTTTCACGGTTGGCGAGGCTGACACTGGCTTACGACTGGATAAATTCCTTACATCCTGCTTGCCAAATCTATCACGGGCGCGGGTGCAGGCATTGCTCGAGCAAGGCTGCGTCACCGAAAATGGAAAAACCATAGATAACGCCTCCGCAAAAACAAAATTAAACCAGCAATATCAAATCATTATTCCAGATATAGAACCATCGCACATGTTGCCACAGGCAATGGATTTGGATATTATCTTTGAAGACGAGCATTTGCTTGTAATTAACAAACCTGCTGGTCTTACTGTCCACCCCGCCGCTGGCAACCGTGATAAAACACTGGTAAACGCCCTGCTCGCCCATTGTGGCGATTCACTTTCTGGCGTTGGCGGGGTTGCCCGCCCGGGGATTGTCCACCGCATTGATAAAGACACTAGCGGGCTGCTAGTGGTTGCCAAGCATGACATAGCCCATAATTTCCTCGCCAAACAGCTGGCAGACCACACGCTCGGACGCACTTACACCGCTATCGTTTGGGGTACACCAAAACCAATAAACGGTACAATCACAGGAAATATTAGTCGCTCCCCAACGAACAGACAAAAAATGGCAGTGGTAAAAACTGGTGGAAAACCAGCCGTCACTCACTATAAAACACTGGAAAACTTAGAGATAGCTACGCTCGTAGAATGTAACCTTGAAACTGGAAGAACTCACCAAATCCGCGTACATTTTTTGCAAATTGGCAGCCCGCTGGTTGGCGACCCAACTTATGGACAGACAACCACAAGCCGTCTCAACCAAAATATCTATAAACATATACCAGAAAAAACCCGATCTGCTTTGCTGACTTTTAACCGCCAAGCTCTGCACGCCCGCGAGCTGCGCCTCATTCATCCTCACACAAAAAAGGAAATGAAATTTTCCTGCCCATTGCCACAGGATATGCAGAGTTTATTAGAGGCACTGTCATCCTGAACGCAGTGAAGGATCTCCATCCCATCGCAAGGAGATTCCTCGCAATGCTCGGAATGACAAAATCAAATTTTCTTAAAATTCAAATAAGTCGGTATGCCCGCCAAAGCCTTCTGCTCATAGCGGGTTGAGATCCATTCTGCTGGTGGCTTTAGCCAGTCATCACAAGTTTTTGCCGTCCACTTAAAAGATTTGTGGGCAAGCAGGCGTTCCAACATCCAAGTTGCATAATCCGCACTGTCAGTTGCAAGGCGGAGTTCCGCGCCAGCTTTCATAACCCGCGCTAGAGAATCCAAAAATTCTGTGGATATTATCCGCCGTTTATGATGACGAGTTTTCGGCCACGGATCAGGATATAAAATAAATACTCGCTCAAGAGAATTATCAGGCAAAGAATTTATCAAATCGCGGGCATCATCGCTGTAAATTCTGATGTTTTCTAGCTTATGTTCCTCGATGTGCGAAAGCAGACCAGCTATGCCGTTTACATAAGGCTCACAGCCGATAAACTGCACTTCAGGGTGAAGCCCTGCCTGATGCGCCAGATGCTCGCCACCACCAAAACCTATTTCCAGCCAAACAGGGGCTTTTGGCTTAGGGCTTAGGGCTTGAGAAAAAATAGTATCAACCACCGTAAGCCCTGAGCCATAAGCCTCAAGCCTTATCTTCGGAAGCAGCGTATCAAACAAACCCTGCTTGGTAGGGCGCAGATTGCGCCCCTTGCGCCGACCGAAGGAACGAAGTGGTTTTTCCTCGCTCATTCTTACTTCTTAAAATAATCCTTCAGCGCACCCACTAGATCAGTTTTTTCCCATGAGAAACCGCCATCTTTATCAGGTGTACGACCAAAATGCCCGTAAGCAGCAGTGCGGGCATAGATTGGGCGGTTGAGCTGAAGATGAGTGCGGATTCCGCGTGGTGACAAATCCACCAATTCCTGCAGCACACGCTCTAGTTTTCCATCATCCACATTGTCACCAGTGCCAGCAGTGCTAACATAGAATGAAAGTGGCTTGGAAACACCAATTGCATAAGAAAGCTGGATAGTGCAACGTTCTGCTATTCCAGCAGCCACAACGTTTTTAGCTAGATAGCGCGCCATGTAAGCCGCACTACGATCAACTTTTGTTGGGTCTTTACCAGAAAATGCGCCACCACCATGTGGTGCAGCGCCGCCGTAAGTATCCACAATAATTTTACGGCCAGTAAGACCACAATCACCATCAGGTCCACCTATGATAAATTGCCCAGTTGGGTTTACATAAAATTCGCTCTCATCACACATCCAGCCTTTTGGCAAAGCAGCGAGTACATATGGGCGTACAATCTCGCGCACATCTTTTTGTGATAAGCCTTCCGCGTGTTGAGTGGAAACCACAATTGAAGTTGCTTTTACAGGCTTGCCTTTTTCATAAAGCAATGACACCTGACTTTTTGCATCAGGCCCTAAACCTTTTTCTTTGCCACTATGGCGAACATCCGCCAGATTTTTCAAAATACGGTGTGATAAATCTATCGGTGCTGGCATTAAATTTTCAGTTTCATTGCAGGCGAAACCAAACATAATGCCCTGATCCCCTGCCCCTTCATCTTTATTTTCGCCAGAATCTACACCCATCGCAATGTCTGCTGACTGGCTATGCAGATGCACATAAACATCAACATTGTCCGCATGAAATCCTTCCTGCAAATAACCAATTTCCCGAACTTTATCACGGGCGATTTTTTCCACTTGAGCTTTAGTTAAATCCGCACCACGAGTTTCCCCAGCAATTACTATGGTATTGGTGGTTGCCAGAGTTTCGCACGCCACCCGTGCTTCTGGGTTGATAGTAAGCATGGCATCAACCACTGCATCAGAAATCTGATCGCAAACTTTATCAGGATGACCTTCCGCCACTGATTCGCTAGTGAATACATAACTGCTACGATTAGCAAACTGACTGGACATAATACCCCCGTAAAAAAGATGATTAGATAACTAGATTATAGGATGACGAGATTACTGGATGATTAAGGCTATTCCTTATCATCTTATCATCTAATTATCCTATCATCTGTCTGGGGATTTGAGAAATATCTATTGTGCTAAAAACACAACCGATAGCTTAGTCCATTTTTTATAAAGGTGGTTGTCAAGCAACCCAAATCCCCACCTATAAACTGCACACTAGGCTAATACCGAAAAATAATAAGTCAAGCGTGATAAATTTGTATAGCTGATTAAGTGTGCAATTATTTAATCAGCTATGAAAATCGCAAGCCGAAAGCGCGATTTTCCGCGCCGTAGGCAGCGTAAATGCTGTAAGCATTTTTTAGTTAAATATCTACTAATCCAAAAATGTTTTATTATCGGAAATAGCACGCAGTAAATCAGCAATCCTCTTGCGAACAACTGGATTTTTGATGCGCTTAAATGATTTCATCATTTCCAGAGATTCACGATCAGATGCCATATTATCATTATTAAACTCCAATGCTGGAGCTTCAGCAAAACCAGAAGACATTTTATGAGGCGAGGAGCTCTGTTCAATATCTTCAAAAAAGTAGGCAACAGGGACATTCATGAAGCGAGAAAATTCAAACAAGCGGCTAGCATTCATAGCATTACTGCCCTTTTCATATTTCTGCACCTGCTGAAAAGTTATCCCAACAGCTTTAGCTACAGCCTCCTGACTTAGTCCCATTATGGTACGTCTTTGTTTCAAACGCTTGCCCACATATCCGTCAATATCATGTTTTGTCATATAGTTTTCATAATAGTTTGTTTTAGTTTAAGACGAACTCTTTTCGCATAAAAATTAGCTTTTGCAAGCAAAAACAATTAATTCCGAAGCAATCTTTGGTGGTATAACGCTAAAATAATACTAAAGCACATGGCTATTAAAATTATCCACCAACCGTATCGCGTATAAGTTGTGCTGGTAATCTGCGATTTATTCAAAGGAATATCCAGCACACCTTTCACCCCAAGAGCAAGCTCCTGTTTTATGCGCCCATACTCATCTATATAGGCTGTAATTCCAGTATTTGCAACCCGCACCAATGGCAATCCTTGTTCAACGGCTCTCATCCTTGCCATTTCAAAATGTTGATATGGACCACTGCTCATCCCAAACCATGCATCGTTAGTTACATTGAGCAACCACTCTGGGCGATTATTTTTATCAACCGCAAATTCAGGAAAAATTCCCTCGTAACAGATAAGTGGGCTAACTGGAGGAAGTCCTTTCCAGTTCAAAGTTTGCGCTCCCACACCTGTGGAAAAATCTTTATCGCCAACGGGAAGCGCAAGAGATTTTGGAATAAGAAAACGCAGTGGTAGAAATTCCCCAAACGGCACCAGCGCGTGCTTGTCATAATTACCAATAATTTTTCCATCATTATCAAGTGCCATAATACTATTATAAAATTGGAAATAATCCCCCTGCCCTTCCGTCCTGAGTGCGCCAGTGATAAGCGTTACACCATTCGGCAATGCCTCAGATAAATGCTGTGAAAGCGGTGTGCCAGACATCAGCGCGTATGGTGTTGCCGTTTCTGGCCAGATAATATGGGTAACTTTTTCTATTCCCGCGCTTTGTGTTAGCGTTATATATTCTTCCAAATTTTTATGCTGCAATTTGGGATCCCATTTATGCGGTTGCAAAATGTTGGCCTGCACCAAACGCAGAACCGCACCACTTGCCTCTTCCTCACTAGCATTATTTAATCGCCAACCACCCCAAATTAATGAAGCTGCAAACAATCCCCAAACACCAAAAACAAAACTGCGCTTTGTGTTTATTCGTGCAAATGAAGAGCCTAATAATACGGTAAAAAAAGTTAATCCATAAGCACCAAGCACCGATGCCAGCTGCAGTGATATATTACTAAAACCAAAAGCATAACCAGCAAGATTCCATGGAAAACCAGAGAATAAATGCCCGCGTGCATATTCAACTATCAGCCAGATAGAAGAAAAAGCTAGGCAATGATATTTGTCATCCTGAGCGAAGCGTAAGCGAAGTCGAAGGATCTTGTCATTATTCTTATGCAAAGATCCCTCGGCTTCGCTCGGGATGACAGCTTTTTTCTGACCGCAAAACAAATAAAACAGCAAACACGCAAGAGCAGGATATAGTGCAATGACTGCATTCAAACCAAAAAGGGCAAATGGAATTGCCCACGCAAATTTTTCTGCATCAGTAAGCAGTGCAATGCAAAACCAGTATAATCCGCTAATGTAAAATCCCCAGCCCCACCACCAACCATCAGCAAAAGCACGTTTGCGTGATCCTGAATTTTCCACCAGAATAAATAGGCCTGCATAAGCTGGAATAATCAGAGGAAAAATAAAAAAAGGCGCAAGCGTGAGTGTGGCACAAATTCCCAAAACAAAAGCGAGCAAGTTGCGTCGCCAACCCTTAACTATCGCTATGTTGCTAATCATGTCGTGCTGGAAACAACAATCCGCACTTTTTTGATACGGCGCGGGTCTGCTTCAATAACTTCAAAACGCAAACCTGACACATGTTGTACAATTTCACCTTTTACTGGAACGCGCCCAAGCTGGAAGAAAATTAGTCCGCCCAACGTATCAAACTCGTCTTCTTTTTCTTCTGTTACCAGATTAAGTCCGAGTTCTTTTTCTAGTTTTTCAATACGGATACGGGCATTAACTTCAAAAACATTTTCACTCACACGAACGATTTTATCTTCCTGCTCTTCATCCTCATCATGCTCATCCTGAATATCGCCAACGATTTCTTCAAACAGATTTTCCATGGTCACCAAGCCGTCCGTGCCACCATATTCATCAACCACAATCGCCATATGGCTGCCAGCGTGGCGCATCTTTACCAGCAAATCCATAATACGCATTGACGGTGGAACAAATAATATATCGCGTATCACCTGCCGCAAATCGAAGCTCTTTTCTCCGCCCAGCATCGGCATCAAATCTTTAACATGAATAAAACCCAGCACCTTATCAAGTGTATCATCATACACAGGAACACGCGTGTGCTGTTGTTCAAGGATGTGTTTTTTTAATTCCGTAAGCGTAATATCTACAGGAACTGCTGCAATATCAGTGCGCGGCACCATAATATCACTCACTTTCGTATCACCAAAACTAAGCACATTATGCAGCATAACGCGCTCTTCAGGCTCGAGCTTGTCATCAGCTTCGCCATCATGTTCTTCGATAATTTCTTCGATTGTTTCTTTCAGTGAAGCATCATGTTTGATGCCCATCGCGTGCTTCACCCAACTGCGCACCGCACTCAACAACGAAACACGTTGCGGGGAAGAATCAGATTTTATGTCAGATTTTTTATTATCTGCCACCAATGTAGCAACACTGGCAGGGCTGGGCTTGGGATCGTCCATAGATAAGTTATTCAAATTATGCGTCTTTGGTTTCATATAGTATCGTATTCTTCTACACAATTACTTATAAAATTACAAGTACGGATTCGTAATACCAAGTTTTTCAAGGATTTTTATTTCCATTTTCTCCATAATATCCGCCTGTTTTTCCTCCATATGGTCATATCCAAGAAGATGTAAAAAACCATGTACAAGCAGGTGTGTAGCGTGATTTCGGAAAGTTTTTTTCTGTTCCCTCGCCTCTTTTTCAATAGTTTCTATCGCCAGCACTATATCGCCTAATTCAGGGGTCATTGGTGATGCAGGAAATGATAGAACATTGGTAGGCTTATTCTTCCCACGATACTGACTGTTCAAATCTTTTACAAACTCATCATCGGCAAGAACAATCGCAATTTCAAAAACCGCCTTTTTGTCATACCGACGAAAGTCGGTATCCAGTTCTTTTTTAATTTCAAAAAAAGCCTCTTCCAGAACCATCCGTACCATTTTAGTATATGGTCTGAATCGTGTTTTCCATAATGGATTTTGAACGTGGAATGAAATATCGAGTTTATTTTTCATTACTAATCGAGTGGCAGATTATTTTTCTTTTTTTTATCCCATTCGTCATAGGCTTTGACGATTTTGGCAGCAAGCGGATGGCGCACCACATCAGAATCAGTAAAACGAACAACGCCTATTCCATCAATGCTTTCTACTTTGCGGATTACATCACCCAAACCTGATTTAACATCTTTCGGTAAATCAGTCTGCGTTAAGTCACCAGTGATAACCATGCGCGAATTTTCACCAAGACGGGTGAGGAACATTTTCATTTGCGTGGGCGTGGTATTTTGCGCTTCATCAAGAATAACAAAAGCGTTGGCAAGGGTACGACCGCGCATAAATGCCAATGGCGCAACCTCAATATCACCAACTTCCATGTGGCGCGTAAGTTTTTCAGCAGGAATCATGTCATGCAGCGCGTCATAAAGCGGGCGCAGATAAGGATCAATTTTCTCCTTCAAATCCCCTGGTAAAAATCCCAATTTTTCGCCTGCTTCCACCGCTGGTCGTGATAAAATAATTTTTTCCACCTTGCCTGAAGTAAACATGGCAACCGCCATAGCAACAGCGATATAGGTCTTACCAGTTCCCGCTGGCCCCAGCGTAAACACCACGTCATTTTTGCTGAGAGCTTCTATGTATTTTGCCTGCGCTGGTGAATATGGCTTCACGCTTTTTTTCATCGTCTTTACGATGAGATCCTGCGAGGCAAACGAGCTTCTATTATCTGCACGTTGTTCAGAATTTGATGCCGTCATGCGGATTGCCGCATCAACTTCCTTAGAGCCAATCTCCGCACCATTTTTTAAATCAGCATAAAGAGATTCAACCACCGCGCGACAAGAATCAACGTCAGCTTTCTCGCCAGCAATAGAGAGCATGTTCCCACGCGTTGTCGCCTGCACATTAAATTTTTTCTCGAGCTTGGTGAGGTGAACATCCTCATCACCAAAAAGCATGGGCAACAATGAATTATCCTGAAAAGCAATACTAACCGATTCACCAACCTTCGCGCGTCTGTCTTTCATTTTCTGCCTTTCTTTTGGTTAGAATAAATCTGAATGAGTACCAGTTCTTACTAGGTAAATCATATCATCATAAATTTCATAAATCAGCAACCAATCTGGCTCTATATGCAACTCCCAAAAACCCTCCCAATCACCAGATAAAATATGTGGACGGCAACGAGTATCAAGAGATTCATCAAGGCGTAATTTTCTAACAATAACTTCTAACTTACCAAGATTTTTGCCCCGTCTTTTCAAACGTGATAAATCTTTTTCAAATTTATTAGAGGTATCAAGCCTTCTCATCAGCGAAACTTATCAAATAATTGCTTCTCATCCTTATAACGCGTAAGTCCCTTCCTGCTCTTTACCTGCTTCATAGCGCGCACAGTTTCTGCATTAGGAATTTTAACACCAAAGGGTAGCCCCTGATTAAGAACAACCTGCTGGTAAAAAAGCCTGATAGCTTCTGTGTGACCTAATCCTAATTTGCTAAAAACAGCTTCCGCCGCCTCCTTCACATCAGGTGACATCCGCGCCCGCACATAATCCGTTTTCGCACTATCGTGATTTTGCAACATATACATAACCTCCATATTATGAGGCTATTGTAGCACAGGCGTGCTACAAAGTAAAGGGAACTAACTAACCACCTCACCCGTAACACTATTTAGAAATCCGCCAGTAATTTTAACGTCAGCGATTGCACCTCGTAAGCCTTCTGCTTCCTTGACATAAACCGACTGCATATATTCGCTCTTGCCGAGTAACTGACCGTCAAATTTGCCATCTCTATCAAATAAGACTTTCATAGTTTTGCCAACAGATGCCTGATTAAATGCTGTTTGCTGCTCATGCACCAGAGCTTGCAGCCTTGCCAGACGCTCTTGTTTTACCAGCTCTGGAACTTGATTTTCATCCACTGCTGCTGGCGTACCAGGGCGTGGGCTATATTTGAAACTGTAAACTGAAGCATAGCCAACTTTACGGATCAAACTCATAGTATCTTCAAAATTTTCGTCTGTTTCGCTAGGAAAACCAACAATAAAATCTGATGACAGAGCAATATCAGGACGGGCTTTGCGCAACCTGTCAATAATATCAAAATATAATTCTGCTTTGTGCTTACGATTCATTTTCTTCAGAATTTCATCACTTCCAGATTGCACAGGAAGATGCAAATATGGCATCAGCTTTTTCTCACTGCCGTGAATCGCAATCAAATCATCCGACATATCGCGCGGATGAGAAGTAATGTAACGAATGCGCTCCAAGCCATTTAGCTGTGCCAAAGCATCAATCAAATCAGCAAGGGAAGCGGTTTTGCCCCCCTCCACTACTCCATGATAGGCGTTCACATTTTGACCGAGCAGAGTTATCTCTTTTGTTCCGCAATCAACCAGCTTACGCGCTTCTTCAACAACAGAAGCAAAAGGACGAGAATATTCTGCACCACGAGTATATGGCACAACGCAAAAACTACAGAATTTATCGCACCCTTCCTGCACCGACAAGAACGCTGAAACTCCCTGTGACGAAGTAACTTCAGGCAGCAAATCAAACTTCTGCACTTGTGGGAAATCCAGCTCTACCACCCCACCATTATCACGAATCGCCCGCGTCACCATTTCAGGAAGTTGGTAATAGCTATGCGAGCCGAACACCATGTCCACATAAGGCGCGCGCTTGATGATTTCCGCACCCTCCGCCTGCCCCACGCAACCACCAACAGCAACCAGCATTTTTTCACCGCCAGCATTTTTCTTGTCTTTTTCTTTGCGAATCCGCCCTAAATCGGAATAAACCTTTTCATCAGCTTTTTCACGGATATGGCAGGTATTTAGGATAACCATATCGGCATCTTCATAGCTGTCACTGGCAGTATAGCCAAGTGGTGCCATAACATCGTGCATCCGCACCGTGTCATAAACATTCATCTGACAGCCGTAAGTTTTTATATAAAGTTTTTTAGACAAGAAGCACTCTCAAACTATAGATTAATTATGGACTACCTTCTAAAGTATTGCCCTGCCTTACCGCAAGAAGAAAGTTATCATCAAATCTTTGGCGGTGCTGTTATGTCTAGTATCAGTTGCTGTCCACCGCGTAAAACCTGAACTTTCATATGTTTGCCAGCCTCAACAGAATCCATGCTATTTCTGACTTGCTCATGATTGGCATTTTGTATTCCATCCCAGCTCAGAATTATATCATTCTCTTGTAAAGTCATGTTTTTAGCTGGTGTATCAGGATGTATTTTTTTTATAAAAGTTACATTATTTCGATAGTTTGTTTCAACAGTAATCCCCCAACGCATTTTCACATGAGGAAAAGGATAACCATCCTTATTAAAGCTCCAATCAAGGAAAGCATCGGCATAAGGCAAAGGTTTACGCATATCTATATGCCAATCATTATCAACATTGAAACGCACATTATTCATCATAGTTACAAAATCAATGCGCCACTGCTGCCCTTCCATAACCAAAAAATATGGGGCGCATTTGCGCTGCTCAATCTTGTAACGAACAACAGCCAAATTGCGCTCTCTTAAAATAACTACTTTATCCAAATCACATTTCTGATAGGCAGTTAGCTCATTCTTCATCTGTGCAGGAGTTACCACCCATTTTTGTCGAAGCTGTTGTGTAGCCATACTGTAAATTGGTAAATCATACGCTGTATTTCCATCTGCCAAAGTTTTATGATAGAGCGCGACAACTTCTTCAGGTTTCATTTCTTCCGATGTTTTAACAGTAGTTTTAGAGCTTTGCGGAGCTTGATAACCTGTGCCAATTGAGGCTTTTGTCTGCGCGCCAGCACCAATCGCTAAATTCTGTGGCAACTGCTCTGGTGGTACAAAAGCTTTTCCCGCTATTGCTTCCTGCGCGCGCGTCACCAGCATTTCTGTTGTAGCTAATATGCCATTTGCCACCTGATTAGCTTGAAAAAATGGAACCATTTGTCGCTGCTCAATATAAGCAACAAATCCATCTGTATAAACCGCATCAAGCCCAGCTGAAATTTCCAGCCGAACATTATCATTTTTTGAATCAACAAGCAGCAACATACCTTTTCTGGTTTTACTATTCTCTCCAACATTTCCTGCTTTGAAGATAGCCACTGCTTGCTCTGGAGATGCCTGCCCTGTCACTACATGAAGATCAATATCATATCTTTCTAATAGAGCCTTGTGATATTCTTCTAGTTGTTTGCTTTGCTCCTCTGTAAATAACTTTTCTGCATCACACACCAGTTCATTATAACACGACACCCCCTCACCCATTCGCATAAGATATAGCGATGTTCCAGCTATAATTGCTAAAACAGAAGAACCAATAATCAATTTACGCATTGAGTCTTACTCCGCTGTTTTTGGTGCAGATAAATTTGCCTTTATACCTTTATTTGCACCTTCATCAGACTTGAAATAAGCCTTGCGCTGAAAATTACCTGCACCAGCCATCAAATTACCGGGTAATTTACGAATTGCAGAATTAAATTCCCCAACCTTTTCGTTAAATGCCATGCGCGCAACATTAATACGATTTTCTGTACCCTCTAGCTCTGCTTGCAGCGCCATATATTGGTCAGATGAACGTAAAACTGGATACGCCTCTACCGAAACCATAAGCCCTTTCAGTTGTTCACCAAGACCAGACTGCGCTTTTGCCAGATTTTCCATATATGCTTCATCCCCTAATTTGGTTACAGAACCTGCAGAAATCTCTTTAACCTTGTTTTTTTCAGCATCAATCTGTTCAACTCGCGAACGAAGCTTTGCAATATCAGTTAAAGTTTTTCCTTCATGTTCAGTAAAATTCTGGACAACATGTATAAGATTAGGAACAAGATCCGTGCGTCGCTGATAATTAGATTCCACCTGTGACCACGCAACTAGAATATCTTCCTCTTTAGAAACAAGGCTGTTATAACCAAGTGCAAACCAGATTAGCGATAAAAGAACTGGTAACCCAAGTAATATAGTACCCATAATTGTAGATGATGATTTATTCATTTCTCCGACCTTTCCTAGCTGATTAAAAGTTTCTGCAACATTTTGTATTTCTTGTGGCAGGTTAGCACCGCTATGCCCGCCAACCGATGTGTATAGAGCAAACCCGATTACAGTAATCAGTGCCACACTGCACAAAGCTCCATAAGATATTGAACGATGCTGATTAAGATTTTCCGCTACAGAAGAACCAGCTCCCATTAAGCTACGCTTTAACGTTTCGGCCTGTTCTGCCGATATTTTACCGTTAGCTAGCATTACACTTATTTTTTCATCAAATTTCACTTTTCACCTCCTTTATTTTACGAACACCTTCTTCGGCAGATATAGTCCCCTTTTCAATTCCTTCCAAAATCGATGAGATAACCTTATCATCAGCATCTTTTATGGATTTCAAATTTTCAATTAAGTCATCAACGCGACGACGCAGAGTTGGGTAGCTCACCCCAACTTCAGTTGCCAAATCCTTTAAATTTCCGCCACACAGAATCATCTGTTCAGCAAGAGTGATATATTCTGGAGATAAACGTGCAAGCCTAGGCAAATTGAAATTACCTTCCAGAGCAACCCCGCAGCCGTTACATTTAAGACGGGCAAGAGTTAATTTGTATTGGCAGACTGGGCAGTTTATCATATTTTGCTCCTCGTATTCTTAATATTTATACATATATTTTTAATATAATCAATAAAAATATGTAATTATTTTCATTTTATTTAAATTAATGTTGATTTTATAGAATAAAATGCAATTTTGAATATTGCATTCGGATTACTTCATCGCAAATTTATCACTAAATATATGTCCATATTGCTCAACAACTATCCATTCAATTTATGTGATAGTTTTTGTTACAAACCAAACTAGCCACAAAATTTACCTCACAATTATCAAAACAAATTACTCAACAAACGACAACATATCCACCGTTATTGAAAATCAATACACGCAAAACTCGCACAAAATCTGGTTTTTTTGTGCATGTAAAAAAAATAAAAAAAAATGCACTATCGCTGTTGACAGGTTCGAAATGGGTGGCTATACATTCCCTCCCTTCACGAGTTGAAGTGGATTTAAAGATTCAGCGGAGTAATCCAAAAATCTTTATGCGGATTGATATTGTGAATAGGTTTTTCTGACATCATATACACTTGTCAGGGTCGCGGGAAAAGGCACGCACATGTAGCAATACATATGGGCCAATTCTACCTGATTAGTGTCAATTTGATGAGTTGATGTAATATTGGATTGTTGAAAATATAGACTATTATTAGTTTATAGCGTTTCTGCTTTTTAATTTATACGAGAAAGCCAAAACGAAGTGTATGAATAATACATGAGTTGCAGGCTGACGAAGTAGAAATAAAAATGAGAAATGCTAGAAGGCTTTTTAGCTCTGTACGTTCATAATTCAGACATCGTTCAAACTAAACTCAAGTAACTGATTAGCAATAATTAGTATAATTAATTAGTATGTTAAATAAATATGATAAGTGCATCTGGTGGATGCCTTGGTGGTAAGAGGCGATGAAAGACGTGCTACGCTGCGATAAGCGTCGGGGAGCTGCGAAGAAGCTTTGATCCGACGATTTCTGAATGGGGAGACCCACCGCGTATGCGGTATTTGCAACTGAATTCATAGGTTGTAGAAGCAAACCTCGGGAACTGAAATATCTAAGTACCGAGAGGAAAGGAAATCACAGAGACTCCCTTAGTAGTGACGAGCGAACGGGGATCAGGCCAGTGGTCATAAAATAAAAACTAGAATGCTTTGGAAAAGGTAACCATAGTGGGTGATAGTCCCGTATAGGTAAAAAGTTTTATGATCCTCGAGTAGGGCGGGACACGTGAAATCCTGTCTGAATATGGGGCGACCACGCTCCAAGCCTAAGTACTCCTTACCAACCGATAGTGAACTAGTACCGTGAGGGAAAGGTTAAAAGAACCCCGGCAAGGGGAGTGAAATAGACCTGAAACCGGATGCATACAAGCAATAGGAGCTCGTAAGAGTGACTGTGTACCTCTTGTATAATGGGTCAGCGACTTAATGTATGAAGCAAGCTTAAGCCGATAGGTGTAGGCGCAGCGAAAGCAAGTCTTAATAGGGCGATTTAGTTTCATGTATTAGACCCGAAACCTAGTGATCTAGCCATGGTCAGATTGAAGGTGGGGTAACACCTACTGGAGGATCGAACACACGCCCGTTGAAAAGGTCGGTGATGAACTGTGGTTAGGGGTGAAAGGCCAATCAAACTGGGAAATAGCTGGTTCTCCGCGAAATATATTTAGGTATAGCGTCGTACGAATACCTCGGGGGGTAGAGCACTGGATGGGCTAGGGGGTCCCAAAGACCTACCAAACCTAACCAAACTCCGAATACCCGAGAGTAATATACGGCAGTCAGACAGTGGATGCTAACGTTCATTGTCGAGAGGGAAACAACCCAGACCGTCGTCTAAGGCCCCAAAATTGTAGTTAAGTTGGAAAGGATGTGGAACGGCCATAACAGCCAGGAGGTTGGCTTAGAAGCAGCCATCCTTTAAAGAAAGCGTAACAGCTCACTGGTCTAATAGCTATTCTGCGCCTAAAATGTAACGGGGATCAAACTACATGCCGAAGACACGGACTTAAATTTATTTTTAAGTGGTAGCGGAGCGTTCCGTAAGCCTGTGAAGCAAGTCCGACAAGGAATTGTGGAGGTATCGGAAGTGAGAATGCTGACATGAGTAACGACCAACAGTGTGAGAAACACTGTCGCCGAATGACCAAGGGTTCCTGCGTCAAGTTAATCTGAGCAGGGTTAGCCGGCCCCTAAGACGAGGCTGAAAAGCGTAGTCGATGGGAACCACGTTAATATTCGTGGGCCTGCTGGTAGTGACGGATTCTGCGTTTTGTTCGAGATTATTGGATTTCTCGGGCGGGGCAAAGGGTTCCAGGAAATAGCTCCAGCACTATAGACCGTACCCGAAACCGACACAGGTGGTCAGGTAGAGTATACCAAGGCGCTTGAGAGAACGATGCTGAAGGAACTAGGCAACTTGCTCTCGTAACTTCGGGATAAGAGAGCCCCATGTGAACGTAAGTTTATATGGGGGGCACAAACTAGGGAGTAGCGACTGTTTATTAAAAACACAGGGCTGTGCAAACGCGATAAGCGGATGTATACGGTCTGACGCCTGCCCGGTGCTGGAAGGTTAAAAGGAGATGTGCAAGCATTGAATTGAAGCCCCAGTAAACGGCGGCCGTAACTATAACGGTCCTAAGGTAGCGAAATTCCTTGTCGGGTAAGTTCCGACCCGCACGAATGGCGTAACGACTTCTCCGGTGTCTCCAGCATCGACTCAGTGAAATTGAATTCTCCGTGAAGATGCGGAGTTCCCGCGGTTAGACGGAAAGACCCCGTGCACCTTTACTGTAGCTTTGCACTGGCATTATGAAATATTTGTGTAGGATAGGTGGGAGACGTTGAATCTTGGTCGCCAGATCGAGTGGAGTCATCCTTGAAATACCACCCTAATGTTTTGTGATGTCTAACCTAGATCCATTATCTGGATTGGGGACCATGCATGGTAGGCAGTTTGACTGGGGCGGTCGCCTCCTAAAGAGTAACGGAGGTGCGCGATGGTTCCCTCAGGCTGATTGGAAACCAGCCGTAGAGTGTAAAGGCATAAGGGAGCTTAACTGCGAGACCAACAAGTCGAGCAGGTGGGAAACCAGGTCTTAGTGATC